>JALOPI010000045.1 GCA_025453975.1 Syntrophobacteraceae bacterium
CTGCGGCACGCTGGGAGCCAGGGAGAGCTGCTGCGGAGAGATGGCCGGCAGGATCGGGGCATCCGAAGTCGTGGCCGAGCTGACCCGGAGGAACACCGAGATGTTTCTGGAGGCCGGCGTGAGCAAGATCCTGACGACCTCCCCCCATTGCCTCCATGCCTTCAGCCGGAATTATGAAGGGCTGGGGAACATGGTTCACGCTCACTCCACCGAGCTCCTGGATCGACTCGTTGGGGAGGGAGCCATCCGCCCCTTCAAACCCCTCGATCTCAAGGTGACCTACCACGACCCCTGCTACCTGGGCAGGCATGCATCCATTTATGACGCCCCGCGGTACCTGGGCAGGCATGCATCCATTTATGACGCCCCGCGGAGGATCCTTCGGTCCGTTCCGGGAGTCACACTGATCGAAATGCAGAACAGCCGGGAGCGGAGCTTCTGCTGCGGTGGCGGCAGCGGCGGCTCCTGGAAGGACGGCGCCGGCAAGGACGGCCTTGGAGCGGTTCGGATCGAGGAAGCCATGGGGACCGGCGCCGAGGTCATCGCCACGGCCTGTCCTTACTGCATCCGCACCCTCAACGAGTCCATCGCCAGGCTGGGGGTCGGCGACAGGATCAGGGTCCAGGATGTCGCGGAGCTGCTTCTCCAGTCGATTGACCTGTCCGACTCATTGGCCAAGACCGGAAACAAGGTGGTGAGCATTTCTCAGGAGGGCCGTAATGTCTGAGCGAATCGGTTTTTTCATCTGCCACTGCGGGATCAATATCGCGTACCGCGTGAGAGTGAAGGAGGTGGTGGAATATGCGGCCACGTTTCCCGGGGTCGTGGTGGCCAGGGACTATCTGTTCATGTGCTCGGACCCGGGGCAGGACCTCATCGAGAAGGAGATCAGAAACCATGACCTCACCCGCGTGGTGGTGGCCGCCTGCTCTCCCCGCATGCATGAAAAAACCTTCCGCGCCGCCTGCCAGAGAGCCGGTCTGAACCCTTACCGCGCCTTCCACATGGTCACGGTGCGGGAGCACGGGTCATGGGTGACGGAGACCGAGGACGCGGCCACCGCCAAGGCCATCGTCATCGCGCGGGCCGGCCTCATGCGGGTGACTCAGCAGAACGAGCTTTTCCCAAGCCGGTTTTCCGTCAACCCCAACACCCTGGTGGTCGGCGGGGGCATCGCCGGCATGCAGGCGGCCCTGGACATCGCCAGCTCCGGCAACAAGGTCTACCTGGTGGAGCGGCAGCCCACGGTGGGCGGGCACATGCTGCAGTACGACAAGACGTTTCCGACCCTCGACTGCGCGGCCTGTATCGGCACGCCGAAGATGGTGGCCGTCGGCCAGGACAGGAACATCCAGCTGATGACCAGCACCGAGGTGGAGAGCGTCAGCGGCTTCGTGGGCAACTTCAAGGTCACCGTCAACCAGCACTCCCGATATGTGAAGCCCAACTGCACCGGGTGCGGGGACTGCGCCAAGGTCTGTCCCATCGACGCCCCCAACGAGTGGGACGTCCGGACCAAGGTGCGCAAGTCCATTTACATCTCCTTCCCCCAGGCCGTTCCGGTCCGTTATGCCATCGATAAGAAGGACCGGGCGCCATGCGTCCAGACCTGTCCGGCCGGCATCAACATTCAGGGGTTCGTGGCCCTCATCAAGGTGGGGAAATACCGGGAATCCCTGGAGCTGATCCTGGAGAAGATGCCGCTCCCCGGCTCCCTCGGCCGTGTCTGCCCGGCACCCTGCGAGGGTCGATGCCGCAGGGAGGTGGTGGATTCTCCCCTGGCCATCTCCAAGCTGAAGCGGTTCGCCTCGGACCAGGTGGACTGGAGCACCCTGGACGTGCCGACCATCGAATGGAAGCCGGAGACCGAGAAGGTGGCCATCATCGGCGCGGGACCCGCCGGCCTTTCGGCGGCCTACTTCCTGGCCAGAAGCGGTTACCACGCCACGATCCTTGAAGCCGCCCCCCTGGCGGGAGGTGTCCTCCGCTACGGCATCCCGGACTACCGGCTGCCTCCCGCTGTCCTCGATCAGGAGATCGAGTACATCCAGAGGCTGGGCGTGGACATCCAGGTGAAAACCAGCGTCGGCACGGACCGCCCCGTCGGCGGCCTTTTTGACGAGGGGTTCAAGGCCGTCTTTCTGGCAGCGGGAGCCCCCCGGAGCGTGAAGCTGAACATCCCCAACGAGGATGCCGAAGGCGTCCTCCACGGGATCGACTACCTCAACCTGCTCAATTACAGGCAGCCCGTCAGGACCGGGAAGAAGGTGGCGATCGTCGGCGGCGGCGACGTGGCCATCGACGCCAGCCGCGAGGCCATACGGCAGGGAGCCGCCGAGGTCAGGATCCTGTACCGCCGGAGCCGCTCGGAGATGCCGGCGGTGAAGAGCGAGATCGAGGCCGCCGAGGAGGAAGGCATCCAGATCGAGCTGCTGGTGAATCCCATCGCCATCCTCACCGAGGACGGAAAAGTGTCGGGAGTCCGCTGTGTCCGCATGGAGCTGGGCGAGCCCGACGAATCGGGGAGGCGGAGACCGGTCCCCTTGGCCGGCTCGGAATTCGACATCCCCTGCGACATGGTCATCCCCGCCATCGGTCAGCAGGTCAACCCCAGGTTCCTGGAGGGCACCGAGGGGATCCAGATGACGCGATGGGGGACCGTCGCCGCCGACCCCGTCACCTATCAGACCAGCTTCCCGGGCATCTTCGCCGGCGGAGACCTCTACACCGGGCCATCCAACGCCGTCGAGGCCGTGGCGGCGGGGCAGCAGGCGGCCATCTCCATCGAGAAGTACCTTCAGGGTGAAGAGCTGGCGGAGAGGAGACCCGGCAAGCCCAGCGGGACCAACTGGAAGGGGATCCCCGAAAACATCGTGCGGGCGCCCCGGGCCAAGATGCCTGTCCTCCCGGTGGCCCAGCGCATCCACAACTACAACGAGGTGGAGCTGGGATTCACCGAGGAGCAGGCCGTGGCCGAGGCATCCCGCTGCGTGGTGTGCGGAAGCTGCTGCGAGTGCAAGCTCTGTGTCCACCAGTGCAAAGCCGGCGCCATCGATCACGGCATGACCGACAGGAAGGAGACCCTCGAGGTCGGCTCCATCATCATCGCCACGGGCTTCGACCCCATGGATCCCTCGAAGATGACCCAGTACGGCTACGGCAGGTACCGGAACGTCTTCACCAACATCGAGTTCGAGCGTCTTTCCAACGCCACCGGCCCCACGTCGGGAAAGCTTCTGAAGCGGGATCTGAAAGACCCGCTCAAGTTCACCTCCCCCCCCAGGAGCGTGGCCATCCTCCACTGCGTGGGCAGCCGCGACCAGAACTATCACGAATACTGCTCGCGCACGTGCTGCATGTATGCTCTGAAGTACGCGCATCTCCTCAAGGACAAGTGCGGTCACGACACCGAGGTCTACAACTTCTACATCGACATGCGCTGCTTTGGTAAGGGGTACGAGGAGTTCTACAAGAAGGTCCAGGCCGAGGGCGTCCGGATGATCCGCGGCAAGGCCGGATCCATCACCGAGGATGCCAACGGAATCCTGACCGTCAAGGGAGAGGACACTCTCTCCAACCGCCTCATCGAGATCAAGGTGGAGATGGTCATTCTGTGCACCGCCATGGAGGCCAGGCCGGATGCACCCGATGTCATGCGCAAGTTCGGCATCGGCATCGGTCAGGATGGATTCTTCCAGGAGCAGCATCCCAAGCTCGCCCCCGTTTCCACCCCCACCAGCGGAGTCTTCCTGGCCGGCGCCTGCCAGGGCCCCAAGGACATCCCCGACACGGTGGCCCAGGCCAAGGGGGCCGCGGCGGAATGTCTGGCCCTGACCTCGGCGGGTCAGGTGGAGATCCCGCCCATGATCTCCAGCATCGACCCCGACATCTGCGTCGGATGCCAGCTCTGCATCGGGCTTTGCGCCTATTCGGCCATCGAGTTCAGCCCCGGCGCGGGGATCAGCGTGGTCAACAGTGCCGTCTGCAAGGGGTGCGGAAGCTGCTCCGGGGCCTGCCCCAGCGGCGCGGCCAAGGTGAGGCATTTTACCGACAAACAGATCTTTGCGGAGATAGACGGGATCTTACTCAACTAAGGAGCCCCTGGCGATGAGCGAATTCGAGCCCAAAATCGTAGCTTTCTTCTGCAACTGGTGCACCTTCACCGCGGCGGATCTCGCCGGCACTTCCCGCCTGTCCTACCCGGACAACGTCAAGATCATCCGGGTCATGTGCAGCGGCATGGTGGACCCCAAGTTCGTCCTGAAGGCCTTCGTCAACGGCGCGGACGGCGTCCTCATCGGCGGGTGCTGGCCCGGAGACTGCCACTACATCAACGGCAACATGAAGGCGCGGCGGCGGGTGGCCCTCGTCACCGAGGTGCTCGGGCAATACGGGATCGGCGAGGATCGATTCTGGCTGCGGTGGATTGCCGCCAGCGAGGGAAACATGCTGAAGGAAGTCGCGGACGACATGACAGCCAGGCTGAGAGCGCTTGGACCCAGCCCCCTGCGAAAGCTGGGTCTCATGGCAAGCTGATGGCTTACGACCGAGGACACGGAGTGACCGAAAATGGCTAAATTCGCAAAACTGTCTTACCAGAAGGATGGATTGAACGGCGAGCTGGCCGGCTTTTTCAAGGGCTTGCTGGAAAACGACGCCGTGGATGCCCTCCTCGTTCCCATGGCACAGCCCGGCAAAGGGGCTCGACTCACCCTCGTCACCTCCGCGGCCCACACCTCGCACGTGGATCCCTTCGCGCCGGTGGCCGCCGTGAGCGGCGCCAAGATCGCATCCTCACTCACCGCCCGCCCATCGGGCCGCCGGCTGGCGATGGTCCTGCGCCCCTGTGAGATCCGGGCCGTGGTGGAGCTGGTCAAGCTCAAGCAGGTGAGCCTGGAAGACGTCCTCATGATCGGCATGGACTGTTTCGGCCGCTATGAGAACACCGACTTCGCCAGGTACCGGGAGCAGGGAAAGACCTCCGAGGACTTCCTGGAGAGCGCCCGGGCCGGAAAGACCGCCACGCCTGATTTCGACATCATCGGCGCCTGCCGGATCTGCGAATTCCCCGTGGCCGAGAACGTCGACATGAGGCTCTGTGCCATTGGAGCTGGAGACGGAGGGGTCTTCATCGAAGCTTTGACTCCCAGGGGCGAGCAGGCCATGGATAAGTCGGGCATCAAAGCCGGGGAAGCTCCCGCCGGCCGGGACGAGGCCGTGAAGAAGCTCGTCGCGGCCCGCACCGAAGCCAGGGACCGCCAATTCGCCGAGTATCGGTCTGAAGCCGGCAGCTTCGAGGCGCTGGGAGACCGGCTGGCGGCCTGCGTCAACTGCTACAACTGCCGTGTGGCCTGCCCTGTCTGCTACTGCAAGGAGTGCGTCTTCATCACCGACACCTTCCGGCACACCGGCGAGCAGTTCATGATGTGGGCGGACCAGGGCGGCACTCTCAAGATGCCCAACGACACCCTGCTCTACCACCTCACCCGCATGACCCACATGAGCCTCTTCTGCGTCGGCTGCGGCCAGTGCACCAGCGCCTGCCCCAACGATATCGACGTGATGCCCATCTTCAGGACCTGCGCCGACAGGGCTCAGGCGCGGTTCGGCTACCAGGCGGGGCGGTCGGTGGATGAAGAGCAGCCCATGGCGGGATTCAAGGCGGACGAGCTGGTCGAGGTGACCGGTCAGGTCAAATAGAGGAGGAGACGGAAGTCAGGAGAGGGGCGTTGAAACGAGCAGGCCGTTCCCCCATGGTCTCCGGTCCCCCAGTTCTGACCCACCGACTTCCGATACAGGAGCGGACATATGGCTGAAAACAGGCCTATCGGCACCGTCCTCGTAGCCGGCGCCGGCATTTCCGGAATCAAGGCGGCCATCGAGCTGGCTGAAACCGGCTACAAGGTTCTGCTGACCGACGATTCTCCCCACATGGGGGGCATTCTGGCCAAGCTGGACTACCAGTTTCCGACGGATCACTGCGGCATGTGCCGGATGCTGCCCCTGGTGGGCCGTGAGTATGCCTCGCAGTACTGCATGCGCAAGAGCCTCTTTCACGAAAACATCGAGATCCTCCCGTTCACGGAGATCACATCGGTGCAGGGGAATGCCGGAGACTACAGGGTCGAGCTTCTCAAGCGGGCCCGCTCCATCGACCCGTCTCTCTGCAACGAAATGGGCGAATGCCTGGACGTCTGCCCCGTGGAGGTCGACGATGAGCTCAATCATCGGCTGACCCGACGGAAAGCCATCTACCAGCCCGTCCCCCACAACACCCCCAAAATGCTGCTCATCGACAGGGAAGCCTGCACCCGCTGCGGGGAGTGCCTCAAGGTGTGCGCGACGGGGGCGATCAACCTGGACGCCAAGGACGAGACGGAGACCCGCGAAGTCCATTCCATCATCCTGGCCTCCGGCGTGAAGCTCTACAACACCCGGGAGTTCGACGATGTCAAATCCTATGCCGTTTCTCCCGACGTGGTCTCCTCGCTGGCTTTCGAGCGGATGATGAGCGGCTCCGGCACCTACAGGGGTGACGCGATCCGGCGGCCGTCCGACGGCCGGCCCGCCAGGAACATCGCCTGGGTCCAGTGCATGGGGTCCAGGAACCGGCGTCAGGGCAGGGATTACTGCTCCTCCATCTGCTGCATGTTCGCCCTCAAGGAGGCCGTCCTGGCCAAGGCATATGGCGGCCCCGACGTCGACACCACCATTTTCTACATGGACATGCGGACCTTCGGCAAGGGATTCCAGCAGTACCGGGACAGGGCCGTCGAGGAGCACGGCGTGAACCTCGTGCGATGCCGGGTGCAGGGGGTCACGCTCCAGCCTGACGGCGGTCTCCAGATTCGCTACTTCGACCCCGAGACCAACGAATTCTCCGTGAAGGATTATGACCTTGTGGTGCTCTCGACGGGTCAGATCCCCTTCGAGACCCACAGGAAATGGGCGGACCTGCTGAGCGCTCCGTTGGACTCCCGGGGGCTCCTGGCCACGGAGCCCGGGAGCAAGGTCAGGATGGCCGGAAGCCCCGGCCTGTTCCTCTGCGGATCCCTCATGGGACTCACGGATGTCAGCGAGGCCATGACGAGCGGCATCGCCGCCGCGGGGGAGGCCACCAAATTCCTCACCGCCCTGGGTGTCGACACCTTGCGGGAGGAGGAAATCCCCGATCCACCGCCCCGGGAACGGGAAACGCCCCTGGTCTCCGTGGCTGTCTGCAGATGTGGTGAAAAAGCCGGTGCCGAAGGAGTGGACTACGGGCTCCTCGCCTCCGAGCTCCAGCGCATCAGCGGGGTGGGTGACGTCCAGGTCATCGATTCCATCTGTCAGACGGACGGGGAGACGGCCGTCGCCGACCTTCTCGGCAAGACCAGCGGCAATCGGCTGCTCGTCGGAGCCTGTCAGCCCTTCATGTATCGCCAGAAGCTCAAGAACGTCGCCAGGAGGGCAGGCTTCAGCTCCTCCATGGTCGAGATCTTCGATCTCCTCGGCATCGCCCGTAAAGGCTCGGCTGAGCCGTCGGTGGGCGACTGGACCTTGCGTACGGCCCGGGATGTCAGGGCCGACATCGAAAGACTGAGATACAAGCCCGCCCTTCGGGTGAGCACACTCCCCATCACCCAGGCCGCCCTCGTGGTCGGCGGCGGCATCGCCGGCATGCAGGCCGCCCTCTCCCTGGCGGGGCGCGGCGTGCAGGTCCACCTGGTGGAAAAGGGCCCGCATCTGGGCGGATATCTCGGCAGCCAGGTCGAGCACACGGTGGACGGGCTGGCCCCCGTGGCCATGGCCACGGATATGAAGCTCAAGGTTTTCGAAAACCGGAGCATCACGGTCCATCTCCGCTGCGAGGTCGAAAAGACCGTCGGCACCCTGGGCTCCTTCGAGTCCAAGCTCCATTCCAAGGACACGGGGGAGAGCACGTACGTCCATCACGGCGCGGTGATCCTGGCCACGGGAGGGCGCGAGGGGGCCACGACGGAATACGGCTACGGGGCCTCGGACACGGTTCTGACCCAGGCGGAGCTCAAGCAGGGTCTGGCCAGCGGCGGCATCGATGCCAACGGCCTCGAAAACGTCGTCATGATCCAGTGCGTGGGATCGCGCCAGAAAGACGGCCGGCCTTACTGCAGCCGCATCTGCTGCATGGGAGCCATCGGTAACGCCCTGAAGATCAAGGAGCTCAGCCCCGATGCCCGGGTCTTCATCCTGTATCGTGATGTGATGACTTACGGCTTCTACGAGCAGTACTACTCCAGGGCCAGATCGGCCGGGATCGTGTTCATGAGCTACGGCCTGGACGAAAAGCCCCGTTTGGAAATGGTCGAAGGCAAGCCGGTCGTCCATTTCCGCGATCCTGTCCTGAACCTGGAGATGGAGCTGCCGGCGGACCTGGTGGCACTTTCCACCGGCGTGGATCCCGAGGAGTCGAGCCAGCGACTGGCCGAGGCTTTGGGCGTCTCTCTGACCGAGGACGGCTTCCTGGCCGAGGCGGATTCCAAATGGCGACCCGTCGAATTCCAGAAGGTCGGTTTCTACCTGGCGGGCACGGCCCACTCCCCCATGCCCCTCCGGAGCGTGATTCTCCAGGCCGAAGCGGCGGCCCAGAAGGCCTACACCTATCTTTCGGGACGCGAGGTGCACACCGCCGCCGTCACTTCCACCGTCAGGGACGCCCTTTGCGTGCGCTGCCAGCGCTGTGTGAGCATCTGCCCTTACGGGGCCCGCGCGTACAACGACGTGAACCGGTGCATCGATATCGATGCCGCCGCGTGCCAGGCTTGCGGCCAGTGCGCGGTGGAGTGCCAGAACAACGCGGCGGAGGTCAGGGGATGGACCGACCGGCAGTTGATGGCGGTCATCGATGCTCAGCTCATGGACAGTCTCCTTTCATCGACCGTGGCATAACGAGGTGGCGATCATGGATTTGCAGGAAGGATCGACCAAGGATCTGTGGAAAGACATCTACAACACGGGGGATCTCCACTTCTGCTTCAACTGCAGCACATGCGTATCGGGATGCCCGGCCTCCCATGGGGAGCCTCCCCTCCTGGTCAGGAACCTGGCCCGGCTGGTGATCCTGGGGCTCGAGGAGGAGCTCATCCAGGACGACACGCCATGGGCCTGCGTCTCCTGCTCCAAGTGCGAGGAGATGTGCCCCATGGATGTGAAGCCCTTCGAGATGATCCTCGCCATTCGGCAGTGGCAGAGCGCCAACGATGAGACCCGGGTGCCCCAGGCCATTGTGGAGATCTACAAGCGGGGATACACCCAGGCCGTCGGCGTGAACAAGGAGCTCCGCGAGTCCCTGGGGCTGCCCCCGCTGAAGACCCTGACCGAGAATCCGGAGCAGCTGGAATGGTTTCGTGAGATGCTCATGAAGACCAGGGTGGTCAGTGACAACGACTACATGTTCGGTGAATGAGCCCGGCGGCTCACTCTGGAGCGAGGAGCAACGAGATGCGATTATGCTTTTTCCCAGGCTGTAATACACCGGCCATCCGACCGGACGTGGAGCGTGCCATTCGGGCATCGCTGCCCGTGCTCGGCATCGACCTGGTGAGCGCCGACCACTACGCCTGCTGCCCGGCTTTCGGCGCCTTCCCGTCCTGCGACGAGGAGGCCTGGATGGCGACCAGCGGTTGGAATCTTTCCATCGCCGAGGCCAACGGGTGCGACTTCGTTGTCCAGTGCGGATCCTGTTACAGCGTCCTGCGCATGGCGCGGGAGCATCTGATGCATGATGCCGGCAAGATGGCGCGCGTCAACGAGCTGCTGGAGCCATCGGGCCGGAAGGTCACCGGGGAGTCCAGGGTGCGTCATGTCTCCGAGGTCCTCTACCGTGAGATCGGTCCGGAGAAGATCGCCTCGAGCCTCAAGAGGAGTCTCCAGGGGCTCCACGGCATCGTCCAGTATCCGTGCCACACCCTGTTCCCCAGCGAGGTCGTGGGCTTCGAGGACTCCGCCCGCGCCCCCAAGGGCATGCGACAGCTGGTGGAAGCCCTGGGGGCCACCGTGGACGGATACAGTCGCGAGCTGCAGTGCTGCGGCGGCGCGGGGGGGTTCATGAAGAGCACCCCCGAGCAGGCCGTCGAGTTTGCCCAGGCCAAGCTGGATGCCATCCTCGATGAGACCCGGGCCGATTTCATCGCCGTCTCGTGCATCACCTGCCTGATGCACATGGAAAATGTCCAGAACACCTTGAACAGGAAGGTGGGCGAGGAGCGTTACAGGATTCCTGTTTTCGACTACAACCAGCTCCTCGCCCTCTGCCTGGGGTTTGAGGCGAAAGAGGTTTCGGCCATCTGCAATGTTCCCAGGGACGCTGTTCTGGGCCGGCTGGTACCCCTCGGCTCCAGCGCATGACGGCTCCCGAGGGAGAGGCATGGCCGCGGCGATCATGCCCTGTCCTGAGTGCGTGGAGAGGGAATACCGCTGATCCCGACCGCCAGGCTCAGTCGGCCGCCCGGCCGCTGCAAGATCATTCCAAGAAGTGTGGAGGTTCTGTATTCATCTTCCCATACCCGAATTCAGGCGGAATCCCATGGTGGATAAGAAGATTCTGGTGGTAGACGATGAGGAAGGAATACGAAGGGTTTTGCACATGTCGCTGAGTGAGAGCGGCTATCGCGTCCTGACGGCGGGAACCGCCAGCGATGCCCTGGAGATCATTCGGAGCGAGCAGCCGACCATCGTGCTGGCGGACATCATCATGCCCGGCATGGATGGCATCGAGCTCCTGCAGCGGATCAAGGAAGAGAATCCCGAGACCAAGGTCATCATGATGACCGGACATGGCGGCCACGATCTGGCCATCGACAGCCTTCTCCACGAGGCGGCGGATTTCATCGCCAAGCCCATCAGTTACCACGCACTCCAGACGGCCCTGAAGCGCTTGCACGAGTCTTGCGCTTGACACGCGGGATCCGTGTCCGCGGCGACGGGTGAGCGGCGGGCCGGCCAATCGCCGCTGGACCCGGAGGTGCGCACGGAAGTGGTTGGCGCCCAGGACACCCCCTCCACCCCGTCGACTCTTTTCCAATTGTCCCTTCATCCAGCTTCGTGTTAGAGTTTTTCCGGGTAGCCGAGATGCCTTCCGGGGTATTTCAATCACCACCTAAAAAGCCTCTGCTTGACCGTAATGGCCAACCTCCAACCAGCAGAGGCTTTTTCCGTCTTGGACCTGTCGGCAACTGGAGGGCTTCATTCATGAATCAGGACGACGAGAAAATCCTCCGCATCAGCAAGGAGATCGTGATCAAGTTCATCGAGCTGGGAAGAGTCTCGCCGAGCAACTTCGATCAGCAGTTTCGAAGTGTGTTCTGGACATTGAAAGACACCATGGTCGGTGCCCAGGTGCCCGATTTCAAGCCCGAGCTCCTCCGGTCCGATCGAAAGGAAGAGGAATAGGAAGCACTCGGGCTGGATGATTCAAGGTGGCCGAGAAGCGGATCAAGAGGTTGGGGCTGCTGGGTCTGGCCGTTGCGCTGGGCATGGCGCTGGCAGCCTGGAAGACATCCCTGGATATGCTTCCTTTTCCACAAAGCCTGCGATCCGAAACCCTGAGGGTCACTCAGCCCCGGATTCTGGACCGCCACGATATCCCCCTTTCCATCACGTACGTGAATCCCTGGAACTCCCACGACTGGATTCCTCTCCATCGGATCCCGGCCCTCCTTCGGCAGGCCTTCATTCTTTCCGAGGACAAGCGTTTCTTTCGGCATGACGGCGTCGACTGGGTCGCCCGATGTCACGCCATCGTCCAGAACCTGGCGGCCCGCCGCGTGGTGAGGGGCGCCAGCACCCTCTCGGAGCAGGTCGTGCGCATGCTGCACCCAAGGCCTCGAACCCTGTGGTCGCGCTGGGTGGAAGGCTTCGAGGCCCGCGCTCTCGAAGCCCGTTTTTCCAAGGCCGAGATCCTCGAATTCTACCTGAGCCAGGTGCCTTACGCCCGGCAGCGTCGGGGCGTGGCCCAGGCAGCCCGCCTTTACTTCGACCGGGACCTCCATCTCCTGAACGAGCGGGAGACTTTGGCCCTGGCCGTCCTGGTTCGATCCCCCAGTCGGCTGGATCTTTTCAGAACCCCTTCCGCTTTGGATGAGAGCATCGACGGACTGGCTCAGCGTCTGCATCAGGCGGGGACGATCTCCTCCAGGGGGCTCCAGCTCGTCCTGAGTTCCCCTTTGCAGCTCCAGACGGGACGGCTGCCTGTCATGGCGGCCCATTACGTCCGGCATGTGCTGGCTCGAGCGGTCCCAGCCGACTCCGACGGGGCCATTCGCCGGACGACCCTGGATGCCACCCTTCAGGGAAAGCTGCAAAATATCCTGGACAGCGCCCTCAGGGACCTTTCGGAGCAGGATGCCACCAGCGGAGCCATCCTGGTGGCGGACCACCAGTCCAGCGAGATCCTGGCCTGGGTCAACGGAGGGGGGACGCGACAGGGGCCGGCCGGCTCCTGGTTTGACGCCGTCACGCTGCCGAGGCAGCCCGGATCGACCCTCAAGCCCTTTCTGTACGCCCTGGCCATGGAGAAAGGCTGGACCCCCGCGACCATTTTGGATGACTCTCCGCTTTCAGAGCCCCTGAGGTCGGGGATGCACGTGTTCCGGAACTACAGCCGAATCCACCATGGTCCCCTGCGTCTCAGGGAGGCCCTTGGCAACTCTCTCAACATCCCCGCGGTAAGGGCCATCCAGTTCACGGGGGCTCGCGCCTTCCTCCAGCGACTGCGGGAGCTCGGTTTCGCGAGCCTGGTCCAGAGCCACGACCACTACGGCCACGGCCTGGCCCTGGGAGACGGCGAGGTGAGCCTGCTGGAGCTGACTCAGGCCTACGCCTGCCTGGCCAGGGGGGGACGTTTCCATCCCCTGATATGGAATGGGGCGGCCGATGGCGAGCCGCGCCCGTCGCCAAGGGTCATGAGCCAGGAGGTCGCATCGCTGGTGGCCCACATCCTTGCGGACCCCCAGGCCCGCAGGCTCGAGTTCGGGGAGGGACACCTCCTGAGCCTGCCGGTGGAAACGGCGGTCAAGACGGGGACTTCCAGCGATCATCGGGATGCCTGGGCCGTGGGCTTTTCGCACCGACACGTGGTGGGCATCTGGATGGGTAACCTGGATCGCACTCCCACCCGCGGATTGACCGGGACCACGGGGCCGGGACTGGTCCTGAGGGCCGTGTTCCGGGAGCTCAACGAAGGGACTGTGCCCGGCTCGCTTCCCCTGTCCCCCCGTCTGGCGCGGCAGGCGATCTGTCAGAAAAGTGGGCGCCTTCCGGGCCCTGGATGTCCCCGGGCGGACGAGCTCTTCGTGCCGGGCTCGGAGCCTCGTGAACGTTGTGAGCTGAACCACGGGGGGGCCCGTGCCGCGTTCTCGCCGGTTTCGGCCATCGCGGCGTCGAGCCTGCCCGTGGTTCAGCTGCTGCAGCCCACGGGGGGCCTGGAGCTGGCCATGGATCCGCGGGTGCCGGACGACCTGGAAGTCTTTCCCCTGGTGCTTCCCAGGGGTCTGCCTTATATGAGGGTGGTGTGGCTCATGGACGGGGTACTGGCCGGAGTCACGGGTACGGGGGTCCATCGCTGGGACTGGAGCATGAGGAAGGGCACACACAAGGTCCTGGCCCGCGTGTGGCTGGGTGGAAGCGTCGATCCGGTGGAGACTCCACCCGTAACGTTCGTGGTCCGCTGATCCCCCTTCGGTCCGCTCATGGAGCTGGAGGCTCGGTGGGCTCGCGGCGTCCGGGCGACGGCGTGAGACCATTTCGGCCCGCGCGAGAGAGCCATCTTCCGGGATGGGGAGCCCATGCCCACCCCGTCCCAGCCGGGTCGACCGTCCACTAGCTCCGAACAGGAATCCATGACCAATGGACACCGATAGAATTTCAGGCCTGAAGATCCAGCACAAGGAAGCGGTCCGCCCCACTCGTAAGCCATTGCGGACTGCTGGCGTGGCGATGCTCCTCGCGGGCGCCTTGGCGGCAGGAGCCTGGTGGCTTTACGGAGAGGGGCTGCTGTCTCCGGCCGTCAGTGTGGAGCTGGTTTCCGTCGGCCCGGTCTATCCCTCGCAAGTGGTCACGGAGCTCAATGCCAGTGGATACGTGGTGGCCCAGCGGCGGGCGGCGGTGGCGTCCAAGGGCACCGGCCGCCTGGATGATCTGGCGGTGCGGGAGGGAAGCCGCGTCAGGGAGGGCGACCTCCTGGCCCGGCTGGAAAGCGACGACCTCCGGGCCGAAAAGGAGCAGATTCAGTCCCAGCTCGCCGGCGCGCGGGCCGACACGAAACGGGCCGAAGCCGATCTGGCCATGGCCGAGCGACAGCACGGGAGACTGAAGAGCCTGTGGGAGCAGAGAGTTGCCGCCAGGGCGGATTATGAGAACGCCAGGGACCAGCTCCAGAAAGCCAGGGCAGCCGTCGAATCGGCCAGGGCCGGTGTCAGGGCCCTGGAAGCCGGCCTCAAGCGCGCCCAGGTGCTCCTGGATTACACGGTCATCCGGGCTCCCTTCGACGGCGTGGTGCTCACCAAGGATGCCGATGTGGGAGAGGTCGTGGCGCCCTTTGGCTCATCCCTCAACGCCAAGGCGGCCGTGGTCACCATGGCGGACCTGTCGTCCCTCATGGTCCAGGTGGATGTCGCGGAGTCATCCCTTCCCAGGGTACGCGAGGGGCAGCCCTGTGAGATTCAGCTCGATGCACTGCCGGATGCCCGTCTCCATGGCAGTGTTCAGACGGTGGTGCCCACGGCGGACCGGACTAGGGGGACGGTCCTGGTCAAGATCCAGCTCGATCGTCTGGATCCCCGTCTCCTGCCGGAGATGAGCGCCCGGGCGGCCTTTCTGTCCCGGCGGCTGGAGGAGCACGAGCTTCAGCCGTTCCTGGGCGTGCACCGCGATGCGCTGGCTCAGAGGAACGGCGAGCAGGGGATCTTTCGCCTCGAGGACACACAGGTCAAATGGATACCCCTGCCCCGGCCGGACCTCATGGGGGACTATGTCCGCCTGGATGGCGATTGGAAGGCGGGGGACCGCCTCGTTCGCAGGGCTCCTCGCGATCTCAGGGACGGGTCCCGGGTGACCCTGCCGGAGTAGACCGTGACTGTGCTTGACGCGCATTCCCAGCCCATGGTGGTGATGGAGGAGGTGTACAAGTCCTATCGCCGAGGGATCCAGGAGGTCCCGGTTCTGCGGGGGATCAGCCTCGTCATCGCCGAGGGAAGCTTCATTGCCCTCATGGGACCTTCCGGGTCGGGCAAGACCACGCTCCTCAACCTCATCGCGGGCATCGACCGCCCGGACTCGGGACGTCTGACCATCGCCTCCACGGACATCACCCGGCTCGATGAGACAGGGATGGCGCGCTGGCGAGCCGACCACATCGGCTTCATATTTCAGTTCTACAACCTGATGCCCGTGCTGACGGCCCTCGAGAATGTGGAGCTCCCTCTCCTGCTTCACCGCCTGGGTCGCCGCGAGCGGCGAGAGCACGCTCTACTGGCGCTGGAGCTCGTGGGACTGACGGATCGCCTGCATCACTATCCGAGAGAGCTTTCCGGCGGCCAGCAGCAGCGGGTGGCCATCGCCCGGGCCCTGGTGGCGGACCCCCTCCTCATCGTGGCCGATGAGCCCACCGGGGACCTGGACAAGCAATCGGCCATGGAAGTTCTGGACCTCCTCGAGGCCCTCAACCGCGGCTCCAGCAAGACCGTCATCATGGTGACCCACGATCCCCGGGCGGCCGAGCGGGCCGGCATCATCCATCACCTGGACAAGGGCGTGCTCAATGACGGGAGCCTTCCATGAAACACCCCTGTCGAGCAGTCCCCCGGGCCTTGGTCATGTCCCTCCGGGAGGCCATGGTGAGCAGGCACGGATCCCCTCCCGGCGTCCGGCCCCCCGTGGTTCCCCGGTCCGGAGCCGCGGACCGGCAACCTGAACTTATCCCGATCGGCCGTTGACCGATCATCGAGGCCCCGTGGAGCTTCTCCAGCTGATCATCAGGAACAGCCTGCGCCATCGGCTCCGCTCCTCCCTCACGGTGGTGGGAATGGCCGTCGCCATCCTGGCTTTCTGCCTCCTCCGAACCACGGTGGAAGCCTGGTACGGGGGGGTCTCCGCCGCCTCCCCCGACCGGTTGATCTCCAGGAGCGCCGTTTCGCTCATTTTCACGCTGCCCATCACCTACCGCCAGCGGATCCTTCAGGTTCCCGAAGTGAAGCAGGTGGCCTACGCCAACTGGTTCGGCGGGGTGTACATCGATGAGCGGCACTTTTTCCCGCGCATGGCCGTGGGTCCTTCCATTTTTTTCGATCTGTTCCCGGAATTCATCGTCCCGAGGGAGCAGCTCAAGGCCTTCTGGTCCCGGCGCAACGCCTGCATCGCCGGTCGTAAGCTCGTCGAGCAGTATGGATGGAAGCTGGGCGACACGATCCCTTTGACGGGGAACATCTATCCTGGGGAATGGCGTCTGGTATTGGTCGGGGTCTACCGGGGGGCCACCCGGTCGACGGACGAGACCCAGATGTTCTTCCGCTGGGATTACCTGGACGAAGCGGTGAAGCAGACGGCCATGCAGAGCGGGCAGGTGGGCTGGTACATCATCCAGATCGCGAATCCCCAGAACGCGGCGGCGGTGTCCCAGAGCGTGGACAGCCTGTTCAAGAACTCCCTGGCCGAGACCCTGACGGAAACGGAAAAGGCCTTCCAGCTGGGCTTCGTGGCCATGACGGAGGCCCTCGTCGTTGCCATCCGCATCGTGTCCTTCGTGGTGATCGGCGTGATCCTGGTCATCCTGGCCAACACCATGGCCATGACCGCCCGGGAGCGCATGTCGGAGTACGCCACCCTCAAGACGCTGGGATTCGGAGATCTCTTTCTGGCGAAGCTCATTGCGGGAGAATCCCTGACGCTGGCGCTGCTGGGCGGCACCCTGGGCATGGGACTCTCCTTTCCCGCCGCCCATATCTTCTCCCGGAAGCTGGGGACGATTCTGCCCGTGTTCCGCATTGAGACCGGCACGCTGATGCTGGCGGGAGCCATCTGCTGCGTCATCGGGCTCCTGGCTGCCGTTTTTCCCGTCTGGCGCGCCACCCGGATCAAAATCGTGGATGCCTTGACCCACATTGGATGAAGCGCTGGAGACTCGACAGGGGGTGAGCCTTGACCGCAACGGATGAATGGAGAAGACAGGCTGGAGCCCATTTGATGGTCGGGTTCCGGGGGACACGGCTGGAAGAGGAGCTGGAGGAGCTCATCCGCCATCACCACATCGGCGGAGCCGTTCTCTTCAGGCGGAACATCGAGAGCCCCGGACAGCTTGAGGAGCTCCTGCGCTCCGCCCAGGACTGTGCCCGAAGGTACCTCGGAAGGCCGCTCCTCATGGCCATCGATCAGGAAGGCGGGCCAGTTCAGAGATTGACCTCTCCACCGTTCCTCCGACTGCCCTCGGCCAGGACCCTGGCCAGGGAAGGGGTCGAATCGGTCCGGAAATGGGCGGCCGCGGCCGGGCGAGAGCTGAGGAGCCTGGGAATCCATATCAACCTGGCCCCGGTTCTGGACGTCCTTGCCCAGGAAGGCGCCAGCCACTTCATGGAGGAGCGCTGCCTCGGCTCGGACCCGCGACGGGTAGCGGAGCTCGGCCGAGAATGGATCCAGGCCCTTCAGGCTGAAGGCGTCTCCGCCACTGCCAAGCATTTTCCAGGGCTTGGCCAGGCCGAGCTGGACCCGCACCACCATGCCCCAGTCATCCGCTGGTCAGACGAATCATCGATGGAGGCGGATCTGGCCCCGTTTGCCCGGGCCATCGCCGCGGGCGTTCATTGCGTCATGACCTCCCATTCGCTCTACCTCACCCTGGACGGTGAGTGGCCCGCGACCCTTTCGCCGATCATCTGCCCCCAATGGCTGCGCCAGCGCATGGGCTTCGAGGGAGTCCTCCTCAGCGACGACCTGGACATGGCGGCGGTGGCACGGGGCTTCAGCTGGGAGACTGTTGCGCGGCAGGGGCTTCTAGCCACCATCGACTTCTTCCTCCTCTGTCAAATCCCGGAGCACGTCGGGCACTTCGCCTCGGAGCTGGCCGCCCTGCTGTCCCGGGATGTCGGCCTCGCGGCCCTTCATGAACGATCGGCGCGCCGCATCGAGGCCCTTTCTCGACGCCAGAGCCCGGCTTAGCCCGGCACAGGGAGGGCGGAAACGGGATAAGGGCTCGAGATTTCGCGCGCGGCACGACCCTGTGCATTTGGCCTTTAAGACCCGCCCCAATCATGGTAATTTCTTCACGATTCACATCATATTTCCGGATCAGCAGAGTCGAATCAGTCAATCACCAAGGGGATGACCATGAAAAAAGCATCCGTCATACTGGCTTGCGTGCTCGGCATGGCCTTCTGGAACAGTGCTGCCGCCGTGGAGATGGGTATCATCACGGGGAAGGAAAAGGGCACTTACTACCAGTTCGGGCTGAACCTCCAGCAGCTGATGCAGCAGCACGGGTTTGAGGTGAACGTGATTCCGTCCGATGGTTCCATCGAGAACATCTACGCCGTCTACAAGAGGCCGGGTGTTCCCCTGGGCATTGTTCAGTCGGACGTGCTGGCCTTCGTGGCCAAGCTCCAGACGAATCAGCTCCTCAAGAACGTGGCCAAGAAGATCAAGATGGTCTATCCGCTCTACAATGAGGAAATCCACCTGGTGGGCCGGCAGGGCATCGCCAGCTTCGACGACCTGGCCAACAAGCGCGTGGCCATCGGCGAGGAGGGAAGCGGCACCTACCTGACGTCGAAGCTGCTCTTCGAGGTTTCGAAAGTGAGCCCGAAGGAAATGGTGCTGGTGGGTACGGACCAGGCCCTGGCCAAGCTCAAGGCAGGCGCCATCGACGCCATGGTCTACGTGGCCGGGCTGCCCGTCAAGCTGTTTTCGGAAAACATCTCCGAAACCGACAATCTGAAGATCATCCCCATCACCAACAAGGATGTGCAGCAGTTTTATCCCGTGGCGGAGATCCCCGCGGGCACTTATGCCTGGCAGCAGGAAGCCGTCCCCACCGTCGCGGTGAAGGCCGTGCTGATTTCTTTCGACTTTCGAACGGCCAACTGTGAGAATGTCGGGAGGTTTGCCGGGATTCTGGCTGAAAACCTCGGATGGCTCCAGCAGAACGGCCATCCCAAGTGGAAGGCGGTGGATCTGAGCTACTCGCTGAAGGGGTGGGAACAGTACGATTGCGTGGCGAAGTATGCACCTCCCAGGCAGAAGCCCAAGCCCAAGGATCCATCTCAGCTCAACCCCGTGCTGGACGCCATTCGAGAAATCCTCGAGTAGCCTCGGCACACGAATCAAGGCACGGTAGGCGCCATCATGTACCTGGAATACTACGGACTGCTCAAGGAGCCGTTCCACATCACGCCCGACCCGGAGTTTCTCTACCTGAGCCCCAGCCACAAGGAGGCGCTGGGGGTGATCCTCTTTGGCGTCGAGAACCGGGCGGGCTTCATGATGATCACGGGGGGAGTCGGTCTCGGCAAGACCACGATCCTGCGATCAGCCATGCAGCACTTCGACCGTGAGC
Organism: Syntrophobacteraceae bacterium; assembly: GCA_025453975.1. Lineage (GTDB taxonomy): Bacteria > Desulfobacterota > Syntrophobacteria > Syntrophobacterales > Syntrophobacteraceae > JALOOX01. Next base: position 19,559 of record JALOPI010000045.1, read on the forward strand.
GTGTCAAAACCATTCTCGTCTTCAACCCATGCCTATCCTACAGGGACCTGGTGCGGCTCATCTACGAGGAGCTTGGCCTGGAGGTTCCCGAAGGCGAGGACCAGTTTCAGCTCATCCAGCGGCTCCACCTGGCTCTCATCGAGGAATACAAGCAGGGCAACAACGTGGTGCTGGTCATTGATGAAGCCCAGAACATGCCCGTGGAGACCCTCGAAAATCTGAGGATGCTGTCCAACCTCGAAACGAGCAAGGACAAACTGCTCCAGATCATCCTCGTGGGCCAGCAGCCCGAGCTCGAAAACCTGCTCAGCTCCGAAGAGCTGCGCCAGCTGAAGCAGAGGATCGCCCACCGGGCCACCCTGGTCAAGCTCACCCCCAAGGAGAGCGCGGACTACATCCAGCACAGACTGGATATCGCTTTGGGCATCAAGAACGGGCCGTTCACCAAGTCCGCGGTCAACAGGATCGTGAAGCATTGCGACGGGGTTCCCCGCTGCATCAATGTCATCTGCGGCAATGCACTGGTCTCGGGATACGGAGCCGAGCAGAACCCGATTGGACCCAAGCTGGTGCAGGAAGTGATCGGCGATATCGAAGGGCGCGTCAGAACCGGATGGCAGCGCTGGATGGCTGCTCCCGCCGTCGCGCTGGTGGTGCTGGCCGTGCTGCTGTACCTTTTCGTGTCGGGCTCGATATTCCATCGGCAGGAGTCGACAGCCCCCAAGGCGGATGCTCCAAAGTCAATGGCAGCCCCATCCCCGGGAGCCCCATCGTCCAATGGCGAAAAGAAGCGGCCCGAGATCAAGGCCGCCGAAGGCACCCCCGCGAAAGGCCCCTTGGAGAGAGCCGAGACTCCCACAGGGTCCTTCAAACCATCGACAGGGCCCTCGGCTGCGGCTCCCGCCGCGATCCCGGCCTCTCCCCCGGCATCGACTTCGGCGTCCGGACCGGCCACCACGACGGGCGGCGTCCTCCCTCCTCCCGTCACGGGAAGCCCTCCAGCCCCCGCCAGCTCGGCGGCGCCTTCGACCGCAGCCGTTACGGGCGGCCCGGGGCGCGCGACGAAGCCCGATTCGCCCCAGCCTCAGCCCGAGGCGGCCCAAACCGTGGAGGCTCCCCGCCCTCCCGAAAAGCCCCCTCTGGTGAAAGAGCCCTCTGCCCCGGGCGCCGATGTCACCCCGGCAGGGCCAGCCCAGGGATCGGGTGCCCGTCCGCCAGTGGCTTCCAGGCCCGAATCGCCCACCCTGGCCCCGACTCCCTCCCCCGCGCCATCCACTGCCACGGCCCGGGAGGTCTCACCGTCCGTGAAGACCGAGGCCGGCATCGCCGAGAAGACCGCCGCGCCCCCGGCAGTCAAGGCCGGGGCTCCCGGGAAGAAGGAGGCTCCAGACCCCGCGGACATCGTGGACTGGCTCATCGACAAGCGAAGCCGGAAAAAGGGCTCGGGGACGAACTGATCCCGGCTCCTCGCGATGCATGGCCTGGCTTGGTCCGGAGGGCCGAGCTGAATGCCCGCCACGCGGTGGGGCTAGGCCGGGAATCGCGGGGGGATCTGACTGCCTGGTGGGCTCTTGAGAATGGGAAGATCCCATCGGGGCTTGACATGAGCGTCGCCGAGGGTCAGCAGTCCAGCTCCTCAACCGCCAGACACCGCGCCACATCCATGAGGTGCTTGAGAGGCACCTTCCCCTCGCGGGCGAGCCGAAGACAGTCCTCGTACTCAGGGGCGACGTTGAGCCCTCCCCCCAGCCCCGATGCGATCTTACAACGCACGATGCCGTATGGAGTCAGCACCTCGCGAATCTCCCGGCGTGCCTTCATGCGCTGGCTCAGGGACCAGCGCACGCCGATGGTGGTCGTTTCCCGGAGCAGCACCCGAGCGCAGGCTTCCCTGAGGCCAGCGGGGCAGAGGGCCGTGATCACGACCGCGGGCCGGTTTTTCTTCATGAGAGCCGGGGTGAAGGTGACATCGAGGGCGCCGGCTTCGAAGAGCCGCTCCATGACGAAATCGTAGATCTGGGGATTCATGTCGTCGATGTTGGCCTCCAGGACAGCCACCGTGTCCATTTCGACATCCGCCGGGCCGGGCTCGCTCTCCCCGATGAGCAGGCGGAGGAAGTTGGGGAGAGACAGGTCCCGGCGCCCGGCCCCGTACCCAACGTCCAGGAGGACCATGGGGGGTATCGGTCCGAATTCAGCGGCGAGGGTGGTCAGGATCGCGGCACCCGTCGGCGTCAGAAGCTCCTCCCGCACTCCCGAGGAATAGACGGGCCGGCCCCTGATGAGCTCGGCCGTCGCCGGCGCCGGAACGGGAAGCTCACCGTGGGCGCAGCGCACCGTCCCGCCCCCCACGTTCATGGCGGAGCAGTGGATGCGCTCGATGCCCAGCAGCTCCAGCCCCACCACCGCGCCCACCACGTCCACGATGGTGTCCAGGGCCCCCACCTCATGGAAGTGAACGGCATCGATGCTCGTGCGGTGCACCCTGGCCTCGGCCTCGGCCAGGCGGCGAAAGATCTTCAGGCATTTCTCCCGGGGGGCCGGACCGATGCCGCTCCCCCCCACGATGGCCTCCAGGTCTTTCAGACGGCGATGCACGTGATGGTGGGACCCACCGCAGTTCACCATGGCCTGGCTGCCCCCGATCCCACCCTTGACGACCGCTTCCACCTCGAGGGAAAAGTCCCCGATGGGCAGCTTGCCCAGCTCCCGGCGCAGGGTGTCGAGGTCAAGCCCCGCGTCCACCAGGGCTCCCAGGATCATGTCTCCGCTGGCTCCCGCGGTGCATTCGAAATAGGCGGTCCTCATGCCTCCTCCTCCCTCGCGGAATCGAGATCACCGGCCCCTTGGCCGCGGTCCCCCCGCACCCCCACCGCTATCCGGTTGATGAGGGTGGCCTGATACCCAGCCCCGAAGCCGTTGTCGATGTTGACGACGGAGACACCGGCGGCACAGCTGTTGAGCATGCTCAGCAGAGCCGCCACCCCCCCGAAGCTGGCTCCGTAGCCGATGCTCGTGGGCACGCCGATGACCGGGCAGGATACCAGGCCTCCCACGACGCTGGCCAGCGCCCCCTCCATCCCCGCCACGACGACGATGGCGTTGGCCTGGTGGAGCTCGCCCATCACGTCCAGCAGCCGATGGATGCCCGCCACGCCCACGTCGTAAAGGCGCCTCACCCGGCTCCCCAGGACCTCGGCCGTCACCGCCGCCTCCTCGGCCACGCGCAGGTCCGCCGTTCCCGCGCTCACGATGACGACGCTCCCCAGGACCTCCACGGGGCGGGGGTTGATGACAACGATTCGCGCCGTCTCATGGTGGCGGCATTCCACCCCGGTCCGCCGAATGGCCTCGTGAATCTCCGGGGAAGCCCAGGTGGCCAGGACATTGGCATGCTGTTTCGACAGGGCCCGCACGATTCCCTGGATCTGATCCAGGCTCTTTCCGTGGCAGAAGATGACCTCGGGCACTCCCGTCCGCACACATCGGTGGTTGTCCACCCGGGCGTATCCCAGGTTCTCGAAGGGAAGCTTCCTCAGCCGCTCCACGGCGCCCTCGACACTGACCGCCCCCTCTTGAACCTGGGTAAGCAGTTGCATCAGGTGAACCTTATCCACTATCCCTCCTCTTGGTAACAGCCAGGTTGAGACTGCCCATCCGATAACCACGCAGATCCAGCGTGATGTAGGTGAACCCCAGCTCGCCCAGCCCCTCGACCATCCGCTTCCGGATGGATTCGTCCACCATGATGGCAAAGGACGACTCATCCACCTCGATGCGGGCCAGCTCCCCATGATGCCGGACTCGAACCTGGCCTGTGATGGGAAGAGCGGCGAGAAGCTCCTCGGCCTTTTCCACCTGAGCCAGCTTTTCAAAGGTGATGGGGATGCCGTAGGGGATCCGCGAGGCCAGGCAGGCCGAGGCAGGCCGGTCCCAGCAGTCCAGGCCCAGATGCCTGGCCACGAGCCGAATATCCTCCTTGGACCACCCCGCTTCCAGGAACGGCGTCCGGATTCCCAGCTCCCGTATGGCCCGGCTCCCCGGTCGATAATCGTCCCCGTCGTCCACGTTGGAGCCGTCCAGGAGGTGCCGGATTCCCCGACGCTCGAGGCCGTCGAGGATGGCCGAATACCGCGTCCGCTTGCAGATGTAACAGCGGTCCGGATCATTCTTCACAAAGTCCTCCAGGCTCATCTCTCCGGAGTCCAGGATCCAGTGGTGAACCGAAAGCCTCGCGGCCAGACGGGCTGCCTCCTCCAGGTCCCGCCGAGGCATGACCCCGGACCGGGCCGTCACGGCCACTACGTCGTCTTCCAGCCATTCCCGGGCCAGGCAAAGCAGAAGACTGCTGTCCACCCCGCCTGAAAACGCCACCGCGGAAGGCCCCAGACTCGCAAGGAATGACTTGAGGGCCACGATCTTGGAAGCCAGAGCGGGGGGCAGCGCCCTCAGACAGGCGTCCGTGACGAGGGATTCACGCTTCACAGGGCCTCGCAGATCAAGGGGAGGATCTCGCCGGATTTGCCAAGGATACTGGCATCATAAAAACTGGTGTGAGGCGTGGCCTCCAGGTTGACCTCCACCAGCCAGGCCCCTTTCCTCTTGGCCAGCATGCCCATGGAGGCAGCAGGCTCCACGGTTCCCGAGGTGCCGACGATCATCATGAAATCGGTCCGCTGCACGGCTTCGTAGGCCCGGGTCAGGATCGCGGGATCCAGATTCTCCCCGAACCACACCACGTGAGGCCGCAGAAGCTGCCCGCACCCGGCGCAAAGGGGCATGGGGGGCAGCACCCGCCGGTCTTCCGTGACGGTGCCACACCCCGGGCAGCGCACATGCCAGATGTTGCCGTGCAGCTCCAGGATATTGTGGCTCCCCGCCTTTTCATGCAGCCCGTCGATGTTCTGGGTGATGAGCGTGAAGCGGGGCACTCGCTGCTCCAGCCTCACCAGCGCTTCATGGCCCGGGTTGGGGGAGAGAGGGGCCAGGACTTCCCGGCGCCAGTTGTAGAACTCCCAGACCAGCCGCGGATCCCGCTGGAACGCTTGGGGAGTCGCGAGGTCCACGGCCCGGTACTCCCGCCAGAGCCCCCCTTCTCCCCTGAAAGTGGGCACTCCGGATTCGGCCGAAATCCCAGCTCCCGTGAGCACCACCACGTGCTGGGCTCCCCTCAGCCGATCCCGGATTCGATGCACCTTGTCCACATCAGTCACAGCCTTCATGAGGGCACCCTCTCCTCCGTGGTCGTTGACGAGTGAGACCCAAGCCAGCGGCGGATGGCGACTTCCGCCTCCCATCCCGCACGCAGCTCCCGGCCCACCTGCTGCTGAAGCGCTCCCATGCGGGCATCACCCAGGGACGCCTCCAGGCCGGGGCAAAAATAGTGCAGACAAAAATAATAGCGGGCGCGCAGCCGACAGCCACGCTCCCCCACGAAAAAGCAGGTGTCTCCCTGTGCGCGCACCTCCGGGAGGGGGCACCCCAGGAGCAGATTGAGCAGAAGCATGATCTCGTTGAAGCCCGATTCGAGCCCCGCGAAACAGCATCCCGAGGGGTTTTGTCGTGCACACGCCGAGCAGGCCGCCCCAATCCTCTCGGTCTGCATGGCCGCGGCCGTCTGCTCGATGGCTGCCCCATAGGCCCCGACGAGAGCGCGGATGCCCTCGTCGGCCATCAGGCGTGCCCCGTATTCCTCCTGAAGGGCCCTCGCCCGTCGAGTCAAATCCAGGATCGGTCCATCATCGCTCACAGGCCCACTCAATGCTCCTCCTCCCCCGAATCGGGCCCTCCCGGCCGTCCACCCCCGGCGCAAGGAATGGCCCGTCTTTCAGGCCAGTCCGTCAGCCCTGGACGACGTCCTCGGTCTCAAAGTGAGATTCAGTGCGGGAAGCCGGCCCCGAAAAGTCCTGTATCCAGCCGGCCACGCGCTCCCTGCCATAGGTCGCCTCCCAAGCGGCCACAATCTCGTCCACGGGAACGTCCGCGCGGCTGCCAACGAAGTCGACATACTCCATGAACTTCCGATTCTCGAGATTGTAGGGCTGAAAAACCGAGCTCTCGCGACCGTCGAACTCCAGGGGAGGCACCCGGTGCCGCTCACAGAGCTCCCGATTGAAGGCCGGTGTGGCCTTGACCCAATTCCCTTCCAGAAACATCTCCACAAAAGCATGGTACACGAAGAGGTTCACACCGAGAAACTCCAGCAGCTGCCGCGTGGCCAGGTGATTTCTCACGTTGGCAAACCCCAGCCGGGCGGGGATCCCCATGGCCCGGGCACAGGCGCAGAGCAGGGAAGCCTTGGGGATGCAGAAGCCACGCCCTCTTTTCAGAACGCCGCTGGCCCGGTAGTGCTCGGGCAGGTGGAAAGGCATGTAGGGATCGTAACGAATGGAATCCCGCACCGCCAGGTAGAGGTTAACAGCCCGCTCGACAGGCAGACTCGACTCCCCGGCGGATTCGCGGGCAAAGGCCATCACGTCGGGGTGATCGCTGTCGATGATGGACGTGGGGCTCAGATAAGGAAGGAATTCCGCTGCATGCTCCATTCTGCCTTGCTCCTCGTGCCGGCAAAAGGGTGAAGGTCCGGAAGCCACGCCATCGTCCCCGGGGACAAGAGGGACTTCCCACGATCGTTCAGGCATTTTCGCCCAGCCCATGCCATTCGCACAACCTGGATTCACATAACCCCGCCTCGGCCACAGTTCAATGAAGGTCTTCAACATTGTAGAGCAAAGCCCCCTTCGGCTCCCGGTGAAAGCAGGCTGTCAGGGCACCGGGATCTCACTTGCTGGTCATGACGACACAGCCCCCCCACGGAGCTTCGGGCTCGCGAACGAGATACACGCCGCAGATTTGCGCATAGAAGCGTGACGGACCGTCGCCGGGGGCCAGCCCCTGGCACTGCTGGAATCTCACCAGGGCTTTAGCCCAGGAGGCCTCCCCGAAAAGGGCCAGACCTTCGGCAAAGACATCCAGAAACCCGTCGGGAAACACGGCATCCTGTCCCTCCGCCCCCGCCAGCTCGAAGATCCTCACGGGCCGGCTTTTGCCCAGAAGCACGAAATCGCCGATCTCACGGCGGGCGAATCCCTCCAGATCCCGCATGACGTCTCCGCTGACCAGGACCTGGGTTCCCAGGTGCTTGTTGAGCTCCTCGATTCGCGAGGCCGTATTGACCACATCCCCCACGGGACGGTACTCGTAGTGCCCATGGGCCCCAAGAGCCCCCAGCACCATCTCCCCCGCATGAGCCCCCAGGCGAAGGGGCAAATTCAAGGGTGCGGAATCCCGGTTGAAGTCCCGAACCCGGTCCAGCATCTCCAGGGCGGCCCTGCAGGCGTCCCCCCGGTGCCGCGGGCTGGGGCTTGAGCCTGCCCAGATCGCCAGCATGGAGTCCCCCACGAGGTCCGACACGATACCCCGATAGCGCCCCACCGGCTCGAAAACCCGCTGGTAATATCGATTGAGGAGATCCCTGAGCTCCGACGGCTCGAGCCCCTCCGAGAAAGCCGTGAAACGGCTGATATCCGAAAAGAGACAGACTCCATGCACGGCGCGGCAGCCCTGGGTCACATCCAGGTTCCTGCCCACCAGCTCGACGATGTGGGCCGGGAGGTAGTGTCCCAGGGCCCGTTCCACATTTCGCCGCTCCCGGTTCGATTCGCGGTACTTCCAGAGGAGCGAGGCCAGCAGCACGGAAGGCATCTGCGCAAAGACCGGAATGACCACGGGAACCCATCGGGCCTGCTGGCTGAAGAACCACCAGGCAGCAGTCAGGTAGAGCAGACTCGACACTCCGGCGGTCAGCGCCGCGCCGGGCGTCGAGAGCCCCCAGCAGAGCCATCCCAGCAGAAACCCCCACACAGCCAGCAGGATCGACCGGGACAGGCCGTCGACAGGCTTGAGCCAGCTCCCATGAAGGAGGTTTGCAAAAGCGGTTGCGGCGATCTCGACCCCGCAGATGTCCACGCCGTCAGGCTGCGAGAAGACGGTGTGAAAAGCGTCCATCTGCTGAGGATGACTCAGCTCGGAGAGCCCGACGAAGACCGCCTTGCCACGGAAATCCAGGGGGGGGCCCTCGCTGGTCTTCTCGCCGGAATCCGTCACGAGGCGGTGATAGGAAACCGTGGCCAGAGTGCCGGGCGGCCCGTAATAGTTGAGATACAGACTGTCCTCCGGATGCGCGTACATCCGGGCCAGGGCCCCCATGAGCAGGGCCTGACGACGATCGCCGAGCCCGCCTTGCATCCGCTCCACCATGGCCATGAGGCTTCCCGCCACATGGGGCTCTTTCCGAAAGAGCGTCCTGAGCTCAGTGACGAGGGTCTCCCCCGCTCTGCTTCCCAGCACATCCTTTTCAGTCGCGGGTAGGCCCGGCACCCAGTGGGGCGCCACCCGGCCCAGGACATCCATCCATCGCTTGTACTCGGGCAGACCGTAGACCTGAAGAACCACCACCGGAAGCGTGGGCTTGTCGGCCGCGCTGGTCTTGAACGTCCAGAACCGGCTGACCTGCACGGGCACCTTGGGCAGGGGGAAAGGAGCGCGGGCCACGGCAGCGCCGGCCAGTACCGGTGTTGGCTTGACGAGCCGCTCGACGCTGGCCTCCCCCAGTCTTTTTCCCTCCCCATCCCCCAGGTGGATGGCTTCCTTTTTCATGAACTCGCAGAGCACCACACTGCCGGCCCTCTCCATGGCGCGGGCGAACAGCCCGTCCTGGTCGTCGGGCCGAGGATCTTCGAAGACCAGGTCGAAGGCAATGACCCTCGCTCCCTCGGACACCAGTCTGTCCACCAGTCGGGCATGCAGGGACCTGGGCCATTTCCAGGGCTGGTCCGGGAGACTCAATGTCCTGGCCGAGGCGCTGTCCAGGGACACGACGATCACCTCGGGTGGTGGCGCGATCCTTCCCCTGAGATGGAAGAGAAGCCTCAGTCCATAGCCCTCCTCCAACGCGGCACCCCAGGGCGACAGGCTCAGGAGAATCCCCAGAGCTCCCGTCAAAACGCCCGCAATGCCCCCCATCGTCCATCGTCCCATACCTTCTCGTCCCCGGGAATGGCAGGATCAAACCGCGCGACCCTCACGGCGCTTGACATTCGGGGGGCGCGATTCCATGGCCTCCGGTCTTCCTCCCGCCCCGCGCTCCTCGCAGATTCCAAGATTCCACAGAATCACCACTCTTTCAAACCGGAAAATGGAGCCGACCGGAAACGACAGCGGCCGGTCCCCTCTTGGAGGCCCGAGGTCGGCCCCTGCCGTCGGTTCAGTACATTTCTCAGGCCGGCTGCAAGACTTTATTTCCTGGATCCCCTCTGGACGCTTTTTCGATTCACCAGGGATAGACAACTTCATTGACAAGTATCAACCTAATTGCAAGTCGATTTAACCTATTCGTATATTTATATTTATCACAAATCCTCCCCCGCATGCCGCCAACGTGGTTGATGGTTTGTGAAGATCGAGCAAACCCCTTTGGGCAAGCATCCATGACCCATGACGACTGCGACACGAATCAGGCCGGCCCAGGTCGCGGGTCTTATGGCCATTTCCCGCGACTCGGCTTCATTCCCCGTTGCTGGCATCCCCTTTGCCTAGGAGATGGGTAGGGCGTATGCCACTTCTTTTACACTTCTGCTTCTTTATGGTTCGTCCCCTGCGGGGTCCCCAGGCCCCCCCGTAGGGGTTTTTTTATTCCACGTGTCGTGCAGTTCGGGTGATGCCGGCACCCTTACCCTTCCCGAACCCTTTGAGATCCATTGAGCATTTTATAGGGCGAGCGGTCCTCGGAGGGACAATTTTTGTTTGGATTCCCTGGATGATGAGTTAGATTCATCATTCATGATTTCATGCCTCCGCGTGCTCCGAAGCAGCACTTGCGGCTACTTGAGAAAGTCATGATTGGAGTGGAATGGCCAGCGCCGTCATCGAGGACATCGACGAGCTCGTCCGATTGACGACCGACAGCGAGCGGCTGAAAGCCCTTCTGGAGGTGAGTCAGTCTCTCCACGGCTCCCTGGACACGGATGATCTCTTGAAGCGGGTCATCGACCGCACCAGGGATCTCGTTCACGCCCAGACGGTATCGATTCTCCTCCACGACCCCTCGATGGACGAGCTGTTCTTTCGCGTGGAAGTCGGAAACAACGCCCTGGATGCGGAGAAGCTGCGGGAAGTGCGTTTCCCGGCCAGTCACGGCATTGCCGGCAGGGTGCTCGCCATGGGCAAGCCGGAGCTGATCCTGGACGTTTCCCGGGACCCTCGGCATTTCAAGCAGGTGGATCAGCTGACGGGATTCGTGACCCGCTCCATGATCGCCGCCCCCATCCTCGCAAGGCAAAGGATCATTGGCGTCATCGAAGGCTGCCATCAGCAGCCCGACGCTTTCACGCAGACCGATCTCAACTTCCTCACCACCATCGCGGGAACCATCGGCATGGCCCTGGACAACGCCAGGATGTACCAGGAGCTCCAGAGTGCCTACCTCAATCTGCAGCATGAAGACCGTGAAAAGGATCTGCTCATCGAGCATTCCGAGCACGAGAACTTCCGTCTGCGAAGAGAGATTGAAGCCAGGTACCGTTTTTCCCGGATCAAGGGCAACAGCCCGCAGCTCCTCAAGGTCTTTCAGCTCTGCCAGAAAGCCATCGAGTCGGAGATCACGGTGCTCATCCTGGGAGAAACGGGAACAGGCAAGGAGCTGGTGGCCCGCTCCATCCATCAGCACAGTGTGCGAAGGCACCAGCCTTTCGTGTCCCAGAACTGTGGAGGGATCCCCGAAAGCCTCCTGACCAGCGAGCTTTTCGGGTATCGCCGGGGCGCCTTCACGGGAGCATTGGCCGACAAGAAGGGGCTTTTCGAGGAGGCCGACGGGGGAACCATTTTTCTGGACGAAGTGGGCGACATGACGCCTTCCATGCAGGTGGCCCTGCTGCGAGTCCTCCAGGACGGAGAGATCCGTCCCGTGGGGGCCGGTCAGCCCAGGAACGTGAACGTCCGGGTGATCTCCGCCACCAACCGGGACCTCGCCACCGATGTCAGGAGCGGGCGTTTCCGTGAAGATCTATACTACCGTCTCAACGTCTTCCCCATCAAGCTCCCCCCCTTGCGGGAGCGATCGGGTGACATCCCGATCCTCGTCCGCCACTTCGTCCGAAAGCATTCCGAGAGGAATCGCAAGGAGGTGCGCGGAATCAGCAAGATGGCCATGGGGTGCTTGAGCGGGCATGCATTTCCCGGCAACGTGCGGGAGCTGGAAAACGAGATCGAGCGAGCCGTCGCCCTGGTGGAGGACCATGGGGTCATCGAGCTGGAGCACCTTTCCCGGAGCCTGCGATCGGGTGCGGTCTGCACCAACGGTCCCGAGCCCCCTGGGACCACCCTCAAGGAAAAGGTCGAGCACCTGGAGATATCCGCCCTGCGTGAGGCCCTTGCCAAGCACTCGGGGAATAAGACCCTGGCGGCGAGGGAGCTCGGCCTGAGCCGCTTCGGACTGATCAAGAAGATCCAGCGATACCAGCTGTGACCCTGCCGTCAGCGGGCCCGCCAGTGCTGAGCCGCCCCTGATCAACGAGTATAGGGCTCGATGGCCTCGAAAACCGCCATGAACCTTGGCCGGCGCACATCCGCCAGTGCCAGGCTCAGCCCGGCCCCCGCGAGCATGGCCAGGCAGGTCGTTTCCAGTTCCAGAGGGATACGGCCGCGCAGGCCGCTTCGCAGATTGGAGAGGCCCACCATGGTCCGAGCCGGCTCGGGAAAGAGAGACCAGCCGGAGAGCATCTGGATGGCTCGGATGACTTCCCGCACGTGGAAAGCGGCATCGGGCCAGCTCATGTGTGGAAGGACCGGGTCGAAGATGAGATCCGCATCCTCGAGGCCCCCCGCCAAAGCCCGCTCCCTCAGCTGGCCCGCGACGGCCAGCCTCTCCTCCATGGAAGGCGGCACCCTCGATCGCTCGTCCATCAAAAGCACGACCAGGCCCGTGCGGTGCTCGGCGGCGAGGGGGAGGATCTCCTCGAGCTTGCGCGGCTCGAGGGACAACGCGCTGAGGACGGGCTTCTCCCTGCAAACGGCCAGCCCTTTGGCCAGCACCCTCGAGCTCGGGCTGTCCAGGATGAGGCGCAGCGGCGTCACC
>JALOPI010000081.1 GCA_025453975.1 Syntrophobacteraceae bacterium
TCGAGCTGATGGCCCAGTCGAAAGCCGGAAAAAACACCAGACCCGTTCTGTGCTTGGCCTGAAACATCGCAAGGATCCTCGGATTGGAATCCCGAGCCGTGTGTCCCAAACCCAGGGCACCGGTTTGGGAAGCCCCTTGAAAGCTCACGGGGGCGGGGATCAATGCCGTTGACTGAAAAACGCGCCACATCCCCCTCCACACCCTTTGGGGGGGGAGAGGGAACCTTGAATCAAAAGCACTTGGGCGAAGACAATCCCCGGGGCCGCCCCAAAACGCCATCTCGATGCGGGGGTGCTCCACGACCGCCAAAACGCCATCTCGATGCGGGGGTGCTCCACGACCGCCCGGATCGCCCGCCCCCGGTCGGCGCTTTGCGGACCTCCCGCCCGGACACCCCATCATCATAACCCGCCGGGCTCACGATGAGGCCAGAACACTCGAGCATCCCTCGCCACGGTCCTCGGACCGGCCATCCACGAGCCCACGGGCGATCTTTCGATACTCCGGAATGAGTCCCGGCTTGACCTGCACCTTGATCCGGATGTTGCGCCCCGTCATGTACGAATCACGCACCATGCTGAACTCGGATTCCTCCACCACCTCCATCTCGACACCCTCCGCCGGCCCCCCCTCCCGGGCATGCCTCTCTCCCAGAAGCCGGTAAGCCACCTCCAGGGCACGCCGTCTGTCGAAATCGCGGGGGACGGGCTGCCGGAACCCTTCTCCGGGGGCGATGCAGTACCCCCGCTCGGAATCCGCAAAGACGGCGACCTCCGACGTGGTTCTGGCCAGGGCGGCCCCCATGGCATTGGCGACGTGCCACCGTGGCACGACATGCACCTGAAAATCCGTGAGGGACGCCAGCCGGAGCGCAAAATGGGGCGCGGGCCCCCCCAGGACCAGGACCTCCGTGGGCCGCACGCGGTGGCCTTCCAGGAGCTCGTGAACCGTGTAAACGGGCTGGCTGTTGATATCCGCGATCATTTGAGCGGCTTCTTCCAGGATGATGCGGCAGGCCTGGTCGAAGATGAGGGTCGCAGCCCCCTCGGCCGTCATCCCCAGAGGCTCCGCAATGGTCAGGATCCCCCCGCGGGACGCATGGGCATCCCCCCCCTTCATCTTCCCGAGGACAAACAGGGCGTCCGTCGGCGTGGGGACAGACCCGCCGAAAGCCATGGCCGGTCCGGCCCGATCGGGGCCGATCACGACCTGCCCATCCTTGACCCGCGCGGCGCTGTCACCTCCCAGACCCAAGGAGCGCGTCTTCAGGGCACGCAGGAGCGTTCCGGTACCTCCCACCTCGATGCCCAGCGGGTCCAGGAGGGGAGCCCCGCGGACCAGAACCGCCATGTCGGTGGTGGTCCCCCCGATATCCAGGACCAGCGTTTCCTCCCGCTCCGAGGCAAACGGCAGAGCCCCCATGACACTGGCCGCCGGCCCCGACAGCATGGTCTGGCCCGGGCTCTCCAGGGAAGCCTCGAGGCTCATGGTTCCGCCGTCGGCCTTCAGGATGTGGATGGGCACCCGGAGGCCCTTGCGATGGAGCGATTCCCGGACCGCCTCGTAAAAACGCTTGTGGGCCGGATAAACGGCGGCATTGAGATAGGCCGTGGCGATGCGGCGGGGAAAGTTCAAGCTCCCGGAAAGCCGATGCCCCAGAACCACGTAGTCGAATCCGTTGCCGAGAATCTCGCGGATCTGGATCTCGTGGACGGGATTGCGCACCGAGAATTTCCCCACCACGCCGACCTGCCGGACACCCTCGGACCGGAGCTTCGACGCCAGGGCCTCGATCTCCCCACTTTCGACACTCCGGATCTCCCGCCCCCGGTGATCGATGGACCCGGAGACGACGAAATAGAACGGCCCCGTGCGGTAATGGGCCGCGTTCATTCCCGGTCCGCCGACGACGATCATCCCGGGCTCGGAGTACTTCCGCTCCACCAGGCAATTGGTGGTGAGGGTGGTGCTCAGGACGATGCGCTGCAGCCTCTCCCGGTCCACTCCCCGAAGCACATCATCCAGGCCCGTCCAGACGCTGTCGAACAGGCTCGCCGGATCGGTGGGCACCTTGACCTGCCTCTGGATGGAGCCATCGGCGATGAGGACAGCATCGGTATGGGTCCCCCCTACATCTAGCCCTATGATCATGCGATCCCCTGTGGTCCGGCGCGGCATGGGTGTGTACGCTCAATGGGCAGGCGGCATGCGAGCGTGGTGCCTGCCGAAGGTCACTCCCCACAGGCCCGGGCTCCCATGCCGACCGATGCTATCGGAAAGCCCATCCGCTGTCAATTCGCTCGACTTCGGGCAGATCAAGATTGTTTCATCCGGAGATTCCAGGAGCAAAAACCAAACAAATTTGTACCAAGTCTACCCCTGGGAGAGGCATCACTCACAACGGATCCCCCGCCGGCCTCTCCAGGACCCACCACGCCCCGGGGCGCGCGCCTCCCGAGGGAGAGCCGGTGCATGACCGCCGACCCGCCGGTGACCGTCCCTCCCCCATCGCGGCTTCGGCCCCGTGGCACAGGATGTGCTCTCCCACTCGGGCATGGAAACCAAGATTTGTGAGCTCGAGCTCAAAGTCCTCTACGAGATCAGCCGTGTCATCGGGCAGGCCCTGAACCTCGAGCTGACCCTGGAGAAGGTCCTGGCCATCCTCTCCGACTCTCTCTACATGAAAAGAGCCACGGTCACGCTCATGGACGAGGAGGGCTCCTACCTGGCGATTCGCGCGTCCCACGGCCTGAGCGAGGAAGAGAGGAAGCGGGGCGTCTACCGGGTCACCGAGGGAGTGACGGGGCGGATCTTTCGGACGGCCCAGCCCTTCGTCGTTCCCGACATCAGCAAGGAGCCCCTCTTTCTCAACAAGACCCGGGCACGCCGGATCGAAAAGGGCCGCATCGCCTTCCTGGGAGTCCCCATCACCCTGCACGGCAAGGCCATCGGGGTCCTGAGCGTGGACCGCCTCTTCGGAGACGAAGTCTCCTACGAGGAGGACATCCGCTTCGTCTCCATCGTGTCCACCCTCATCGCCCAGCTCGTGAGTCTCAACCGGCAGGTCCGGGAGCGCGAGGCCACCCTCCGCCGCGAGAACCTGTCCCTTCGCGCGGAGATTTCGGAGCGCTACAGCCACTTTTTCATGGTCGGCAGGAGCGCCGCCATGCAGCACGTGCAGGAGATGATCGACAAGGTGGCGCCGAGCAAGGCCTCCGTCATCCTCCTGGGCGAGTCGGGAACGGGCAAGACCCTCATCGCCCGGATCCTTCATGAGCTCAGCCCCAGGGCCCAGTACCCCTTCGTGAAGGTGAACTGCGCTTCCCTGCCCGAGAACCTGCTGGAGTCCGAGCTGTTCGGGTACGAGAAGGGAGCCTTCACCGGAGCCACCAAGGCCAAGGCGGGACGATTCGAGGAAGCCGAGGGCGGCACCATTTTTCTGGACGAGATCGGCGAGCTGGGGCTCACCCTGCAGGCCAAGCTGCTTCGGTTCCTGCAGGAGCGCGAGTTCGAGCGCCTCGGCAGCACCAGGACCCGAAAGGTCGATGTCCGGATCATCGCCGCCACCAACCGGAACCTGGCCGAGGCCGTGAGCGCGGGAATCTTTCGGGAAGACCTCTACTACCGCCTGAATGTCTTCCCCATACAGGTCCCCCCCCTTTGGGAGCGCAAGGAGGACATTCCCCACCTGGTGGAGCATTTCGTCGAGAAGAACGCCCGGGAGTATGCCAAGAAGCTGAGGATGACCCCCCAGGCCCTGGAGCTCATGACGCGTTACGACTGGCCGGGCAACGTGAGGGAGATGGAAAACCTCATCGAGCGGCTGGCCATCATGGTGGAGGGTCCCGAGATCGACTCGGCGGATCTTCCGTCGTTTCTGCACGCGACGGCCGCGGTGGGCAGGCCCGATGAGGCCGACTCCCTCACCCGGCTCGAGGAAATGGAGAAGAAGGAGATTGTGGCAGCCCTGGAAAGGCACCGGTGGAACCAGTCCCAGGCCGCCCGGGAGCTTGGCCTGACTCTCAGGCAGATCGGCTACCGCATCCGAAAGTTCGGATTGGAGCGTCTCCTGCGCGACGGCCGCACCCAGGCTCGCAAATCCGCCTGAGCCCAGGATCAGCTCACGAAAACATCACGGTAGTAATCAAAATTCTCGGTGGCCATTCCCGCACCGCGGATGACTGCCCGCAGCGGATCCTCGGCCTTGTTGATGTCGAGCCCCGTCGCCTGGTGCAGCAGAAGCCTCAAGCCCTTGAGCAGGGCCCCACCCCCGGCCAGCCAGATCCCGTTGTCCGCCACGTCGTTGGAAAGGTCCGGACTGGACTTTTCCAGGACCCGCCGGACAGCCTCCACGATGGCCATGGTGGGCTCCTTGATGGCCTGTCTGATCTCGGCATCCGTCAGGGACACGACCTTGGGCATGTTCGTCACCAGGTCCTTGCCGCGGAGCTTGATCTCGAGGGGCTTTTTCAGCGCCACCGCCGAGCCGATCTTGATCTTGATCACTTCGGCCATGGAATCGCTGATGTTGATGCCGTGCTGTTTTCTCACAAAGTTGGTCACCGCCTCGTTGGCCTCGTCGCCGGCCACGCGGAGCGATTCGCTGCAGGCCACCGTGAACCGGCTGATGATGGCGACCTCCGTCGTGCCCCCGCCGATATCCACCACCATCTGACCCTCGGGCTGATCGATGGGAAGCCCGCTCCCGATGGCCGCCGCCATGGGCTCCTCGATGAGGTAGATCTTTCCGGCCCCGGCCATGGCCGCGGCCTCCATGACAGCCCGCTTCTCCACGGCCGTGATGCCCGCCGGGACGGCGACCACCAGGCGGGGCCTGGAGAGGGGAATACGGTGAAAGACCTTGCCCAGAAAGGCCTTGATCATGTAGGAGGCCACTTCGAAATCATGAATGACTCCATCGCGAAGGGGCCGGACGCTCACAATGTTCTGACCGTGTCTTCCGGCGAGACTCTTGGCCTCCTTCCCCACGGCCACAACCTTGTTGGTGTTGGTGTCCATGGCCACCACCGATGGCTCATCCAGAACGACGCCCTTCCCCTTGATGTAGACCAGGGAATTGGCCGTGCCCAGATCCATCGCCATGTCCTTGGCCAGAAAATCCAGCATCCGCCCCATCATCGACCTTCTTTCCTTCCTCCAGCACACCCATCATCCGCTCGTGGTCGGGCCTGCCGGCTCATCTCACGCGCACCCCAACCGGCCTTCATGTCTATACCAAATATTCATGCACGTTTGCAAAAGGTTAGTGCCCTGTCTTCCTGTAAATAATGAGTTTCAGGGATTCCACGAACTGTTGTGAATGCTTCGTTTGTTGACATGGTCGCAAGAATGGGTATGCTAATCACCGCACTGGCGGGGAGCCATCCCCACACGGAAGCCACCAGATCCGGGATAACCATGGCCGAGCACCCGGCTTTCCCTTCATTCGATGATCAGCACTCTCCGGTTGCCGCCGTTATACATATCATTGGATCCCAGCGGACCATCCGAGCACAAGGAGCGCCCGTAATGTCCATAAGAACATTCGTCGTCGCCTCGATCCTCTGGACACTGATCTCGCCGTGGCTCCCCGGAGTCGCCTGCGCCAGGGAAATCAGCGTCAATGCCCGCTCCGCCATACTCGTCGACATGACCAACGGTCAGGTCCTCTATGAGCAAAATGCCGACATGCCCATCGCTCCCGCGTCCATCACCAAGGTCCTGACGCTATACCTCGTTTTCGAGGCCATTCGGGAGGGCAGGCTGCACCTGTGGGACAACGTCACCGTGAGCGCGAGGGCAGCCAAAACCGGGGGATCCCGCATGGGGCTGCGCACGGGAGACATCGTGCCCGTGGGGGAGCTCGTCAAGGGAGCGGCCGTGGTCTCGGGCAACGACGCCTGCGTGGCCCTGGCCGAGCACATGAGCGGCAGCGTGGAGGCCTTCGTGCGCCAGATGAACGTCAAGGCCCGCCAGCTCGGCATGAACGATTCGACTTTTCTCACTCCCAACGGCCTGCCGGCCAGGGGCCAGCTCACCACGGCCCGTGACATTTCCAGGCTCTCCGTCGCTTACCTTCGAAGATATCCCGAATCGCTCAACATTCATTCCATGCAGTCTTACACCTATCGGACGACGACTCACCGCAATGCCAACCGTCTCCTGGGAACCTGCCAGGGCGTGGACGGCCTGAAGACGGGCTTCGTCTGCGCCGCGGGCTACAACCTCACCGCCACGGCCGTGCGCGGCGACCACCGGCTGGTGGCCGTCGTCCTGGGGGCCCCCTCCCCCGGCGTGCGGGCCGCCGAAACCGCCAGGCTCCTCGACCTCGGCTACGATTCCCTGGGCACGGGGACGGTCCTGGTGCGGGCCATCGACGATTCAGGCTCATCCTGTCCCGTGACCAGGGGCTCGTCCCAAACGGTCCGCAAGGCGGGCGGCAAAGGACGCAAGGCCGGTCGGACCGTGGCTGCCGCGACCCCTGCTCCCGTGCCCGTCAAGGCAAGGATGGCCCGGTCGGCCTCGAAGCCCATCGCCCCCACGGTGGGAAGCGATTCGGTGGGGTCCGCCACCTCCAGGTCCAAAACGCGGACGTCCGTCGCATCGCGGAAGGGCCAGCCGCCCACAAGCGCGAGCGCCGCGCGCTCCGACACGCGGAGCACCAGGGTGAGCGCAAAATCCGTCGAGCCCAAGGCATCGACGGCCGGCAAGGCACAGATCGCCGGCAGGAGCCCCGAGCCCTCCAGGTCACAGGCTGTCCCCAAAACCTCCAAAGCCACGGGTGCCAGGAGCGCCTCCATCGAAAAGGCCGCTTCCGCCTCCAAGGAAAAGGCTGCCTCATCCCCGCCCGCCATTCGGAAGATCAGCCCCATCCCCAAAACGCCCCCTCGAACGGCGGAGCTTGCCAAGCCCAGGAGCTGACGGGAGGGGAGCGATCGGCCGGGATCCCCCGTCCGGGACCTCGCCGCTCCACCTCCAATGGCGTCGCCGCCGCACAAGGCCTTCCCCCCATCGCCTGGCTGCCCCTCGGCCCCCTCCCGGGCCGGGGATGGAATCGGCCCCGGCCCTTCAGAACCCCCATTTTCTACATATTTGTTAACAATTCGTCGACAATTCCGTAAAGATCCCCACCGCTCCCCCCGTGGCACCGGTTCACGTCCCCATTCATAGCATACTGTTATTTCATATAGTTATCGACTATTCATGACCACATTTCCGCCTCGGCATGAACCGTGCTCAATAGGAGGCACAACGCTTCACATTCGAGAACGGAGGAGATCATGAGAAAGATTGCGATCTACGGAAAAGGCGGAATCGGGAAATCGACCACGACACAGAACACGGTGGCCGGCCTGGTGGAGATGGGCCGCAAGGTGATGGTGGTGGGCTGCGACCCCAAGGCGGATTCGACGAGGCTCCTGCTGGGCGGCCTCACGCAGAAGACCGTTCTGGACACCCTGCGGCTGGAGGGTGAGGACGTGGAGCTGGAAGACATCCGTAAGGCGGGCTTCAAGGGGGTGGTCTGCGTGGAATCGGGGGGTCCCGAGCCCGGCGTGGGCTGCGCCGGCCGCGGCATCATCACCTCCATCAACCTGCTGGAGCAGCTGGGGGCCTACGCCGAGGACGAAAACCTGGACTACGCCTTCTACGACGTCCTGGGCGACGTGGTCTGCGGCGGATTCGCCATGCCCATCCGCGAAGGGAAGGCCCAGGAGATTTACATCGTGGTCTCGGGGGAAATGATGGCCATGTACGCCGCCAACAACATCTGCAAGGGCATCGTCAAGTTCGCCGAAGCCGGGGGCGTGAGGCTGGGCGGCCTCATCTGCAACAGCCGCAAGGTGGACAACGAGCAGGCCATGATCGAAGCCCTGGCCACGCGGCTGGGCACCCAGATGATCCACTTCGTCCCCCGGGACAACATGGTGCAGCGAGCCGAGATCAATCGAAAGACCGTCATCGAGCACGACCCGGCGCACCCCCAGGCCGACGAGTACCGCACCCTGGCTCGCAAGATCGAGGAGAACGACATGTTCGTGGTCCCCAAGCCCATGCACACCGACGAGCTGGAAAAGCTCCTCATCGAGCACGGCATCGCCAATTAGTCCACCACCCCATGGAAGCGCGGATTCCGTCGGCCTCCCGCCGAACGAGCCGTCCGCCGAGGAGAGAAGAAGACCATGATCATGATTCGATCCATCGTGAGACCCGAGAAAGTGGACAGCGTCATGGCCGCCCTCATGGACGCCGGATTCCCCGCCGTGACCAAGATGTCGGTGGTGGGACGCGGCAAGCAGCGCGGCATCAAGATCGGCGAGGTCACCTACGACGAGATCCCCAAGGAGCTGCTCCTCACCGTCGTGAAGGACGACGACAAGGAGTTTGTCATCAAGACCATCATGAAGGCGGCGCGCACCGGCGACAAGGGGGCGTTCGGCGACGGGAAGATCTTCATCACCCCCGTCGAGGAAGTCTACACCATCAGCTCCGGCATCAAGGAATCGGCCAACGGAGAAACGGGACAGGTGAAGCTATGAAAGAGGTCATGGCCATTGTTCGCATGAACATGATGAACAGGACCAAACGGGCCCTGGCCGAAGCGGGCATCTCGTCCATGACGGCCCGGGACGCCCTGGGACGCGGCAAGGGACTGGTGGACCTGACGGTGCTGGAAGGCGCCGAAAAGGGCTACGAGGAGGCCATCGCCCACCTGGGCCAGAGCCAGCGGCTCATCCCCAAGCGGATCTTCAGCGTCGTCGTCCCCGACAAGCTGGTCCCCCGGACGGTGAAGACCATCATCCAGGTGAATCAGACGGGAAAATCGGGGGACGGCAAGATCTTCATCATGCCGGTCCACGACGCGGTGCGGGTGCGGACGGGCGAGAGCGGAGACACCGTTCTGGACGAGATTTAGGAAACCGCCATCGCGGGCCCCAAGCGATCCATCCCTCGAAGCCGGGGACATGAGGCCCGGAGATCTCCGGGACCCCGCCCCGCGGGGACCATGACGACAGACCAGGCCATCCCGGCAGGAGAAGCTCAACATGACCAAGACCCCCTATTCAGCGGAATGCCGGACTCCGGATGAAATCCCACCGGAGGAGGTGAAGAGCGAGCTCATCGAGAAGTACCCGACCAAGGTCGCCCGCAAGCGGGCCAAGTCCATCGTCATCAACCAGGTGGAAGAAGGCGGGTGCGTGCCCGAAATCCAGGCCAACGTCAAGACCATCCCCGGGATCATCACCCAGAGGGGCTGCACCTACGCCGGCTGCAAGGGCGTCGTGCTGGGCCCCACCCGGGACATCGTCAACATCACCCACGGCCCCATCGGGTGCGGGTTCTACAGCTGGCTCACCCGGCGCAATCAGACCCGGCCGCCCGGCCCCGCGGCCGAAAACTACATGACCTACTGCTTTTCCACGGACATGCAGGAGGAGCAGATCGTCTTCGGCGGCGAAAAGAAGCTCAGGGCGGCCATCCAGGAGGCCTACGACCTCTTCCACCCCAAGGCCATCGCCGTCTTCTCCACCTGCCCCGTGGGGCTCATCGGGGACGACGTCCACTCGGTGACCCGCGAAATGAAGGAGAAGCTGGGCGTGAACATCTTCGCCTTCAGCTGCGAGGGCTACAAGGGAGTCAGCCAGTCGGCCGGCCACCACATCGCCAACAACGGCATCTTCACCCACGTGGTGGGGAAGGACGACACGGATCGGGGCGGAGAATTCAAGATCAACATGCTCGGCGAGTACAACATCGGCGGCGACGCCTTCGTCATCGAGCGACTCCTGGAAGAGTGCGGCATCACCCTGGTGTCCACCTTCAGCGGCAACTCGAGCATCGACGCCTTCGCCAACGCCCACACCGCCGACCTGAACTGCATCATGTGCCATCGGTCCATCAATTACGTGGCTGAAATGATGGAAAAAAAGTTCGGCATCCCCTGGATCAAGGTCAACTTCATCGGGGCCAAGGCCTCGGCCAAGTCCCTGCGCAAGATCGCCCAGTACTTCGGGGACCCGGGGCTCACCCGGCGGGTGGAGGAGGTCATCGCCCGGGAGATGCCCGGTGTGGAGGCTGCCCTGGAGGAGATCCGGCCCCGGACCGAGGGCAAGTCCGTCATGCTCTTCGTGGGCGGATCCCGGGCTCACCACTACCAGGAGCTTTTCAAGGAGATGGGCATGAAGGTCATCTCGGCGGGCTACGAGTTCGCCCACCGGGACGACTACGAGGGGCGCCGGGTCCTCCCCACCATCAAGGTGGACGCCGACAGCCGGAACATCGAGGAGCTGGAGATCCATCCCGACGCCACCCGCTACCGCCCGAGGAAGACGGCGGAGGAGCTGGAGCAGCTGGAAGCCTGCGGATTCACGCTCCACGACTACGAGGGCATGATGCCCGACATGGAAGCGGGCAGCCTCGTCATCGACGACATCAGCCAGTTCGAGACCGAGAAGCTCATGGAGATCTACAAGCCCGACCTGGTGTGCGCGGGCATCAAGGAGAAGTTCGTCGTGCAGAAGAGCGGCACCCCCATGAAGCAGCTCCACAGCTACGATTCGGGGGGACCGTATGCCGGGTTCCAGGGGGCCGTGAACTTCTACCGGGAAATCGACCGGATGGTGAACAGCAGGGTCTGGAGCTACCTCAAGGCCCCCTGGCAGGAGAGCCCCGAGCTTTCGGCCACCTACGCGTGCGAATGAAGAACGGAAGTCGGAGCTCGAAAGCCCGGGACTGACGACCACAGCCCGAAACCTGAAACCGTCCGTGACGGACCGAGGATACCGCCATGTTGCTGAGACACACACCCGATGAAGTCGTCGAACGGCAGGCCCTGTCCATCAACCCGGCCAAGACCTGCCAGCCCATAGGAGCCATGTACGCGGCCCTGGGCATCCATCGATGCCTGCCCCACAGCCACGGCTCCCAGGGATGCTGCTCCTACCACCGCAGCACCCTCACGCGACATTACAAGGAGCCCGTCATGGCC
>JALOPI010000113.1 GCA_025453975.1 Syntrophobacteraceae bacterium
TTGCATCCTGGCCTCGTAAAAAACGCGCATCCAGTGGAACACCTGCTGGATCTGGTCCAGTGCCCAAGGCTGCCAGCATTCCTTGAGAAACCGATTGATGGCTTTCCGGGCCTGATCGCTGTCCAGGCGTGGGAACATGCGCGCCAGGACATATCGAGCCTCCGCCTTGCTCCCGGCGCCGTGGATTCCGGCATCGAGAGCCTTGAGCTTTCGAAGGAGAGCGGAACCTGGGCCTTTGGGCAGGGAGCGTGCCAGCTCCATCGCCACGCGCTCGATTGTCTCGATGGAGACCTCTTCCCCACCCCGATCCGTGGATTCCCCCATGGCCACGCCTTCGGCGTTGCGGGCCAATCGCAGCCAGTTTTCACCAACTGTTCCAGCGTCCGGGGGATGCTCCGCCTTCATGGCTCGGGCCTTCAGCTTGTCGCGCTCCTCATAGGCCTCCTTTCGGGCGTCTTTCTTGTCCTTCGAGTCTTCAGCCGACACGCTGCCCCTCCCTCCTTGACTGATCCGTCGTCCTCGATTTCGCTGCCGTTTTGACCCGTGCGGCCTCCGGCAGGATCCCCGGGCGATCCAGGGAATTCCTCAGGTCGCTTCTCCAAAGTGCCTTGGCCTGGAGCAGGTGAATCCTGGCCCGGGCCAGAATGGGGATCTCGCCTTGTGCCGCGGCGGCCTCCAGGTCCGCCAGTCGGAGAAGATCCCGACGATCCGTTTCGCGCAGGGCTTTGTCCAGGTGGAACAGGTCCACCAGCGAGAGGGCACTGGGCTGGCCATCCCCCGGAGTATCCACGAACCCCAGGCCGCTCCTCAGATCGATGATTCTCAGGGCCAGCCCCCGGGCTTCGCCGGATTGAAGGGCTTCCGTCACATGCCGCGCGGCCCGGAGCGCCTGGTACAGGGCCTGGCGGGCCTTGAACACCACGGCGGCCCCCAGTAGAACCGGTGCCCTCGGGAGGGCCTTCTCCAGGAACTCCAGGCTCTCCTGGTCCAGGGTAAGGCAGCCGTCGCGATCCTTTCGGGTACGCTGGAAGGCGACGGAAGAGAACAAGCGGCAGGTGAGATGCGCCGTCAGTCCTTCCAGACAACGGGGCAGGTCGGCCGCGGGGACCAGCAAATGGCATATGGGGAAGGCGCTTTCCAATGCGAGGGTCCTGATCCCGGAGCCCTTGACCAGGGCCTCTTCCAGGGAGCGGAAAGCTTCGTCCACCCAGCGCATGCGGACCAGGGCCCGGGCCAGGTGGAGCCGGACCGGGTGAATCGTGTCCGGCGGGACGCCCTGGTTCTTGGGTGCGGTGAGCTCAAAAAGCGCCTGGCTGAAGACCGCCTGGAAGACCTTCGCGTCGGACAGATCGCCAAGGCCTTGGGTGCTCTTGTCATCCGCCGTGAGGGATTCAATGACTTCCGAGTACTCGTAATCCCCGGTGAGGCAGCTCAGGTTCGCCTCCAGCCGGACCAGGGCCAGGTTGCTGCCTTCGTCGCATGCCGCGTGGACGGTGGGGAAGATCTGCAGGTTCCCGTCCATGCGAACGAAACAGGCCCCCATGTCCCTGGGGATGCGCTCTCCTTCCCGGACAGGGATGCGATCCATCAATGCCGGAGGCGGAGCGACGGGTCCGAGCCCCCCGGATCTTACGGCATGCCCGTTTTGACCATCGTGGTCGATCATGGCTTCGAGCCATGGGGACTTGAGGGCGCCGTGTGAAACGGTGCGGACACACAGGCAGAAACGACAGAGCTTTTCCGTTTCCTCCTTGTGGTTGAACATGACCTTCTCGAGGTGGTCGCGGCCGGTCTCGTCCGCCTTCTCGTAAAGCTCATGGAAGGGCTCGAAGACCGCGTTCACGCCGCAGACGGCACAGCACTCCCCGGTGCCGTGGATGTCGATACGGAGCTCCTCCATGTGGCCCAGGAGCTGATCCGCGGTTGCGGTGGTGCTGGTGATGATCTCCCTGTAGGCTTTGGCCAGGGAGGCTCCAAAAGCTCTCCTCAGGGCTCCGAAATCCCTGACATCCTCCACCCTGACTGCCATCCTGGTGGTCCAGGGGCGCAGAAAGGCGAGCTCCTTCTGGAGGAAGGCGATGTCCATGTCTGGAGTGGTGGCGGACTCACCCTCGATGGTGATGATGGCCAGGTGACCAAAATCACGGGAGTACTTGCGCCGAAGGACTTGGGCCAGTCGGCGGTCGGCTTCTCCCGCCGCTTGGAGCACGGCTTCGTCCAGCTCCCTTTCGGAAAGGGATCCAGGGAGGAGGTAGACGAGATCGTAGGCAAACCGGTTGAGGGGAAGGATGTCCTCTCGGAGTGAAGGGTCGTCCATGAGATCCGAAACCTGGCTGGAGAATGCACGGATGAAGGCTCCGTACCAGGTCTCGGTCCCTCCCTCCAGCGGGTCTCCGAGAGCCATCCGGATCCCGTGCAGGTCGTCCAGCCTCACGGCCCGCTCCGCCAGGTCCTTCCATCGATGGAGGCAGATGCGGAGGAGCTGCGCATCATGGTGCTTCACCAGCTCAATCCAGTCGCCCTGGATCCCACGGCGGGCCTCGTCCACACTCTCAAGCGGCTCGCAGAGGTCCTCGCCTTTCCGCTTCATGTTCACCCCCAGGGCCAACGCCAGCGCCGCGCACAAACGGCCGTGCTCCAGGAGCGGGGTGTCGTTGGCGGGAGGGTAGGTTCGCTCCATGAAGGCCGTGTAGGCTGAATGGGGCGAGGCCGCGGTGCTGTTCCCGATGTATCGCTCAAGAGCCTGTTGCGGCAGCTTGCCGAGGACGTCGCTCCGAACCTTTCCCGCATCTCCGGCTTTGAACATGGTGAGGACGTCCCTGACGCGGATGCCGTTCCCGCCATCCTCGTATTTCCACGCCGCTTCCAGACCCGCTTCCTTCCAGAGCTGCTCGTGCAGGTCGGAACATTCGTTCCACCACGAGCTGGGGATGTCCTCGTGGGAGACCGGAAGTCGCGTGAACGGGTTCTGGCGCGAGCCAGCGTTGACTTCCGGGCCTTCCTCGGACAGGCTGTAAGCCGAAGATGCCAGCTGATCGATGGCGCTCGTGTAGAGGATCCACCGGGGCAGCCGCGGCGGGCCGTGATCGCTCCACTTTTCGAGGAATCCCCAGGCCTTTTCGAGGTTTCCCGGTGTTCCATCGATGTTCACCTTGAGATTGTGATGCCAGAGGGCCGCCAGGCTCTCCCCATGAAGCCCGACCTTCTGAAGGAACAGGAAGCCCATGATGGCGTGTCTGTCACCGCCGAGGAAAAAGGGCTTGGCCAGGTCGTGGAGCAGCATGCCGCGCACGAAGTCCCGCAGTGCCATGGTGGGTCCCTCCTGTTTTCGGAAAATGCGGTTGACCAGCTTCCAGAGTTTTCTACACACGGGCCTTGTCACATTCCATCCGCAGCCTCCCCAGCCCGAATGTCGTGCCCTGGCCCACGTGGACCAGCTCGCCCCACTTCAGGAAGGTGAGAAACGGGGCCAGGTCGCCTTCGAAGCGAATGCGTCGGCCACGCGGATGTCCCGGGCCTGGCGGGCCAGGTCTTCCATTGCGGATGGGTGGGGCCGGGGCGGACCGTCGGGGTCCGGGCCGTGGAATGCGGCGAGGATTGCG
The DNA here is from genome assembly GCA_025453975.1 of Syntrophobacteraceae bacterium. Classification (GTDB taxonomy): domain Bacteria; phylum Desulfobacterota; class Syntrophobacteria; order Syntrophobacterales; family Syntrophobacteraceae; genus JALOOX01. The sequence goes on from JALOPI010000113.1 coordinate 3,603, forward strand.
ATGCGCTGAGCCAGCCGCTCGAAGAGCAGGGGGAAGCGGAGCTTCGTCACCAGGCCGCCCTTCTCCTTGAGTCGGAGCGGGGTCAGGAGTTGGATCGTGATGGATGAAGGGCTCCCGAAGGTTACCGGGTGGGGATCGGTGGGCTCGTCCGGGGGCAGGGCAAGGAGGGCTCCGCTCAGGCCGTCATAGACGGGAGTCAGGCCGCCGGGCCTCATCACTTCCACTTTCAGGAGACGGTATCTGCCTCGCTCCCTCCCGAAGCCCCGGCGGCCCAGCTCCATGAAGACGTGGACGAAATAGGGCAGGGCGTCCAGGGCCCGTCCCATGAGCACCAGGTCGAAGTCCAGGGTCTCGCCGGGATGGAAAGCCTGCCGCGAGGTGAGGGGCGGCGTCAGCACGTAGGGGCGGGGGGGCTGCTGGAACCGCCCTGAGTGGGCGAAGCCCGGTGGCGGCTTGGGGTCGAAGATCCAGGCATAGAGGCATCCCCCGGTCAGCATGCAGTCATCGCAGCGCTCCGCCCGGGTGGCGCAGACCGTCCGCCGCACGGCGTCGCCCATGGCGCCGTGGAGCACGCCACCCTTGTAGGGGGGGAGGACCATGAGGCCGCGGACCTCGATGGTGAAGCGAAAGCGCTCGCACGGAAAAGGGGGCCGTGAGGGCATGGCGATCTCATCCATGGGCAATAACCCCGCGTGAGTGGTTGGACCTGTGGGCCAGTGTGGAGGGTGCTCTGTCATGCAAGGGATGTGTTCATGTCTACACGCTTTTCAGTGTCCATACAACGCAATTGTGGATGTTCCGAAGCGCGGGTGGAGGAGTGCGAAGGGCTGGTGGATGCGGAGGAATGGGGGCGTCGGTGGGAATCGTGCCGACGGTTGGGGGGGGGCCGTCCCCGGCGGGGGAGTCCCCCGTTCGGGGTGGCGACGCAGCCCGGAGCTATCCGGGGGATGTGGGCCTGGCGGTTTCGCCTCGCCAGGCCCGGCGGAGGCGTGGCGCGCGGTGCATGGGCGGGCGGAAGAGGGGGGCTCCCGGACCCCATGGAGTCGAGGCGAGGGGAGCTCCCAAGCCTCGACTCCGGGTGGCCGGGCTGGCGCATCAGCCGCAGCCGGTGCCGCCGCCCCCGCAGCCGACGCCGCACTGGGTGCGCCGCTTCCTGAGGGCGGCCACGTTCAGGTCCCCGTAGACGGCTTCCAGGCCCTCCTGGATGAAGCCGCTCATCTCCACGGCCACGATGCCGGCCCGGGCCAGCACGGCCCTGGGGTTGTCTCCGATGCCGCTCACCAGGACCGCCCGGCAGTCCCGGATCACCTGGGCCAGGTCCATCCATCGGCGTACGCCGCCTCCCGGCTCGGGCGCCGGCCGCTCCTCCACCAGGCGAAACCCGCCCTCGCCGCGCTCCCAGATCTGCAGCCGGTGGGCTTCCCCCAGGTGCTGATTGACCAGCATGCCCTCGAGGGTGGCCACGGCCACGCGGGGGCGCTCGGCTTCATACGGCTGCCGGGTCGAGCACTCCATCAGGGTGTCGCGGAATTCCGCCGTGCGGTCGGCGTCCAGGAGCCCCACGGCGTCGGCGCGGCACCGGGTGCAGTGGTGCATCTGGGGCAGCAGCTCCCCCGCGGCGGCGCGGATGGCGGCCATCTGGTCGTGGGTCGGCTCGGGGATGCTCTCGAAGGGCGTTTCGGCGTTGGGGTACACCGGCATGCAGTTCAGGATGTCGACCCCGAGATCCGCCATGGCCCGGGCCACTTCCAGCACGTGGTCGTCGTTGATCCCCGGCATCACGATGGTGTTGACCTTGACCACCACGCC
>JALOPI010000046.1 GCA_025453975.1 Syntrophobacteraceae bacterium
AACAACTTCTTGATTCCATTATGGTGGGTGTAGCTCAACGGTTAGAGCACTGGGTTGTGGCCCCAGAGGCTGTGGGTTCGAGTCCCATCACTCACCCCAATGAATTTATGGACTTAGCTCTCCGGGTTGAGTCCTTTTTCTTTTTCGTCGGAAGGAATTCCGATCCAATTTTCAACCTCGGGATTGGTTTTTCGACCAAGGCAAGGCATTCCTGTCCCGTAGTCGGCCCTTTGGAGGGGAAGCGGCCGACAGGCCCCCCGCATTCCGTGCGGTTGGCCTTTCGGGGTGCTCGCGGGGATGGCTCGCAGCGGATGGCCGCTTGGGCTGACGGCGGAGATTTTCAGGGCATGCCTTCATCAGGGGTGCTCGGAAAGCCGGTTGCGAAGCGCTTCAGAGCCGCCATGGGTGTCCCGCGAAGCGGCACTCTGCGATTTTGAGGCTTGCATTCCTGGTTTTCGCGTGCTAAGCAGTAGCCGTTTTTTCCGTGAATCTGAGGTGTGCCGTCCCACATGCACGGCAGAGTCGATGGATTTTCCTGTTGTTCGTGATTCCTGGAGCGTGGTGAATCAGTCAAAGGAGGAAGGATCATGAAGGTTTTCTTGGGTGGTATAGCAGCAGCTTTCTTGGGGCTGATCGGGATTTTTGCCTTTTTCGGCCCATTCCTGCACCTTCTGGCGGGTGCCGTTCCCTTGATGCTTCTGCTGGGTGGCGCCATGGCTGCCTATCTCGGATATGACGAAGTCAAGGACAAGCTCCCATTCCCCAAGAAGCAGGAAGAAGCTGCCGCCGGCCCCGATTTCAAGGAAGAGGCCGAGAAGTACAAACAGGAAGCCGATCGCCTTCGCTCCGAGCTGGAGAAGGCCAAAACCAGCAGCTGATCGCTGCCGGTCCCGGTCTCAGATATCACAAGAGCCGCCCTTCGGGGCGGCTCTTGTGCTTTCAAGGGATCCACACCGGGTCAGCCAGGCGCAAGCCCCCCACCGGCCGATCCGGACCGTCGTTTTCGCCCGCCAGTTCTAGGGATGGGCCTCGGCCCAGTTCTCACCCCATCCCATGTCGATCCTGAGCGGCACTGAAAGGGGCCAGACGCTCTCCATTTTCTCTCGAGCCAGATCCCTGGCGGTCTCCAGCTCATCCCGCGGCACCTCGAAGACCAGCTCGTCATGCACCTGCAGGATCATCACCGTTCGAAGCCGCTCCTGCTTCAGGGCACGGCTCACGTCGATCATGGCCTTCTTGATCAGGTCGGCGGCCGTTCCCTGAATGGGAGTGTTGACCGCCAGCCGCTCCCCCTGCTGCTGGATGTTGCGGTTGCGGCTCTGGAGCTCGGGAATGAACCGGCGCCGCCCCATGAGCGTCTCGCAGTATCCCAGGGATCGAGCCCGGGCGATCGTTTCGTCGATGTAAGCCCTTACCCCGCTGTAACGCTCGAAGTAACGGTCGATGGCCGTTTTCGCCATGCGGGAGGTGATGCGCAGCCGCTGGGCCAGGCCAAAGGCGCTCATGCCGTAGATGATCCCGAAGTTGATCATCTTGGCCTGGCGGCGCATCTCCGGAGTGACTTCCAGGGGGGAAATGTTGAGCATTTCGGCGGCGGTGTGCCGGTGGACGTCCACATCCGTCTCAAAAGCCTCCAGGAGGTGCCGATCCTGGCTGCAGTGAGCCAGGATGCGCAGCTCGATCTGGGAATAGTCGGCCGAAAGGAGCACGCAGCCCGGGGGGGCCACGAATGCCGCCCGGATCTTGACTCCTTCCTCGGACCGCACGGGGATGTTCTGGAGGTTGGGGTCGGAGCTGCTCAGGCGTCCGGTGGCGGCGACGGTCTGATGGTACGAGGTGTGGATCCGTCCGGTCCCCGGGTGGATCAAGCCGGGCAGGGTGTCGGCGTAGGTCCCCTTGAGCTTGGCGAGGGTGCGATAGGCGAGGACCTGCTCGGGCAGGGGGTGCTCCAGGGCCAGTTCCTCGAGGACGCTCATGTCCGTGGAAGGGCCGCTCTTGGTCTTCTTGATCACCCGCAGCCCCAGCTTGTCGAAGAGAATGGCCGCCAGCTGCCTGGGCGACTGGATGTTGAGCTCCTCCCCGGCCAGATCGTAGATGAGGGATGTCCTGCGATCCATCTCCCGTTGAAAATAGCGCGCCAGGTCCTCGATCATTTTCCCGTCCAGCAGGACCCCGTGGTGCTCCATTTCCGCAAGGATGCTCACCAGAGGCATCTCGATGGCTTCGAAAAGCTCCAGAAGGCCGGTGTCGGCGAGAGCCGCCCTCAGGGGGGGGTGGAGCCGTCCGGCCAGGCTGGCCAGTCGGCAGGCTTCCTCGGGAGACGCGGCCCCCTCACGCTCGGAGGTGGGTGCGGCGGGCGGCCCCGTCGCCATTTTCAGATGCTCCGCGGCCAGCCGCTCAGTCGAATAGGACTGGGCGCCCGGGTCCAGCAGGTAGCCCGCGATGCGGGTGTCGAAGTCGACCCCCTCCAGGAGACAGCCCAGGCGCCGGAGATGAATCCATGCCGATTTGAGATCCTCGCCAACCTTGGGGATGTGGGGGCTCGCGAGCAGGGTGGCGAGATCGGGGTCCAGCCGGGGAGGGCTCTCGACACCATTTTCCCCCTCGCCGGATGTCAGCGGCCAGAAGGCGGCCTCGCCCGATTCCGCGGCCAGGGCGATTCCTTGCACCTCAGCCCGCATGGGTGAGCCGCTGGCCGCCACGGTTCGAACGGAGCAGAAAGCACCGCCGGAGGCGCTCAGCAGCTTCTCCAGGAGCTCGGGGCCCGTAACGATTGGACAGGCATCGGGAGAGGGCGCGCCGTCGTCATCCCGTCCGGTGACCTCCGGCCCGGGCGGCCCGGGATCCGCGCCTTGGGGAAGGCCTTCCATGAGGCTTCTGAATCCCAGCTCCTCGTAAAGGGCTCGCAGATGAGCCCAGTCAGGGGTGCCCGGCTGGAGCTGCTCGAAGTCGAGGTCTACCGGTGCCCGGCTCTCCAGACCCACGAGCTCCCTCGACAGGAAGGCGCTTTCCCTGCCCTCCCTCAGCTTCTTCTGAATGGAGGGCGGGCGCACCTCGTCCAGGTGATCGTAGACCGCGGCCAGGGAGCCCCATTCCCGGATGAGCTGGCGGGCTGTCTTCTCGCCCACGCCCTTGACCCCCGGAATGTTGTCGGAGCTGTCGCCGACGAGGGCCAGGTAGTCCCTCACCCGGGACGGCTGGACGCCCAGCTTCTCCTCGACGGTCTCTTCGGTGAAGAGGCGGTCCCGCTGCGGATCCCATTGGGAGACGACGGGATCCTGGACGAGCTGCAGGAGGTCCTTGTCCCCCGAGACGACGATGACCGCGAGGCCGCGCTCGAGGGCACGGGCCGTCAAGGTGGCGATGAGATCGTCCGCCTCCAAGCCCTGCATCTCCAGCTGGGGAATCCCCTGCAGCCGTACAAGCCGCTTGATGTAGGGGATCTGGACGACCAGGTCCTCCGGCATGCTCTGCCGGGTGGCCTTGTAGGCCTCGAATCGCTCGTGCCGAAAGGTGGGGCCGGGGGCGTCGAAGGCCACGCACAGGTAGTCGGGCCGTTTTTCACGCATGACCTTGGCCATCATCGTCGCGAAGCCGTAGATCGCCTGGGTCGGCAGCCCCCGGGTGCTGCTGAAGCGCCCCAGGGCATAGAAGGCGCGATAGATGTACGCGCTGCCATCCACGAGGTACAGGGTCTGCATTGGGGCCTCCAGCTTCCGCGAGGAAGAGTTGCGGTTTACCAAACCGCCGTCAGGGGGGGGGCGATCCCGATTGCGGCGAGATTTCGCTTCCCCGAAATGAAACGTCGCTCCCGGGGCCGGCTTGCCGGAGCCAGAGATCCAGCAGGCTTCCAGCTCCCCGTCCCGATGGATGCAGGGGAGGCGGCAGGTACTCCAGGTTGACGCTGCTCATGGCGTGGAAGATATTCCCCCGCACCTTGGCGTTGGAAGCGTACAGGGCTTCCAGCGTGCGTCGGACTTCGATACGCTTGCCGGTGCTGGCGGAAGGGCAGGCGCTGGCGGTGACGGGGAGGTCGAGGCGACGCGCCAGCTGCTCGACCTTTCGACCCGCAAGCAGCGCCAGGGGACGGATGACGATGAGCTTTCCGCCAAAGAAGGGCTGCCTGGGGACGATGCCGGCCATCTGTCCGCCGTAAAGCATGTTGATCATGAATGTTTCGATGAGGTCGTCCTGGTGGTGCCCCAGGGCGATCTTTCCGCAGCCCATCTCCCGAGCCGTCTCGAAGAGGACCCGGCGTCGGAGGCGCGAGCAGAGGAAGCAGGGGTTTTCCCGGTTTTCCTCGGAGTGGGCTCTTGGCCCGTGGTCCGTCTGGATGATCCTGTGCTCGAAGCCCTCCCGGTGGAAGAAATCCCTGAGAGCCTCCGAGGCGCCGCCTCCGAAGCCCGGGTCCACATGGACGGCCACAAGGGTGTAGCGCGCCGGGATCCACTTCAGGCGCTCCCGCAGAAGCCACAGGAGAAGGAGGCTGTCCTTGCCCCCCGACACGGCCACCGCGATGCGATCACCGTCTTCGATGAGCCGATAGTGGTGAATCGCTTTTCCCAGCAGATGCCTCGTCTCGCGACCGAGGACGACGGGGGGCGCTGAAGAGCCTTGGTTCTGGTGAATCGAGCCTGGCTGAGCCATTTCCATGGCGTGATGGGTCCTCCATGGACCATCGCGGCTGCCCGCCGGGGGGAAAGCTTTCCGCGTCGTGTCAGCGCCGGGCCTTGGGCCTCCGGCGTTTCCGGAAAAAGGGCGGGCCGCTACCGCCGGTCGTGGGTCTGTCCTTGAATGTTCAGGTAGGACACCGCCTCCTTGATCCCGGCCAGGGTGAGGTCCTCCATGCGGAAGATCCGCCCGATCTGCTGGATGGTGGCGCTCTCCCCGCTCCATTGGCTCTTGCGGATGGGATTGAGCCAAACGCTCACCGGGTATGCGGCTTTCAGCTCGGCCAGCCATTCCTTGCCAGGCTTACGGACGGTCTGGGTCAGGTCGATGGAGCCGTAGGCCGCCATGAGCTCCGCCGGTGCCATGTTGGCGTCGCCGATGAGGATCAGCCGGGTGCTCTTGCTCTCGCTGGTCAGCTTCTCCCACTTGACGCTCCGGGTTCGCTCGGGATTCTGGTAGACCGTCCCATAGATGCAGTTGTGGAAATAGAAGAAGCTGACATCCATGAAAATGTCCCTGAGCTTGTTGAAGATGACCTTCACCAGGGAAACGTAAGGCGTCATGGAGTAGCCGCCGTTGTCCAGCATGACAAACAGCTTGAGACGATTCCTCAGCTCGCGCCTGAAGATGAGCTCGATCTCGCCTCCGTTGCGGGCCGTCTGGGCGATGGTGGCGTCGATGTCCAGCTCGTTCTCGGGCCCCAGCGGTCTCAGGCTGCGCATGGACGTCAGGGCCTGGCGCAGGTTCTCGTTGGATAGGCTCGACTGTTCGCTGTAGTTGATGTACCGCCGGTCGTCGATGACCTTCTGAGCCGAGCCGCGCAGGCTCCGGCCGTAGACCCGGATGCCTCCGGCCTCCATGCCGCCGTGGCCGAAGGGGGAGCGCCCCCGGGTGCCCACCCACCGGTTGCCGCCGCGGTGCTCGCCTTTCTGATCGAGAACGGTCTCCCAGAAGCGGGCCAGGAGCTCCTCCGTATCGAATTCGCGCAGCTCCTCGGGGGTCAGAAGACCCTGCTCCAGCTGGTCCCGGAGCCAATCCTGGAATGGTTTTCCGGCAATGAGCTCTTCCCAGCCCACGGCGGGCCTCGTGCCCTCGGCACCCAGGAAGAACGAGGCGAAGGCCTGCTCGAAGACGTCGTAGTGCTCGACACGTTTGACGAAGATGAGGCGGGTCAGCAGAAACAGCTCGTCCAGGTCCCGGGCGAGCCCCCGGCCCAGAGCGCGGTAGAGCTCGAGGATGTACCGCACGCTCACGGGGATCCCGGCATCCTGCAGATGATAAATGAATCCGATCATGGAGCCTCCGGCGCGATGGCTCAGAACCGGCTGGCGCGGCGGACGCCGCGGAACTTGAGCAGATCCTCGGTTCGTTTGAGGAGGGTGCCGATGTGACTCACCTGCTTTCCCGAGCCAGGGTCTGGTACCCCGCTGGTCTTGATGGCTCCGATCCAGTCCAGGAACTCGGCCGTGGCGGGAGGTTTTTCGAATCCCTGCTCTCTCAGGCCGTAGAAGGTTGTCAGGCATGCCTCCAGGAGGGGCTCCCCGATGTCCGGAAAGTGGAGCTTGACGATGATCTGCATCTCGTCGGGAGGCGGGAAGGGAATGTAATGACAGAAACAGCGCCTGAGAAAGGGGTCCGAAAGCTCTCGCTTGGCATTGCTGGTGATGACGATGACGGGAGTCTTGCGGGCGCTGACCTTGTGGTTGATCTCCCGGATGATGAACGAGCCTTCCTCGAGGACGTCCAGGAGGTTGTCCTGGGTGTCGGAGTCGGTCTTGTCGATCTCGTCCAGGAGCAGCACCCGGCGGTCCTCGGCCAGGAAGGCCCGCCCGATGGGGCCAAATCTCAAGTAATCCCAGATGTTGTTGACGTCCCGCCCCGTGTCGCCGCTTCCGAAGCGGGAGTCGTTCAGCCGGAGAACGGTGTCGTAGACGTAGCAGAGCTCTTCCCCCTTGAAGGTGGACTTGCAGCGGGCCTCCTCCATGCTCATGTCCAGGGAGCGGGAGATTTCAAAGGCGAGCTGTGTCTTTCCCGTGCCGGCCTCTCCCGTGAGGAGGAGGGGTTTTTCCATGGCGATGGCGATATTGACGATCTCGCGCAGCTCCGGGGTCAGGTAGTAGCGTTCGTTTCCTTCAAACTGCATGGGCGGTTCTCCACGAAAGGGGTGTGGCCATCGTTGTCAGCGGGATGTCGAGAGGAGTCATCAGTGAAGCCAACGACAACATCTTAGTGCAAAGGCGGGTCTTTGACAACGCGGCAAGCCCGGAAAGCTTCGCCCTCATCTCCAGGGCGGGGATCTGGCGGTGGACCTGTCGGCCAAAGGCGGATATGCTGCCTCTGGTTTGAAACGCCGTCGGTCTCTTTTTTCGGATGCTGGAAGATGCTTCTCATTTACCCTCCCGTGGCCAAACCCTGCGAGCCGCCCCCGGGGGTGGCGCTGCTGGCGGGCGTCCTCCGCCGGCACGGGGCTCGCTGCGCCGTCTGGGATGCCAGCATCGATGCCGTGATCCATGGGATCCACCAGGACGGCGGTGCGCGGGAGGACACCTGGACGGCGAGGGGGCGACGCCATCGCGCGGGGCATCTGGAGCTCCTGAGGGGCTGGGCCGCCGCCTCCAACCTGGACCGATATCGGCGGGCCGTGGTGGACCTGAACCGCGTGCTGGAGGTCAATACCCGCACAGGCTCCCTGGCGGCGGGCCTCGGCAACCTGTCGGGCGAAGAGCTCCTGCCCGTGCGCAGTGACCACCTCCTGGCGGCGGCGGAAAGGCCTGAAAAGATCCCGTTTCATGAATTCCTTCGAGGGCGACTCGTCCAGATCGTCGAGGCGGTGAGCCCGGACGTCATCGGGCTCTCCCTCGGCTTCATGAGCCAGGCTCTCTGCACCTTCGCCATGATCGGAATGACCCGCCGCCTGTTTCCCGCCATCAGGATCGTGCTGGGTGGAGGACTGGTCACCTCGTGGAAGAGGAGGCCGGGATGGAGCAATCCCTTCGGCGGCCTGGTGGACGATCTGGTGGACGGGCCCGGGGAAACGTTCCTCCTGGGGATCGCGAAGCCCGGCTCGCCGCCGCCCTCGTCAGCCCTGGCGGACTATTCCGACATGCCGTGGGACCAGTACCTCTCGCCCGGGCGCATCCTGCCCTACGCCGCCTCCAGCGGATGCTACTGGAATCGCTGCGCCTTCTGTCCCGAGCGCGCCGAGGGCAGCCCTTACCGTGCCGTGCCTCCCGAGGGGGTCCTCGATGATCTGCGCCATCACATCGACGGGAGCGCGCCGTCTCTCATCCATCTCGTGGACAACGCCGTAAGCCCCGCGCTGCTATCGGCCCTCTGCCGCAGCCCCCTCCCGGTTCCCTGGTACGGCTTCGTCAGGGTGACGCGGGATCTGGGCGACTCCGACCGTTGCCGGGCCCTGAGGCGCTCGGGATGCGCCATGCTGAAGCTGGGAATCGAATCGGGCTCCCAGAGGGTGCTGGACGCCGAAGGGAAAGGGATGGAGATCGAGTGGGCCGAGCGGGCGCTCAGGTGTCTGAAGGAAGCGGGGATCGCCACCTATGTGTACCTGCTCCTGGGGACGGTCTCGGAAACGGAGGCCGACGCTCGGCTGACCCTGGATTTCGCGGCGCGGAACAGTGGATTCATCGACCATCTCAACCTGGCCCTGTTCAACCTGCCATTGAACAGCGACCGCTCGCGAGATCTCGAGATCTACCGTCACTATGAAGGGGATCTGTCACTGTATGCGGGGTTCAAGCATCCCCTTGGGTGGGATCGATCGCGGGTGAGGCGGTTTCTGGACAGGGAATTCAAGCGACATCCGGCCATCGCTCAAATCCTCAAACGGGAGCCCCCGATCTTCACTTCCAATCACGCCCCGCTCTTCTCGGCGACGATGAAAGCGCTTCGGGAGGGTCGGCAGCACGCAGGACGCTGAGCCAGCCCGGCGGCGGTGGGTATCCGGTGTGGAGGGCCCCTCGCTCAGCTGCCGAGGAAGTGCTGGATCCCTTCCATGGCATCCACGATCTTGTTCTGCAGCTTTTCGACGTCCGTGGAATCCAGCTTCCATTGAATGAAAACGGGGTCGTCCTCGGGGTCGAGGGGGTTCGTCTCGGCATATTCCTTGTCCAGGTCGTTCACGATGCGATCGGCGATGTAGGCCAGCATGGCCAGGTCGGCATCATGCTTCACGTCCCCCGGATTGTGGTGATGGCCAATGGCTTCCACCACCTCCTTGGGAAACTGCCATCGGCGGGCGATGAGCTCGCCCAGTTCCTGGTGGTCGATCCCCAGTGTCTTGCGCTCCGCCGAAATGAGCCCCCTTCCGTCGAGCTTGGGGCTGGTCACCCTGAGATGGAGGTATACCTTCGCGTACTGATTGAGAACGGTCTTGCCGATGTCGTGGAGGAGACAGGCGGTGTAGATGGTCAGTACCTTCTTGTGCTTCAACTGGCGGGCCATGGTCTCCCCGGTCACCGCGGTGGCGACGGAATGGTACCAGAGATCGCGCTCGTCCCCGTCGGAGCCTGCGGCCCTGGAATGGAAGAACCGGGAAGCGCAGCTGGTGAGGACCACCTGCATGAGCTTCTGATTGCCCAGGACGAATATGGCCTCGCGAAGGGAGCTCACGCGGGTCTTGCGACCGTAGAACACCGACTGGCTGAGCATCAGAACCTTGGCTGTTATGGCGGGATCGTACTGGATGACCTGCTCGATCTCCTGGACGGGGGCCGTCTTCCGCAGGAGGGACATGACCTTCCAGACCACGTCGGGGAACGGCGGAAGCTTTTCCGCCGTGGCGAGAATATCCTTCAGCAGAAGCTCGTAGTGAAGAGCCTTGACTTCGTTGCAGCTCATCTGCCGGATCACTTTGTTTACCTCCAATGACCTTGTCTGGTCTATCGAGCCACGGGAATCCCGAAAGGGTGGAACGGCTCAAAGGCGCGCCTTCCCATCGGTATCGATTTGCCCGGAGATGGCACGCAAAGCGTCACCGTGCCTCGATAGGGTGCAACCTCTATTTCGACGAGGCAAAAAGACGACTTGAGGTTTATTTACCGGGGGACATCCTTGCGATCAGGACGGAAGGAGAGGGCGCTCACGGGGCAGGTGTCGACGCAGGCCAGGCAGAGCCGGCAGTCCATGCCCGGCTCGAGGTCTTCCCGTGGGAAGGAAGCCACCACCGTGTCGAAGCCGCGCATGGCGAAGGTGAGGAGCGGCAGCCTGTTGCGCTCCTCGCAGACGCGGATGCATTGGCCGCAGAGCACACATCGATCGGGCCGGTAATCGAAGAGTCCGGAGTCGGCCAGCCTGGGGCGCGGGCGATGGATGTGCTGAAATCGTCGCGGCTTGAGGCGCACGCCCAGGAAGCGCGCCATATCCTGGAGGGGGCACTTGCGGTTGGATGGACAGACCTTGCACTCGACCTTGTGAACGGAAAGGAGAAGCCGGAGGCCGGTGCGCTGCAGCCGTCGAACCGCCTCGCCGTCGGTCCAGATCTCGAGACCTTCCACCACGGGCGTGTTGCACGACGCGACCGGCTTTTTCTTTCCGTTGATCTCCACAAAGCAGAGCCTGCAGGATGCGGGTGGGTCACCCACTCCCTCGAGATGGCAGAGGTGAGGAATGTAGATGCCGTTCTGGAGACACGCCTGCAGGACGCTCGCTCCCTCCTGGGCTTCGATGATCTTCCCGTCCACGGTGATCCGGGCCATGGGCGATCACTCCTCCGGTCGTTGGATGATGGGGGCCATTTCAGGCGGAGAGACCTTCCTCACGGCGTCGTATTCGGCGGGACACGCCGTCACGCACTCGCCGCACTGGACGCAGCGATCCTGGTCCACGGCCTTCTTGCGGCCCCGGGTCGTGAAGATGGCCTCCACGGGGCAGGATCCCACGCAGGCGTCGCAGCCCCGGGCGCACCGCTCCAGATCGATGTAGAACGCCGTGAGGGCCCGGCACATGAGGGCGGGGCAGCGCTTCTCCCGGATGTGAGCCTCGTACTCATCCCTGAAGTAGCGAAGGGAGGTCAGGATGGGATTGGGAGCGGTCTTTCCCAGACCGCAGAGGGAGCCCTCCTTGATGTCCCGGCTCAGGGATTCGAGCATCTCGAGGTCCTCCTCCCGGCCTTCCCCCCGGGTGATCCGGTCCAGGATGTCCAGGAGGTGCCGGGTCCCGATGCGGCAGAACGTGCACTTGCCGCAGGACTCTTTCTGGGTGAACTCCAGAAAGTAGCGGGCCACGTTCACCATGCAGCTGTCTTCGTCCATCACCACCATGCCGCCCGAGCCCATCATGGCGCCGGCCTCGACGAGGGAATCGAAGTCGACGGGGGTATCCAGGAAGCTTTCGGGGAGGCATCCTCCGGATGGGCCGCCGATCTGGACCGCCTTGAAGGCCTTCCGCCTGGGGGGCCCGCCGCAGATGTCGAAAATGAGGGTCCGCAGGGACGTGCCCGTGGGGATCTCGACGAGGCCGGGATGGACCACCTTGCCAACCACGGAAAAAATGGCGGTCCCCGGACTCCGGGTCGATCCGATGGACCGGTACCATTCGGGGCCTTTCTTGAGAATGGGAGGCACCGCCGCCAGGGTCTTCACATTGTTGATGACGGTGGGCCGTCCCCAGAGTCCCCGCTGAACGGGGTAGGGGGGACGGTGCTGGGGCATGCCACGACGCCCCTCAAGGGACTGAATCAAAGCAGTCTCCTCGCCGCAGACGAAGGCGCCTGAGCCCTGAAAGATGGAAGCTTCGAGCTGGAAAGGCGTCCCCAGGACCGAATCGCCGAGAATCCCCCGATCCTTCGCCTGGTCGATGGCGGTCTCCATGGTGGTCACCGCGAGGGGGTACTCGGCCCTCACGTAGATGAAGGCGCGGCTGGCGCCGACCGCATAGGCACAGATGGCGAGCCCTTCGAGAACCTGATGAGGGTTGCTCTCCAGAATGGTGCGGTCCATGTACGCGCCCGGATCACCCTCGTCGGCGTTGCAGATCACGTACTTGGCCGCGTCATCGGCGATACCCGCGCTCTGCCACTTGAGGCCCGTGGGAAAGCCCGCGCCTCCCCGCCCGCGGATGCCCGATTCCAGCACGGCCCGAATGACCTCCTCCGGGGGCATGGAGAGGGACCTGGCCAGAGCGCCGTAACCTCCGGCCACCACGTAGGCATCCAGGTCGCCCGGGTCGATCCTGCCACAGGACTCGAGAACCACGCGCTTTTCGAGCTGGAACCGGGGAAAATCCAGCACGGCGGGGATGAGATCGTTCTCCTCCATGGCTCCCAGGATAAACTCGAAAAGGGGGTCTCCCTCCTCGAGAAAAGCCCGGACCAGCGCCTTGGCCTTACCCGGCGAGACCTCATGGTAGGCGATGGGGGGGAAGCCGGGATTCTCGATGATGACCAGGGGCTCGGCGTAGCAGTGCCCGAGGCAGCCGACGGTTTCGATGCGCGCCTCGATGCCCCTCTCAGCGAGGGCGGTCTCAAAGGCGGCCCTGGTCTCCCGAGCCCCCGCGGCCAGCCCACAGGTGGCCATGCCGATGGTGATCACCGGGATCGGGGATGCGGCCCTTTCCTCCAGTCGCTTCCTGCACTGAGCTTCCAGCCTGGTGAACCGAAAGCCCACGGACTCCTGGTCAGCTTTCATCTCCGGCTCGACCTTCCCTTTCGGCCTGGTCCTTCTTGATTTGAAACCCCAGAAGGATTCCCTCCACCTTGCTGGGGGCCATGTGTCCATGGGTCGTGTCGTCCACGACGGCGACGGGAGCCAGGGCGCAGCAGCCGACGCACGCCACCCGCTCCAGTCCGAACTCCCGGTCCGGCGTGGTCTCGCCGTCTCGAATGCCTAGCTTCCGCTCGAAATTCTCGAGGATGATGTCCCCCCCGACGACGTGGCAGGCCGTTCCCAGACACACCTTGATCTGGTGCCTGCCCGGCGGATGGAAGCGAAACTGGTTGTAAAAGGTAGCCACCCCGTAAATCTCCGAAACAGAGACCCGGAGGTGAGCCGCGACGCATTCGATGGCACGGGGCGAGAGGTAGGAGCAGGTTTGCTGGATCATCTGCAAGACGGGAATCAGGTTCTCGCGGCGGTTGGAAAAGGCTTGGAGTCGATGGACGATTTCCTGGATCCGCTCCTCATCGTCCACGAGCATCGAGACATCGTTCATGCTTTCAAGACCTTCAATCAGGACCCGGTTTTTGTGAAATAAAGGGCAGTGCATGAATCAACGGCAGGTTAAAATGCTGTCGTTGCGTTCCTGTCCACAAAATCAGTTTAGCATAAACCGGCGGGCGGATGCACCCTTTCAAGTCGCGCGAGCCCAAAGCCCCGGGAGAAAACGCCTCCCGCGACTGTCCATTCGGTCGCGCAGGGGGGGCCTTTGGTCCCTGGCAACCGATGACTCCACGGACCTCATCTCCTTCGGCACCGGCTCGACGTCATCGTCTTGCTCACAGTTTGAGGGGAGCCCGGCTCAGAACTTCGCCGAGCCTCTCCCCATGCCGGCAATGAAGCATGTGATGATCGACGCA
The DNA here is from genome assembly GCA_025453975.1 of Syntrophobacteraceae bacterium. Lineage (GTDB taxonomy): Bacteria > Desulfobacterota > Syntrophobacteria > Syntrophobacterales > Syntrophobacteraceae > JALOOX01. Next base: position 13,202 of record JALOPI010000046.1, read on the forward strand.
GCGCTCGACGATGCGCAGCGCCTCCTCGGGAGAGTACATGCCGGCCAGCTCGCACCCGAGCCGGGGATGACGCCCCAGCTTCCCGCCCACCTGAATGCGAAAACCCTTCATGCCCTCGACGAGTGTCCCCTCGGGGCAGGTCCGGACGCACTGGCCGCAAAGCAGACAGCGGGCTCCATCCACTACCGGCCCCCGCTCCCCATCCAACTGGATGGCTTCTTCCCTGCACGTTTCGACGCACGTCCCGCACCGGGTGCACGGCACATCGGTGATCCGGGGGCGACAGGCTCCAAGGAGGCCCACGTCGGCGATCTGTGGGCGGGAGCACCCGTTGGGGCAGTCCGAGACCGAGATCCTGAGCTCGTGGTGGAGCTTGAGGGTGCCCTTGACCACCCGCAGGAGAAAGCTCCGGAGGTCTTTACCCTGGAGCATGGCCTCCAGCTGATCGGCCATGCTCTCCGCGCCCGATGCGCGATGAGGGCAGCCGCTGGGACCGAAGCACGCTTCGACCTGGAAGCCCCTCACCTCCCGTTCCATGTGGTTGAGGTAGCCCTTCTTGCAATCGTGGACGTGCTGGAGGATGACCACCGAGGCGCCCTGGCGGGCCGCCTCCTCCTCAACCCTCTTCCTGACCCGCTTTCGCACGAAGAACGGCACCCGCGCCATGGCGCTCTCCGCTTCGTCGCTCCATTTCATCAGACCCTCCCCGACAGATTTACCGACACAAGGATCCCTGGGGCTCGATGTCGCATCTCCCGGGGGAGTCCCGGGAGCGCGGGTTTCATCCACAGCCTAACCGCCTTTTCATAAGCATCCATTGACCTGGATCAACTCGTCGGAGATGATGCGCGTTGGAGCGGGGGATTCCCGGTCCGGCACCCCGGAGCCTCGGGGAGATTGTTCATGGAGCAGCGAGCAGGACCCTCGCATGATAGTGGCTTTCAATCGACCTTCCCTGGAAGCGCTCTATCTCCACTACAACCGGAGGGAGCTCATCCATCCGGATCCGCTGGAATTCGTCCATCGCTACGCCGAGCCCGTCGACCGGGAAGTCGTCGGTCTCGTCGCCGCCTGTCTGGCCTATGGGCGTGTCCGGCAGATTCTGAAAAGCGTGTCCGGGGTACTGGATCGGTTGGGGCCATCTCCCGGCCGCTTCCTCCTCGGACATTCAAGGGAGGAGATCGACTCCGCGCTGAAGGATTTCAGACATCGCTTCACCGACGGCCGGGAGCTGTCGGCGCTGCTGGGCGGCGTCCGTGACGCGCTCCTCGGATTCGGATCCCTGGAAGCGTGCTTCCTGTCTGGCTGCCGGTCAGGGGATGAAACGGTCCTCCAGGGTCTGGAGCACTTCTGCCGTCGACTTCGGTGCGCATGCCCGGACGAGCTGACGGGGATCCTCCTGCCGAGGCCCGTCAAGGGCAGCGCGTGCAAGAGACTGCACCTTTTTCTGCGCTGGATGGCCCGAAAGGATGATGTTGACCCCGGCGTGTGGGATGGACTGAGCCCCTCCCGGCTCATCGTCCCCCTGGACACCCATATGTTTCGCATCGCCAGGGCCCTCGGTCTCACCCGACGCAAGCAGGCCGACCTCCGGGCAGCCCTCGAGATCACCGAAGCTTTTCGGGCCCTCAGCCCTGAAGACCCCGTGAAGTACGACTTCGCTTTGACTCGTCTCGGAATTCGTGATGGGGTAGACATCAGCGAGGTTTTGTGAGAATGGTGAATGAGAAGGCTCCATTTGCCGCTGGTCTTGTAAGGAAACGAATTCACGATGGAGGCCCCCATGAAGGAATGTGACGTGAAGCTCTTTGCCCTGAGCACCTGTGTCCACTGCCGAAGCACCAAGGATTTCCTGAGTGGCTGCGGGGTCGAGTACGATTGTATCGATGTGGACAAGCTGGAAGGCGAGGACCGTAAGAAGGTCCTGGAGGAAATCAAGCAGATCAACCCGAACTGCTCCTTCCCGACCCTCATCATTGGAGACAAGATCATCGTTGGATTCCGTGCCGATGAGATCAAGGAGGCTCTGAACCTGTGATGACCGCCGAGCAGCTCTACGAGATGCTGAAGAAGTCCCAGGAGGAGAAGGGATACTTTTTCAATAAGGACAAGGAAAAGGTCTTCGCTCTTCTGGAGGGGCTGATCACCAACCGGGAGCGGTATGGCTACATGTGCTGCCCGTGTCGGCTTGCGTCCGAGGACAGGGAGTGGGACAGAGACATCATCTGCCCCTGTGCCTACCGGGCGCCGGACGTGGAGGAATACGGAAGCTGCTATTGCGCACTCTACGTCTCGGAGGAATGGAACGAGGACAGGATTCCTCACGCGTTCGTCCCTGAGCGGAGACCCGTCGAGAAGGTGCTGGGCAAGCTCTGAGCCCCAAACCTCCCTCCAGGATCGGCGGAGCGCGCCGACTTTCCTCAAGGATTCAATGCCAGGGCACGGGCATCGGACCTCATGTCTGGGAGATCCATGAAGCGTCAGTCTATTCTCCTCATTTTGACCCTTGCTGTTCTGGCTCTGCCTCTGGTGATGCGCGACGGCGCAAGGGCGGCTGAGTCCGCACCGTCAGGCCGATCGACGGTGAAACCGGCGCGAAAGGCCCCGGAGACCCCCCACGTCGAGAAGCATCGCGGGGCGGATCCGGCGAGGCGCTCCCACCAGGATGCGCCCAAGTCGGGAAGCCCGGATCTCTCGCCGGGGCAGGTGGAGGCCCGCAGCGCGGTCCTGGTGGATGTGGCCAGTGGAACGGTCTTGTTCGAGCAGAATGCCGATGAGCGCATCGAGCCGGCGTCTTTCACGAAGATTCTGACCCTTTTTCTGGTGTTTGATGCCTTGAAGCAGGGCAAGGTGAAGATCAGCGACGAGGCCTGGGTCAGTGAAACGGCGTGGCGAACGGGCGGCTCCAAGATGTTCGTGGGCGTGGGAACCAAGGTGCCCCTGGAGGAGCTGATCAAGGGCATCGCCGTGGTGTCAGGCAACGACGCCTGTGTCGTCGTGGGAGAGTATCTTCACGGCAGTCTCGACACCTTCATGGAGGCCATGAACCGGAAGGCACGGGAGCTGGGCATGACCCAGAGCTACTTCCTGAACCCCCACGGGCTGCCGGCCGAAGGGCAGATCACGACGGCCCGGGAAATGGCCATTCTGGATACGGCCTACCTGCAGCAGTTCCCCGAGTCGTTGAAGTTTCATTCCATGAGGGAATACACGTACAACGGGATCACGCAGTACAATCGGAACCATCTCCTGCTCAAGGACTCCACCGTCGACGGCTTGAAGACGGGCTTCGTGGATGCGGGCGGTTATCACCTGGCGGCCACGGCGCAGCGGGAGGGGCTGAGACTCCTGGCCGTCATCATGGGGGCCGAGAGACCGTCCATTCGTGAGCGCGAGGCTCTCAAGCTGCTCAACTACGGCTTCAGGAATTTCACCATGGTGAAGCCTTTCCCCGAAGGGCAGCCCATCAAGACCGTCAAGGTCTGGAAGGGGATGCGGGACGATCTGAGCCTTTACCCCCAGGAGGTTGCGAGCTTCACCATATCTCAAGCCCAGAAGCAGCAGCTGCGATGGGAGGTCCACGCCCCGGAGGAGATCACGGCACCCATCCAGGCCGGTCAGCGCCTGGGGGAGGTGGTCTTCTTCGTGGGAGAGCAGGCAAATCGTACCATCCCCCTGGTGAGTCGGGAGCCTGTCGAGCTGGCGGGCTGGCTCAAGCGAGCCTGGCAGAGTGTGGCCCGACTGGACAGGATCGACTGGAAATGGGTGGGCATTGGCTTCGGGGGGCTGGCCGCGGTGACCCTTCTGATCGTGGGCATTTCCAGCTGGCGCTCGCGGTCCCGCAGGACTTTCGGATGATGAGGCCGTCGGAGACCGGCTGATGAAGGTCAGTACGCGCGCATTGCCCGCAGGCATGAGGGGTGCCTTTGGAGCCAAAACCCCGAAGCTGCGTCCTTCATCCAATCCGGAAGGCCTGACTGCACTCCGGACCGGCTGAAACCCTCCGGGGGGGGCGGAAAAAAAGGAGGGCCATGGAGGCTTCCGAGAGCGGGGATGTCCGACGAACACCCACCTGTCATTCGGAACGGAGCGTAACCAAGCCATAAATGTTGAAGAATCGATCGTTTACGAAGATCGGAAATTCTCGCTGTCGCTCGAAATGACAGTTCCCCGGCAGCCTCGTGGAGGGGCTCTGGATCAGGAGCCGGATCCGGAGCTCCGCTTGTCTTCTGGATTCGTGGAATCACCGATTCCGCACTGGGGTGACATTCAGGTGCTTACCCCCATCCGCGGCAGAATCCAGCGGTTCAGTACCACCCATCCCACGATAACCCCCAGAAAAATCAGAAGATCCCATCCAATCATCGTATCGTCTCCTTGTCTTTTCAACGCTCATGGATCCCAGAATCGGGCTCTGCCTTGTGCTCAAGGCCGAGCGCCTTCACCATGAGTCTTCAGAAGGATGCACGGCTCGCTTTCGCACGGATTGACTTCCACCGTCAGATGGGAGAGACGCTCCACTCCGCGGAGCAGCTCCTTATAGTGGCTCGGCTCCTTGGGGTAATGAGTGACAATGGACACCACGGCGGAATAGTGGATGGGGCCCACCTTCCAGACATGGACGTCGGTGACCCGGTTGTCGGCATCGTTCTCGATGCATTCCCGGATGGCCCGCTTCATGGCGTCGTCCTCCGAGCCATCCAGCAGGATGGAGCTGGTTTCCTTGAGGAGCTGATAGGACCAGCGAGTGATGACGACGGCTCCAACGACGCCCATGAGGGGGTCCAGGCGCTGCCAGCCGAGGTACTTGCCTGAGAGCAGTGCGGAGATGGCCAGAACCGAGGTGAGGGCATCGGCCAGGACGTGGAGGTAGGCCGCTCTCAGGTTGTGATCGTGGTGGTGGTCGTGGTGCCCCTGCCCATCTGCATCGTCGTGGTGGGCATGATGATGGTCCTGCAGGAGGGCGGCGCAGAGGATGTTCACGCCCAGTCCGAGGATGGCCACGACGATGGCTTCGTCGTAGTGAATCACCCGATGCTCGAAGAATCGTCCCACGGACTCCAGGGCCATCATGAGGGCCACGACGGCCAGTCCAACGGCACTGGCAAAACCTCCCAGGACGCTCACCTTCCCCGTTCCGAAGCTGAAGCGTGGGTTCTCCGCGTGGCGCCTGGCGTAATGGTACGCAAAAACCGAGATGGCAAACGCGGCCACATGGGTGCCCATGTGCCAGCCGTCGGCCAGCAGGGCCATGGACCCGTAAAACTGCCCCGCCGCAATCTCGATGACCATGGTGGCCGCCGTGATGGCCAGGACCTGCGCCGTGCGCCGCTCTCCCCTGGCATGAGCGAGGGTGAAGTCGTGGGAATGCTCCCATTTATGCAGACTGTGAATGTGCATTTCGTCTATCTTTCCATCCAGGGGCTCCATCGGTGGGGTACAAGGCCCAGGTGGGCTCTGGATGCGCTGCGAGAAGTGCCGGTCTCCGACCGGTCCAGGGCTAAGCTCAGCTGAATCCACCCGATGTCGGGCCGCAGGTGGAAGAGAGGCTCTCCTTGGACGAGCAGGTGCGCGCAAAGAGTGAAAGCATCCTTTCGGGATCGCCGCCGTCACAGTGGGGGCATTTGAGCTCCGATTCCTCCATGGCGTTTCGAATCAGCACCTCGAAGCAGTGGTGGCAGTGCCTGCAGCGGTACTCGAAGATCGGCATCACGTAGCTCCTTAAAAATGACCTCACTCTCGTGGTTGAGTGCGGGAAGCCGCTCACCGCACCCCGTTACAATCTGCTGATAATGATTCCGTCCAGGCACCGCAAGCGCCGGTTGGCCCATCAGCCCGCGGGTGCTCCCGGGCGGAGCTGGGCCGGAGCCCGCGGAGGCTCATTCTCCAGCGGGGTCTTTTGGCGCAACGGGCCACTCGCCTCGACTGATCAGGACCTCCTTCAGCGCGCCCAGGGCGGCATTCACCGCGGGAAACCCTGAATAGATGCCCACCTGAAAGATGATCTCGGACAGCTTTTCAGGAGGAACTCCCACGTTCAGAGCGCCGTGTGCGTGCACCTTGAGCTCCTCGGTCTTATGAAGCGCAGCCAGGGCCGCAACGGCGATCATCTGCCGCTCTGGAAGCGGGAGCACCTCTCTCGAATAGATTTTTCCCGTGATGAAGAGGGACAGATCCTTCGCCAGATCGGGGTCGAAGGCCTTCCAGAGCTTGTAGGGGACTTCGATGGGCACGGGTCCGGAAAAGAGCCGTTGAGCCGTCCTTTTGGTTTTTTCGATCAGGTCCTTGAGATCCTGCTCCATATTCATGGGCTCCATATCAATCGGTGAGGGTGAACAGCTCCGAGACCTGTAACGAGGCATCCGGGGCTCGGGAAAGTGGACATCAGGAGGGGGGGGGAGTCCTCCCGGAGCCATGCTCGCCAGCCCTTACACCTGTCGCTCCTCTCGAAATTCAAAAGTTGACTAATCGCTGATTCCCAAGAAGTTGACAAGGATTAAGATACTCTTTAAGGTAGCCGAGCCTCGAAAGAGGAAATCCGAAGTCTATGTGACCAATCCGAGGAGAAACCTCATGAAGCCCAAGTCGTGTGATCCCAAATCCTGTGAAACCTGTCCCGGTAAGGAAAAAATGTCGAAGGAAGAAGCCGTCCAGTGCAAGCTGGCCCGGATCAAGAATAAGCTGATCGTCATGAGCGGCAAGGGGGGGGTCGGAAAGAGCAGCGTGGCCACGTACCTGTCCCTGTCCCTGGCTCGGAAGGGCTTCAGGGTGGGCCTCCTGGACATCGACCTCCACGGCCCCAGCATCCCCAAGATGCTTGGCCTGCATGGAGTGTTGAACGTCACGACCCAGCAGGAGATCGTGCCCCATCAATACCGCCCGAATCTGAAAGTGGTCTCCATCGAGTCCATGCTCGAGGACACGGATTCAGCGGTCATCTGGCGCGGCCCCCTCAAGCACGGCGTCATCACCCAGTTCCTGTCCGAATGCGAGTGGGGTGAGCTGGACTTCCTGGTGGTGGACTGTCCCCCGGGAACCGGCGACGAGCCCCTGAGCATCGCGCGTCTGATCCCCGACGCCAGGGCCATCATCGTCACGACTCCCCAGGAGGTGGCGCTGGCCGATGTGAGGAAATCCATCAATTTCTGCAGGAAAGTCAGTCTGGAGATCGCCGGTCTGGTGGAGAACATGTCGGGACTTTTCTGTCCCCACTGCCAGGAGCTCATCCCCATTTTTCGCACGGGGGGAGGCAAGAGGACGGCCGAGCAGATGAAGCTCTTCTATCTGGGCGAGCTGCCCTTCGATCCGGCGGTGGTGGAAGGGGGCGACCAGGGCAAGCCCGTCCTGGAAGCGGAGGGCGACACACCCTTCAAGAAAGCGGTGGAGAGCTTCGCCGATCGGGTTCTGGAGCGGATCAAGGAGTCGGCGGGCGAACCGTCCGCGCCGGTCAAGACCATTCACTGACCAGGGAGGAGCGCGTCCCGAGCATGTTTCAAATCAGCTTCGAGCAAAGCACCCTGACCGACGAGCAGAAGCAGGCCCTGCAAGAGATGTGGCTGCGCTGCATGCGCCGCATCATCGCCAGCACCACCGTGGCCGGAAGCGGGCACCCCGGAGGATCCATGTCCTCCCTCCACCTCGTCCTGATGCTGTACAGCACCCTGCGGCACCAGCCGGGGGACCACTGCTGGCCGGAGCGTGACCGACTGGTGGCCAGCATGGGACACATCAGTCCCTGCATCTACAGCGTGCTTTGCGAATTCGGCTACATCCCGGAAGACCGGATGATCGTCGAGTTTCGGCATGCGGGCTCGTGCTTTGCGGGCCACGTGGAATGCTGCGTGCCTGGGGTCGAATGGAACACGGGGAACCTGGGCCAGGGGCTTTCGGCGGGGGCGGGCATGGCCCTGGCCCTGAAGCTCAAGGGCAGTCCGGCGCGCGTTGGGGTTCTCATGGGGGACGGAGAGCAGCAGAAGGGGCAGATCGCGGAGGCCCGCCGATTCGCCGTCAAGTATGAGCTGAACCGCCTCTTCGGCATCGTCGACCGCAACCATCTCCAGATCGGCGGCAGCACCAATCATGTCATGCCCCAGGCCATACGGGCGGATTACGTCGCGGCTCTGTGGAATACACTTTACCTGGAAGACGGCCACGACTTCGAAGCCATTTTTCAGGCCATGCGGCGCATCCACCGCGGCGACGTCGACGAGCCCCGCTACCCCTCGGTGATCGTGGCTCGAACGGTCATGGGCAAGGGCGTCTCCTTCATGGAGAACAAGGCCAAGTATCACGGCTCGGCATTGAGCGACAGCGAGGCGGCCGCGGCCTTCGAGGAGCTGGGTCTGGAGAGCCCCATACCCGCCCTCCGGGAAAAACGGAGCAGCCTGTACATTTTCCACGAGCCGTCCTGCGTGGAAGCGCCCTACCCGACCATCGATCCTGGGGAGCCCATCACCTACGGCGTCGACGTCAAGACCGACAACCGGTCCGCCTACGGTGCCGCCCTGGAGGACCTGGCCCGACACAACAACCTGGGGGATGTGCCCAAAATCCTCGGCTTCAGCTGCGACCTCGAAGGGTCCGTCAAGATGGAGGGCTTTCACCGCCTCAGCGAGAAGGCCTTCCTGGAATGCGGCATTCAGGAGCACCACGCCGCCACCGTGGCGGGTGCCGCCAGTCGCGAGGGATGCATCGCCTTCTTCAGCACCTTTGGCGTGTTTGCCGTCTGCGAGACCTACAATCAGCACCGACTGAACGACATCAACCAGACGCAGCTCAAGGTGGTGAGCACCCACTGCGGCCTGGACGTGGGGGAGGACGGCCAGACCCATCAGTGCATCGACTACATCGGCCTCATGCAGAATATTTTTGGTTTTTCGATCTTCATGCCGGGGGACCCCAACCAGACGGACCGCATCGTGCGCTACATGGCCGCCCACCGGGGCAATTTCTTCGCTGCCATGGGGCGGTCCAAGCTTCCGATCATCACCGACGAAAAGGGGGCTCCCCTGTTTGGGGGCTCTTACCGCTTCGCTCCGGGCAAGGCCGACTGGGTGAGGCGGGGAGACGACGGAGCCATCCTGACCTACGGAACCACTCTCATCGAGGCGGTGAAGGCCCACAAGGAGCTCGCCGAAAAGCACGGCCTCCGGCTTTCGGTGCTGAACTTCGCATCCATCAAGCCCATCGATGTCGAAGCCATCCTGGAGGCGGCCCGCTCCGGGCTGCTGCTGACGGTGGAGGACCACCACGTGGAAACGGGGCTGGGGGCCCGGGCCGCTCTCGCCCTGGCCGACAGCGGCACGGCCTGCCGGTTCATCCGACTGGGAGTCAAGAATTACGGTCTTTCCGGCAAGCCTTCGGATCTTTACCGACTGGAAGGGATCGACGCCTCGGGTATCATCCGGTCCATCCTGGAAGCGAACGGAAAGTCCTAGCGGCCGAATCCACGGTCTCGTCGATGAATTCCGGCTCCCAGAGCCGGTAGATGCCCTCCCCATGGGGTGGGTCCACATCCGCTGTTTTCGCGCCGGCACATCGGGGCACGATGAGTGCCCCGATGTATTTTGTGGCCCCGCGGGACAACAGCGCCCCCTTCAGCATCCCCCAGAGCGGTCTCGAGAATTCCAGCATCGAAAGCACCTGTTTCAGGGCGCATCGGTCGATCGCCACGGGAGAGGGGGCGGGGTGGATACCCAGAGCCTCGATGAGCGCCGCATAAGTCTGGGCCATGTGCTTCCTGAAAGGTCCATGGCGCCGGATCCATTTCAGAAACGGAAGGTAACCGTCGCCCGGCCCCAGTCGGTCCAGCCAGAACGCTTCCAGCTCGCTTTCGAGCCAATGATGGCAGTTCACCGGGCCGAGGCCCATGCTCCGACAAGGTGATTCGTGCGAGGCGGCATAGCCGTTGATGAGGGGATGCCAGCGGAAGTCGACCAGGAAGTGGTGGGCCATGCCGAGGAGCCAGGCGCTCCGGCAGCTGCCGGTCCCTGCTTGCGCGGGGGCCAGGAGCGCCGAAGGGCCCGCCCCCCCAGGGGGGGATTCCAGGATGCCGTGCAGGCGGTTGCCCACGGACGTCAGCCTGAAGACGGGCATGTCGTAGAAAAGCAGATCCGGAGCCATGGCGCCATGGAGGAAGGCGAGACGCCATCGCTGGTCGACGGGGTGGGGACCGGTCCCTGACGACACACGCTTCAGGGTGAGATCCGCCAGAAGGAGATGCAGTCGTTCCTTGGGCATGGCAGGGCTCCTCGCGCCGTCAGCGGCTGGGATCCTCCGCGGCTTTCTTGTCGTAGATCTCGATGGCTTCGGGAATGAGCCGCCGCACGAAGGCGTACCGGTCGTTCTCGAAGGCCTGGGTGTACTCGTCGAAGCGGGGATGTCCCGCCGAAAGTCTTGGAGTGCGGTGGGGATCCACCGCGAACCGGCTCGCGTATTGACCGATGGCCTCGACAATCGGCAAGCCCAGCGTCGGGTCGTCTTCCAGCCAGCCCAGGCGCCGCATGGCCTCGAATCGAAACTGGTCCAGGAGGAAAATGACGACGTCCATCACCTCCATCTTGTCCCCGGCCTCCAGATCGTGAAACCTGAACCCCGAGCCCATCCCGAAGAACCCCATGACGAGATCATACACCGGCTGCGTCGATTCTTCTCCCCCCTTGATGAGGGTGCGCAGGGTCCTGTCGCTCACGTCGCTGAAACGGGTATGCTCGTCAAAGGATTCGGAAAAACGACTCGGCCAGTTTTTGAATCCCCTGCGCGCAGCCATCTGGGTCTTCTTGGCTTCAAAATTGATGATCTCGCTCATGGCCTGTGCCGCCCTCTCCTCAGGAAAAAACATCCGCTGAAAACATGAAGATCTCGGTGTCGGGATCCTTCCAGGCCTGGTCGGGAAGCCCCGCCTTTTTGCATGTCCATTCCAGGAGCTCGGTTGGGCTCCATCCCCGCTCCACAGCCACCTGGGGAAGCAGGAGGCCCGAATGGTATCCCTTTCGGATGTAGAGGCCATGCTTTCCGATCTCGATCCGGCTTGCGTCGGAGACCGGCTCCAGGGGGGTCAGGACGGAGATCTCGATCTCCAGATCGTCCAGCTCGTCGGCCTGGACGGCGCAAAACCGGGGATCCGAAAAGGCCGCCTGGACGGCCATGCTGCCCACGGTCTCCAGAAGCGGTGCCTTGGCTTCGATCATGCCGATGCAGCCTCGAAGGTCCTCGCCCTTATGCAGGCAGACGAAAGCACCCCGTTTCTCCTTGAGCCTGTCCGAATCGGTGGTGGTGGACGGCATGGGCTCCTCCAGGCATCGGGACCGGATGGCCTGCCGGGCGAGCTGAAGGAGGGTGCGCTTTTCGTTGCCGCTCAGTCCCAGGTCGACGCCGACGGCGGCCTGGCGCTCGTGCCGCTCCCCACGATCCCCGGCGGGGCTCTGGACCAGGGCTGCGGCGAGGTATCCCACGACACCCCGCCTGTCTCCCGTGACATCGCCGGAGTTGGCGTAGTGGAGTACCATGGCCTGGTCGGCGCCCAGCTCCCGGGCGGCGAGCATGACCGTCAGCATGGGGCCCGCCCCGCAGGCCTCGCACTCGCCCCCCCGCAAGGCCTCTTCGAGGCCCGCGGGGTCGAAGCGGGCCACGTGGTCGCAGACGATCTCATCCAGCCGTTTGGCCTCCGTATAGGAATGAAAGTGCGACAGATCGCTGCTGGCGACGAGAAGAGCCGGCCGATGGCGGCAGGTCTCGCAAAGCACCCGGGCCATTTTTTCGCAGAAGTCCAGGGACTGCTCCCCCATCACGATGGGAGTGAGGCGAAAACTCTCGAGCAAGACCTGAAGGAATGGAAGCTGGATCTCGAGGGAGTGCTCCTCGGCGTCGGCCTCGGGGACAAACTGGAAGACCTCGGGGTGGAGGAGGAGGGCGTCGACCATCTCGCGGTCGAGGGGAACGACCCCCAGGGGGGTTCGGTATCCTCCCAGGTTATACACGCTCGCTCCCCTGAAACGGGCCCGGTGACTGGGGGCCAAAATGACGACGCGCTCGAAGGCCTGGTCCCGGAGGAGACGGTACGCGTGAGCGGCCACCTTGCCCGAGTACATGTATCCCGCATGAGGAACGATGAGGGCCCGAAGGGCTCCCGGAGGAGAGGCCGGGGGCCGGGCTTCATCGAGATAACGATGAATGTCCTGCCTGAGAACGGACGGATTTCCGGGATACCAGCTGCCTGCGATGACCGACTCCCGCACAATTTCTCGAGCCATGTGCACCCCCCTGCGCCGCGAGGTTTCAAGGTTCAGGCTTCATAGGTTCAGATTACCGGCTATAGGTCTCGGGTGAAAAAGGCGCTTCTCGTTTGATCCTTGACTCAGCCATCCGGGTTGTCAAATGAAAAATCTCGAGGCGGGACCGATCCGCTGTACGGTTCCTGCCTCTGGCTCGACGCGGCAACCGGTTCCGACTGACGCTTCGGGCCATGATCACCGCCCCCGGGAAGCCCCGTCAAGGTTACAAAGGGGTCGAGAGCCCATGCGTCTTCCCCCCCTGGCAGGCTGAAGCCTGCGGCTTCAGGACCCCTCGACACGCGCCGGCTGTTTCGGCTGAGCCTCACTCCCGCCTCCCACCAGCTTGGCCACGACGATGGTGGCATCGTCGGTCTGGCCAGCCCCGTCCCGGAAAGCATCCAGGTCGCTCAGGACGGCCCGGACCAAATCAGAGGCGGGGAGAGGACGATGGCGGCGGACGATCTCCTTGAGGCGTTCCTTGCCGAAGGCTTCCATGGCGGTGTTCACGCTTTCCCAGATCCCGTCGGTGCCCAGAACGAGGATCTGCCCTTCCCGCAGGCCTGTCAGGATACCCTCTTCATAAACGATGGATTTGTCGATTCCCAGTGCCGGCCCACCGCCCTGAAGCTCCGAGTAGCGGTCCGCGACGGGGTCGTAGAGGAGCGCGGGGTCATGACCCGCGCGGACCCATCGGATTTGGCCCTGCACGGGGTCGATTCGGGCCAGGAAGAGAGTCATGAACGTGACCGTTCGGTCCATGTCCTGGCAGAGCAGCCGGTTCACATCGGTGACCACCTGCGTGAGATCCCCCGGCATGGCGAGCCTGCCCCGGAGCAGGGCGCGGACCGTTGTCATGAGGAGGGCGGCTCCGAGCCCATGGCCCACCACGTCCCCCACGGCGACGTAAATGGAGTGGGGATCCTGCCCAGACGGCCGGATGAAGTCGAAGTAATCGCCCCCGGTCTCATCGCAGTAGTCGCTCTTTCCTGCGAGGTCCAATCCCCTCACCCGAGGACTGCTTTGAGGAAGCAGGCTCTGCTGCACCTCCTGGGCAAGATCGACGTCCTCCTTGAGGCGGAGACGCTCCTTCAACTGGAGCACCATGCTGTTGAAGCTCTGGATCAGCCGTGACAGCTCGTCGCGGCCTCCGTTGGCCGGTCGGACCATCACGTCCAGATCGCCTCTGGCCACACGGTTCGCCGCATGGGAGACCTCCTGAATGGTCGTGACGGTGCGCCCCGCGATCCATCGGATCATGAGCACGATGAGGATGATGATGCCGCCGCCCACGGCCAGGTAGGAATTCCGGAAGGTCACCAGGGTCCCCAGGACAGCGCGGCCCGGCGTCACCATGACGAACGTCCAGGGAGCTTCTTCCAGTTTGTAGAACCCGCTCACCTCCCGTGGCGGACGCCCCTCTCCCAGGACCGTTCCGTGATAGCTGCTGCTGGCGGCCTCCAGGGTGGCCGTTTCCAGGGAACCGTTGGAGAAAACCTGTCCCACGCGCTCCCCCTGGCTGGCGAAGATCACTTCTCCGCAATCGTCCAGCAGGTAAACCCGGAGCCCATCCACATCCTGGGCAGGCGCCACGCCCATCAGGAGGTAATCGAGGCGCACGAAGACCTCGATCTTCCCCATGGCGCGGCCATCGGGTGCCTTGAGATCCGAATGGACAATGACGGCTTCGCATTCGGTGGAGGAATCGTATTTCGGCGTGGTGATCTCCAACTGGCATGGGACGGTCCGCCGAGGCCGGCCCATCCCATGACCGTGCGGGTCCGCCAAAATGGCGGGCTCGCAGAATATCCCCGAGGGATTCCCCGCCGGCTCCCCGAGCCAGGTCGTCCGGACATCGGCGACGCCCTCGAGCTCCCTGATCTGCCCGAGAATCCATTCCTGAACCACCTGACCGTGCGGTGACGCCGCGGCGCCGTAATACATCTGGATCAGGTCCTTGGGCTGGCGGAGCTTCATGTCCACGCGATGGGCCGCTCTCTCGAGCTTCCCGATGGTGGCCTCCTTCCATTGAGAAAGAAGGATCTGACGCATCGTCACGAAGCCAAGGGCACCAACGGCGAAGAGCATCAGCGTGACGGGCAGCAGCAGAAAAGCGACCATGCGCTGCTGAAGCGTTTTCGGGTGAACCATCGGTCTGTCTTTCCACTTTCCGTTGTGGCGAATACAGGATCCAGGGATCGCCGAACAGGGAGCCTGCTGATCTTCCCTCTTTTCACATTAACACAAATCGTGGAAGGGGACATCGTATAGGGTCACGCATTGGCTCATGGGTCAGCTTTTGACACGGGTTCCCGGACCTGATAGTTAGGAGCCTCACAGGGATCGATGAGAAGCGCCGGAAGGGCGATGGCATGACTCCAGGAGCTCAGGCTCTGTTCCAGCAGGAAAGGAAAAGATGGACAAATCCCGATCCAACGAAGGTATGGCTCAGCCCGACAACCCATTGCAGCCCGTTCTGGAGATGATCCAGGGGGGGGATCCGGAAGAGATCTGCAGGCGGTACGGCATCTCCCGCGACGAGTTGGCCCGCCGCTTCCAAAGCTTCAAGGAGTCCCAGCTCCAGACGAGCTTGGCCCAGGATTATTCCGCGAATCGGGTGGGGCGCAACGACCCCTGCCCCTGTGGGTCGGGTAAAAAATACAAGAAGTGCTGCCTGCCGCGGCACGAGCAGGTCCGCCAGGCCATGCCCGCCGGTGAGGCCCAGAGGCTGGAGGAGAAGGCGAAGCTCCAGGGGGTGCTGGACCAGGAAGTCGCCAGGGGCTTCGACCTGCTCTTCGCCAAGGATTATGAGAAAGCGAAAAAGGTCGCGGCCGGCATGCTCGAGACTTGTCCCGAGGATGACCGTCTTCACGACATCATTTTGAACGCCTGCATGGTGACGGGTGATTATGACGAAGCATTCCGGATCGCCAGGCGACGGTGGCAGGTGTCGGTGGAGGAAAAGGAGTTCCACCAGGAGCACGGTTTTTACAGGCGGGAAGGACCTGATCGTCAGGAGATCGTGCATTTCTACACGCCTTCCAGCTGGCTCGAGAAATTCTGGGTGGCGCGGAAGGCCAGGACCTATGGGAAACAGTTTCCCCTGGGCAGCAATGTGACCATCAGGAATCTCGTGAGCAAGCTGGATCTGGCCAATGACAAGCAGCGGTTCACGGCACGGCAGTGGGAGGGGCTCAAGGAGCGGGAAAGTGCCCTCGAGCCCGTCATCCAGGACCTCAGGGCCGCGGGGCCCGAAGCCATCGCCTACCTGATCCCCCTGGCTGTCCACTTCTCCTGGTCGAGCCTCTTCGTCCCCGGCCTGCTGGCGGCATACGATACCGACGAATGCATCCAGCTCCTGGCCGAGGTCTCCATGTTCCGGTTCCCGCTGTTGACACAGCTCTGTCTCGAGAGCCTGGAGCGGATGGGGACGAGGGTGATTCCACGGGTGCGGGAGGTGCTGGAGCGAGACACGGCCTTCGACGAGCTCAAGGTTGGCCTGATCATGCTTCTGGGCCAGTTACCCTGCCCCGAAAGCTTTGCGCTCCTGACCCGCTGGGTCGATCACGACAACCCGTATGTCGTCCACTGGGCCGCCGAGGCCATGAAACGTCACGATCATCCCGAAGCCGGGCCTTACCTTGAAAAGGCCAAGGCGCGGCTGGAGAAGCCCAGTGAGATTGCCGGCGCCATTCAGGAGCTGGCCAAGGGTTAGATGGAGCACGGTCCTCAACCTGCGGACTGCCGACGTCCGCATCATTGAGAGACCAGGTTCTGGAGCCTTCCCTCCCCCCAGGCTGGGAAAAGGGATGGGGGCAATGCTGTTTGTCTGAGAAGTCGATCCCCGTTTCATCCGTCTTTGCCGGCGCTACCCCTTGCGGGCTGCCGCGGCACGTGCTCAGGGACGGGAACGTGATGCTGGACCGGGTCGTCAACACGAAGCTTGGCACCGTCGCGGATATGACCGTGGAGATCCATAAGGCCAGCGTCGAAGTCCTGCCTCATCTCGGCACGCCGCTGGAAAAGGCGGCCATGAGGTTTCATGCCGATTCGGACGGCCATGCCTCCATCACTCCCGAGGGAGGCGTGGGGCAGTTCCCGGTCAACGGCAGGCCGGCCAAGCCCGGCGCGCCCTTTGCCGCCCCGTGCCCTCAGAGCCCGACGATGCGGTCGTACTCCGTTTCGGCCGGCCGTTCAGCTGGACCTCATCGTCAACGCACACGGCTGGCACGACCCTCAGGCCCGTATCAACGTGGTAGAGAGCGATGTGGCCAGCCATGAAAACAAGAGCAGAACCGCGGAGCCGTTCTTCTTTCGTGCGAATTCGGGGGAATGCATCGGGTTCAGGCACACCAATCGCACGCCGCGCATCCTGAAGAAAGACCACTTCCAGGTGGCGGCGGTGGAATCTTCAATCGGAGGATCGAACTGAGCGGCACCGACTCCGGCGGTACTCCCCAGGAGGTTCTCGACGCCCTGCGGAGGCTGATCGACCAGGATGAAGTTTTTGCCATTGTGAGCCCGTTCACCATCGGGGCCGACAGTGAAGCCGCCGCACTCTCGGAGAGTCGCGAGGTGCCGCAGCTCATCCGCCCATTGCGATCGACCATTGAGCCCAGGGCCGGAGGCCCGATTTGACCGCTCAATTCCGCCGAGGCTGATGTGCCGGGGGGGGCGGGTCGTGACTCCCGGCATCACTTGAGGAGGTGCAGGAGCTCCCGCGGGCTCGAGATGAGGGTTTGCGCCCCGGCGGCCAGAAGCTCGTCGGCCTGGCGGAAGCCCCAGAGGGCCCCGGCCGGAAACATGCCGGCGGCGGTGGCCGTCCGCATGTCGATACCCGTGTCGCCCAGGAAGAGGATTTCCGCTGGGGGTATTTGAACCGTGCGGGCAATGAGCAGTGCCCCCGCGGGGTCCGGCTTGCGCGGGGTCATGTCCGATTCGCCGTGAACGGCGTCGAAAGCCCATCGAGCCAGGAGCTGGGCGACCAGAAGCCGGGTGGGGCCATCGGGCTTGTTGGAGAGCACGGCCATCC
>JALOPI010000009.1 GCA_025453975.1 Syntrophobacteraceae bacterium
GGATGCAGCTTCAGCTTCGAGAATGCGCTCATGGCCGCCGGCATTCCCGTTCGCAACATCGAGGAGGGCTGCAACGTTTCCATGTACATCACCCATCGCTCGTGTGTCCCGGCGGGACCCTTTTCGGCGCCCCTGGTGGTCAGCATGCGCCCCATTCCCAGCGACCAGGTGGTTCGAGCCGTGCAGGTCACCAGCCGTTATGCCTCCGTCCATGGAGCCCCGGTCCACATCGGAGACGGGTCAGCCCTCGGCATCCGCGACCTGGGCAGACCTGACTTTGGGGACCCGGTCACCATCAACCCGGGGGAAACTCCCGTTTTCTGGGCCTGCGGCGTGACTTCCACCCTCGCCGTCCTGTCCGCTCGACCGGCGCTGTGCATCACCCACGCGCCGGGACACATGCTCATCACGGACAGCCCCAATGAGTCCTGGGCGGTGATATGATGGGCCTCCATGCCTCTCAAGAGCAAGGAAGCGATGCATGAGGATCGACATCAACTGCGACATGGGTGAAGGCTTCGGTGCGTACCGCATGGGTGAGGATGACGCCGTCATCCGCCACATCACCTCCGCCAGCATCGCGTGCGGCTTCCATGCGGGGGATCCCGCGGTGATGGCTCGCACGGTGACGCTGGCCCGGGACCACGGCGTGGCCATCGGCGCTCATCCCGGTTACCCGGATCTGATCGGCTTCGGGCGACGCCACCTCGAAATGGAGCCTGGCCAGATCAAGCACGACATCCTGTACCAGCTGGGAGCCCTTTCCGCCTTCACCCGCGCCGCCGGAGCACCCATGCGGCACATGAAGCCCCACGGCGCCCTCTACAACCGGGCTTCCCGGGATGAGCGCGTCGCCGCCGAAGTCATCGATGCCGTCCTGTCCTTCGATGCCGGCCTCATTCTATTCGCCCTGGCCGGATCCATCCTCGTCGAAATGGCCTCTTTCCATGGGCTTCGGGTGGCCAGGGAAGTTTTTCCCGATCGTGCCTATCTTGTCAGCGGGCAGCTTGCGCCTCGCGGCATGGCGGGCGCCGTCATTCACGATATCGATGAGGTCCTTGCCAGAACCTTGAAGCTCCTTTCCACCGGGAGAATGGAGTGCATCGACGGGGGGGAAATCTCCCTGGAGGCGGATACGCTGTGCGTTCACGGGGACACTCCCGGGGCCTCCCGCGTGGCAGGCTCCCTGAGGGAGGTCCTGGAGGCGAGGGGCCATGAGGTGAGGGCCGTTCATGGGTGAAGCGGCTCCCCGATTTCCAGAGCACGGATGGAAAGCCAGGATCATGATGTCCCCCCGTGGAAGCGCAAGCCCGTGGAGTTGAGGATGGCTGTCTCAGATGTCCAAAGGATTTCCGGCGACGCGGATGGGCCGGATGGAATGCTTCGCGACAGTCAGGTTCACGCCGAAAAAGTGTACCTGCTTTACTCCCACTGCCTGTCCTCCGTCTGCATCACCCTCATGAACGCCATCCTCCTGGCGCTCATCCAGTGGGACTACGTCCCCAATGGGACCGTCGTTGCCTGGCTCACCTTCATGGTGCTTGTCTCGATCTACCGGATGGCCCTCGGCATCGCGTTCCGAATGAAGCAGCCCGGCGCCGAGGAGGCCGCCCAGTGGGGGCGCTGGTACACCCTGGGAAGCGGCCTTGCCGGAATCGGCTGGGGTCTGGCGGGGCTCCTCCTGATCCCCGAGACCTCCGTGCCCCGGCAGTTTTTCACAACGTTTGTTCTAGCCGGCATGTCCGCGGCCGCCATGACCATCATGTCCCCCGTTTACCCCGCCTACGTGGCCTTTCTGGTGCCCACGGGAGCCCCGATCTTCCTGGTTTTCGCCCTGGACACCGATGCCCTCCACCGCGCCGCCGCTTTCATGATTCTGTTGTTCGTGGTCTTCCTCCTCAAGTCGGGCCGGGTCTACAGCGGCCTGGTGCACCGGTCCCTCACCCTGGCCCAGGACAAGACCCACCTGGTGGGGCACCTGGCCCATGAGAAAAGCCGTATCGAGGAGCTGAACCGAAGCCTCCGGCAGGAGAACAACGAAAGGATTCAGGCCGAGAAGGCCCTCGAGCACCGCCTGAGGCTCGAATCCCTCATCACCAGCTTTTCCAATGGATTCATCAATCTGTCCCCGCGTTACATCGATGCCGGAATCCGAGACGCCCTCGCCAGGCTGGGTGAGTTCTCGGGAGTGGACCGGAGCTTCCTGTTCCTTCTGGACCGGGAATCGCAAACGGCCAGCAAGACCCACGAATGGGTGGCCGAGGGCGTTCAGTCGGCGGTGGAGCCCTTCCGTCGCCTCCCCATCCACAACTTCCCCTGGATTCTGGAGCGCCTGGAGCGATCCGAGGTCGTTCTCATCCCCAGGACCACGGACCTGCCTCCCGAGGCCCTGGCCGAAAGGTCCCTCATCGAGAGCCAATCGGTCCAGTCGTGCCTCGTGGTGCCCGTGCTGTTCGGTGAATCCCTCATAGGCTTCCTGGGCTTCTCGTCCCTTCGCGAGGAAAGGACCTGGGACGAGGAAACCGTATTGCTGCTGCGGGTGGTGGGGGAGATCTTCGCCAACGCCCTGGAGCATAAGCGCACCCAGGAGGAGCTGATGCTGGCGCGCGATGCCGCCGAGGCCGCCGCACAGGCCAAGAGCCGGTTTCTGGCCAACATGAGCCACGAGATCCGAACTCCGCTGCATGGAGTCCTTGGCATGCTCCAGCTGCTCCAGGGCTCGAGCCTCGACGACACCCAGCGTAAATATGCGATCAGCGCGCAGGTCTCTGGAGCCATGCTCCTGAGCCTCCTGGACGACATTCTGGATTTCTCGAAAATCGAGGCCGGGAAAATGCGCATTGGGCGCAGCGACCTGGAATTGGGCCCTGTCGCGCTCGAAGTGGTCCAGATGCTGTCAGACAGTGCCAGGGCCAAGGATCTCTCGCTCCAGCTGACAACGGATCCGGAGCACCTTTCCCCGGTGCGGGGCGATGCCACGCGCCTGCGGCAGATTCTTGCGAACCTGATCGGCAACGCCATCAAGTTCACCGCCAACGGTGGCGTTCAGGTCTGCGTATCACAGGGACCGACCGAAGCGGGCGAGACTCTCGTTCGCTTCGAGGTGCGGGACACGGGAATAGGTATACCGCTGGACATGCAGGCCGGCCTGTTCGATCCCTTCACCCAGGCCGACTCCTCCTCGACCCGCAGATACGGCGGCACGGGACTCGGCCTCGCCATCTGCCGCCAGCTGGTGGAGCTCATGGGAGGAAGAATTGGCGTGGTCAGCACGCCCGGGCAGGGATCCACCTTCTGGTTCGAGCTGGAAATGGAGCAGGCCTCGCAAGGCGGGATCCCCGACCCGGGCGACATCTCCCCTTCCGGGACGGTCCTCGACCCGCCCCGGTTCGAGGGCTTCAGGGTCCTGGTCGTCGAAGACAACCCGACCAACCAGGAAGTGGCCGCAATCATCCTGAGCCACATGGGGCTGGAGGTGGACCTGGCCGAGAACGGTCGGCAGGCCATGGACCTCATCGACCAGCATCGCTATCATCTTGTCTTCATGGATTGCCAGATGCCGGTCATGGACGGGTTCGAGGCCACTCGCCTCATTCGGGAGGGGGAAGCGCGCTCGGGAGCCCCCAGGATGCCCATCGTCGCCCTGACGGGAAATGCCATGGAGGGGGATCGCCAGATCTGCATCGGCGCGGGCATGGACGACTATCTGCCCAAGCCCTTCACCATCGGCGAGGTGAGCCGCATGCTGTCCAGATGGCTCAATCCATCGCCCGACGGGCATGGAGGGAAAATGCCGAGCTGAAGCGGCGCCTGTTGGCTGGGCCCCTGGAGCTCAGCTGGCGCGGGGATTCTCAGTCGAGGCGGATGCGAACCGCAGGTTGTGAAGTCGTTGATAGCGCAGATGGCGCCCCACCTCCCATTCGCTCATGAGGCCCTGTCGCACGAAATAGAGGCCGATAGGCTTCTGGAATCTACGCTGCTGCCTCAGGAGGATCCCCAATCCCAAGGGAGTCAGCAGCCGGTGACGCAGGAGCACCTCGCCGATGCGCTCTCCCGGCCTGCGGTCCATCACGGCCGCCTCGACCTGGGAGTCGCTGACCCAGCGCCACCGTCGGGCGATCTCCCCGATGCGCGGACGCTGCCGACGCTGCCAGACCAGGGCGCTCACGAAGCTCTTCCAGGTGATCACCCGGGAAAAATAGAGGAACTCGGCAAACCGCAGGTACCTTCGCGGGACGCTTGAGCGCCAGAAGGCATCCGTGGTCTTCTCCCGAAATGTCGTTCGATTCGACGACCCACCGGTGGAAGCGAAGGGGCGAGTGGTCTGCCTGGGCTTCGCCCCACCGGCCTCCGCCGCGGTGGGGCTCCCCTCCGCATCACAGGGGCTCCTTTCCGGGCGCAGCCGGATGTACTGACTCAGGATCTCGTAGGCCCGGGTCAGTTGAATGAAGCGCTCGGAATACATGCGCTGGATCGCCTCACCCCGGCACGCGTGCAGGTCCGGGTGGGTGGTCATGGCCTTCCTGCGGTAGGCCGCCTTGAGCTGGGTGTGCCGCAGGCCATCGACGGACCGCGGCTCCGTTCCCCCATCGGAAGAAAAGAGCAGCCGAAAAGCCGCCATGATTTCTAACGAATGAAAATCGCCAGGGTTATTCATGAAGTGATCCCCTGATATCAGAGATGGGCCGTCACGATAGTCAGAGCCTCCCCGCGGCGGGCCGGATCAGGGCCTTCCCATGGGATGCAGATCCGAAGAGGTTAGCAAAGTTTTTGCCATCCATACCCTTCAACGTCTCCAGGCTTGTCCCTCCAGGGATCCCCGCTCCCCGGGGCGCGACTCCCCGGGCCATTCACGACCCCGCGGCATCCATACAGCCGGGTCTGCCGGGCGAGACTCGCCACCCCGGCAGAAAGGGCCGGCCGGGAGATCATTCTTTCCCATGGCTGAGAAAAAGGCAAAGAAACGGAGGGAAAAAGGCGAAGGGCTTGCGATCCCGCTGGAAAGACTTCACCGGTGGGAAGACTTCAGATCTCCTTCGTGACCAGAAATCCTGGTTTGACGGTCAAGTCCATCTCCACCACGCCGACGGAATCCGCCTCGAAAACCTGGGTCACCTTGACCTTGCCGATTCGCTCACCGGCCTGATTGAGGAGGGTCACCAGGTCCCCGGCACCGACGCCATGGATCGACCCCAGGCCAAAAGCCACTTCCCGGCCGCCTTCCCCCGCCGCGACCCGGTAAATCTCGGCCCGGCCCAGGCCCGCCAGGAGAGCATCCCGTTCCTGGGACACCCGGTAGACGAGAAAAAAGGTCAGGGCAGCCAGCAGGAGGCCCGCGAAGAAGACGATCCACGGGGTGACGCCGAAAATCCTGACGAGGAAGGAGCGGGAGGCCTGCCGTAAAGCGGCGGCATCCGAATAAACCTCTATGACGAAGACGGAAAAAGGCTTCTCGGCGGGGCTGATCCCGGAGCGGACGACCAGACCATAGGCTCCGGCTGGGAGCCCCCGGTCCACGAGGAGCTGCCCCCGCCACATGGCTCCCCCGAGCCAGAACCCCGAGTGCAGGCCCTCCAGCTGAAGTCGAATCCCGTCGGTCGTGCTCTCGTATGCCAGCTGGGACACGCTCTGGATGTCCGGGCTGCACGGCCCATTCACGTATAAGGCTTCGCCGGGGAGGGCACGGTATTCGTACGGAGGAGTCCTGAGCTGAGCCACCAGCCCATCGAGACCCGAAAGAAGGAACACGATGCAGAAAAGGGCCCCGGCCCGCCCCAGGGTGCTCCGCCAGCGGCTGGCATCCTCCAGGTTCATGCGGCGGGCTCGGGGACAACGGTCCGGAATCGTTTGACCATGATCATCGCGAGAATCAGCGTGGGAATGAGCATGCTGAAGAAGACCTTGCAGAACGTTGCGGTGAGATTGGATGGATCCATCTGGGCGAAGTACATGCCGATGCAAAGCTCCACGATCAACAGGGCATCCATGATCGCAATCACTATTTTCTGCTGAAGATTCATCGCCGGCACCCTTTCAGATCACGGACCGTTATAGGTAAAGCGGTTTCAGTCTGCAAGCCGAAGTTCAAGCTTACAGCTTCTGGCGCCCATTATTCCTGTGCGGGGAGAGGGGCACCGTGATCGACTCTGGAACGAGCCGCATTCCCCTCTCCACCCTTTGGGCGGAGAGGGGCGGGGTGAGGAGGTGGGAGGAGCCCACATCCCCCCACCCGTGGCCACGCGAGCCTATTTCTTGAAAATGTCCGTCCTTGAGATGTTCATGAACCTGTGGGCCTTTCCTTCCTCCAGGTAGTAGATCCTCACCTCGTCACCGGCCTCCCAGGTGCTTTCGGGCAGCGAGAAGTATTCATCCGGCAGCGAGAAGGTGGTCAGGATCTTCTGACGGCCCGAGTAGATGCTGATGGTCTTCTTGTCGCGGTCGACGGCCGGGAACTTCTTGGGCTTTCCAGCCGCGACATCGTAGACCAGCGGATCATCCCTGCTCACGTTCTCCTTCTGGTCGATGAGGGTGTAGTTGATCGTCTTGAAGTTCTGTGAAGCCTGGTCGAAGATGACGATCTGCTTGTTCTTGGTGTCCAGCTTCATGCGCATGCCGACCTTGGGCTCGGGCCCCATCTCATGGGGGTCCGTGGGCAGCGTGTAGGTGTGGGGCGGCAGATTCGAATAATCGGGATTGTTGGGCTCCGATTTGACATCCTGGATCAGAGTGACGGTCTTTTTCTCCTTGTCCAGGGCGATGACCCGTCCCTGGTCCACTTTGCCGTATTCCATGCAACCCACCAGGAACAGCAGCGGAATAACGAACAGGATGGCTGCGGTCCAATGTCTTCTGTTCCTCATGTTCAGCTCCCTTTTCTTCCAATGGGGTTGTTACGCGATCCGCTCGGCGTCATGCGGCCCGGGCCGTGGCAGCCTTCTTGCCCGCCACTTCCGCCTTGGCACCCTGGACCATCTTCACGGCGATGTAGGTGGAGAGGGCGGCGACGACACCCAGCACGAAGAAGGTGGCAGCATTGTCGAAGGCGACCTTGTACTGGGGAAGGAACGAAGGCATGAGCTTCAGCACGATGGAGATGGCGCAGCCGACCACGGCGCAGCCGAAGGCGATGCGGATCCCGTAGCCCTTGATGTACTTGGTGGCCACGGTGCCGATCTGCGCACCCACCGAAGCGCCCACCAGCATGATGATGGCGGCCACCAGCTCCGTGCGGCCCTTATAGGTGTAAGTGGCCGCGCCATAGAGGCCGGAGATCATCACTTCGAAAAGGTCGGTGCCTACCGCCACGTGGGTCGGACAGCCCATGATGTAGATGAGGGCGGGCATGCGGATGAGACCGCCGCCGATGCCGAGGATGCCGGCCAGCCAGCCCGTGGCGAAGTCTTGATCTTGTGGAAGGTCTTGTGCCACTCGAGCCCCGTGGAGAGCTTGTCCACTTGTCCGGTGGTGGCCAACGCCTCGCGGTCCTTTTTCTTCTTCTTGGCCACGTCGGCGAAGACCATCCAGGAGATGAGGAAGAGCAGAACCAGGTACATGTACCGCACGACCTTCTCGACACTGCCCATCCGCTCGAGCCACATGATCATCTGGGCGCCCACCTCGAAGCCGGCGACGGTGCCAATGATCATGATGACGCCCAGCTTGTAGTCGACGTTGCCGAACTTGCCGTGCCGCATGGTGGAGATCAGGGATTTACCCGCCATGTGGGCGATGTCCGTCCCGATGGCGAACGCCATGGGAAACCCAAGGATATTCAAGCCGGGCGTCACCATCCAAGCACCGCCCATGCCGAAGAAGCCGCCGATAATCCCGACGCCGATCCCGAGAACGATCAAACCGGGCCAGAAGATCTTCACGCCTGCGATAGGCATCAGTATGTACATCCATTCCATGATCTATCCTCCTCAAAGTGTATCCCCGTATCGTGGATCCAATCCCAGGAAATTCATTCTGATATCAGTGCTCGGCCAGCTCCCTGGATTTCAGGTCGATGCCGATGTGGGTCATGACGATGTCCGCGATGGTCCCCATGATGACCCCAATGATGGGAATGAGCACCACCGTGAGCACCGTGAATCCCACGTAGCTGTGATTGTAGAGGTCCGCCCACCATTTCATCAGACCTTCCAGTTTACGCGTGTCGGCGACGATGACCATGGGAGCCACATCGCCTCCACCCGCGGCCAGAACCTTCGCGGGGAGAACCACCGTCACCAGAAAAACCCAGCCGCTCAGCATTGCCCAAAAACGACTCATGATTCCAACCTCCATTGAATACCGTTGATGATTGCCGCACTTCCAGAAATCCATTCTCCTTAAAATGTCGCGATCCCCGGCCTCACCGGATCACGCTGACGGAGCAGGGGGCCTGGGCCACCACCTTGGCGGCCGTGCTGCCGATGAGGACCCGCATGAGTCCGCTGACTCCCGTACTGCCGAGGACGATCAGGTCGAACTTCCCTTCCTCCGCCCTGCGCACGATGTTGTTGGCCGGCACCATGCCGGCTTCCACCACCGTCTGGACGGGAATGCCCTTCTCGTCGAACACCGCCTTGGCTTTCTTCACAGCAGCCAAGGCCTGGGCCTCCAGCTTGTCCTGGATGTTGAATGGCATGTCGTCGAAGCCATCCCTGGCGTAAAAGGCCACCGACATGATCGTGATGTTGGCCTTCTCCAGCTCGGCCAGCTCCAGGGCCCTCCGAACGCCTTTCATGGATTCTTCCGATCCGTCCGTCGCCACGAGCACATTCAAAGCCATGTAGAACCTCCTTCCTCTCCAGTCCACCGTTCACGGGCATCCTCCGAGGCCCGCCGCCTCCGCCTTGCTCACTCCACGACTGTTGAGCAATGGGTGTGCCACGGTTCCGGCGTTCGGCACGATGGAGCTGAAGCGGCCTGGGCACTGTGCTCGATGGTGAATGAAGCTCTTATGGGGAGTCTCGCAAAAGGGCCTGCATGAAACTTACAGGTGACAGCTCTGTCACCTCAAGTGGACCATTTCACATGGTGGAGGTGGCGGAGCCGAGGGTGAATTCCTCGATCTTCTTGCGGAAGGCGTCCAGCTTGATGGGCTTGATGATGTGCCCTCGAGCGCCGAGGGTCATGGCCTTGAGGATATGATCCTTCTGGTGCAGGTACCCCACCACGATGACGGTCGTCTGAGGCGAAGCCCTTCGGGCCTGCTTGAGGAGCAGGTAATCGTCCGTCATCGCCGCCTTCAGATCCAGGATCATGAGGGTGAACGGGATGCCGCCGCGCAGCAGATCCAGGGTCTCCTCGACGGAGGAGGCCAGGTAGCAACGGCAGTTCCGCCGCGATTCGAGAGCCCGGGCGAAGAGCTCGCCCGCGTCCCGCTCCGGGTCGAAGATCAGGATGTTGATGCGACTGTCCGTGCTCATGGCCATCCGGTTACTCGGCTCTGGGGGGCAAAGGTACCGATTGCGGTCCCGGAAAGAGCGAGCGATCCTCGCCCGGGTGTGGGGACCCTCGCTGGAAGCACGCTCCATCCATCCCATTATCAAGGAATATGCCAGAAGTTGGCCGAGGGATCGTGCCTGGCGGGCCAGCGGAGGAGGCGGCCCGGGGGGGATCCCGAGCCCGGCCCCATCGCGCTGACGGGCTTTCGAGGAGGGTCGAGTCGGCCGGGACCGAGGGGACGCCGGAAACCGCGCGACCGAGCTACGGCCGTGGCCCCTCGGCCGGGGGAGAAGGGTAGGCGGGGCTTTCGCCGTCCGTGCTGTCGTCGGACCTTGAGGGGAGGGTGATGGTGAAGGTGGTTCCGGAGTGCCCGGGAGCCTCTTCCTCCACGCTGCTCTCGCAGTCGATGCTCCCCCCATAGTTGGATATGATGCCGTAGCTCACCGAAAGCCCAAGGCCGGTGCCGTCCCCCACCTTCTTGGTTGTGTAGAAGGGATCGAAGATCTTCTGCATGACATCCCTGGGAATCCCGCATCCCGTGTCGGAAACGACGGCTTCGATCCAGCCCGGCTTCTTCCCCTGTCGGGTCACGACGGTCAGTGTGCCCTGGCCATCCATGGCGTGGATGGCATTGCTGATGAGATTCAGAAGCACCTGCTGAATGCCGCGCGAATCGCCGCGCACCGTGGGCAGGCCCTGGGTGAGGGAGGTCACGAGATGGATGTTGTTCATCTCCAGGGTGTGCTTGACCACCGAAAGGATGGATTCGACGTTGGTGTTGAGGTCACAGTGCTCCTCGGCCTCCTCGCTGATCCGGGCGAAGCTCAGCAGCCGCTCGACGATGCTCTTGCAGTGGAGCCCGTGGCGCTCGATGATCTTGAGATCGTTGTGCTCGATGGTTCCGGGCTCGGACTTCTCCAGCAGCAGCTCGCAGAAGCCCAGCATGATCCCGAGGGGATTGTTGATCTCATGGGCGACCCCGGCCGCCAGGGTGCCGAGGGATGCCAGTTTTTCCGTATTGATGAGCTGCCTTTCCAGGCTTTTTCGGTCCGTGATGTCCCGGGCGATCCCCAGGGCATACTCCTCCCCTTCCGTCTCGCTGGTGACCGGAATGTACTGGATGTTGAGCCACAGGTCCTGCTCCTGGACATGCAGAGCGGACTCGACGCGCACCCCCTTGTGCTCCTCCAGGGTCTTTCGCACCAGGGCGATCTGCTGCTTGGCCTGGTCCGCCGGCAGGAGGTCGGTCAGTCCGAGCCCAACCAGCTCCCCGGGCTTAACCCCGAAGAAGCTGGTCATGTGGCGATTGGCCGTTCGGATGCCCCCCCCGGAATCCACCGTGAAGATGAGATCCTCGGCGCTTTCCACCAGGGAGCGGTACTGGAGCTCGGACCGCTCCAGCTCCGAGGCGTAGCGCTGCATGTCCCGGGTCTTGGATTCCACCTCGTGCTCGAGGATCGTGGACCAGCGCAGCTCGTAGAGCAGCACGATGACGCCGCCCAGGAGGAGGAGAAAGACGATGACGCTCTGGAGGACGATCTGCCTGGCGTACACCGTGTTCACGATGCCCTCGATCTCATGCGCCGGCGCCACGACGGCCACGGACCAGATGTAGTCCATGTAGGGCCCCCGGATGGTGACGGGACTGAAGGCGATGAGCTTCTCCATGGGCTCCACCACGTCGCGATGCCATCCCGAGATGTAGGTTCCCGTCCCTTCCCGCCCCTTGAGCATCTCGTTGCGCTGAATCTCGTTGATCTGGGCAAAGGAGATCATGGGGTTCCGATTGCTCCGGGCCTCGAAGGCGTTCTCCCCCACGAAGGTCGCCTCGGGGTGATGCAGAAACGAGCCGGACGAATCCAGCACCCAGGCATAGCCCGTCTTCCCCGACTTGATGGGAGGGATGATCTCGCGCAGGAGCTTGCTCACATCCAGCGTGGCCCGGAGATAACCTGAAAAACGATGGGTGGGATGAGGGTGCGCGGCGCTGATCGTATCCTCGTACGTGGGGGTGATGAGGTCCAGGAGAATGGTCCGACGCTCCTTGGACGGATCCTTGGACCGGATCCCCGTCCCCATGGTCTTGCCCCGGTTGCCCATGTCGCTCGCCCAGGAAAGATAGGCGGCGGCATCCTGGGGCTCGACCCCGAAATGCCTCATGCCGATCCCCTGCTCGTTGGCCACCAGCATGGTCTTGCCGTCGCGGTCCACGCGGCGGATCTCGATGATGTGGTCCCGGTTCAGAAGCGGCAGTGTGGAAAGGAGAAGGATCTCATAGCTCCCCGGATCGCAATACTGAATGGCCGGAAGGGAGTTCAGGAGGATCAGGTCCACGACGGCGTTCTGGATGGTGGTCTCGATGCGGTTGGCCGTGGCTCGAGCCAGCGCCAGCTGCTGGTCGTTGAACTGATCGCGGATCACGCCCTTCATGTATCGGGATGTGGATATGCCAATGGTCAGGGCTCCCAGGAGGAGCACCGCCGTCACGCCGCCCACGATCTTGAGCATTCTGCGCAGCTTGATGCGCTCCCCGAGGAATTCCATGGGCGCGCCCCTCAATCCCGCCTCCGCCGCTGCCGGCAGGTGAAACTATTATGTGACATTGCCGTTGACTCCCGTTTCCATCAAGGCGAAAATGCCTCGTCCACCAAACCCAACATCCTTCGCCACCCGAGGAGATTGCATTCCGACCATGGCTTCCCGGATCCTCATCATCGACGACGAAGCGGACATGCTGCTGCTTCTGCGGCGGATGCTCTCCGACAGGAGCCGCTATGAAGTCACGGCCACGGACAGCCCGCTCTCGCTTCCCGATCTGCTGAGGGGAAGCACCTTCGATCTCGTGCTGACCGATTTGAAGATGCCCCAGCGTGATGGCATTCAAATCCTGGCAGAGGTCAAGGCCCATGACGAGAGCATTGCCGTCGTCATCATGACCGCCTACGGCACCATTGAGTCGGCCATAGACGCCACCCGCAAGGGCGCTTTCGATTATATCACCAAGCCGTTTCGTAAAGAAAGGATCCTCCAGGTCGTGGAGCAGGCCCTGAAATGGCGCGGTCTTCAGCAGGAGAACCTCCTACTCCGGGAAAAGCTGGAGGGACGCTCACGTTTCCCCACCCTCATTGGAAGCAGTCCCGCCATGAAAGCGCTGCACCTGCAGATCGACCGCGTGGCCCGGACCTCGGCCACGGTGCTGATCACGGGTGAGAGCGGCACCGGCAAGGAGCTGGTGGCCCGTGCCGTCCATTCCCACGGCTCCCGCGGGAGCAAGCCTTTCATCCCCATCAACTGCGGCACCATTCCCGAGCCCATGATCGAGAGCGAGCTCTTCGGCCATGTGCGCGGGTCCTTCACCGGTGCCCTTCGCGACAAGAAAGGCCTGGTGGAGGAAGCCCATCATGGAACGCTTTTCCTGGATGAAACGGGGGATTTGAGCCTCCCCATGCAGGTCAAGCTGCTTCGACTGCTCCAGGAGGGCGAGTACAAGGTGGTGGGCGCCAACACCATCCGCAAGGTGGACATCCGGTTCATAGCGGCCACCAACCATGACCTTCAGGACAGGATCCGCAAGGGAGAGTTTCGGGAGGACCTCTTCTACCGGCTCAATGTGTTCAACATTCACCTGACTCCACTCCGGGAGCGAGCCGAGGATATCCCCGCCCTGGCCCGGCATTTTCTCCACAAGTACTGCGTGCTCCACAAAAAGGAGGTGTCGAGGTTCTCCAGCCAGGTCATGGCTCATCTCATGGAGCAGGAATGGCCTGGAAACGTGCGGCAGCTTGAGAACACCATCGAGCGGGGAGTCATCATGGCCACGGGAGAGGAGCTCCAGATGGCGGACATCCTGACCATGGCTCCCGAAGCCCGGACGCCATGCCCCACCTCCCCCATGGAGGCCGCCGAGGAAATTTTCCAGCTCCCCTTCAAGGAGGCCAAGGACCGCCTCATCGAGGAGTTCGAGACCCAGTACCTGACCAAGGTCCTGGCCAGGCATGCGGGCAACGTGTCCCAGGCCGCCAGGGACTCGGGCGTGAAGCGTCAGTACCTGCATCGCCTCATGAGGGACAACAAGCTGGACTCGAGAAGCTTCAGGAAGGGCGAGCCGGAGGACGACTCCCCATGAGCTTCTGGCCGACGCAGGCTTTCAGGAGCGGTGCCGCGGGCCCGGGGGCACGGCGTCCCCCACCGTCATGGAACGGCCGGTCGCTCCTTGCCCTCCTTCTGGCCCTCGCCGCCCTCTCCACCCTCTCCTGCGGCCTGGATGAGCAGCCCATCCTCGTGGACCTCGCCAAGCGGGAGGAGATCGGGTACCGGGAAGACCCGGGGACCATCACCTATGCCTACGTCCCCCAGTATTTTCACAAGGTCTCCTTCGAGCGGCACAACCCCCTGGTGGAGTACCTGAAGCGCGAGACGGGACTCTCCATCCGGCAGGTCTTCCCCGACAGCTTCGATGACTACATCCGCAAGACGGGCCAGGGAAAGATCGATATCTCCTTCGCCAACCCCTTCGTCTACATCAAGGTCAACCGGCGTTACGGCGTGGAGGCCTTCGCGCGCATCGTCGAGCTGGACGGAAAGGAGAATTTCCGGGGGCAGATCATCTGCCGGAGCGACAACGACGCCATCCGCACCATTGAAGACTGCCGCGGAAAGCGATGGGTGGCCGTGGACCCATCGTCGGCGGGAGGGTACCTCTACGCTCTGGGGCTTTTCTGGGACCATGGCATCCGGAAGGAGGACTTTGCCGAGATCTCCTTCGTGCCCGGCCCCGGGGGACAGCAGGAGAAGGTGGTTCTGGCCGTTTACAGCGGCCGGTACGACATCGGGTCGGTCCGGGAGGGCACGCTGGAGCTGGTGTCCGACAAGATCGACCTGAACCAGATCCGGTCTCTGGGTTACACGCCCTGGTACCCCGGCTGGATGTACTCAGCCCGCAGGGGCCTCCCTCCTGAAACGGTCAGCAGCATCCGGGATGCACTCCTCAGGATCGATTGCCTGGACAACCGGTATCGCGCGATTTGTGATGCCGCTCATTTTGCCGGGATCATCCCCGCCCGGGACCAGGATTACGACACGATCCGGGAGCTGGCCGCCAAGGTGGGGATTGACCCGAGCCATTAGGTGCCGCATGTTCGCGCGTCTGAGCTTTCGATCCAAAATCTCCGTCGTCATGATCGCCGTGCTGCTTCTGTTCGGGGCCTCGGTGGCCGTGGTCATCAGCCGGACGGCCACCCAGGC
This sequence comes from Syntrophobacteraceae bacterium, assembly GCA_025453975.1. Taxonomy (GTDB): domain Bacteria; phylum Desulfobacterota; class Syntrophobacteria; order Syntrophobacterales; family Syntrophobacteraceae; genus JALOOX01. Next base: position 14,680 of record JALOPI010000009.1, read on the forward strand.
CTTCTTCGAAGAGAGCAAGCGGCTCGGCATCTCGGGGGCGCTCCACGTGATGGCCCGGATCGAGGACCCGCTTCTCGCCCTTGATTTTCTCCGCATGAGGGATGTCATCGATGAAGTCATGCGCTCGGAGGAGGACATCGCCTACCTTTTTATCCTGAACGGAGAAAAGGTCCCCCTGGTCCACACCTTCCAGGGGGGCTTCCCCACGGACCTGCTGCTGGTCAACGCCGTTCCCGACTCGGAGACCTGCCGGGTTCAGCTGCTCACCACGGGAAAGCAGCTCATCCACGACTTCGCCGTGCCGGTGGTCATCGGGAGCAACCGCCTGGGGACCGTCAGGCTCGGCCTGTCTCACCAGCGCATCGGCGCCGCCGTGGACCGGCTCCTCTGGACCATTCTCCTCATCATCGGCCTGGCCGTGGTCATCGCGGCGCTGCTGGGCACCCTGGTGTCGCGGACCGTGACGCGCCGCATCGAGATCCTGAGACTGTCCGCCGAGGAGATCGTCAAGGGGAACCTCGACGTTCAGACGTCGCCCATGCCAGCGCACCACTGCTGGGAGATCATGAAATGCCGGAAGGACACCTGCCCGGCCTATCACCGGGAGAGCCGGCGGTGCTGGCACCTCGTGGGAACCCTCTGCCCCTCCTGCGGCCCGGGGGAATACGACGCCAAGATCGATGGCTGCCGGAGCTGCCCCGTATACCGATCCAATTCGGGAGACGAAATTCAGCACCTGGCCGAATACTTCGACCTCATGACCGTCACCCTCAAAGGGCGGCTGGAGGATCTGGTGGAAGCCCGGAACGATCTCCAGAGGCAGCAGCATCTCTTCCAGACCATCCTCGATGTCACGCCGGATCTGCTGACCTTTCACGATCCCGGGCTGCGCTGCCTGGCCATCAACAAGGCGTTCTCCCTTTATTTCGGAGTGCCCGAGGATGAGGCCGTGGGCTCGAGCTGCATCATGAGACCCGCCGACGGGGGCGTCGAGGCGGAGCGCACCGAAAATCTGCAGGTCATGAGCTCGCGGACACCCCTCCAGACCGAGCGGCTCATGGGCGGGATCGGCGGAGACCGGTGGTTCCACGTGGTCAAGACTCCCGTCCTGGATCCCGATGGCAAGGCCATCGGACTCCTGTGCAACGCCAGGGACATCACCGCTTTCCGGGAGCTTCAGGAGCGCATCAGCCAGTCCCAGAAGCTGGAGTCCCTGGGGCAGCTGGCGGCGGGAGTGGCCCACGAGATCAACACCCCCCTGGGAATCATTCTGGGGTATACGCAGCTTCTGCTGGACGACTTCGATGCCGGGACGGAAACCCATGAGACCCTCAGGACCGTCGAAAAGCACACCCGCATCTGCAAGAAGATCGTGGCCGACCTGCTCCGGTTCTCAAGGAATACGCGGACGGACAAGAAGCCCGTCAACCTGAATGACATTCTCGAGCAGGTGGCCTCCGTCGTGGAGCACACCTTCGGCCTCGAGCGCATCGTTATCCAACGATCTCTCGACCCCGGCCTTCCCATGATCTACGGAGACTCCGAAAAGCTTCAGCAGGTTTTCATGAACCTTCTCAACAATGCCTACGATGCCATCGCGTCAAACGGCCTGGTCACGCTGTCCACACAGTGCGACCAGGACCACGGGGAAGTGATCGTCCAGGTGGCGGATTCCGGCCCGGGAATTCCCGCCGAGATCCGGGGCAGGATCTTCGACCCCTTTTTCACCACCAAGTCGGTGGGACAGGGGACGGGGCTCGGGCTTGCGGTGACCTTCGGGATCGTTCGGGACCACGGTGGTGTCATCGAGGTCGATAGCGGGTCGAGCGCCGAAGCTGAATGGAAGGAGGCTCCCGAGGGAGCGTCGCGGGGCCTTGAGGGCACTGTCTTCACCCTGAGGTTCCCCCTCTTCGATCCCGCCGCGGCGCTGCCTGGTGAGACAGGAAGGCTGGATCATGTATCTTGAGCATTTTCGCCTGAAGGAGCCTCCGTTCTCCATTTCCCCCGATCCCAGGTATCTGTACCTGAGCGATCAGCACCGGGAGGCCCTGGCGCATCTGGTGTTCGGCGTCGAGCGGGACGGCGGCTTCATCCTGCTCACCGGCGAGGTGGGCACGGGCAAGACCACCATCTGCCGGTGCCTGGTGGAGCAGCTCCCCGAGCACTGTGATGTGGCTCTGATCCTGAACCCCAGAGTCACCGTCCGGGAGCTCCTTTCCACCATATGCGACGAGTTCCGCATACCGTACCCTGCCGGGAGCCAGTCCATCAAAACCTTCATCGACGGTCTCAACGGCTACCTGCTGGATGCTCACGCCAAAGGCCGAAAAGCGGTCCTCATCATCGACGAGGCGCAGAACCTCTCCCCGGCCGTCCTCGAGCAGGTGCGCCTCCTCACCAATCTCGAGACAACAAAGCAGAAGCTGCTTCAGGTGATCCTGCTGGGGCAGCCCGAGCTCCGGGAAATGCTCGGGCGCTCCGAGCTCCGGCAGCTCTCCCAGCGGATCATCGCCCGTTTCCACCTGGGCCCCCTCACGAGATCCGATGTGGATGCCTACATCCACCACCGGCTGGCCGTGGCCGGCGCGCGCGAGCCCCTTTTCATCCCATCGGCCGTGAGCCAGCTCTTCCTCATGAGCCGGGGGATCCCGAGGCTCATCAACATCATCGCCGACCGCGCGATGCTGGGGGCCTACGCCGAGGGGGAGAGCCGCGTCACGCCCGCCATCGTGAAACGGGCGGCCCGGGAGGTGCTCGATGAGCCGGCATGGAAGTCGCCATGGCTCAGGAAGCTCGCCTGGGGCTCTTCCGCCGCTTTCCTGGCCCTGGCGCTCCTCGTGGGCTGGCAGCTTTACCAGAGCCAGGGTGGAGTGGACCTGGGGGCGATTCTCCACCAGAATGGTCCGCGACGCGAGGCCCTTCCTCCTTTGCGCAGACCCATTCCGACCGCGGGACAGCCAGCCGCGTCGCCCGGAACGGAAGGGAACACGCCGGCGGCGTCCGTGGCATCCAGAACGGAGACGGACAAGGGGTGGATCCCTTCATCGATTCCCCCCGCCAGCGAGCAGGAAGCCTTCCAGGCACTTTTCGAGCGCTGGAGCATACAGGCTCCGCCGGCCAGTGCCGATGTCGCCCCCTGCAAGCAGGCCGAAGCCCTGGGCTTCCTGTGCCTGACGGGCCAGGGGACGCTGCAGGATCTCGCCCGATTGAATCACCCGGCGGTCCTCAAGCTGTTCATCCCGGAGGATCGGGCCTTTTTTGGGACGCTGGCGGGCATCCAGGGATCGACGGTCACGGTGATTGTCGGGGGCAGCTCCCACCAGCTCGACCAGGGCGAGATCCTGGGACACTGGCGCGGCGATTACACGCTCCTCTGGCGGCCGCCTCCCGATTACCGCGGGGAGATCCACCTCGGGGAGAAGGGGCCGGGGATCTCCTGGCTTCGCCTGCAGCTCTCCATTCTCCAGGGTAGAAGCGCGATGCCCTCGGGCGAGGCGGTGTTCGACCAGGCCATGATGGAAGAGGTCAAGCGTTTTCAGATGGAGCAGGGCCTGGAGACGGACGGCATTGTCGGCCCGCGCACCCTCATTCGTCTCAACGCCCTCACCGGCCTGGATGTGCCTTTACTGACTCCCATTCGACAGGGTGGCTGACATGTCCTACATATTGGATGCACTGAAGAAATCGGAAAAAGAGCGCCAGCAGGGGCAGGCGCCCGGCTTGAGCACCATTCAGCCCCATCATTCCGCAAGGCCCAGGCGGCGCGGACTCTGGCCCATCCTCCTGGGTGCCGCCCTGGTCCTCAACGCCGGAGTCGTCCTGGTGGCACTGCGTCCATGGGAGCCGAAGGTCCAGCCAGGCTCCGCAGCCACTCCCGAGGCACAGCCCTCCGTGATTGGCCAGGGGAAGCCGCTGCCCTCGGCGTCGGGGGCAGGGCCGACTCCGCGGGGCGAGCAGGTGGCGCATCAGGCCATGGAGGCTCCAGCTCCCGCACCGCCCGTCAGGGAGGCCGAGCCCCCGGCGGCTGTGCCACCGTCGCCATCCGGTGGCTCGATGAAGGTCGCCGAAAGGGAGCCGGTGTCACCCGCCTCCCCTCCCCCAGTGCTCTCCAGCGCTCCACCGACGGCGAATCCGGGCTCCGGCGAGCCGCGCTTTGGCTCCAGTAGGCCGGGCAGGCCGGGCAAGGGCTCGGAGGCCACGGGCAGCGGGTCGACGGCACCCGGCCCCGGTGCGTTACCCCAGCCCAAGCCAGCATCCAGGCCTGGCGATGTCCGGGACAAGCCATCCACGGGGGCCCTGGCTCCACCCTCCGACCCGGTGCGGAAGCCTCCCCTGCCGCCGGCGGACCCTCCGGCCGATGGAGGACGGCGCATCGCCACGGCCCCACTCGCCACCCGGGAGCCCACCGCCAGAACTGAAGCGGCTCCTCCCCGGGAACGACCCAGGCAGGAGCGTCCCGCGGCGGAAAGCGCCGGAGAAAAAGATCTGCGCGGCATGCCATCCGCGGTCCGGGACGAGGTCCCGAAGCTCACCTTCTCGTTTCTCGTGTACTCCGATCGTCCGGAGGAGCGCATGATCACCATCAACGGGAAGAGGATGCGCGAGGGTGAAGAGGTGTCGGCCGGGCTTCGTCTGGAAGAGATCACCCGGGAGGGCGCCATCTTGAGCTGGAAGGGGCAGCGGTTCCATAAGAGCGTCTTCTGAGCATGGCCGACTGTCACGTCGGGCCAATGGCAGGCCCGGGAATGGAGTCAGTTTTTCCCCCTGACCCGCCGGACTGAAAAAGGATCCTTCTCGCGCGGGCATCTCGATTTGTCGTCGGGCGTAACTATAATTTACTTTGAGCGTGGTGTACCCGAAACGGGTGTCGAAAAGGGTGTCCAAGGATGGTGCGGGTCGTCGTCCCACGGGGGGGAGGCAAGAGGTGGAATCTCGGCTGGAATCGGATCACCCCAAGGAGCCCGGGCCTTCGGCCCACTGGAATGTCGGGGACATCTGCGACCCGCTCATTCAGCATGCGCCGGTCATGTATTTCACCACGGATGCCAGCGGGATCATCCGGAACGTGAATCCTTTCTGGGCCGAGACCCTGGGCTGGGACCCCGCCCACGCCATCGGCCGGGCATTCGAGGATTTCATCCCCGAGGGGCCCGCACGATCGGCATTCGGACTAGCCTGGAAAAGCCTCCTCCAAGCGGGATCCCAGAAAGATGTCCCCCTCGAGCTCATGACCCGCGCGGGGGAAGTCCTGGACGTACTGTGGTCCGTTATGGCCCAGCGGGGTCTCCAGGGAGACGTTCAGCAGTATCTCGGGATCCTGGTCAATGTCACCAGCATGCGGCAGTCGGAGAAGAAGATCCGCGAGCAGAACGAGTTCCTTCGCAACGTCCTCGAAGCCCTTCCACACCCGTTCTATGTCCTCGACGCCGAAACTTACGTCATCAAGATGGCCAACTCCGCGGCACGGTTCGGCCCCCTGACGCCCACCACCACCTGTTACGCCCTCACCCACCGCCGGGTCTCCCCCTGCACCGAGCCCGAGCACACCTGTCCCCTGGCCGTGGTGAAGCAGACGGGAAAGCCGGTGACCGTCGAGCATGTACACTATGACCGCGACGGAAACCCCAGGGACTATGAGGTGCACGGCTACCCCATCTTCAACGATCGTGGGGAAGTCGTTCAGATGATCGAGTACTCCCTCGACATCACCGAGCGCAAGCAGATGGAGAAAGCCATCGAGGAGAACGCCGAGAAGGTCAAGCTTTTCGCGTATTCCATCTCCCACGACCTCAAGAGTCCCCTCATCGGGATCCATGGGCTGGTCCGGCTGCTCTGCAAGCGCTACGAAAGCCTCCTGGACGACCGGGGCAAATCCTACTGCGGCCAGATTCTCAAAACTTCCGAGCACGCCGTCGCCCTCGTGGAGGAGATCAACGCCTACATCAAGGCCAAGGAGGTGGCCCTGGCCTTTGAATCCATGGATCCTCTCGAGGTGCTGCGCATGGTCCGGGAGGAGTTCGGGGCCCTCCTGGGCGTTCGTCAGATCGCGTGGGTCGAGCCCCAGCGCATTCCCACCACGATCCGAGCGGACCGGCAGTGCATGCTGCGGGTGTTTCGAAATCTGGTGGACAACGCCCTGAAGTACGGAGGCGAGACGCTTTCCCGTATCGAGATCGGCTACGAGGAGTCGGCCGAGTTTCACACGTTCACGGTGAAAGACGACGGCGTGGGGATCAAGCCCGAGCATTCCGAGAAGATTTTCGAGCAGTTCCAGCGGAACGAAACCTCCCGCGGCGTGGAGGGGACGGGACTGGGGCTCGCCATCGTCAAGGCCATCGTCGAGAAGCACCGCGGCCACATCCGCCTCGAATCCGAGCCCGGTATCCACACGACCTTCCACATCGCCATCGCCCGGGATTTATGAAGGCGCCCTTCAAAAAGACCCGCGTTCAGCCATTATCTCTTTACAGGTGACCATCCTTTTCAGTATACACTGACCTCATTCGAGGCATGCCTCACCCATCGTTCAACATTCGCCAGGGCCTGTAATGCACAGCTGTACACCGTCGCGGGGACGTTGAAGGGCCGAGCTTCAGCCCGAGGAGAAGCCTGGTTCGCGCCATCCCCACCATTTTATAGGATGCGCCTGGCCCCAGGGGCAGGGTATTTTGGCATGTACGCCCCCACGCGCCCTATCCGGGCATACCTTCAGTGAACAGGAGCATCCATGGGCTCTGTCAGCGGAAGCACTACCCTTCACCAGGTCATCAGGATCTCCTTCTTGCTGGCTCTCTCGGCCGTCGGCTCCCTGCCCGCCGCCGTCAGTCAGGCCCAGGTCAGGCTGGACGGCACCATGGGTCCCGCCGGCTCCCTTTCCGGCCCTCACTACCACATCGGGTCCGAGCTGGGGCGGCAGCCCAAGAACGGCCCCAACCTGTTTCACAGCTTCGGGGATTTCAGCCTCCGCAAGGGAGAGAGCGCCACCTTCACGGGCCCGGCGAGCGTGGAGAACATCATCGGGCGGGTCACGGGCGGAAATCGCTCAGACATCCAGGGGCTGCTGAGGTCCAAGATCGACGGCGCCAACATCTTTCTCATCAACCCGGCGGGTGTCGTTTTCGGGCCTGACGCCAGGCTGGACATCAAGGGCTCGTTTCACGTCAGCACCGCGGATTATCTGCGGTTCTCCGACGGAGCCCAATTCGATGCCCGCCACTTCTCCGGCGCCGGGCTCACTTCCGCCCCACCCGAAGCCTTCGGATTCCTGGATGGTCCCCATGCCTCCATCGTGGGACAGGGCAGCCCCCTGCAGGTCCCCTCGGGGAAAACCATGCAATGGGTTGGAGGACCTCTCGAGCTCACGGGGGCAGATCTCACGGCGCCCGAGGGAAGGATCGACCTGGTGAGCGTGGCATCCAGGGGCGAGGTTTCGCTGGCCGACCCGAGAGCCTCCCTGGATGGGCTGGAGCGGTTGGACAACATCCGTCTATCGGACGACGCCGCCATCGATACCAGCGGGGACCGTGGAGGCCGGATCCGGATCCTGGGTGGTGACCTGGTCCTGGACCATGCCGACGTCAGCTCGATGACACAGGGCCAGGGGGACGGAGAGGGGGTCACCATCCATGGGAGAGGGCGCGTCACCATCTCCAATGGAGTGATCTCTTCGGCAACCGAAGGGGCGGGCAGGGGGGGACTCCTCTCCCTGGAGGCCGGGCAGGTGATCCTCCAGGATGCCGGACGCCTGGATGGGAACGCATACGCTGAAGGTGATTCGGGGGGCATCGACATCAGCGTGAGGGGGCTCATGACAATCAGAGGGACACCTGATGTCGAAGAAACCGACAGTGGAATATCCGCCAGCGCGGAGGGTGATAGCACCGGAAGCGCAGGGCCTGTCACCATCCGGGCCTCCAGGCTCGCGATGTTCAAGAAAAGCTACGTGGATGCAGCCGCCTACGGATCCGGGAATGGCGGCGCCATCACCATCCAGGCGTCGGAATCCGTCGAGATGCGCGGTCCGGAATGCTTCATCGGAGCCGTCACCGTATCCGCCGGCCGAGGTGGGGACATCGATCTGGCCACGCCGGATCTGGCGCTGCGGGACGGGGCGCACATATCGGCTTCAACGGAGGGAGCGGGCAAGGGTGGCGACATCCGCGTTCGGGGCCACAGGCTCGGGCTCCACAACACGAGCCACATAGCCAGCGACACCCTGGCGGACGGCGACGCCGGAAACGTCCACATCTCCATGAGCGACTCCATCCTCATGGAAGGCCGGGTCGGGGTCCCCGATTCCGACAGCGGCATTTCCGCCAGCGCGGAGGAGGAGAGCGTCGGGACCGCGGGCAACATCACCGTCGAGACCTTTTCGCTCCAGATGAGCGAGAGGAGCTACATCGACACCTCCACCTACCGCGTGGGAGAGGGCGGACGGATCTCCATCGCCGCCAGGGGCTGGGTGGCCTTAGACGGACCGGAGTGCTTCATCGGGTCGGTGGCCTTGAGCGCGGGCCGCGGCGGCGACATCGCCGTCAGCACCCCGGATCTGCGGCTGGAGGGCGGCTCGCACCTGTCCACATCGTGCGAGGCCGAGGGCACCGCCGGCAACATCACCATCCGCGGGCACAAGCTGACCCTTCTCAACAAGAGCCACATATCCAGTGAAACCGCGGGAACGGGATCGGGCGGCAGCATCGACATCGCCATGGATGAAGCCGTCATCATCCAGGGAGTCGCCGGCAGCGACGCCAGGGAGACGCGCATCACCGCCAGCACCGTGGAAGGCAGCAGCGGCAATGCCGGAAACATCACTATCGCCACATCCGCGATCAAGCTCAAGGACCATGGCCTGTTGGAAAGCTTCAGCATGGGCGAGGGCACGGCGGGCGACATCATCATCAAGCCCCGATACCATCGCTTCAACATCGATCTCCTCAACAGCGACATCACGACGGAAGCTCTACAGTCCGATGGCGGAAACATCCGGATAGGCCGCGCCAGCGTGGTTCATCTGAATCGAGGCAGGATCACCGCAAGCGTTGGAGGCGGCCGGGACACCACCGGAGGCAACATCCAGGTGGATGGTGATTTCGTCATCCTGAAGGAGAGCGGCGTCACCGCAAACGCCTTTGAAGGGCGCGGCGGGGTCATCGAAATATCGGGGAGCTTCCTCGCCGACCCGTCGAGCATCGTGGAGGCCGCGGCGGAATCCAAACTGGGGGTTGCCGGGACCGTGGACATTCACGCTCCCATTCGGGATCAGGCGGGCGTTATCGAACCGCTGCCCAAGGATTTCGTGAGCGCCCCCGCCCTGCTGCGGGAGCCCTGCGAAACACGCCATCGACGGAAGAAACAGGGCAGCCTTCTGGTTAAAGGCCGTGACGGAGCTTCCCTGGAGCCAGGCTCCCCCATGCCCAGCCCCCTGCGCTGAGGTCGGGCCACGGCGCCTGCTCCTGGGAGGCCGAACCCGTTAGGCTTGGCTTTACATGCCGGTCTGGAAGCGATGGGGCTTGACCTCGGAAAGGAGATGCCGTTGAGGGGAAGCTGGCGGCGGCGAGTCTTGCTGATATTCAGATCGCGCTGGGCTTTCCTCCTGGGGATGCTGTGCATGGCCATCGACGGCCAGCCGCTGACGGCCCAGGATGAGCCCAGGGTTTTTCCGGGCACCCGACCGCCCGAGATCATCCCGGCCTTTCCCGAGGAGAAGCCGCCCGATCTCTGGACCCCGAGACCACCGCCAGCCCCCTCCCCCGACTCCGTGCCCGGCGATAGGGCTCTGCCCAGTGTCTTCGTGCGCGAGATCCGCGTGGAGGGAAACAGCGTCCTCGGCGCCGAGGAGCTGGCTCCCGTGACGGAGCCCTACACCCACCGACGCTTGACGGCCCTGGACCTGGAATCCCTTCGCCGCGCCCTGACCCTGCATTATATCCAGAAAGGCTACGTCAGCTCGGGCGCCCTCCTGCCCGACCAGGAAGTCGTCGATGGGGTCGTCACATTCCGCATCGTCGAGGGACAACTGACCGACATCGTCATCGAAGGAAACCGTTGGCTCCGGAGCGACTACCTGACAGACCGCATCCGTCCGGGGACGGGGCCCCCTCTCAACATCAACGATCTGCAGGAGCGCATGCGGATTCTGCAGCAGGACAGGAACATCCAGAGGCTGCACGGCGAGCTGAGGCCAGGCGCGGCATTGGGTGAGAGTGGGCTCACGGTGCGGGTGGATGAGTCTTCGCCCGTCACGGCCACCCTCGGATTCAACAACTACCAGTCCACCAGCGTGGGAGCCGAGCGCGGGCTCGCCACCCTCACCCACCACAGCCTCACAGGTCACGGGGACACCCTGAGCTTCACCTACGGAAGGTCCGAGGGAGCGGACCCTCAGATCGACGCCCTCTACTCCCTTCCCTTGAACGCGCGGGACACGACCCTCACCCTGCGTTACCGAAAAAACGACACCGCCAACGTGCGGGAGCCCTTCAACCTCCTGGACACCGAAAGCGAGTCGGACATCTTCGAGGCGGCCCTGCGGCATCCGCTCTACCGGAGCGAGCGCCAGGAGGCGGCCCTCGGGCTTGCGGCCGAGCACTTGCGGAACAGGACCTCCCTCCTGGGAGAGCCCTTCTCCTTTTCCGAGGGCGTCCGGGACGGCAGGTCCGCGGTGACCGCTCTCAGGTTCATCCAGGAGTGGCTTTACCGCACCCGGAATCAGGTCCTGGCGGCCCGGTCCCGATTCAGCCTGGGACTCGATATCCTCGGGGCCACCAACAATCCCCCGCCCCTCCCCGACGGCCAGTTTCTGTCCTGGCTCGGCCAGTTCCAGTGGGCCAGGATCTGGCCGCTCCACGACATCCAGACCATCTTCCGAACCGATCTCCAGCTGTCAGGGGACCCCCTGCTGGCCCTGGAGCAGATCCCCGTGGGAGGCCGGTACAGCGTGCGCGGATACCTGGAGAACCTGCTCGTGAGGGACAATGCGCTCATGGCATCCCTGGAGGCGCGGATTCCCCTGCTCCAGAACCGGCCCTGGGCCGAAGTCCTCCAGCTGGCCCCTTTCGTGGACTTCGGCACCGCATGGAGCACGGATGCGCCCACCCCGGATCCCCGCACCATCGCCAGTGTCGGCCTCGGGCTGCGATGGAGCGCCACCGCCGTGAGCCAGCCTTTTCCCCTCCGACCGGAATTCGAGATCTACTGGGGCTATCAGCTGAAGGACGTCGAGACCGAGGGCGGCTCGCTCCAGGACCATGGGGTCCACTTCCAGATCCTGCTCCATGCCTTTTGATCGGCATCCGTGGCAAGGCAGGGGGGCTTTTGCCGTGGATCCCGCGCTCAGTCATCGTACTCCGCGGCCTCCCGCAGCCCCACCTGCCGCAGCAGGGCGGCTCGCTGCCGGCGCGCGGCCGCATCGTGGGGATCCGCGTTGATCAGCTCCATGATAGCCTGGAGGGCATCGTACCAGAGCCCTTCCTCCGCCAGGATGAAGGGCTTTCTCCGCGGCTCCGCCTCATCGAGCCTGGCCTGCACGCTCCGCTGGCATTCCGCCAGCTGGATGAAGCCATCGGCCATGATGTCCCTGGATCGGCGATCCGGGTCCTGAATGAGCGCCACGAAGCACCGGTAGGTCACGCCGGCCTTCAGCCGGATTCCGTGCCGGGAAAGATGCAAGGGGTGGATGCCGGGGGAGACGGGAGGCGCAAGCCGGATCTCCAGGAGGGGATGAATGGCCTCCGCCGCGATGACGGTCAGCTCCACGGGTGCCTCCGAGGTCCGCGACAGAAACCAGTAAAGCACCGGCTGATCGCTGAGGCTGAGTCCCACGTGGCCGGGGCCCAGGAAGGCCACGTCGGGCAGGGCATCGTCGGGTCCGCGCGTGCCGGCGGCCAGCCTTCCCGCCGGGGCGCACCGGATGGGCGGTCGGTAGACGGGCAGATCCTCGCCCTGGGCGGCGCCCCCGCCCCTGGCATCCGCCGGGGATTCCGGCGCGGGCTGGGCCTGAGCCTGATCCTTCCTTGGAGGGGAATCGGACCCCTCGCCCTTGCGGCCCCCCTGCCCCCATGCCCCATCGATTTCAAACGCCATGCAGGCGATGGTCATCCCCAGGAGCACCAGCGCGCCAAGACGGGTTCTCATGGGCTCTCCTCCTCTCGTTGAATCCTTTCATTATCGGTCATGATCACGCGCCCGGCCCTTCTAGGAAAAAAACTCTGACGGACTTTTCCTGACCCTTGAGGCTCAGCTCCCCGATATCCCTCACGCAGAAGTCATCGCCGGCGCAGCGCGCCGTGACCTCGCTCAGGAGCACCCTGCACGGGTAGCCGGGCATCCAGGCATCGAAGGGGAACGGCTCGCAGCTTTCCAGCCGCGCCGCGATGTTCACGGGGTTTCCGACGGTGGTGTACTTGAGGCGCTGCAGGCTCCCGATGGTGGTGGCCACAACCGTTCCCGTATGGATGCCGACGCGCAGCCTCGCCGCCGGCATTCCCCGCCCCTCCCAATGATCGTTGAAGCCTCGCATCCCGCGGGCCATGGCCAGGGCACAACGCATGGCGCTCACCGCATCCCGCCTCGTCTCCTCCTCGGAGATCCTGGGCACGGGCACACCGAAATTGGCCTTGATGCCGTCGCCGAAGTAGTCGTCCACCACACCCCCATGGTCCATGACCAGCTGTGCCATGGTTTCCAGGTAACTGTTCAGCCACTCGGTGACCAGCAGGGGGTCCATCTTCTCGGCCACGGGTGTGAAGCCTTCCAGGTCGGAAAAGAGGACGGTGGCAACGAGGTTGAGGGACCGCGGCCGCCCCCCGTCCATGAACTGCTCCCGCTGACGCCAGATGGCTTCGGCCATGACCGGCGACACATGCTGAGCGAAGAGCCGCATGAGCACCGCCCTCTCCCTGTGCTCGTGGCTGAAGCCCCAGGCGGCGGCGACGGATGCGGAGCCGGCCCAGCCCAGGCATGGCGGTGCCAGCGGTATCCACCAGCCACCGAGAAACGCGGCAAGCGCAGCGCCGAGGATCACCAGAAGCCCCGTGGCGAGGAAGGCTGCAAAGTGCCATGGGGTGTGCGCCCTCAGCCCCAGGGCACCCCCGGCCAGGCAGGCCATGAGGATCCAGGCATTCTCCCCGGCCTCGGGAAGGGTGCCCACGGGTGTCGACTCTCCCAGCGCCAGCCGCAGCAGCTGGCTCGTGGCGTGGGCGTGCAGCAGAATGCCGGATACCTGCTGGTCGGGCGGCAGCACGCGACTGTAAGGGGTGTGGAAGAAGTCCTTCACGCCGTGGGCCTCAACCCCCAGGATGACAGCCCGGTCTTTCAAGGCCCCGGCAGGCACCCTGCCGCCCATCAGGTCACTGAAGCTGAAGGAGGGAAACGAGCGCGGCTCATCCCTGAAATCCAGCAGAAACTGGTAACCGCGTTCGTCAGCCCCGATGTAGCCGCCAGCGTCGGACTGGAGCGGCCTGATGGTACTCGGTCCGAGCCGCAGGTGCTCGGGGTCAAGGGGATCCCCCCTTGGGGCGATCCCCTCCTGGCGAAGGTAGAGCACAGCCAGACGATAAGCCAGGGAATAGCGCGAGATCGCCCCATCATCCAGGAAAAGCAGGGCGCGTCGAACCGTGCCCGCGGCATCGACCAGGACGTCGTTGAAGCCAACCCGGTCCGTTCCCTCCAGGACGGGGGGGGGCGGCAGCCCATCGGGCCCGAACTTGAAGACCCCGACCACATGGCGGTTGCCTCGAAACAGCTCACCGAGGGCTCCGGTACCGGGCGGCACCGGCCTGTCCCTGAAGATGTCGACCCCCACGGCCCGGGGTCCGTGGCGAAGGATGAGCCCCAGCCCTTCCGAGAGCCTCGAATCCGTCAGGGGCCAGCTGCCCTCCTCCCGGATGTCGTCATCGGTGATGCGGATGAGGGTGACGCGCTGGCCTGCGGTTTTCCCCTTCGGCTGGATGTTGATGAGCCCGTCGTACACCAGGAGCTCCAGGGCCTCCAGCCTGCCGGCCCGCCGCAGTCCCAGGAGAGCCAGGAACACCAGCCCGGAGATGATCACCGCGGCGAGTGCCCGGGAGTCCTTGAGGCGGGCCAGACGGGATGATGTCATGCTTCGCTTCTACAACCAGTTGTTGATGAGAAGGAATGGGGCCCAGTACCCCGGATGCTCATGGCGCCTATCCTTCAGCAGAGCGGTCTGGGCCAGCTGAAGCGCCCTTGCCCTGGACACCCCGGGATTGCGAAGCTCACCGTAAAAGTCCGCCACCAGCGCCGAAGTCGCCTGGTCGTTGATGTGCCACAAGGTTGCCAGGGCACTCCGGGCTCCGGCCCTGACCGCCAGGCCCGCCAGGCCCAGGGCGGCACGGTCGTCACCCGCGGCCGTGTCGCAGGCGCTCAGGGTCAGGAGCTCGAGGGGATCCTTGCGGAATCGAAACAGGCCGACAACCTCGTCCAGGTGATCCATCGTCAGCCTGCCGTCGTGGGTCAGAATGAAGGAGTCCCGCACGTCGCCGCCAAAAACCCCGTGGGAGGCGATATGAAGGATGGTGAACGGCTCGCTCATGAGAAGAGCGGCCATCCGCGGCAGGACGAATTGAGAGTCCACGAGCTGCCTGCCCGGGAAAAGGGCCGTCACCGCCTCCAGCTCCCCGAGGACATGGGGCAATGGGGGGAAGCCCTGCACGGAAGCCGTCAGGCCCACGGCCAGAGCCCTCGGACCTTCTCGCGGCAGGGGGCGCGGCTCCGTCAGATCCAGTCCCGGCGTGGTGGCAATGGCATATCTTTCGATCAGGAACTGCCTGCCGTCGTGCAGCGCCGCCATGGGTATGGTGCGCAAAGGTCCGTCAGGCACAAACACGAGGCTCTCCACGGACAGCCCCTGGAGATCCCCCTCCACGGGCTCGACCAGCCAATGGTACAGCCGCTGTGCATGGGGCAGGTACTCCCGGGTGCTCAGCTTCTCGAGCCTGGCCCGAAAGCTTCGCACCTCCCGGGTCAGGTCCCGCCGGGAGACAGGCACGGCGTAGCGCTTGAGTCCGCCCGGGAGACCGACCAGAAGCTCCAGGCGATGTTCCAGGAGAACAGGGTAGACGATGACCGCCTCCCGCGACACGACATCCAGCCGGGTGACTCCCCGACGAGCCGCATCCACGCATTCGTCGTGGTAGTAATCCCGGAGCTCGTACACTTTCAGCTGCTCCACGGCATCGCGGGCTTCCAGAAGCCAGGGCTGGGGATCGACGGCAGCATGGTCGGGAGATTCGGAATGCTCCAGTAGCAGATCGACCAGCTCGAGGTAGAACGGACCGGCCACCTCCCGAAAGGATCGCGCGGGCAGACCGTAGCACCGGGTCAATTCATCCCGGATGGAGCGGATGGTCTCGCCGGCTTCCCTGTATGCCCCCAGGGCCGCTACCGGATCCCCCAGGGCTCGCAGGATCCGCCCGGCCTGCCACTGCCATCGATAGAGCGATTCGGGGGTGCTGGCCCGCTGGGCCGCGAGCATGGCATGGTGAGTGTATTGGAGGGCCTCCTGGTACTCATGCTTCTCCTCGAGAACCGTCCCCAGATACCCCCAGGCGTAGGAGGCCGCCCTGGGATCGTCCAATCCACGGGCATCCTCCAGCGCCTCCCGGAACAGCTCCCGCGCGGATCCCAGCCAGGCCGCGCCCTCCCTCCCGGTCCCGGGAGCCGAACCCTCCCGGCCGGATGGCGGCGATGGAGAGCGGCCCATGGAAGCAGCCTGGCCCTCGTGCAGATTCAGGTACGTCAGCCCCAGACCGATGAGACCGAAAGCCTTCTCGTGGGAGGGCTGGGCTTGCCGGAGCTGCTCCCTCGACATCGCCAGCAGATTATTGGCCCGGGGCACACTCCCCGACCTCCAGGCGGCGGCGCCCGCATTGCTCAAAGCCGTCCCCGCCAGGAGCGGGTCCTGGCTCGCCCGGGCCAGGCTGGCGCTTTCCAGGTAGAAATCCCCCGCCCGCTCGTACTCTCCAAGGGAGGCGTGCAGATTCCCGAGATGGTTCAAAATGGAGGCGCTCAGCAGTGGCTGGTCCAGGGCCCGCGCCAGCTCTAGCCCCTCCCGGAGATAGGCCGAAGACCTTTCAGACGGCCCGACGACGATGTGCACGTCACCGAGGCTTCCCAGGACGGTGGCCACGCGAGCGCGGTCTTCCAATCCGCGGGCGAGGGGCAGAGCCTCCTCCAGCGAATGCACGGCATGGGCATGAAGCCCCATGGCCTGCTGAGCACGGGCCAGCCGGACCAGGACATCGCATCGCTCCCCCCTCTGGCCTAAGGCGTCGTAAGCCGTCGCAGCCTCGCTCCATCTGGCAACGGCAAGGTCCAGGGCACCCCTGGAGTAGGCATCCAGGCCGTCCTCCATGGATTGCCGGGCTGATGCCTGGAGTCCGGCGGCTGATCGAGGGGAGCTCGAGAAACCTCCACCCGGGGTGCCGTGCGAGCATCCCCAGGCGAGGACGAGACAAAGGGCCACCACGGCCCGCGTGAAAGCTTCCAGCACCACGCCCCATCGATGTGCCCGAGACCCATGGAGCATGGGCCCATGCCCAGCGCCCCCGGACTCTTTCCCCCTGATGATGGATGCTCCCATGGAGGTCCCCCTTCCAACGAGCCCGGGCAGCCAATCCCGTGAATCCGCCCCTGCCAGGCTCTTCATTCGAGCAGTCTCACCTCGGCATCGGTCCTTCTCAGATTGCCCGTGGACACGCGTGCCAGATTGACGGTCAGCTTGCCGAAAAGCCCCGCGTTGTCCCGGGCCAGCTCGGAATAGGCCTCGTAGCCGAGACGCAGCACGTCGACATCCTCTTCGGCCCAGGCGTCCGCCGATCGAGCTTTCCCATCCAGGAGCGCCATCTCGCCGAACACACTCCCCGGGCAAAGCGTCTGCAGACGCCGTGAATGGCCACGGGAAGAGCGTTGGCCTCTTATCGTCACCCGGCCTCGGAGCAGAATGAACAGGTCCCTTCCAGGATCTCCCTCGCCAAAGACCCGCTCTCCACTGGGATAGCTGCACAAGGTCAGCCTTCTCCGGAGATCCTCCACCTCCTCACTGGTCAATCCCTCGACCACGCCCGTCTGCTCGAACGTCATCTCATTGCATGCGCCCGGGCTCATCCGGCTTTCCTCGAGAAGCCGATCCTCCGCCCACTCCAGCGCCGAATCCGTATCGGGGAACGAGGCGGGCAGGAGCTTCTCGCCCCTGCCCGGCAGCGAGCCCCACACCGGATGGCTCTCGTCCAGATGACTGAGCAGAAGACGCTTCCCACATTGATCCAGGGCGCTCAGGGCACGCACAAGGACCTGCGCCCCCGTGGAATCCATTTCGTGGATGTGCTTCAAATCAACGATGCAGTACTCCGCGTCGGCGATGGCCAGCTCTATCCTCTTCAGAACCATTTCACCGGATGCAAAGAACAGAGCGCCCTGCAGCTCGAGGATTCTGATGCGATGCCCCTCCTCGCTCAGGATTTGCTCCTGGGGCTGACGCCTCAGCTTCCTGGAGCGCCGTTCGTTGCCTGAATACTCCCGCCTGACGATGGTGTGCCCCAGCTTGGTGATCAGGTAAAAGGACGTGAAGGCCAGCCCCAGCAAAACGGCGGCTACGACATTCACCGCAATGGTCACCCCCGCCACCAGCAGGATGACCAGCCAGTCGTGGAATGCCTCCCGGCGATGAGCGCCCCGGGAGAGCATCGCACGCGGAAGCCTGAGCGGCCTGTCGTCCAGAAGATTCAATCCGATGCTGATCATGACTCCGGCGATGGCTGCCAGGGGGATCGCTTCCATCAGGGACGGCAGGACTCCGACACCCACCAGCAGGAATACGCTGCACAAAACGCCAGAGAGCCTGCTTCGGCCCCCTCCATTAAAATTCGCGGCGGTGCGCACCACCGAGCCAGCCGAAGGCAGTGCACCGAAGAGCGAGCCGGCCATATTGGCTATGCCCTGACCGATCAGTTCCCTGTCCCCGTCTTGTGCTTTGCACGTCAAGTCGCTGGCGACCGCCGAGCTCAGGAGGGACTCCACCGAGCCCACAAGACCCAGGGCAATGCCCGAAATCAAGACCATCGGCAAACCATGCCAAAACTCCTGCTCTCCGACGTATCGGGACAGGGCGAGCATGCTGTCTGGAACCGGCCAGTGGAAGTCCATCGGAGAGAGGGATGGCAATAGCGGCGGGGATGCGCCGGATTGACCACCCGGAATGACTCGTTGAGCTTGAAAGAGTAAGGCACCCAATCCCAGGCCGAGGAAAGAAGCCGGCAGCCGCCCGGATCTGCCCTTCAAAAGGAATGCGCCTGCCAGCGCAGCCCCTCCGATCAGCAAGGCGGCAGGACGAATCAGATGCGGGCGATGCAGGATCTCCAGGAATCCTGTCTTGCCGTCGACGCCGAGAAGCGGCCGCACCTGACTGACGATGACCAGACAGCCGATTCCGTTCATGAGGCCGCTCAATACCGGGTAGGGAACACACTTCCCCAGCCTGCCCAGGCTCATGACCCCAAATCCCACCTGGGTCAAGCCCCCCACCAGAACACAGAGGGAGCTCATGCCCAGGACGAATGGCCACGGAGCTCCCCCATCGCCACGCAGGGCGCTCTGGGTGACAAGCCCGGAAACCAGCGCGGTCATGACCAGGGTCAGGGAGCCCGCGGGACCCGAAATCTGAACAGACCCTCCCCCCAGAATCGACGCAAGCAGACCGCATATCACCGCCGAGTAAAGGCCCAGTAGGGCTCCCGAGGAAGCATGCTCGCTCCCCAGGGAAGAAACTGCCAATACTCCATAACCCAGGGCCATGGGCAGGCTGATGAGGGCCGCCGAAAGTCCCCCCGTCAAATCCCCTCGAAGGTGGAAAAACAACGACTGCTTCAGATTTCGTCGATTGCCAGTGGACTCTCTCGATGGGGTCACCAGCGGCATGGGCGAGCTCATTCCCGCAGGTCTCCTTCAAACAATGGAACTTACCCTGACCGGGTCAAAGTCGACGGGATGAAGCGCGGCGCTGCCCGCGTGAAGTCGGCCAGTCCCTGGAAGGCATGAGGGCCCTTCGTCATGCACCGGAACCGGACCCAATGGCCTGGGATTCTTGCATAAGGGACATGAACTGTCCAACTCTAATTGAGCTGGGCACCACCGCTCTCATTGAAGGCATGCATCATCAGACATTCGGCCCCCGAGGCCTTGAAAGCCCCCTTCATGCGCGGATGGCTCTCGCCTGCGTCTCGAAGCCGACATCATCAACCCCATTGACAGGAGACAGGGCAGTAACTCCCTCACGAAACAGGGCTCGACCTCCGGGCAGCAGGGCGGACCAGGGGATTCGGGAGTATCCGGCGGTAGTGATGGACCCCACCACCCATGAATACTTCTAATCATTTCTTAAAGTTAGCTTTATTAAGCTCTGTACTGAAATGAGTGTGTAAGTCACAATGAAATCATGGGTCGCGAAAGCCAGCAGGGCCTTCCCGGCACTCCGGCCGGTTCATTCGGACTACCCTGGAGCGACGGGGCGCGACATCGGATACACGCAGTGGAACGGGAAGGAAGGCCGGTGCCCACCGATATCAGGACGGTATGGAGAGCCATTGGCGCCGGACCGAGCCAACGCACAATGGACTTCACGGAGCAGGGAGGCATGGATCATGACCAAAAGACTGCAAACGATCACCGTGGTGGCCCTGGTGCTGCTTTTGGCAGCTTCAGCCCAGGCCGTGCTTTTCAGGGTAGGACCGAACGATGTGCCGTCCCCTCCGGGGACTGGCTTTCCGTTCTGGTATCAGGACACCAACGGCCTGGCTCTGGACCTGTGTCTGCCGGCCAACCAGGCGGAGCTGAATGCGGGGGTCTGTCTCATTCTGCCTCCCGACCAGGATCCCGCAGCCGGTATCAGCCTTCCCATTGTCTTTCCGACCAATTTTCCTGACGAAGCGTTCTGGTGGAATGCCACCACCGTCATGGACGTCCCCGGCGGCGGTCGGGCCACACTCGTTCTGGCGTTGGAAGCGGCTTTCGCCACGGGTCCCGTGGTGCCGGGAGACCAGGTTTCCTTCGGGCGCGTCCGCATCGTCATGGATGCCCCCGTGGCCGGCACTTACACCGTCACCCATCCCTTCGGCGTGGAGCCCTTTCCCGACGTTCAGCCGGGAAGCCGGGCCATCACCTTCACGTCGGATATCGGCATTGGCGCACCGGGCGATTTCTCGGGCGCCCTCAAGAGCGGCGTGGGACCCTTCCTCTATGCCGCCGACGCTCCGGGAGGCAACCCACTGCCATTCCACCAGGTCCCGGGCGGCGCCCCCGGCTCCTTCTTTCTCTCGGATGCGGCGACTCTTGTGTTTGTAGGCGGAAGCCCTTTCAACACGAACTTCTTCCGTATCTGCGGTCCTCCGGGCTCCGGGTTTGACGGCGGAGCGACGACACCGTGCCTGCAGCAGGACCAGTTCACGCTCATGGGCAAGGTTCACCCGGGAGCCATCGGGAGCCCCCTGGGCATCGACGCCGCGACTTACACCCGTGACTCCACCGGCGCCGCCCACGTGGATGTCTTCTCCACGGCAACGGCCGGCCCCGGTGCGCCAGCGCCGGTTCTGTCCCTGGGGGATGCGGCGGGCTCGTCCATTCCCTCCGTGCTCATGAACGGTCCCCTCACGCCCTTCGGCCAGTACTACGGGCAGAGTATCCCGTCGGACCCCGCCATCCTCCCGGCCGAGGTCATCGTCACCAACAGTGCCGACAATCCCCCGTCGTCGGTCGTTCGAAACCTGGTGGACGTGGTGACCATCACCCAGGCCCTTTACAATCCGGCTGACGGCAGCATCAGCATCACGGCCACCTCCAGCGATAAGGCCGTGCCACCCCAGCTCTTCGCCATCGGGCTGCCGGGCTCCACCACGGGCTCGGACGAGCTCCTGACCCCCGTGTCGGGCGATCCGGCCGGGAAATCCCTCATTGGATTCACCGTTGGACCGGTTCCTCCGGCAACGGTGACCGTGCAGTCGTCGGCGGGAGGCATCCATTCGGAGCTGGTCAAGACCGTCGCGGGACCGCCATTTCCGCCTGGTGCCCCCGTGGCCGTGAATGACTCGGTGACGACGGTGGCGGGCACCACACCGCTGACTATCGCCGTCCTGGCCAATGATTCCGGCCTGGCTCCCACTCCCCTGGTCGTTTCCATCATCACGAATCCCGCCCAGGGCACCGCCGTGGTGGATGCAAGCAACCAGATCGTCTATACCCAGACCAACGCCGCCTTCGTGGGCGACGACTCGCTCACGTACACCGTGACGCCTTCCGGCGGGGCGGGACTGGAGTCGAACGTCGCCACGGTGACCGTCACCACCACGCCACCGTCCGGCGGCGTGGCCGTTCCCATCCCGCTCCCCGATGGACCGTTCAGCGTCCAGGCCAACGCGACGCTTCAGCTCACCGTGTCCAGCCTGCTGGCCAATGACCTCCCCAACGGCGGAGTGATCAACCCCGCCAGCTTCGCCATCACCACGGTCACGGGCGGCGCGGCAAACCTGGGAACAGACCTGAACGGTAATCCGGTGGTGATCTTCTTGGCGGGACCCCAGGCGGGAAACTTCGGCTTCGGCTACACCGTCGCCAATTTCGGCGGGGCAGCGTCGGCCGTTGCCAACGTCGGCATCCGCGTTCTCCCCACGGACCTTCTCACCATCACCGCGGCGCGGTTCCGCGTCGGCAACAGGCGCTGGGACATCTCCGGCACCTCGACGGTCCCCGGCCCCGGGAACACGGTGACCCTCTCCCTCGTCCACAACGGAGGAGTGACGGCCACCATCGGCACGGCCCAGGTGGACGCCCTGGGGGCCTGGTCGTTCCGCTCCCAGAACTCCACGGTCTTCGCCGGGACGGGTGATCAGGTGCTGGCTCAGTCCACGGCGGGCGGAAGCGCAACCCTGACCGTCAATGTGACCCGATAAGCCCATCCCCCGCCCCCATTCACCCGGACCTCGCCGCCCGGGCGAATGGGGCGGGGCGGAAAGACCGAACGGACCCGAAGATGGCCTCTTCACCGCGAAGGGTTTGAGTTCGGTCTGTTGTCATCCCGAACGCATGCGAGGGATCTCTCAAGATTTCCCCCTTCGGTCGAAATGACGGGAATTTCGGCTCCAGCGTCTGCAGCATGACAAAAACGGGGTGCCCGTTGACTTCCCGGACACCCCGCTCCAGCACCCCGCCAGGGGGCCAGGCCATCAAATCCCGGCCAATCAGGCTTCCAGCTTCTCCCGGATGAGCTTCCGGGCCAGGTCCAGGGCAGCCGGAAGGTTCTCGGGCCGGTTGCCGCCGGCCTGAGCCATGTCGGGCCTCCCGCCGCCGCTGCCTCCCACCTCCCTCACGATCTCCTTGATGAGGTTGCCCGCCTGGATCTTTCCGGTGAGGTCCGGCGTCACCCCCACGAGCAGGAACGCCTTGCCTTCGTGAGCCGCCCCCAGCACCGCCACCCCGCTCTTCAGCCGGTCCTTGAACTGGTCGTTCATCTCGCGCAGAATCTTTGGATTGTCGGCCTCCACCTGGATCACCAGCACCCTGGCACCGCCCACGTCCTCGGCCTGGGCCACGAGATCCGTCGAATGCCGGCCGGCCATGGACGCCTTGAGGGCCTCCAGCTCGCGCTCCACGTGCTTCTGGGCCTGGGCCAGCTTTTCGATGCGCTCGGGAAGCTCCAGGGGCGAGGTTTTGAGGAGCTGGGCCGCCTGCCGGAGGGCCGCCTGCTGTTTCTGCACGTGAGCCAGGGCGGCGCGTCCCGTGAGCCCTTCGATGCGGCGGACACCCGCCGCCACGCTGGTCTCCTGGGTGATGACGAAGAGCCCGATGTCACCGGTCCGATGGGTGTGCGTGCCGCCGCAGAGCTCGCGGCTGAAGCCGGGGATCTCCACCATGCGCACCCGATCCCCGTACTTCTCCTCGAAGAGCGCCATGGCACCGGTTTTGATAGCTTCCTCCAGATCCATCACCTTGACGTCCAGGGCCTGATTCTCGCGAACCTCCTCGTTCACCTGGCGCTCGATCTCGGCGATCTCCTCGGGAGCGAGGGCCGTGAAGTGCGTGAAGTCGAAACGGAACCGGTCGGGCGCAACCAGGGAGCCCGCCTGCTTGACGTGGTCTCCCACCACCTTGCGGAGCACCGCGTGCAGGATGTGGGTGGCCGTGTGATTGAGGGCAGTGCCGCGCCGGAGCTCCGGGGCCACCCTCAGGTGAACCTTCTCGCCCACGGTGAAGGACCCTTCCTCCACTCGGCCGATGTGCACGAAGATGTCCCCGGGAAGCCTTTGGGTGTCGGTCACCGTCATGCGGCCCTCGGCTCCCACGATCTCGCCCTGGTCCCCCACCTGGCCGCCGGTCTCCCCGTAAAACGGCGTCACGGGAGTCACCACCTCCACCCCGGACCCGGCCACGGCGGTGGCGATGGCCTCCCCGTCCCGCACCAGGGCCACGATCTCCGAGCGAACGTCCATGCTATCGTAGCCCACGAACTCGGTCTTCACGCCGCGCGCCGCCAGTTGTCGGTAGGCCTCGGTGATCTCGCGCTCCCCGCTCCCCTTCCAGTGGCTGCGGGACTGTTCCCGCTGTTTTTCCATGAGCCGCTGGAAGCCCGCCTCGTCCGCCTCCAGGCCCAGGCCGCGGGCCATGTCCGTCACGATGTCGATGGGAAAGCCGTAGGTGTCGTAGAGCTTGAAGATGAGGGCTCCCGGAATGACCTGCTGCCCCTCGTCCCGGATGCGGCGTATCTCGTTCTGAAGCAGCCGCAGCCCATTGTCGAGGGTCTCGCTGAACCGCTCCTCTTCGTTCAAAATGACCCGGCTGATGTAGCTCCGGCTCTCCAGAAGGTCGGGGTAGGTGTCCTGCATGGACTCCATCACCGCCAGAGCCGTCTCCGAAAGGAACGGCCGGTCCAGGCCCAGATAGCGGCCGTGGCGCAGGGCCCGGCGAATGACCCGGCGCAGCACGTAGCCCCTCCCCTCGTTGCTGGGAAGGATGCCGTCCCCGATGAGAAACGCCGCGGCGCGGCTGTGGTCGGCGATGACCTTGACGGAGACGTCTTTCTCCCTGTCGTCGCCGTAGCGGTATCCGCTGATCTCCGCCACTCGGCTCCGGACCGGCGAGAACAGATCCGTGTCGTAATTGGATGCTACCCCCTGCATGACCGCCGCCACCCGCTCGAGCCCCATCCCCGTGTCGATGCTCGGCTTGGGAAGCGGCTCCAGGACGCCGTCGTCCCTCCGGTTGAACTGCATGAAGACCAGGTTCCAAAGCTCGAGATACCGATCGCAGTCACAGCCGGGGCGGCAGTCGGCCTGCCCGCAGCCCATGGCCGGACCCTGGTCGATGAGGATCTCCGAGCAGGGGCCGCAGGGCCCCGTGTCTCCCATGGCCCAGAAGTTGTCCTTGGTTGGAAAGGCCAGGATCCGCTCGGCAGGCAGGTAGCGCGCCCAGAAGCCGCGGGCTTCCTCGTCGGGCCCGAGCCTCATCCCCTCGTCCCCTTCGTGGATCGTCGCGTACAGCTTGTCCCTGGGCAGCCCCATGACATCCGTGAGAAATCCCCAGGCGTAATCCACCGCGTCACTTTTGAAATAGTCGCCGAAGGAGAAGTTGCCCAGCATCTCGAAGAAGGTGTGGTGCCGCGCCGTCCGGCCGACGTTCTCGAGGTCGTTGTGCTTCCCCCCGGCCCGCATGCACTTCTGGCTCGTGGCGGCTCGCACGTAGGGGCGATGATCCTCTCCCAGAAAGCACCGCTTGAACTGAACCATGCCGGCGTTGGTGAACAGCAGGGTCGGATCGTCGTGGGGGATCAGGGATGAGCTTTTGATGACCGAGTGCCCCCGATGCTGGAAGAAATCGAGGAAGGCTTTCCGTATCTCGCTGGCTTTCATGGTCTCTCCTCACATGGACAATCAATCAGCCGCGCCCGCAGCGCTCGAGCCTCTGGGGATGCCCAGATCATGCATCTCGCGGATCTTCCCCTCTACGACCTGGAGCACCTCCGCGTGGTCTCTCAGGAAGCTCTTGGCGTTCTCCCTCCCCTGCCCCAAACGCTCACCAGCGTAGGAATACCAGGTGCCGGACTTTTCGATGATCCCCGAATCCACGGCAACATCCAGAAGATCTCCCTCCCTGGAGATGCCCCGCCCATAGATGACGTCGAACTCCACTTCCTTGAACGGCGGCGAGATCTTGTTTTTCACCACCTTGACCCGGGTCCGGTTGCCGATGATGTCCTGGCCGTCCTTGATGGGTCCCAGGCGGCGGATCTCCATGCGCATGGTGGCGTAGAACTTCAGCGCGTTGCCGCCGGTGGTGGTCTCGGGGGAACCGTACATGACGCCGATCTTCATGCGGATCTGGTTGATGAAGATGACGCAGGTCCTGGACTTGGAGATGGTGGCCACCAGCTTTCGGAGGGCCTGACTCATGAGCCGCGCCTGGAGACCCACGTGCGGGTCGCCCATCTCGCCCTCGATCTCGGCCTTGGGCACCAGGGCCGCCACCGAATCCACCACGATGACGTCGATGGCGTTGCTGCGAACGAGGATCTCGGCGATCTCCAGGGCCTGCTCCCCGTAGTCCGGCTGGCTGATGAGGAGATCCTCCACCTGCACCCCGAGCTTTCGGGCATAGTGGACGTCCAGGGCGTGCTCGGCGTCGATGAATGCGGCCACCCCACCCAGCTTCTGGGCCTCGGCGATGATGTGGAGAGCCAGCGTCGTCTTGCCCGAGGATTCCGGGCCGAAGATCTCGATGATGCGCCCCCTGGCCACCCCGCCCACCCCGAGGGCCAGGTCCAGGGAGAGACACCCCGTGGAAATGACGGGGATTTCCACCTCCTGGGCGTCGCCTCCCAGCCGCATGATGGAGCCCTTGCCGCACTGGCGCTCGATCTGGGACATGGCCGTGTCGATCGCCTTGCTTCGGTCGTCTGTCGCACCCATGTGGGCCTCCCTCGAAGGAATGGATGTCGCCGGGGCGCGACGGCCCGCTCTGGGTCCGTGGGTGTACCGGCGAATTCGAGCCGCCGGCGTCTGGCCTTTGGCTCTCACCCGTTAGCTCTTGGCATTGCAGCAAGGCTTCCAGGCCCCGTCCCCCCCAACTGGAGGAGAGGGCGGCCTTCGGGCCGGATCTTCCCTCGCCCCGACACTCCCTCCGGGGGATGAAAAGCCACAATCCGGCGTGCCTGCGGGATACCTCGTCGCGGTGCTGCCCATGGTCGGTCATGGAGATCGAAACGATGCCCGGAAGAGCGGCGTGTAAAGGGCACCCTGGGGCATCAAGTCGCTTCTATACAATACCAGTTCCGTAACGTCAAAAGCTTCGGCCTCGAAGGCCTGCCGGGCGAGGAGGGCATCCTGCAGCGCTCGCAGGTGCTGGCGCCCCTTCACCCGACCCAGGGTCAGGTGGGCTCGGAACGGGCGATCCTCCGGCTCAAACCCCAGGGGGGCGAGGGCCGTCTCAACGGCATTCTGAAGGGAAATGAGCGCTTTCTCCTCCCCCCGAAGGCCCACCCAGACGACCCGCATCTGTTTGATGGTCGGAAACGCTCCACAGCCGAAGGGCTGAAGCCTGAACGGCGGGCTCGCCGAGGCCACCGTGAGCAGGGCCGACTGTACGGCGTCCATCCCTTCCGGAGAAACACTTCCCAGAAACTTCAAGGTCAGGTGGACCCGGTCGGCCTGGACCCAGCCCACGGGGGCGCGAGTCTTCCGCAGCTCACCCGTGAGAGCCGAGAGGGCTTCCCGGGTCCTCGGGGGGATGTCCAGGGCGACGAAGCTGCGAATCATGAGTCATCAACCTCCAGAGCAACGCCAGGGCGGCCTGGGCGGCACACTCCCGGATATGCTCCCGATCTCCGTTGAATCGGTGCTGCTCCACCACTGTGCCGGCGGGCGTGGAGCATCCGATGAAAACAGTCCCCACGGGCTTCTCCGGGCTGCCGCCGTTAGGCCCCGCGATCCCCGTGATGGAAAGAGCCACCTCGACCCCGGCCTCCCGGCGGGCCCCCTCGGCCATGGCCCGGGCCACGGGCTCGCTCACGGCCCCATGGTCCTCGATCAGCCCCCGGCCCACCCCAAGGAGCTCCGTCTTGGATGCGTTGCTGTAGGTGATGAGCCCCCGGTCGAAATAATCCGAAGCTCCGGAGACCGCGGTGATCTCGCGAGACAGGAGCCCGCCCGTGCACGATTCGGCCACGCCGATCCTCCATGCCCGGGCTCGAAGGAGCTTCCCCACCGCCGAAGCCAGCCCATCATCTCCACGCCCTATCAGGTGCGCCGCCCCGAGACGCTCCACCACCGCCTCTTCGGCCCGAAAAGCCTGTCCACGCGCATCGGCCTCGTCTTCGCCCGACGCAAGGACCGTGATCCAATTCTCCTCGATCTGCGGCAAATACCCGATGCGGACACCCGGGAACAGGTCCTCCAGATCCCTGAGCTTCCGGTTCATGGAGGACTCCGCGAGCCCATGGAACCGAAGAACGTGCTTGACATGCCGCCTGCGGTTGGGGAACCGTGACTCGAGGTCCGGGATCACCTCATGCTCCATGAGCCATCTCATCTCCGAAGGCACACCCGGCAGGAAATAGCAGGGCACGCCGCCATGCTCCAGGGCATAGCCGGCCATCCCGAGCCCGATTTTGCGGGCCCCGCGCGGGAGATCCGCCATTCGCGCAACCTCCCGGCTCCACTCCCGTCCCCTCTCGGCCATTCGTCGCTTGAGCCAGTCGACGTACCCCGGGTCGGGGGCGAGTGGTCTCTCCAGGGCGCGTGCCACGGCGCTGGAGGTGAGGTCATCGTCCGTAGGCCCCAGACCTCCCGTGACGATGACAAAATGCGACATACCCATGCCCCTTTTGAGCACGGGGACGATCTGATCTTCCTCGTCACCCACGACCACCATGCCGGAGAGCAAGAACCCCCTGGACCGCAGCTCGATGGCGATGTACCGAGCATTGCCGTTGGGAATGCTTCCAAAGAGGATCTCGTCCCCTATGGTGATGAGAGTGCCCGTGATCTCCTGCGTGACCGACGTCATCGGGCCGCCCTCCAGCCCCGGGGCCACTGGAAAGGACCAGCGGCGACACGGGGCTCCATGCTACAAATTTGAACGGTTCCAGGCCAATGTTAACAATATTGACATATTCTCCGGGAACGGGAGCATACGACACTCTCGCGGAGTCCGGGCATGGGGCGCTGATTCCCGCGATGAACCATCAACCATCATTCACGGTGCGGGCTGAAAAGCAAAGGTAGAATCAGCGCGGATCAGAGGGCATCAGCATTCGTCAGCGTCCCAATGGCTCTGCCTGCAACGGGATTCGATTCATGAAGAAGGCCGGAGTCGAAGCCCACGATCCGGGTCCCGTCTATTCATGACGCAAACCATCCCGCACCGCAAGCGAGTTTTGAGTTCGGGGAGGATTCATGAGGGGAGCTGGAACAGCATTCAGAGCCCAAGGCCAGCCTCCATCGAGGGTGCCGCGGGACCCATGCCCGGGAAACGCGGCGGGCGCCCCCTCTCCCTTGATGCAGGAGAGAGAGCCACCCATGACCGACGCGGCAACCGCATCTTCCGGGAAGTGATCAGCCCTGGAACAACACCGTCACAGGCGAGGAAGCGGAGGAGAGGGAGCTCAGCACCAGTTGTCCACACCCTGCAGGATGAGGAAACCTCCAATGAGCAGCGAGCAGCTCCCGAGGAGAGGATTGTTCGGTACCTGGAGCAGGCCCACCAGCCCGATCACGATTCCCAGTGCAATCTGCAAGGAGGTATACATGGCAGCCTTCCATCTCAGCATCATAGCGCATCCTTTCGCTCATGTTCCGTGATGTCCGACTGCCGAGCAACATGCATGCCACCAAAAACGGTCCGGAACACGGGACCCTGAGGGCAGGACTCCCACCGCCGACCGACCCGGCTCCGTCCCCTCGCTCACCATTCCCTACCCCCTCCAGGGTCAGCCACGGTCCACGCCCTCGGAATCATGAAATATCGACAATTTAGGGAAACGCCATGGGATGCCCGGATCCAACGGCAACGAGCCTTCCCCGCCGCTTGGACCCCGCCTCCCCGGGCCGGGGGCCTCCAGTGGAGCCATGACTCCCGGTCAGGCCACCTTCTCGGCCTTTTGAACCTTGGCCCACGTGTCCCTCAGCGTGACGGTTCGATTGAAAACCAGCCGGCCCGGAGCGCTCTCCGCATCGAGGCAGAAATAGCCCATGCGCTCGAACTGAAGGGGGGAGCCGGGGGAGGCGTCCGCGAGGCTGGGCTCCACCCGGCAGGCGGTCAGCACCTCGAGGGATTGGGGGTTGATGTAAGCCTTGAAGTCGGCCCCATCCTCGGCGTCGGCTGGATTCTCCCGGGTGAAAAGCCGGTCGTACAGCCTGACCTCGGCCGGCAGGGCGTGGTCGGCCGAAACCCAGTGGAGCGTCGCCTTGACCTGCCGGCCGTCGGGGGCGCCGCCGCCCCGGGTCTCGGGATCGTAGGTGCAGCGGAGCTCGACCACTTCGCCGGTTTTTTCGTCCTTCACCACACCGACACATTTCACGAAATAGGCATAGCGCAGCCTCACCTCGCGGCCGGGGGCGAGTCTGAAAAACTTCTTGGGCGGATCCTCCATGAAATCCTCGCGCTCGATGTAGACCACCCGCGAGAAGGGCACCTTCCTCGTGCCCATGCCCTCGTCTTCCGGGTTGTTCACCGCCTCCAGCAGTTCGCTCCCGTCCTCGGGATAGTTCTCGATGACCACGCGAAGGGGCCGAAGGACGGCCATGAAGCGGGGGGCCCGCCGGTTGAGGTCTTCCCGCAGGCAATATTCGAGCAGGGCCAGGTCCACCAGGCTCTCCTTTTTCCCCACACCGATGCGCTCACAGAAATTCCGAATGGCTTCGGGCGTGTACCCGCGCCGGCGCATCCCCGCGAGTGTCGGCATGCGCGGGTCGTCCCACCCTTTCACGTGCCCTTCCTGGACCAGCTGCAGCAGCTTGCGCTTGCTCATCACCGTGTAGCTCAGGTTGAGCCTTGCGAATTCGATCTGCTGGGGATGATACACACCCAGCTCGTCCAGGTACCAGTCGTAAAGGGGGCGATGGTCTTCATACTCCGTGGTGCAGATGGAATGGGTGATCCCCTCGATGGAATCGCAAAGCCCGTGAGCATAATCGTACATGGGATAGATGCACCACTTTCTCCCCGTGCGGTGATGCTCGTCGTGCTTGATGCGATACATGACGGGGTCCCGCAGATTCAGGTTGGAAGACGCCATGTCGATCCTGGTCCTGAGGACGCACTCCCCATCCTTCAATTCCCCGGATCGCATCTTTTCAAAGAGCGTCAGGTTCTCTTCCACCGACCGGTCCCGGTAGGGGCTGTTCCGGCCCGGCTGAGTCAGGGTGCCGCGATATTCGCGGATCTCGTCGGCACTGAGGTGGTCGACGTAGGCCCTCCCCTTCCGGATGAGCTCCACGGCCCATTCGCACAGCCGGTCGAAGTAGTCGGAGGCATAATAAAGCCGGTCTCCCCAGTCGAAGCCAAGCCAGCGCACGTCCTCCTGGATGGACTCGACGTATTCGATCTCCTCCTTGCTGGGGTTGGTGTCATCAAATCGGAAGTTGCAGAGGCCTCCAAGCTCCTGGGCCAGCCCAAAATTGAGGCAGATGGACTTGGCGTGCCCGATGTGCAGGTACCCGTTGGGCTCCGGTGGAAACCGGGTCATGACACGGCCCCCGAAACGGCCTGATGCATTGTCCTCGATGATCCTGCTGCGGATGAAGTTGGGGGGTGGAGTGTAGTCGCTTCCCATGCTCATGGCTTCCTTTCATTGAGAGTACTGGGCTCGGTGGGGATCCATCCGTGCCGGCCTGCTCCTTCACGTCTGCTTGCCTCGTTACGGATCCGCCCCCTTGGATGGTCCCGCCCCATCCCGCGGCCAGCCCGCTCCGAAGAGTAGACGGCCAGTAACATAGCGGGGCAGCGGCATCTCGTCAACGTGATAAAATAACGGAAATGTATCAAAAAAGCAGTGCACTTCCCAGGGGAATCCTGCCAGACGCGCTTCAGCACCTTGCTCAACCGCCAGATGGCCATGGCTGGAACCGGCCGTTTGAAACCGAACCCGCCCGTCTACGTCGCCCGTGACGCAAATATGGAATCCAGGACCTCCCTCAGGGATCGGACTCCGGTGCAGGCCGTCCCCAGCTCCACCGGCAGCCTCTCGGCGTTGCTCCGGGGGATGAGATGCTCCTCGAAGCCCAGCTTGAGCGCCTCGGCAACCCGGAGAGCCCCGTGGGTCACCCCACGCACCTCACCGGCCAGCCCCACCTCGCCCCAGATCACCAGCCCCGGAGGCACCGGCTGGTCCAGGGTGCTGCTCATGAGCGCCGCCATCATGGCGAGGTCCACGGCGGGCTCCACCAGCTTGACCCCGCCCGCCACGTTGACGAACACATCCTGCTGGGAGAAATTGAACCCGAGCTTTTTTTCCATGACCGCCAGGAGCAGCGACAGCCGGTTGGCATCCACCCCCATGCTGGTGCGCCGGGGCTGCACCCAGCCCGACCCGCTGACCAGAGCCTGGAGCTCCACCAGCAGCGGACGCGTTCCCTCCACGGAGCACACCACCACCGATCCCGACACGCCCATCGGCCGCTCGGCCAGCAGGAGCTGGGAGGGGTTGGGCACCTCGTCCAGCCCGGTCTCCTTCATCTCGAAGACGCCGATCTCGTTGGTCGAGCCGTAGCGGTTTTTCACGGCCCGAAGGATTCGGAAGGCATGGGTCCTGTCGCCTTCGAGGTAAAGCACCGTGTCCACCAGGTGCTCCAGGGCGCGGGGACCCGCAATGGCCCCCTCCTTGGTCACGTGTCCGACGACCAGGACGCTGACGCCGCTTTCCTTGGCCAGCCGCATGAGACGACCCGCGCATTCACGCACCTGGCTGATGGAGCCCGGGGCGACCTCGAGGTTGCGGGAGCTGACCGTCTGGATGGAATCCAGGGCCAGGATCTCCACCGGGTGTCGCTCGAGGGTTTCGAGGAGAGGCTCCAGGCTCGTTTCAGCCATGACCTGGATTCTCGTCCCGTCGAGCCGCAGCCGGTCGGCGCGCAGCCGAATCTGCTGAGGGCTCTCCTCCCCCGACACGTAGAGCACCTTCCGTTCTTCCCCCCACCGGGCCAAAGCCTGGAGCAGGAGCGTGGACTTCCCGATGCCCGGGTCGCCCGCCAGCAGCACCATGGACCCGGGTACCATTCCGCCTCCCAGCACCCGGTCCCACTCACCCATTCCCGTGATCCAACGGCTCTCCTGGCTGCACGGGATTTCGGCCAGGGTTGGGGGGCGAACGACCTCAATCCTACCTCCCGACGGTCGGCGCGAGGAACGGCTCTGGACTTCCTCGACCAGACCGTGCCAGGTCTGGCATTCCGGACAGCGCCCCAGCCACTTGGTGCTGAGATACCCGCATTGCTGGCATCGATAGGCCATCTTCCCTTCGGACATCGGGGCAACCTCCCCAGGTTTGGCAAATGCCGCCAGGAAACGAAAACATTTGATCCCGAGGCGGTTCTGGTGTCAAAGTAAGCGCTCACGAATTCAAGGAGCCGCGAAACCTTTCTGGAGCTGAAAGCGCCGGCTTGGGAGCCTTGGAATGATCAGCGCTTCCAGCTCGCCGGAGCGGACAGTCCAGCGGAAGTCACCGGGCTCGAGCTCGACCGTTGCGAGTCATTCGCTCGAAGCAGGAATACATGGGCAGGAGGTTAAGCCATGGACACATCCAATGCAATGGCCGGGAGCTATCGCCAGGCAAAGCTGGTGGCCTGGGCCATGATGGGCACCGTCGTCATCCATGCGGCTATTGTTGAGATCCTCCTGATCCAGGGAGTATCGGTCTCGGGGGTCGATCCCGAGGCGGTCGCCCCCTACAAGGATTACTTCATCCTGGGAGGCGTGCTGGCCTTCGTGATCATCCGGGCCGTTCGAACGTCCATCCTGCGGCAGGCCCCCGGCGACAGCGTCGCCACGCTGCTGGGCAGGCTCCGGACCGCCAACATCGCGGTCTACGCCATTGCCGAGATACCCGCCATCCTGGGCCTGGTGCTCTTCATTCTCACGGGGGACCGCAAGGACTTCTACATCCTCGGGACCTTTTCCATTCTGGCCATGGTGCTCTATTACCCGAAGCTCAACCACTGGGAAGTCTGGCTCCAGCGGAAAGCATGATGCCTGTTGCCGGGCGGGTCGCCCCGAGCCCGCCTGGGCTTCAACATGGGCAGCCTGGCGGCGGGACCACCAGCGCCAAGGGAAACCCGTTGATACTGATCGTCGAAAACGACCCCGAAGTGCCCCCCGGTGTTTTGGAATCCCTTCTGGTCGAAGCGGACCGCAAGCCCCGCATCGTTCGGCCCCACGGCGGGGACCCCGCCGGGAGTCTGGCCGGCGTGGACGGCCTCGTGGTCCTCGGCGGTACCATGAGCACGCGCGACACCCGGCCATTCCCTTTTCTCCGAGACGTGAAGCGGCTCATGGCATCGGCTCTTCAAGCCCAAATCCCCCTCCTCGGCATCTGTCTCGGCGGGCAGCTCCTGGCCGAGGTCTCCGGCGGCGAAGTCACTCAAAGCTCCCACGGCGAGCATGGTCTGCACGACATCGTGCTCAGCGCCGAAGGCAGATCGGATCCCCTCTTCACGGGCCTGCCGGAGCGTTTCACGGTCTTTCAGTGGCATGGCGATTCGTTCACGCCCCCCCGGTCCGCCGTCCTCCTGGCCGGCTCGCCCGCCTGCGCCCACCAGGCCTTTCGCGTGGGGAGGACCGCCTACGGCCTTCAGTTCCACCCCGAGGTGGACCCGCCCATCGTTTCAGCCTGGGCCGCGGGGTCTCCCTCGTCATCGCGGATCCTCGAGGCTTTTGCCGAATATCGCCGCAATGGCCTCGACCGCGCGGCACACCAACTCCTGAAGAATTTCATTCGGATGATCCCATAGGCACGCTTCCTTTAAAGCCGGCGTTTCAAAACACCGATAGGGGAACTGTCTGGCAGCCAGTGCGTCGTTCCGCCATGCCGTGGACCGGCATGGATCGCCCCTGCCGGGCATTCACCTCACACAACCGACAACACGCTGGAGTGTCAACATGGAAAGATTAGAGCAGCTCAACAAGCAGATGGGCAACAAAACCGGCGACCGCGAGGGCAAGTATCTCAGCTTCTTTCTGGACCGCGAAGAATATGGAATCGGCATTCTGAAAGTGAAGGAAATCATCGGCATGATGCCCATCACCCCCGTGCCCCAGACCCCCGGCTACGTGAAGGGCGTCGTGAATTTGAGGGGCCGCGTCATTCCCGTCATGGATCTTCGCCTGCGCTTCGGCATGGAGGCGGCCGCCTACACCGAGCGCACCTGCATCATCGTGGTGGAGATCCATACCGGGACAGGCAAGATCCAGACGGGCATCGTGGTCGATTCGGTTTCGGAAGTTCTGAACATCAAGGGGTCCGAAATAGAGGATACTCCCGCTTTTGGGGCCAAACTGAACACAGACTACATCCTGGGCATGGCCAAGCTGGGTGGGTCGGTGAAAATCCTCCTGGACATCGACAAGGTGCTCAGTGACGATGAAATCTCAACTCTCGAGAAGGTGGCATGAGACCATGGTGAAGCGGCTTGAATTCTCGATCCGTTGGCTGGAGCGGCTCGATGCCGTGCTCGATCGTCTCTTCTCGCCGATTCTGGACGCCGCCTGCTCCTCCCTCGTGGGGCTGTGGGACCGGGAGCTTGGCGCCCTCGAGCTTTGCCCGGCTCGTGAGCGAATCCGGAGGTCTTCCCGCGGATAGGGCCGGAAGCATCGGGGGGTGCATGCATCCCCTTCACCTCTGAAGGCCGAATCGTCCCCAGAATTCGCGCCTGAACCGCCTGGCGGTGGCCAGGTGGACATCCACCAGCTGGACGCGCTCCAGTCCGTCCAGCTGCACCTTCACCCATTCCTGCACGGAATCCAGGCTTCGGAGCCATCTCCGGAAGTCATCCTTGTCGATGATGCGGGGAGGCTGTATCACGAAGCTTCCTCCCCCCTGCTGGTGGACGCGCTTCCCCCCGATGAGCGCGTTGTATTCGGCGGTGTTCACCCCGATGACGGGAATGAAGTTATCGAAGGCGCGGACGAGGGCCCCCGTGGTCCA
Source organism: Syntrophobacteraceae bacterium (assembly GCA_025453975.1). Classification (GTDB taxonomy): domain Bacteria; phylum Desulfobacterota; class Syntrophobacteria; order Syntrophobacterales; family Syntrophobacteraceae; genus JALOOX01. The sequence goes on from JALOPI010000009.1 coordinate 49,874, forward strand.
GTGGCCTTTGAGGATGGGAAAAATGCTGATGTTGAAAATCACATCGGCCCCTTGATCCACGAGCTGCCTGGCGGATTCCGGCTGCCCCCAGAGGTCGATGCAGACGGGGACTCCCATCTTGCCGAAATCCGTGGCAAACGTCCGAAAGAAGCCATCTCCCGGCGATATGCCGAGCTGCTCCCGCTCAAGCGCCCCGACATTGCGCTTGCGCTGCCGGCCCAGGATGTGGCCGTCGCGGTCGAAAACCGTCGCCGTATTGTAGCGCTTCCCACCCTCCTCCTCGACAAGCCCCGCCACGATGTAGGAGCCGAGCTGCCGCGCCGCCTGCGCCAGCTCCATATCCCCCTGGTAGGGGAAGTACTCGGGAAGGCAGACCACATCCAGAGCCTCTCCCCTGCATCGCTCCAGGAGCTGGAGGGCATGGCCCAGGTTTCGGGGGTCGTCAAAGGCCGGGTAAGGCTTGGGCTGAACGAGAGCCACGCGCAGATTGTCCTTCATCATCACTCCGAGCAGATCCAGGTTGATTCCACCGTACACAAGCATTTCGGCTGCATTGCGGCCGCGAAGGGGAGCCGATCCCCGGTCCCTTCGATGTCATTTCCAGTCCAGGTCCACCACGTAGGGGAAATGATCCGACGGATAGCGCCCCTCCAGATGATCGCGCACGATGAAAGCCATCAGGCTGCGAAGCTCCGGCGTGGCCAGCACCCAGTCCATGCGGCACTTCTCCGCGTTTCCACTGAAATCGTGGTGGGTCATGCTCTCGACCCCCTCCCCATACCCAAGGGCGACCCAGGTGTCGACCCAGCCATGGGGGGCTCCCGTCAGGATCCGATGAACCGCGGACCCGGGTGCATCGTTGAAATCGCCCATGAGAACGCCGGGAGCCCGGCGCTGGCTCCACCAGGCCCGGATGAGCCGAGCCTGCTCCAAACGGGCGGTCTGTCCCATGTGGTCGAGGTGGGTCACCACGACCATGAGCTCCCTGCCCCGTGGCAGATCCTCCAGGAGCGCGTAGCTCATCAAGCGCGGGAAAGCGCTGTCCCAGTCCTTGCTCCGGTGCGCCCGGGGGGTGGAGGAAAGCCACAGGTCGTCGCTCTCGATGCAGCGAAACCGATCCTGCCGATAATAGAGGGTGGGATACTGGCAGGTCATATCGTCGGAGGGGCGAGCACCGGAGGCCATCCCATAACCCGGGAGGGAGCACTGAAGGTCATCCAGTTGAGCGGGCGTGCCTTCCTGCGTTCCCAGAAGATCAGGACCCAGCCGTTGGACGACCTGGGCCGCCAGTCGGCGGCGGTTGATCCAGCGATTCTCGCCGTCCCCCTCGTTATCGAATCGCAAATTGAAGGTCATCACCCGCATTTCGGGCTCACACCTCGCTTCCTCTCTGTCCCGTGATCAATCCTTCCTCGGCCGGTCGCCCACGATAGGCCGCGCCGGACACGCCGATCCCTCCATTCTGCACCAAGCCGCCAGACTTCACCGCGAGCCTGAAGCCCGGGACCGCCGCTGTCAAGGACAGGCCTGTCCCTATTTGCCAAAAGCGCGGGCGTTAATCAACAGCGGAATGGTCATGTCGCATCCACGGCCCACGGGAAGAGCCGACGGCCGGGGAAGATTGTGATTCCACGCACATGATCGAGCCCGTCATTGTGCGATGAATACGCCTTTAATCTCAACAATTTCGCTAGGTTCATTTTGCTTGACATCCCATTCGAGTCCCGATTAAGTAGGGCTGTCTTGTGAAATATACACTCATCCTGTGACATTTGTGTGCTGTCCGTCAGGGAGGCTGTGGAGACGTCGTGGCTTCCGAGTCATGCATCGAGAGGGGTCGAGGCTTCACTCATGAAAGAAAACGATAGGGCGTCATCGGGCAGGAGCGGTTGGGGCTTTTTGTTTTTTCTGGCGGGTTTTGCCGGGGCCCTGGCTTTCGGATGGCTCGTTTTCCCCGAGCTGCTCTACTCCGAGAAGAGTCAGCCGGTCAACTTCAGTCATGCCCTTCCCGACCATCAGGGCTCCGGCTGCGAGGACTGCCACGCCTTCCGCGAGGATGGGTCCTTCACGGGCATCCCGAGGGTCGCCAAGTGCATGGAATGCCATGAATCCCCCCTGACGGAAAGCCCGGACGAAAAGCGCCTCGTCGAGGAGTATATCCAGAAGGAAAAGGAAATTCCGTGGCTGGTTCATGCCTACCAGCCCGACAATGTTCATTTCGCCCATGCCCCCCACAAAGCCAGGGGCATGGAGTGCACGCAGTGTCACCGGGACGTCTCCAAGGAGACGAAGACTCCCGTGTTCCGGGAGAATCGTCTCACGGGGTACAGCAGATCGACCATGAAGATGGACCAATGCGAGAAGTGCCACGCCGAGCAGGGAGCGAGCAACAACTGCGAGATCTGCCACAAGTAGGCGGGGGGACTGGCCCGATGAGGAAAGACCCGGCATTCGGGCTCGAGGGTGGCCTGAACGAGAGGATGCATTCATGAAGGTCGCAAGGAGAGCGTTTTTGCAGTTCACGGCAGGAGCCATTGGCGGGACGCTCCTGACTCCCATGCCCTGGAAGCTGGCGGATGATTCGGCCATATGGTCCCAGAACTGGTCCTGGCGTCCGTCCCCCCAAAGGGGCGAGGTGACCCGCGCTCCCTCCATCTGCACTTTTTGCGAAGCGGGATGCGGCATTCAGGTCCGTCTGGTGGAGAAAAGACGGGGGATCCTCATCGAAGGCAGCCCCTCACATCCCGTCAATCGTGGCGGTATCTGCCCACTCGGCGCCGCGGCCCTCCAGTTCCAGTACGCACCCTACCGCGTCCTCCAGCCGCTCAGGCAGACTCGAAAGCGAGGCGATCTGGCGGGATTTCAGCCCGTGTCCTGGGAGGGCGCCCTCAAGGAGATCGGGGGGAAGCTGAGCCGGCTGAGAACCGACCAGCGAGCCAATGCCCTGGCGGGCATCATTTCTCACCGGTCCAGCAGCATGGCGGATCTCTGGGGACAGTTCTTCAATGCTTACGGATCCCCCAATCTGTTCCGAATGCCAGACCACGCCGACAGTCTCGCCCTGGCGTCTTCTCTGATGCTGGGTCAGGCCTCGCCCCCGGCCTTCGCCCTGGAAAGAGCCTCCTACGTTCTGAGCTTCGGAGCGGGGCTCCTCGAGGGTCGCTCGTCGTTCTCCCGAAATCAGAGAGCATTTGCCCAGTGGCATGAAGATGGATCCCATAAGCTCGTGCAGGTGGAGTCACGATGTTCCATGACGGCAGCCAAGGCTGAAAAATGGATCCCCGTGGCCCCGGGCTCCGAGGCTGCGCTGGCTCTGGCCCTGGCTCACGTCATCATCAAGGACAGGCTGTTTGACGCGGAATTCATGAGCAGTGCCGTGACGGGATTCGAGGACTGGACGGACAGGCGGGGAAAGCTGAGAAAAGGGTTCAAGTCCTATGTGCTTGCGGAGTGCTCCCCCGAGCAGATGGAGGGAGTCACGGGGCTCGAGGCGACTTCGATCCGCGAGCTGGCGAGAGAGCTCGCCATCCACAAAAACGCCCTGGTCCTCTGGGACGGGAGCAGCTCCGGGCATCCCAACAACATCTACCATGATCTCGTCTTCATGGCCTTGAACCTCCTCAAGGGAAATTTCAGGCCCGACGGCCTCGTGGCGCTTCAGCCCGACGTGCCCCTGGCTCCCATGCCCGAAGTGCGCCTGGATGCCAGCGCCCAGGCAAGTCTCGCGAAACAGCGTCTCGATCTGGCTCAATCCGAGCCCACCCCGCTGACGGGCAATGCCCTGTACCCCTTCCTGGATGCGATCCTCAAGGGGGGAGTTTATCCCATCGACATGCTCTGGGTTCACGAGAGCAATCCGGCTCACAACCTCCTCGAGAGCCGGCTCTTCGAGTCAGCCGTCACCAAGATCAATACGCTCGTATCCTTTTCCTCCTACATGGACGAGACCTCGCAGATGGCCGATTGGATCCTCCCAGCCCCGACGGCGCTGGAGCGTTACGACGATGTCGTGGGGATTCCGGGTGCCCCTTACGCGTATTATGCAGTCTCGGCTCCCGTGCTTCCTCCATCGGGCGAGACCCGGGACACCGGGGATGTCCTTCTGGAGCTGGCCAAGGGACTGGGGGAGAGCATCCCGGCGGCCATGCCATGGACTGATCATCAGGCGTTTCTCAAGGCCAGGGTTGCAGGGCTGGCGGATTCAGGCAGGGGAGCTGTCGCCGAAGGAGCCCATGTCGATCTCGGCAGCCTGAAGGCGGGGGAAGCCCCGGGGAAAAAGGCCCTCAGCGGCGCGGACCTCTGGAAGAAGCTTGTGGCTGGAGCGTGCTGGTATGACGCACCCCGCGATCCCCTCGCGGGCCTGGCGACGCCATCGGGCAAGCTTGAGCTGGCTTTTCAAACGCTCGAGGTGCTGGGGCTCGAGGCTCCGGAAGACAAGATCTACCTCCCCCACCATGCGCCTCTGGCGCCTTCGGGGTCGGACAAGGATTTCCCGCTTCAGCTCGTGGCCTACGAGATCCAGACCCTGAGCAGCCGGTATCTCCCCACGCCTCCATTCCTCATCAAGATGCTGCCGGACACGCTGCTCAAGGAGAACGATCTCCTGGTCGAGGTCAATCCCAAGACGGCCCAGTCCCTGGGGCTCAACGAACGGGATCGAGTCGTGGTCAAGACTCCCCTGGGTGAGCTTTCCGTGCGGGTCCATCTGACGGCCGGCGCCAGGCCGGGTGTGGTGTACATGGTCCGTGGCCTCGGGCACGGCGCCTATGACGAATACATCAAGGGCAAGGGGGTCAATGTCAACACCATCACCGAGGTTCAAATCGACCCGGTGACGGGGCTGGGAACGACCTGGATCACGCGCGCTCAGCTCGTTCGAGCGTGAGCTGCCCGGGCACTCGGCATGGGCCCCGGCGTTCACATCCCGGCACCCTCTCGCGGCATCGTCTCGAGTGGCCGGAATGGCAGCTGAAGGAACGACGGCAAATCAAGTCAACAAGGGGGCATCCGTGAGTGAGCAAGGACATGCGCCATCCGGGGTTCGATTCGGAATGGTGATCGACTTGGACAAGTGCACCGGCTGCATGGCATGCAGTGTAGCCTGCCAGGCCGAGAACAACATTTCCTTTCGTGTCGACGAATCGGACAAGCTGCGCTCCATCACCTGGATGGAGGTGTACAAGCTTGAGAACGGCAAGGACTATCCGGACTACCAGTTCGCCTATCTCCCGCGGCCCTGCATGCATTGTGACTCGGACCACCACTCCCCCTGCACATTCGTGTGCCCGGTCAACGCCACAACCCGGGACGAGAACAACGGTATCGTGACCCACATCGTTCCCCGATGCATCGGGTGCAGGTATTGTATCGTGGCATGCCCTTACCATGCCCGGGACTTCAACTGGTGGGACCCCACATGGCCCGAGCCCATGGAGAAGATGCTGAGCCCGGAGGTGAGTCCCAGGATGCGCGGCGTTGTCGAAAAGTGCACCTTTTGCCACCACCGGCTGCTCAAGGCAAGGACACGGGCCTTCCACGAGGGGCAGGAGCCAGACAGCGCGGTGTACACCCCGGCTTGTGCCGATGCGTGCCCGACGGGGGCCATCAGCTTCGGCAACTTGACGGATGCTCAGAGCGAAGTGGCGAAGCTGTCCCGGGATCCGAGGGCCTTCCGAATCCTGGCCAAGCTCAAGACCGAGCCCAAGGTTTACTATTTGAGCAAATATCAATGGATCCACAAGCTGTCCGACAACGCATAGCGGGCATGGGGTCTGTTCAAGCGCCTGTCGCGGGGCTTGCAGTGCCTGGACGATGAAACGAGGGGTAAAAATATGGATCAAGCGTTAATTCCTGAGGGCCTGAAACGCTGCCCATTGCCGGTTTTCGGACTCTGGGTGCTGGTGCTCCTGGCGATCATCGGCTGGGGGGTTTACGCGGGGGCGGTCGTGCTCATCCAGGCCCTCAACGTGACCGGTCTCAATGATCACTTCGGCTTCGGCTTTTACATCACCATCGATCTGGCGATCATCGCGCTGGGGGCGGGGGCCTTTTTTTCCGGATTCCTGTACTATGGACTTTCGCGGTTCTTCCCGGCGCTCAAGGAGCTGCACAAAATCATCAACCTGGCCGTCATCGTGGGCTTCGTCTGCTACACCGGTGCCCTGGCGGTGCTGCTGCTGGAGATCGGGCAGCCGCTGAGGGGATGGTTTGGTTACTGGCATGCCAATGTCCACTCCATGCTCACGGAAGTCATCTTCTGCATCACCTGCTATGCCATTGTGCTGGTCATCGAATATGTACCCATCATCCTGGAGAACCGAAAACTGGAGGCCATCCGCTCGGCTCGCACCTTCGGGCACACCCTTCATGAGCTCATGGCCATCTTTGCGCTCACGGGCACATTCCTGAGCTTCTTCCACCAGGGCTCCCTGGGTGGAGTCGCCGGCGTCCTTTTCGCCCGACCCTTTGCTTATCGCACGGGCTTCTTCGTGTGGCCCTGGACCTTTTTTCTTTTCATTCTCTCGGCCATCGCATCGGGGCCAGCCTTCACGGCCCTCGTTTGCCGCACCATGGAGGCCGTGACGCGCAAGAGGCTGGTAGACCGGAGCGTTTACGAGCTTCTGGCCCGGATCGTCGGCGGATTGCTGCTCTTCTACATCATTCTGAAGATTCTCGACACCCTGTACTGGGCCATGGTTCTGGCTCCCGAGTTCGGGCTGAGTCTGACGGATTTTTACAGGGCACCCTACGGCATGTGGCTGCTGGTCGCGGAGGTCCTGATCTGCGGAGTCGTGCCCGCCATCGTGCTCAACATACCCCAGGCGCGAAAGAGCGATTTCATTCTGTTCGGAGCCTTTTTCCTCGGCTGTGCCGGTATCGTGATCAACCGGTTCGTCATGACGGTCCAGGCCATTGCCGTCCCCGTGATGCCTTTCGACCGCTGGCAGGTCTATGTGCCGACGGTCTACGAGTGGGCTCCCGGCATTGCCATGCTGGCCTACTGTGCCCTGATCCTCTCCTTTTCGTACCGATATTTACCTTTGTTTCCCAGGGAGAAGCATCTGAATCCGGCGTGATGGGAGATTGACGGTCGCTTCAAGACCTGCGGCTCGGGGTGTGTGCATTCCGCACGATCCCTCGAAGGATTCGAGAGCGCGTCCGTGCAAAACGGATGCGCTCTTTTATTCGGTGGACGCCCTGTGTGGCTAAAGGGCAGAATCTGTATTTCCTTGAAAAAGAATATGGTCGGGATATGATGAGATGGTTCGGGACATGACGTTCTCCAGACGTGTCCTGACGGTGGCAATGGGCTGCACAAGGTTGGAACGAGGGCCATGGATGCGCCTGCGGCGCTGGTTCGTGGCCTTCCCGTCGGGGGGCTTTTCGTTTGACACCCCGATACGCCGATGATAGCTTGTGCATTAATTGGAACGGATGTCGGGATGCATTGCGAATTGGGAGCTATGTCACAAAAGGTTCGTCTTCTGGACGTGTTTGAAGGCAGGCGCTATCTCAAGATAGTGCTGGTGGTGAGTGTTCTGGCCTTTCTGGTTTTGGAATTGCTGATCTATCTGGGCGCCGCGAGCCAGGCGGGGACAAAGTCCCGCACCGTGGTGCTGGATTCCGAAGGCAACAAGGTTTTCGAGACCGCGGGCAGTGCCCTGTCCAGCTACGAGAAGCTTGTTTTCGAAAACAACCATGGCCCCATCCAGAATTTCCGCATGCAGCTGCAGACGGAGACGCTTTCGTTTCCGTTCCGTGCGTGGTTATCCGCGGCGGTGGGAATTCCCATCGGTTTGATCCTCCTGGTTTCTTTCCTGGTCAAGGTCTACCTGGCGCTCCTCTACGGCGAGGAGCCCGAGAAGCCGGATCTTTCCGCGGACGGGGCGGGGGTGCGCGACCGTATCGGATCCATTTATCAGTCCTTTCACCGCTTCAATGTATTTCATCTCGGCTTCCTGGTCCTGATGTCGGTGCTCATGTTCTGGGTCGTGCCGAATTTTCTCCAGGACTTCGCCAAGGTCAGTCTCGCCGCCATCCGCGACTACAAGTGGTTTTTCGCGGGAGCATCCATTTTCCTGGCCGTCATCATCACGTGGATCATCTACTTGCGGTACCGACTCTCGAAGCAGATGCTCGAAAACCAGTTCAACATCGAGAAGTTCCGCATCGAAACGCAGCTGCTGGCCCGGACGGAGCCAGCGCCCCTGCTTCCCAGTCCCGTGAAAGAGGTGGAGGAGGCTGCGACCGAGGGACCCGCGCCCGTCTGAAAAGGATTCACCCATGTGGCTCAAAAACTTGTTCGCTGACCGGAAGGGCTCCCCGCGGGACCCCGAGCGCGACCCGCTGGTGAACCGGGGTGTGTTTTACCTGTATTTGATCCTGGGCATCCAGATCTTCATCGTCTTTGGGATACTGGCAGGCATCATGGTGATCGGGCAGGTGCTCGCAACGCCCATGTGGATGTTCATCGCCGCCTTTGCCGCCGGAGTCTGGGGACTCGTCTTCATCTATCGCAAAACCAAGCAGAAGCTGGAAAAGATTCGAGACGCCATCTCACGCGTCGACCTTTCCGACAAGAACCTTGAGCTCAGCTTCATGGGGGGGGTCCTCACCATGAGGATCGAGCAGAACGGCCGTACTCCGCTTCTGGAAGCCCCCTCATCCTCCAGCGCCATCATCGACGCCGAACCGTTGGAGAGCACGGCTCCCCGCTGAGCCATTCCGGCCCTCCCGGGCCGGGGCTCATCCCGAAGCTCCCGGCTCCAGCACAGTGAGTGACGCGCGCCCTGGAGGAACGGAGTCCCCTCGGACCAGGGCACACCTTCGGCCCGGTCCGGCTCAGGCCGGCCATGGTGCGTGGGAGCACGAGCCGCGGTCTTCAAACCGCCCCAGGCACTTCCCGTCACTCCCGGTTGTTGCTCATCGCCCCCACGACCCCCCGCGGATCCTCGGCCTGCTTCTTTCTCACGATGGTATCGTGCCGCCAGGCCATGTCGTCTTTCCTGGGGTGGTCGAGATTGTAATGCAATCCTCGGCTTTCCTTTCGCTGGATGGCGCACCGAATGATCAGCTCGGCGACGAGGGCAAGATCCTGGAGCTCCACCAGGTCATTGCTCAGCGGGATGTTGGGCAGGTGCTCCCGGATCTCCATCCTGATCTGCTGCATGTGGGTCTGGGCCAGCAGCAGGCGCTTGTCGGTCCGCACAATGCCGACGTAGTTCCACATGAGCCTGCGGATGATGTCCCAGTTGTGGGCAATGAGCACCATTTCGCTTTGGGCCGAATGGAGCTGTCCCATGGGGATGGGGCAGGCGGGGATCTCGGGTGCAGTCCTCTGTCGCCAGGACTGGATATGCTCGCCACAATGGAGTACCGCTTCGTAGGCGTATACCATGGCTTCCAGAAGAGAGTTGCTCGCCAGCCGATTGGCGCCGTGAAGGCCGGTGCATGCACATTCCCCCACGGCGTAAAGGTTTTCCAGGGTCGTACGGCCGTATCGATCGGCCACGATCCCGCCGCAGAGGTAATGAGCCGCTGGCACCACCGGTATGGGATCCTTTGTGATGTCGATGCCGAGGAGCAGGCATTTCTGGTAGATGTTGGGAAACCGTGCCTTGAGGAAACCGGCGTCGCGATGGGTGATGTCCAGGAAAACGCAGTCGTCTCCGGACTGCTTCATTTCGGTGTCGATGGCCCGGGCCACGATGTCACGGAAGGCCAGATCCTTCAGGGGGTGATACCTTTCCATGAAGGCATTGCCGCGGCGGTCGATGAGCCTGCCCCCTTCCCCCCGGACCGCTTCGGAGATCAGAAAATTCTTGGCATGAGGATGGTACAGGCATGTGGGATGAAACTGCACGAACTCAAGGTTGGCCAGACAGGCGCCGGCCCGGTAGGCCATGGCCAGCCCATCTCCCGTGGCCACATCGGGGTTGCTGGTGTAGAGATAGACTTTTCCCGCTCCGCCGGTGCACAGCACGACGGCGTGGGCCAGAAAGGTGTGCAGGCTCTGTCGCTGGCTGTCGAGGACGTAGGCTCCCCAGCAGACATCCCGATGCCGCACGGCGATGGAGCCGGCCTTGATGGCAAAGTGCTCGACGATCAGGTCCAGTGCCAGGTGATTCTCGAAAATGTGGATATTGGAATGGGATTCCGCCGCGGCGATGAGGGCCTTTTCCACCGCCTGACCGGTCATGTCGCGCGCATGCACGATACGGTTGCGACTGTGGCCGCCCTCCCGGCCGAGATCGAATTCCAGCCCTTCCACGGGACTGCGGCTGAAGGGAACGCCGTACTCCGCCAGTTCGCGGATGCGCTCGGGACCTGAGTGCACCACGTGCTCCACGACGTCCGGATGGCAGAGGCCATCGCCGGCGTTCAAGGTGTCCTCGACGTGGAGGGGAAAGGAATCGTCACTCCCCAGCACGCTGGCGATGCCGCCCTGGGCATAATTGGTGCTGGTCTCGAGCTTGTCCTTCTTGGTCACGATGGCGACGGTGCCCAGCCGGGCGGCTTTGAGCGCGAAGCTGAGTCCAGCGATCCCGCTGCCGATGACCAGAAAATCAAACTGGTGTTCCATTTCGCTCTTTCCGTGGTTACAGTTTTCGGTGATGAGGCAGGATGAATCGACAGGCTCGGAGACGTTGGCCCCTGGACGACAGTCCCTCTATATTGGATCCCCATTCATTTGTAAAGCCGCGCAGGCTCGCATCAGGAAAGGATCTTTCATTGACATCAAGCCATGAAGGCACTGGAAATATGAATCATCCCGTCTGCGATCCCATCGACCGCCGATTCAAGGCTCCGCCCAGAAAGCCCTTCCAGGTGCTCGCTTTCGACTGCGACGGAGTGCTGTTCGACTCGCGTGATGCCAATACACGCTTTTACAGTCATATTCTGGAGAGGATCGGCCGTCCTCCCGTTCGGTCGGATCAGCAGGGATTCATCCACATGCATCCCGTTCGGCAGTCCCTCAGATACCTTCTGCCGGAGGAGGAGGATTTCCAGAAAGCATGGGATTACACCCAGACCATCGACTTCAAGGCATTCAACAGGTACCTGACGCCCGAGCCCGGTCTGGTGGACTTCCTCGAATCCGTTCAGGATAGCCACCACATTGCCATGGCGACCAATCGAACCGTTTCCACCCGCGACGTATTGGACCATTTCAATCTGTCGCGGTATTTCGATCTGGTCGTTTCCGCGTCGGACGTTCGTTTCCCGAAGCCTCATCCCGAATCCATGGAGCGCATCATGGAGACGTTCAAGGTGAAGCCCAGCGAGGTGCTTTACGTCGGAGATTCACAGGTGGATGAAGCCCTGGCCCTCTCCACGGGCGTCTTCTTCGTGGCTTACAAGAACCCTTCTCTGAAGGCATGCTGTCACATCAGTCATTTCAGCGAGCTTCATTCCATCATCTGAATGGTCATGCCGAAGGCCGCCCTGGTCCGCGCGGGCGGGGTTCAACGGGAATGCGTCCATTGGTCTTTCGAGGGTTTCCCCTTTCCACATCCGAGGTCGAATCTTCGGACCCTTTGAATGGGCTGCTGCTCGTCGGGTGTGATCACGGCGACCCCATGGGACTCGGGCGAGCCCTGGGCCTCCTGCATCGTCTGCAGCCGGACGTGGTCCTTCTCGAGCTGAGCCCTTACGCACGCAGTTTCAGGGCCAGGCGGCAGGGCCAGCTCCTGAAAGCCCTGACCCATCGGGTTTCCCATGCGGCCCGGGCTCTGAGCATGGCTCCGCGCCTGGCACACCGCCACCCGGAGGTGGTGCGCATTCGCAGGCAGATTTGCCTCCCCTATGAATACCGGGCCGCACGGAAGTATGCCTCGAGCCGGGGCGCCAGGATCGTGCTTTGTGACTCTTCCGCCTTCAGCGGGCGGTGTCTGGCATCCTGGCCCGAAATGCTCTCATGGGAAAACCTGCTCTCCATCCTGTCGGGACCCGGACGACGGGATGGCCATGAGGATGGCTACAGCCGGGCTCGCCGGGCCCTTGGTGAGCCCCTGGAGGAGGGAGGGATCTGGACGCGCTCCGTGGAGGATCGCTGGGGGCCCTGGTGGGATCGCAGGGAGCGGCATCTGGCCAGGACCGCGTGGACGGCGCTTCACATCCTGCAACCTCGGTCCCCTCTTTACCTGGGGGGATGGCAGCACCTGCTGCCAGGCCGTCGACGGTCCACCCTGAGAGGTCTGCTTTGCATTCCATCGGGACGGTGCCTGCTGCTCCCCGATGATTTCAGCTCGAAATCCATCCCGGCCCAAATGTCCGCGGAGCAATCCCGTTGATTGCCGTGCCGATTTGTGATATCGGTTCCTTGAAAGTCGATCTGCCAGTACCCTTGGTCGCGCTAGGCGGGGAGTTAGCGGTGCCCTGTCGCCCGAAATCCGCTCAGCGGGGCTGAATTCCCCTGGAAGGGCTCGCTTCAGGTCGGCTGTTTCTAATTCCGGTGCTCATTGGACACCGCGCAACAGGCGAGTACGAACCCCGTCAGGTCCGGAAGGAAGCAGCGGTAAGTATCAACGGCTGTGTCGTGGTTTACTCTGATCGAGTGTCGGAAGGTGGGCAGCATGATCCTGTTCGGTTCGACCCGGGGTGCGCGGCCAAGGACTCTCCCACGGCATCCGCCATCGGTCTTGGTTCCATCGAGCATCCCTCGCGTACCATGTTTCACTCCTTTCCATCCTTGTGTTCCATTCACGGTGCAGGTGAGTCGTCACGAATTCCTGAATGGAGGGCAGGTCTTCCCTTGCCCTGTCATGGTGCAGGTCCAGCGCCACGCCGGGATGTGCCTTGGACCGCGGAGCGTTTAAGATTTGCGCTTTTCAGCCAGTTGAGTAAGAATACCGGCGGCTTTAGGCGAAGGCGCCTGCCCGTTGCCTCGGGTCTGTGCCATCCCCTGCGTCGGAGAATCATTGGGAGCCACGGATGAGCAAGATGAAAATTGTCATCGTGGAAGACGATACGGATATTCTTCAGCTGCTCGCCTACAATATGCAGGCCTCAGGGTTCGAAGTGATCACCTCGCGGGATGGATTCGAGGGTCTCGGGCTGGTGCGTCAGAATCTGCCCGATCTAGTTCTCCTGGACCTGATGCTGCCCGGATTGGACGGCTTCGACGTGTGCAAGGAGCTCAAGAGGAATCCCGAGACCCAGAATATCCCCATCCTCATGCTGACTGCCCGGGGTGAGGAAGTGGACCGGATTGTCGGGCTCGAGCTGGGCGCCGACGATTATGTCGTCAAGCCGTTCAGCCCCAGGGAGCTGATTCTGAGGATCCGGGCTATTTTGAGGAGATCGGCCTCCGACGGTGGAGCCGAGAGCATCTGGCAGCATGAAGGGCTTCGGGTCGATCTCGAGGGGCACAAGGCCAGCCTGCATGGCGAAGAGATGCCCCTGACGGCCACGGAGTTCAAGCTGCTGGTGGAGCTGATCAAGAGCCGAGGCAAGGTTCAGACACGGGATCAGCTGCTGGACAAGGTTTGGGGCTATCACTTCGAGGGATACGCTCGAACCGTGGACACTCACGTGCGGCGCCTGCGCCAGAAGCTCGGCGACTATGCCGACTGGGTCGAAACCATCCGTGGAGTGGGATACCGATTCAAGGTTTAGGACCATGTTCAAGCAATCCAGCCTGAGTCTGCGTCTGCTGGGAATCCTGTGGGGCATCCTCGTCCTGTCGCTGGTCTGGCCCTGCTGGCGGATGCACACCGATGTCCACGATCAGATTGTCAGGGATGCCCAGGCGGGGGCCGTGAGCGATCTGAATCTCGTCCAGTGGCTTCTGAAAAGGCACGAGCTTTTCAGCGGCCTCCCGCAGGTGCAGACGTGGATCACGGGGATATCCGAATCCCGTGGTTTCAGAATCACCTACCTGGACGATCGGGGAAAGGTCCTCGCGGATTCCCAGTTTTCCCTCGAAGAGATCTCCCAGCTCGGGGAGTTCGGCACCCGACCCGAAATCCTCCAGGCCAGAAAGGGCGAGACGGGAATCACACTGCGCCTGAGCACCCTGACCCAGCGGGAGCATATCTTCGTGGCCAGGCAATTTGAGGGCCACGGTGCTCTTCCCTCGGGCATTCTCCGATTGGCCGTACCCTTCTGGCAAACCAACCGTGCCCTGGACGCCCTCAATCAGGGGCTCAAGACGAGCGTGCTCCTGGCCTTTCTGGGAATGATCCCCGCGGTCCTCATCTGGAGGCGCGAGGTTCGCAAACCCCTGGAAACGGTTCTGGAGACAACGCGGAGGATCGCTGCCGGCGCGGAAGCGCATGTCCTGAGGTTCTCCAGTGACCACGAGCTCCAGGGCCTGGCTGATGCCGTCAACCACCTGGCCCGGCAGATCAAGGAGCGCTTCCGGATACTCCGTGAAGAGAAGGAGCAGCTGGAGGCGGTCTTCGAGGGCATGCAGGAAGGGGTCATGGTCCTGGATTCAAGGGGGAGAATCCGAAGAATCAACCGCTCCTTGTCGGCCATCGCCACGCGGGCTCCCATCACCATCGGGCGGCAGCCCATGGAAGTGCTGATGAGCTACGAGATCCAGGAGGCTTGCGAGAGGCTTCTGGCCAGCCGGGCCGAGGAGACCACCCAGCGCGTCAATCTGCAGGTGGAGCTCGAGCGGGAGCGGATCTTCGACGTGAATATCGTCAAGCTTCGGGAGCCTGGCAAGGGGCCCGTTCTGATCATCGTATTCCATGATATTTCCGAGATCAAACGACTGGAGAAAGTACGTCAGGATTTCGTGGCCAACGTGTCCCACGAGCTGAGAACGCCGCTCACATCCATCAAGGGATACGTGGAAACGCTGAGCGCTGACCCGGCCTTCGCCGGAGAGCCCGCCGCCAGCTTCCTTCGGACCATCCTCAAAAACACCAATCATATGGTGATGATCGTGGATGATCTCCTCAAGCTGGCCCGTCTGGAAGCGAGGGAGCAGCCGGGTGAATCCAGCTGCGTCAACGCCCTGGAAGCTCTCGGTGAAGCCTGGAGGTCGTGCGAGCCCATGGCCGGGCCGAAGGGCGTGCGCCTGGAGAACCGGCTTTCACCGGAGGGTGTGTTTGTTCGGGGTGACATGGATCGCCTGGTCCAGGTCTTCCGGAACCTCATGGAGAATGGCGTCAAGTACAGCCCGGAAGGGGATGTCATCACGGTCTCCTGTGAGGAAGGCGACACCGTTTGCACCTTCAGTGTTCAGGACAATGGAGTGGGCATTCCCAGCCAGTATCAGCAGCGCGTCTTCGAGCGGTTTTACCGCGTCGAGCGCCACCGGGACCGTGAGTCCGGCAGTACCGGGCTGGGGCTTGCCATCTGCCGCCACATCATACTGAATTTTGGTGGCCAGCTGTGGCTTCGGAGCCCCAATCCCGGGGATTTCAAGGGCAGTACCTTCTTTTTTACGCTTCCAAGAGTGATTCCGGCGCCCGGTCATGCGGATTCGGACTGGGAACAGAACGCGGGCACCAAGCCTTTGCTTCATGGGTGAGCGGGCGCGCATTGCAGTCGACAGGGAGCAGCACATGGATTCCAGTGCTCAGGGGACGTTGAGGAGATATTGAAGCGATGGAGACCCGGTTTCAGCAGGAAATGGAACAGCTCAAGATCACCATCCTTCAGATGGCAGCCTTGACTGAAACCGCCCTGAAGAAGGCGGTTCAGGCATTATTCGAGAGGAACGTCCCTCTGGCCGACGACGTCGTGGCGAAGGACATGGAAGTCAACCTGCTGGAGGTGGCGGTGGACAGGCACTGCCTCCGCCTGCTTGCCCTGGAGCAGCCCATGGCTCGCGACCTGCGCTTCATCATCGGGTGCATGAGAATCGCCGTGGACCTGGAGCGCGTGGCCGATCAGGCGGTGAATGTCGCTCAAAGAGCGCAGTTCCTGAGCACGCGTCCTCCGCTGCCCCCCAACCAGGCCATGGAGCAGCTGGCTTCCACCGCCCAGGACATGCTCTCCAGTGCCATCTCGGCCTTCATCAATCAGAATGTCAGCCAGGCGGCGGATGTCTGCCAGATGGACGACACGGCTGACGAGCTCAACGTGAAGGTGCTGAAGGATTTGCTCGCCTACATGGTCAACGAGGTGCCGGCCGTCGAGCGATCGGTACAGACCATCATTGCCGCCCGTTGTCTGGAGCGCGCCGCGGACCAGGCCACCAATATCGCGGAAAGCATCATTTTCATGGTCAAGGGGGTCAATGTGAAGCACCACTGCGAGCAATGATACCGTTGCCCCGCCCGCGGACGCTTCGCTCCCTGCCCCGTGGCAGAGGGGCTCCACGATTACCATGGCTCCATCCCTGCTCATGCTGAGAGTGCCGTTGCGCTGATCTCAGGAATGCTCCCGTTCTGCATCACTTTACCGATCAAAGGAGTGGACGATGGCGGAAAGAAGAGTCAGGATTCTCATGGCAAAATTCGGTGAAGGCTATGAAATGGCCATAATGAAGCTCGCCAGGGCTTTCAGCGAAGCCGGTTTTGAAGTCATCTACACGGAGCTCCGGGACCCACAAGCCATTGTCAATTCAGCCATCCAGGAGTCTGTGGACCATATTGGCGTGACCACCCTGCCTGGAGCCCATATTGAATCGTTTTCGACCCTCATTGGCCTTCTCCAAAAGGAGGGCGCCGGCCATATCCGCATCACGGCGGGAGGGTTTCTGGACGACGCCAGCATTCCCAGGGTGAAGGCCATGGGAGTGGTGGAGTTTTTCCCCAAGGGTACCACCTACGAAGAGCTGATCGATTGGGCCGGCCGGAACATCAAGGCCACCGAAGAGTAGCGGGATGCGACAGCCTGGGAGGCCTTTCCCAGGCTGGGGACGGGCTGGAATGCATGGGGGGGAGCGGGCGGCTCGAATGGGAGCCCGCTGATCTTTCCCCGTGGCGGGCGATCGGCTGGAAGAGCCATGGACGCAAGGGATTCAGCCCGGGCAAGCGTTTGGCACCCGCGCGCCCCCGTCGTCCATCCTCAAGCTCCGGGGATCTGCTCGCAGACGTCAGCCTCGGTGCCACCGGTGATGGCCAGGAGCTGCTCGATGGTGATGGGTACCGCCGAATGGGCGTTGCCCGCGGCGGCGTAGACCCTCGGGAATCGCCGCATGGAGCTGTCGATGAGCACGGGCAGCCTGGGGGGCAGGAGAAATGGGCAGACACCACCGGGAGCGTATCCCGTGTGAAGGACCACGTCCTCGGCCTGGGGGAAGCGGACCTTTCCCGTAAGTCCCATGAATTCCTTGAGCCTGGAGCTCCTCACCCGGGTGTCGCCGGACGTCACCACCAGGACCGCCTTCCCCCCGACCAGGATCAGAATACTCTTGGCTATCTCCCCCACGGAGCACCCCACGGCCCGGGCGGCCGTCTCCGATGTCGGAGTGGGCTCCGAGAATTCCCGGACCTCGATGCTCCAATCCCGGAGGAGATCTCTCACGTCATCGATGGCAGGCATGAAGGGCCCTCACGTTTCCAATGGATGGCTTCCCAGGCCATCGGCCGGGCATTTTCGTGCTGAAGCCCAGTCGAGAAGCGCGGGGGAAAGATGGACCACCTTCGTCCCGGAGCTTCTCCCCTAGGCCCGTATCGACAGGGTGCTGGAACCGTCGGCGGCCCGGTCCACACGGATCTGGGTGGGGATTTCGTCGGCCAGGCGCTTCACATGGGAGATGATCCCCACCATTTTGCCATTGGCCCGCAGCCCCTTGAGGGCCGCCAGGACCTTGAAGAGCATTTCATCGTCCAGGGCGCCAAACCCCTCATCCAGGAAGAGGGACTCGATCTTTCGATGCCTGGCCGCCATCTCCGAAAGCCCCAGGGCCAGACAAAGACTCACCACGAAGGACTCGCCCCCCGACAGGGTCTTGACCGATCTGCGGGCCCTGCCCCGCAGCGAATCTTCCACCTCCAGGCCCAGCCCGTTCTCCTCCACCGACCGCAGCAGGTACCGGCCGCTCAGATAGGCCAGGTGCTGATTGGTCTGCTCGACCAGACGGTCCAGCATGAGCCGCTGCCTTTTCAGCCTGGCCTCCGCTGCGTCACGCGCCCGAAGGACCTTCTGCTCCTCCAGAAATTCGTCCAGGAGCTTCTCCTGGACGGCAACGGCGGCGAGAAGCTCCCGGCGCTCCCGCTCCGCATCCCGATACTCGGCCAGCTTGCGCTCCAGGTCGTCCCATCTGGAATGGATCAGGGCATGATGCTTCTCCCCTTCGTCCAGGGCCGACTGGACGGCATCCAGGGTCGCCTCGGAGGGCGCACCCGCCGCCAGGGTCTCCAGGGTGCCGCTCAGCTCCTCGATCTTCGCTTTCACGGCTGCGAGAGCCGTCTCCGCCTCGGCGGCACGGTCCTGAACGGCCTGAGCCTCATCGAGGATCTCAAGCCGCGCCCTCAGCTCGTCCATGCTCGAAAAGCCCGAAGCTGACATCTCGGCCAGGAATGCGGTCTGCGCTTCTCCGTGGGCTGACTCCGCCTCGTGGGCCTCTTGAGCCCACCGAGGACGGCCGAGCCGCCCTTCCTCGATCAGGCCGGCCAGCTGCTCCAGCTCCCCGGTCAGCAACCGCTCCTCCTCCGACAGCCGGCTGATCTCGTCCTCGATGGCGGTCCGCTCGGCCTCTGGATCCACGGTTCCGTAATGCGTCTCCCGGTCGGCCTTCAGGGACGCCAGGCGAGCCTGAAGGATCTCGATTTCTTCCCCAAGCCCGCGGGATTCTTCCTGAAGACGCCCGATCTCCCCGGGCAGCGCCTCACGCTGGGCCTCCAGCCCCTGAAGCTCCTCCCCGAGCTTCTCCAGCTCGCTGCGCTGATTGGAATAGATCTCCCCGCGCTTCCCCAGTCGCTGCATGAGCTCATGTTCCGTTCCGGCCTCCGGTGACGATTCACCGTGGATCTCGACCCGGACGCCGATTCCCCTGCGGATAGCGTCTTCTTCGTCTCTCAAGCGCTGAACGGCCCCGTCGATGGCATCCAGCGCCTGCAGGCGGCTCTCACGCAGGTCGAGGGCGGCATCCCTGACAGCCTCTCGAGTGCGAAGCCTGGTCAATTTGCGATCCAGGGACCAGTTCAGCCAGTTGTTGCGCCATCTGAGGATCCTGGCCGCACGAAGATTGGAGCAGCGCTGCTTGATGTCCGCCGAGAAGACCCGGATGCGCTCGCGGATCTTCTCGGCCCCCGCCAGGGTCCAGTCCAGCCCCGCCTCTCCGCACAACCGCCCCCATCGCTCCTGGAGATCCAGCAGCTCCGCCGAGCGGGACCGGATCCCCTCCGCCTGGCTCTGGAGGCTTTCCAGCTGACTTTGGAGCACTTCCATGCGGTCCCGGTGCTCCGCTTCCAGGCGATCCAGCTCCGAGAAGTCGGGCTCCGCCTGCTCCACGAAGGGGTGATCCAGTGCCCCGCACAGGGGACATGGAGTTCCCGCGCCCAGCACCGCCCGCTCGCTGGCAAGCCTTCTCACGAGGTCGCGCCACTGGATCCGGCCCTCCAATTCGTCCAGGACCGCCTTCTCCCTGGTCAGGGAAAGGGTCGCGACCTCCTCCTCGGCCTCGATCATGGCCAGCTCCATGGTCGTGTCGGCCGAGAGGCCCAGCTCCTCAGCCTTTACCGCAATGGCCGTCAGCTCCCTGCAGGTCTGCAGCTTTCTTTTGTCTTCCTTGACGGAGGCAGTCACTTCCTCGAAGCTGGAGTGGTCCAGCAGTCCGTCCATCGTCTGATCGCGCTCGGCCTTGCGCCGCTCGAGGCCTTCGGCCCTGACGCGAGTTTTGTGCAAGGCCCGCTCGGCCTTCTCAAGCTGCCTGGCCGCCTGGCTCTCAGCTTCCTGGGCCTGGCTGCGCTGGGGCTCATATTGACTGATCCCGGCACTGATCTCGGCCAGCCGATTCACATCGGATCCCAGGGCATCCAGGTCGGATCCCAGGAGCTCGTAGCTTCGGTGCCCCTCGAGCCACCGAAGAATCTCCTCGCGCCGCCCCACGACCTGCTCCAGTTCCTCTCCCAGCTGCGACTGCCGCTGCACATCTTCCTTCAGGGATCGCTCCACCTCCTCCAGGCTCGAGACCATCTCCAGAAAACGCCGCGAATCCCGCTCGATCTCCCCATCCACAGCCAGGGCGTCCGAAAGCTCCCCGCCGCGATCCTCCAGGAGCCGGGAAACCTCCCTCAGCCTGCCGGTGGTCTCACTGAGCCGCGCCTCCAGCTCGGCCAGGCGTGATTCCCTGTCCTGCAAATCCTCCTCGAGCCGGGTCAGTGTCGCTTTGGCGCTCCCCATCTCCATCGCCAGCCCATCCAGGCGATGGAGCCCAGCCCTCAGAGGAGCGGCCGGCAACGCATCCTTCACCTTCTCGACAGCCATGCCAGCCCGCGACCATTCTTCCTCGGCCGTGGCGAGGCGCACCATGGCCTCACTCCTGTCCAATTCCAGGCGCCCGCGGAGCTCCATGCGCGCCTGGAGCTCCCTCAGCTCCCTCAGCTCCTCGCCGGACTGCCGCAGCTCCTCCTCCAGCTGCTGATGCGACTCCCGCAGCTCTTTGAGCCGTGTCTTGTCCGGGGGCGGAAATGCTTCGGCGTCCCCCCTGAGCCGCAGGAGCTTCTCCTCCTCGGCCTGGACGCGCCTGCCGATGGAATCCTCCAGTTCCTCGGCCACCTCGGCCCCCATGATCTTTTCGAGGATTTCGGCCCGCTCATTTTCATACGCGTTCAGGAAGGCCGCAAACTCCCCCTGGGCCAGAAGGACAGAGCGACAGAAGCGCTTGAAGTCGAGACCCGTCAGCTCGGCGATCCGGCCCCTCACCCGCACCATCCGGTCTTCCAGAAGGGTTTCGTGCCCGTTATGAACACCGGAAAGCGACATTTCGGGAGATTCCCAGTCGTGACCCGCCTTGCGGATGGACCAGCGGCTTCGATACGTGGTCTCCCCCACCGAAAAGGTCACCTCCGACGCGGATTCCTCCACCGGCCAGTCGTGCACCGCCTCCTCCGGACTCCTGAGACGCGAAGTCTCCCCGTAAAGGGCCAGGGTCACCCCGTCCAGGATGGAAGACTTCCCCGCCCCATTGGGCCCGACGATGGCGAAAAGACCGGTATCGGAGAGGGGAGCCCGGTCGAAATGAATTTGCCACTCGCCCACCAGCGTGTTGATATTGCGAAGCTTTACGGCCAGTATCTTCATGCGATCCCTCCACTGGAGCCAGGCCCGGCGCGTTTGTACCCTGCCCTCATGCCAGGATTGGCGGGTGCGGCTCCGTATTCGGATTTTCCCTCGGATACCATGGCCCCAGCGCTTGGGCAAAGGGCAAAATGACCAGAGGCCGCATCTCCGGTAAACCTTTTCAGTATCTCAAGATCCAGGCCCACGATTCAAGTGGCTTTCTCGATGCGGATCACATGGCCCTTTGACAGCGACCTCCATCCTCCCCTAGAATGAGCTTTGGCGCCATTGAGCCCATCGTGGCCGTGGTCATCAGCTTTTTCGTGATTGAGAGGCAGGATACCTGAAGCAGCCCGGATCGAAAGGGACGTGTCGAATGTCCATCGAATCCAGACCCCAGTGAGGAGGAGCCATGGCGGAGCCATTCACCCGGTCAGACATCGAGGAGCACATTTCAACCATTTCGGCAACCATGATGCGGGTCATCACCGATCCCGCGGGCTTTTACCAGTCCATGCCCCGAGCCGGAGGGTATGCCCAGCCCCTCGTCTTCGCGGCGGCCATGGGGCTTGTGGGTGGCCTGATCCAGGCCGTGCTGGGCATCTTGGGAATCGGCTTCACCGGCACGGTTTTCGTGGCTCTGGCCAGCATTGTCGTGGCTCCCTTGATGGTCGCCGTCTTCGGGTTCATCGGGGCCGCCATCCTGTTCTTCATCTGGAAGCTCCTGGGCTCGGGACAGCCCTTCGAGGTGGCTTACCGCTGCGGAGCTTTCGCCTCGGCCATCAATCCCGTGACCACGGTGCTGGGCATCGTCCCTTTCATCGGGCCGATCCTGGGCGTGGTCTGGATGACGGGGCTCATGGTTCTCGCCAGTGTCCATGTCCACCAAGTCAAGCCCAAGGCCGCCCTCATCGTCTTCGGCATCCTGGGGGGACTGCTGGTTCTGAGCTCCATCGGCTCGCAATTTGCGGCTCGAAAGATGGAAAAGCAGCTCGACCAGATTCAGTCCGAAATGGGAAGGATCGACGACATGAAGCCGGAAGAGGCCGGCAAGGCCATCGGCGAGTTTCTCAAAGGGATGCAGGAGGGCATGGAGAAGAAGTGAATCGAGGCCGCCGGGCGGCATGGACCCGGCCCTGACATAAGGACACACGGAGACACGCGGCATCGGTGCCTTCGGAAGGGCACAGGGCCCAGAATCGAGCCCACCAGAAACCTCGCGGCCAGGGGAAGGCTTGCGACCGTGGGGTCGGCAACTATGCTCAGCCCCCGATGGCCACCATCGGGCGGTTGATGCACTTCCGGATCCCGCCCGGCGTGAGGGCGTGTCTTTCGGGCTTGGTGAGTATCGCCTCGCGGAGCCTTTCCAGGATCTCCGCGTCGGATGCGCCCTGGCGCAAATAGGGTCTCAGATCCGTTTCCTGGGTCGCGAAGAGGCAGGTCCTCAGCTTCCCGTCGGCGGTCAGGCGAAGCCGGTTGCAGGAAGGGCAGAAATGGTGACTGATGGGGCTGATGATCCCAATCTTCCCCATGGCCCCCGCGAGCCGGAAATGCCGGGCCGGGCCGTTGCTGTGGCTGCTGCTGACGGGTGTCAGGGGACCCATGGCGGACAGCCTGGCCAGGATTTCGTCCGAGCCCATGAAAAGGTCATCCCCCGCCTCCCCGTTCATGGGCATGAGCTCGATGAAGCGAACATGAAAGGGGTGTTGGTACGTGAGCCCTGCCAGGTCCTCGACCTCGTCGTCGTTGATGCCGCGCATGATGACGGTGTTGAGCTTCACCGGCGAAAGCCCGATGGCGGCCGCCTTGAGAATCCCGCGCCAGACCTGATGAAAGCAGTCCCTTCGCGTGATGGAGGCGTACCTGCGGGGGTCCAGGCTGTCCAGGCTGATGTTGATGCGCTGGATCCCCGCTATGGAAAGCCCTTCGGCAAGCTCCTCGAGGAGCACGCCATTGGTCGTGAGGCTGACGCTCTGCAATCCGTTTATGGCGGCAATCCTCTCGCAGAAATAGAGGGATCCCTTTCGCACCAGGGGCTCTCCCCCGGTGATGCGGATCTTGGAAATCCCCAGGGTGACCAGAAGATCGGCAACTCTCAGCATCTCCTCGTAGGAGAGCATTTCGTCATGGCGAAGCTTGGGAACCCCGAGGGTGGGCATGCAATACTGGCAGCGAAGGTTGCAGCGGTCGGTGATGGAGAGTCTCAGGTAGTCGATGCGACGACCGTGACCGTCGATCAGGGTATCGTTCATTTCATTTCCTGAAGGCTTCGAATTTCGCGTGGGCGATGCTCCTGCGATCGATATCGCACAGATACCGCCAGGTGTCAGTCATCCTCCCCGCGAGGAGGGCCCGGAGGACCGAACAGCGAATCGCCCGCCGCGTCATCGAGAATCATAATACGCACCGGTCCCCAGGGAAAGGGCGATGACATCCCCGCATCGGCTCCCGGCGAGCCAAGGGCCCGTTCACAAGAGCCCACGCAGGCGTTCCGACAGAAGTGTGAAACGGTGGAGCATTCGGTCGTTCTTGATGGCGATGGCCAGGGCTTTCCTGCTCCCCACAATGACAGCCAGCTTCCGAGCCCGTGTGATGGCCGTGTAAAGGAGGTTCCTTTGCAGCATCATGTAATGCTGGGTCAGCACCGGAACGATCACGGCGGGATACTCGCTCCCCTGGGCCTTGTGGACGGTGATGGAATAGGCCAGGACCAGCTCGTCCAGGTCCGAAAGCTCATAGGGGATCTCGCGGCCGTCGATTTCGACCCGCAGCTCCTGACTCTCCAGGTCGATCCTCCGAATGCGCCCCCAGTCACCATTGAAAACATCCTTGTCGTAGTTGTTTCGGATCTGCATCACCTTGTCGCCCTCCCGGAATGACATACCACCCCGCTCGATGCCCCGGTCGCCGGGATTCAACGCCGCCTGAAGGACGCTGTTGAGCCGCTGGGAGCCCGCCATTCCACGGTTCATGGGGCTCAGGACCTGGATCTCGTCCACGGGATCCAGGCCGAACCGCTTCGGGATGCGCTCGGCGCAGAGCTTCAGGATGAGCTGCACGACTTCCTCGGGGTCCGATTTCTCGATGAAGTAGAAGTCCTGCAGCTCCTCGCCCTTTTCCGGAATCCTCGGGAACTTTCCCTGCTGGACGCGGTGGGCGTTGACAACGATCTGGCTCTCCCTCGCCTGCCGGAAAATCTCCTGGAGGCGGACCACGGGGAACTGCTCGCACGCGATGAGGTCCCGGAGCACGTTTCCCGGCCCCACCGACGGCAGCTGATCCACATCTCCCACCAGCACCAGGGTCGCCGGGCCGGGAACCGCCTTGAGGAGGTGATGCATGAGCAGCACGTCCAGCATGGAGCACTCGTCCACGATGACGCAGTCGGCCGTAAGCGGCTTCTGATCATCCCGCAGAAACCGTCCCGCCTGGGGACTGAATTCGAGGAGCCGGTGCAGCGTGCTGGCGGGATGGCGGGTGGCCTCGCTCAGGCGCTTGGCGGCTCGGCCCGTGGGAGCCCCCAGGCAGCAGCTTCCCCCAAGCTGCCGATAGATGGTCAGGATGGCCTGGACCAGGGTAGTCTTACCCGTTCCAGGTCCACCCGTGACGATGACGACCTTGTCCGTCAGGGCCTTCCGTACGGCCTGCTCCTGGAGGGGAGCCAGCCGGAAGGGGAGCCTGCCCTGCAGCCATGCCACCGCCGCGTCAGGCTCGATGCGCCGCTGCAGAGGCGCCAGGGCCTGAAGCCGAAGCAGCCGCTGAGCGGCCTGGACCTCGGCGAAGTGATACCCCCGCAGGTAGACCGCACGGGGGTCTCCGAATCGCTCCGCCAGGGGCTCCGTCAGCGGCTGGGCCACGCACTGACGGGCTTCCACCAGTCGTGACAAAGCCGATTCCAGGATCTCCCCGGGGATATCCAGCAGAGCCTGGGCCCGCTCCAGGAGATCCCGTCCCGGCAGGCACACATGGCCTTCCTCCGACGCCTGGTGAGCCGCATGGAGGAGACCGGCCTCGGCCCGTTCGAGGGAATCATGGGCGAATCCCATGCCGCGGGCGATACGGTCCGCCGTGAGAAAACCGATACCCGAGATGTCCGATGCCAGGCGGTACGGGTTCTCCTGGACGACTCGCCGGGCGTCTCCCCCATACTGCTTGTAAATCCGCGTGGCATGAACCGGGCTGACTCCGTGGCCCTGCAGAAAGACCATGAGATCCCGGATTTCCCGTTGATCCACCCAGGCCCGGCGGATCTGCTCCAGCCGCCCGCGGCCGATTCCATCCACCTCCAGCAGCCGCTCGTCCCGAGAATCGATGATGTCGAGGGTCTCGACACCGAACCGAGCCACGATGCGTTCGGCCATGATCGGCCCAATCCCCTTGACCAGCCCGGACCCGAGATATTTCTGGATCCCCTGCACGCTCGCGGGGGCGGCGGCCTGATAGCGCTCCACCTTGAACTGCTCTCCGTAACGCGGATGCACATCCCAGGCGCCCTCCATGGTGAGCACCTCCCCGGGGGTGAGGGAAGCGAAGCTCCCCACCGCCGTCACCAGCCCGCGACGGCCGGGAATCTTCACCTGGACGACCGAGTAACCGTTCTCTTCGTTGCTGAAAGTGACGCGCTCGACCACGCCCTTCAAGGCGATGCCCACTGCTCTGGGAAGCTCCCTCTCCTGAGGCCCGAGGCCATTAACTTTTTGACAAACCCAAACCTCATGCTAATATACCGGCAGACCGATTACAACAATCGCGGGAACTGAGAGACGGATGGCCGGCCACGCAATGAACAGCAGTGATCTCATCCCCCCAAGGCCCCTGCCCGGCACTATCCGATATCCTCGCTCGATCTGTTTCGCACCATTTCAATGGCCTGGTCATCACCGGAAAACCTTTCACTCATGGAGAACGTGCTGATGTCTCTCTACATCAAGACGGAAGACTACGGTAAGCATGGGATCAGCAAGTATTCCGACCTGGCTTCAATTCGAGCGATTGTCCAGAAAGAGCTGAACATGGAGAGGGTTTTCGTCTCCTTCGTCAACAGGCACGAGTACATCCGGGTGGACTTTCTCGCACCCCGTCCCCAGCGACCCGCCAAACGACGCCGCTACCAGGCCAAGTGCGCCGAGAAATCGCGCCAGGCCTAACCCGTTCAGGCGCCCCAGCACCCCCCACTGATCATCCACCACCCTCCACGACCTTCGAGATGAGCCGCCGCCATCGGGATGGCCTCGTCCAAGAGCACTGGCTCCCCACGGCCGCGCCTCGTCGCCGTGAACCGTTTGGCCATGCCTTCGGGACCATCTGTCAAGCCTCGCTCCCGTAGCTCCCCGGGAGGATCCCGTACGAATGGAGGAAGCGTTTCAGCTCCGACGAAAGAAGCAGCTCCATCTCCCGCTGACGCTCCTCCACCAGCCGCGTTCCCATTCGCCTCAGCTCGACCGGGTCGGCCCCCGGGTGGACCATCCATTCGTATCGGCCCGGGGGAAGCTTTTCAAAGACCGCCCGCACCAGGTCCATGCTCCACATTCCAGTGAGGGCGGTTCCATAAAATCCGTCGGCGATTCGCAGGCCAGCCTTGTGGACCGCCCGGCGAAACCGCGGCTCCAGGATGCGAGTCGCCCTTGCCTGCACCCATCGCGAAAGGAAGCGTTGGCGATGGGTGCCCTGCAGGGCACGGAGCAGGCTCCACGGACCGCCTGTCGCATCGAAAGGGCTCCTGATCCAGCGGATTCCGTAGCGGGCCGCCACCTCCAGCACCACTTCGAGGATGGGCGGCAGCAGGTGGACATGTTTGTGGCTATCCAGATGGGTGGGGACGATGCCGTGGTCGAGGACTTTTTCGACCTGGAGGCTCAGCTCGCGCCGCAGAGCCTGCCTCCCCGCCCGGCGTCCGGCCAGGGCTCGAAGCAGGGCCTCGGGACTTCGAGGAAGACAGCCGTTTTGGTCCATCAGCCCTTCCAGTCCCTGGTCGGGCGTCAGGGGCTCCAGATCCGTCAGGACGAGGTGAACGCCGATTCCGAGATTCTCGGCACGTCCCAGGACCTTCACCGCATGCTCGAAAGCGCGGCCCCCGGCCATGAGGGTGGTGCTCGTCAGGGCTCCCCCGGCCGAGCATTGCGCGATGGCGTCGTTGATGCCCCGACTGTAGCCCGCATCGTCGGCATTGATGATCAGAATCCGTGAGGCCAAGGTGTGGGGAAGCTCCTCTTTCCAGGGATCCATCGCTCGCTCGGTGAAGACGCCCACCTGCCCGGCGGGAGGGCGCCTTGGGCAAGCTCCGCTTAGCCCGTGTCCCCCGCCAAGTCAACAGCATTTCCCGGGGAATTCAGCGAATCCTGGAGCCTGAGTCCGGATGCGGTGAGCAGCACTGGGGCCGCACACCCGGGGCCTGGCCCGTCAGGGATCTCGCGGCCTTTCGCCGGGGGGGGCTGCCTCTGAGCCGGGCTGGGCGCTTCGCATTGGCCTTTTCAACACATCCCAACTGCGGTATCCTGCCACTCATTGAAACTGGATGCAGCTCCTTCCCCCGTCGTCACGCCCTGCTCGCGACACTCGACTCCGAAGCTCCACGGGACGGGGCTGGACAAAGACATTCAACGGATGGGCGACCGTCCCCTGATCTACTTTTCCCCGGGACCGTGGCGGCCAGCCTCCAGTGGGAGCGACCCCAGGGTAAGCGCTTTTTGAGATGAGCCGGGCTCAAACTTGGGAGGTTCATGGAATGGAGCTTTGTGGCAGACCTTGGCGGGCCATCGTCATGACGGGGCTCCTCGTGGCCGTCCTGCAGGGCGCGAGCGGTCACCGGGCTTGCGCGGCGGAAGCTCAGGGACTCAGCCTGGATGACTGCATCCGCATGGCTCTCGAGACTGCGCCGGAGCTGCGCGAGGCGGAGCAGGACGTCCTCGCGGCCAGGGCGGATCTGGATCAGGCCCGGGCCGGTCGGTGGGCACAGCTGGATGTCATCGCCATCGCGGGTCCCGTGAACGACGCGGAGCAGCCGCTGGTGACGGGGAGAACGGATGCCGGCGGTCGATTTCGGGGACGTCTGCGGGAGCAGGACGACGAGAGCGTGGGAGTGTTCGGGCGTCTGGAGCTGGCGCTGGTGCAGCCGCTTTACACGTTCGGCAAGATCTCCAACCGGCAGGATGCGGCGGCCCGGGGCATGGAAGCTCAGAAGATGGCCAGGGAGAAGACGCGGGGGGATGTCATCCTCGGCGTGAAAGAGGTCTATTACGCCCTCATCGTCGCCATGCAGGGCAAGGCGGCTGCCGAGGACGCCGGCGTGTTCAACGAGGACGCCCGCCTGAGGATCAAACGTCTTCTCGAGGTCAACGCCAATAATGTGGATCCCACGGACCTTCACCGACAGGAGGCCTTTGCCGCCGAGGTCAAGGCCTTCCAGGCCAGGGCCGAGTCCGGGGCTCAGGTGGCTTCACTGGCGCTGAAAGGGAAGATAGGGCTCCCGCGGGGCCGCGAGCTTAAGCTCGACCGAAGCGAGCTGTCCGGGGAGGAGCGGCCCCTGGCCTCCCGGGAGGAATACGTTCAGACGGCCCTGGGGCGGCGGCCTGAAATGAAGCAGCTCGAGCAGGGCATCGAAGCTCAGCGCTCCCTCGTCAGCGCGGCCAAAGCCGACCTTTACCCCTCGGTCTTCGGCGCCGCCATCGGGTCCCTTGCCGGGGCTCCGGACAGGGAGCGTCTCGACATTTCCTACATACCCGACGATTTCAATCACGCCCGGATGGGGCTGGTGCTGGGTGCCGAATGGCACCTGGACATGGGCATCGGGCGGGCCAAGGTGCGCAGGGAGGAGGCCCAATACAGGAAGCTCCTTCACACGAAGGAGCTCGCCGAGCAGAACATTCCCATCGAAGTGGCGAAATACTACCAGGATGTCCAAGAATACCATGCCTCCTATCAGGCTTACGCGGAGGGGGCTTCGGCCGCGCGTCGCTGGATCGTTTCGAGCTTCACCAATTTCGACCTTGGCGTGGGCACCGCCAAGGACATGTTCGACGCCATCGACCGCTATGGAAGAAACCAGGGAGAATACCTGCTGGCCCTCTACAATTACCACGTGTCCCTGGCCCGGCTGGATCATGCCATTGCGGAATATCGAGCCTCCAATCCCTGAGACGTCCGTCCGTCGCGCAGCTTCGAACCGAAGATATCCTCACCTTCCCGCTGCAAGGGGTGACGAAGCTTCGGGCGGCTGGTCCCGGGCGCCGATTCGAGCGTCATCATGAAATTTCTGACACGTCAATTGCTGCGCTGGACGGGCTGGGTCAGGCGAAATCCCCGACTTGTGCTGGCCTGTGTGCTCCTGTCCGCGTGGGCATCCATCGCCATCACCGTGAAGCACCTGAACGTGGTGACGGACCAGCTCGAGCTCATTTCCGGCAACCACCCCCTCATCGCCCTCACCGACCGTCTGAACAGCTTCAAGTCCCAGGACTCCACTTTCACCGTGGTGGTCTCCGCCCCCTCGCCACGGCGGGCTGTGGCCTACGCCGATGCCCTGGCTCTGCGCGTCCGGGGCGACAGTGTCCACTTCAAGGAGGTGTTCCACCGGATCGACCCCGCGCAGGTGAAGCCTTGGGCATTCTATTATCTGGAGCCGGACCAGATCCGTGAGATCGGGGACAATCTGAGGGATCATGCCGACCTGATTCGAGGTCTGGCCGAAAAGCAGGATGTCCTGGCATTCTTCAGTCTGCTGAACCGGAAGATGGCCTCCCGCATGGTGGGAGAGATCTTCACGGGCTTCCTGGATGGCTCCGGCGAGGCCGCGACCCCCGGGGCCGAAGCCCGATCCATGGATCTCAGCCCGCTCATCGTCACCCTGGACGGTCTTTCGGCCTTCCTGCGGGGAGAGGCCGGCTACCAATCCCCCTGGGCCTCCCTCTTCGAAAACGGGGGCATGGATCTAGACCTGGAAGGCTACCTCTGGGAGGGGAACAAGAAGTTTCTCCTCCTGGTGGTTTTTCCCCAAAGCGTCAGCGACGGGTTCAACTCGCTCCAGGGGTCCCTGGACCAGCTCCGGGGGATCATCAGGGAGCTGCGGGCCGGGTACCCCGATGTGGAGGTGGGGGTGACGGGCCAGGAAGCCCTGAACCACGATGAGATCAACACCGTCCTGGATGATATGGTTCTGGCCACCTGGCTCTCCCTGGGCGGCGTCCTGCTCCTGATGATCTTCTTTTTCCGCGGTCTTCGGCGGCCACTCGTGGAGCTGGTGTCCCTCATGGTAGGTCTGTGCTGGACCTTCGGCTGGACCACCCTTTTCATCGGTCACCTGAACATCCTGTCGGTGGTCTTCGCACCCCTCTTGTGCGGCCTGGGGGTCGATTACGGCATCCACTGGATGTCGCGATTCGAAGAGGAGTCGCGTCACGGCGGCCGGGACACTTCCATTGTGGTGAGGCTCGTGACCGAGTCCTCGGGACCGGCGATCCTTCTGGCCGGCCTGAGCGCGGCCTTCTCGTTTCTGCCTTTCGTGCTGACCGGCTTCAAAGGGCTGATGGAGCTGGGTCTCATCACGGGCGTGGGCATCCTCCTGACCCTGGCTGCCGATTTCACGATTTTGCCCGCCCTCGCTCCAGTCATCACCAAGGGAGCTCCTCAGCGCCGAACGGTTCACAAGCCGTTTTGGCAGGGTGACTCCTCCATGCTGAGACTCACCCCCAGGACGGCCCGCTGGGTCATCGCCCTCTCCCTTGTGGCCTGCATCCTCAGTGCCTGGGGCTCAAGACGCGTGAATTTCGATTTGAATCCCCTTCGGCTCCAGGCCGCCAACGCGGAGTCGGTGGTCTGGGAGAAGAGCATCCTTGAGAACTCCGAACGGTCTCTCCTGACCGCCGCCATGATCGTGGGATCCCGGGAGGAAGTCGAGAGCCGCACCCGCGCCGTGGAGCAGCTGTCCTCGGTGTCCGGCGCCGAAAGCATTTTTTCTTTTCTCCCGAGCGATCAGCAGCAAAAGATCCCTCTCCTCCGGGGCCTTCTGCGCTCCATTCCCGAGGTCAAGCCCGCGGTGCTGACCAACCGTGTTTCCGACATCAATGAGCTGGGACAGATCCTGGAGCGCATCCGGTTCAAAATGCAGGACTCCGAGGCTGCGGCGGCCGGCGCCGGCGATGACCTTCTGGTGCAGATGAAGACCGTGCGGCGCCTCATCGAGGAGATCAAGCGGTCATTGGCCGAATCCCCTCAAGCCCCGGAAAGGTTCTTCGAATACCGCAAGCTTTTCCGGGACGACCTTCTCGCTACCTGGGAAACGATGCGCAAGGCGGCGGCGGCGAAGCCCATGACCATCGATAGCCTCCCTCGGGAGCTCAAGGACTGGTTCTATCACGACGGGCAGTTTCTCATCCGGATCTTTCCCAGGCATTCCATCTGGGAGGAAGAGGCTCTGGCGCGGTTCGTCCAGGAGCTCCAGAGCGTGGATCCGGAGGTGGTCGGCGATCCCATCTCGCTGCATGTCTTCGCCACCGCCTATAAAAAAGCCTGCTTCCGTGCATCCCTTTACGCTCTCATGGCCGTCACGGTCCTCCTGTTTCTCGGACTGCGCCGCATTTCCCTCTCGCTGCTGGCCCTCGCCCCGCTGGCTTTCGGAACCCTCTGGACCCTGGGCATCATGGGGGCGGCCAACCTGCACTTCAACCTGGCCAACAGCATGTTCGTGCCCCTGGTGCTGGGCGCCGGCGTGGAGTACGGGGTCGTGATCGTCCACCGCTGGAAGGACGGGGACCTGCCACACGGAGCCATTCCCCTGAGTACCCTCAAGGGAGTTCTCCTCGCCGCCCTGACGACCACCGTTGGCTTCGGCATGCTGATGATCTCCCACCACCGGGGTATCTTCAGTTTAGGATTCGTAGCCTGGGCGGGAAGCCTCTGCGTGCTGCTGGCCGCCGTGCTCCTCCTGCCCTCCCTCCTCATGAAGATGAATCCCCCCGGATTCACTCGCGCCAGGAGAACCTACCGATGATCAGACCCTGCGTCGCCGGCCTCTTTCTCTGCCTCGCCTTTCTGGCCATGCCCTCGACACGGGCCACATCCGCCGCCCAGGGCGCCATGGACCGGGTGAAATCCGTTCTGGACACAGCCATCGACATCCAGACACGGAAAGAGCTGGAAGGAGAAGCTCACCGCAAGGAGCGGGCCCGCATGGTTCGAGAGCTCATCGCCGGCAGCTTTGCCTCCTCGGACATGGCGAAGGAGTCCCTGGGGGCTCACTGGAAGAAGCTCTCTTCCGGACAGCAGGCTGAATTTCAGAAGATCTTCACGGACCTGTTCCAGGACTCCTACACTCGCATGGTATTGAATTTTCTTCGTAAAGAGACCATCGAGTATCGCGGCGAAACCCCCAGGAGCAAGGGCACCCTGGTCCAGACGGTCATCATGCGGGCCAACGAGCACATTCCCGTGGACTACCAACTGGCTCAGAAATCCGGCCAATGGTGGATCAGGGACGTGCAGATCGACGGAGTGAGCATAGTCGAGAATTACCGCGACACGTTCAACCGTGAGATTTCCCGGTCATCCTTCGACGGTCTTCTTCAGAAGATGCGGCTTCAGAACCAGGCCATGGGGCGGGAAGCGTCCTGATGACGCATGCCTTGTACCGGAGCGACGGATGATTAACATGAGCCGGAACAAGAACCCATGCATCAGGAGGAACCGTTATGAGCGCAATCCGCAAGCTTCGATCGGCTTTGTTCTTCGCCCTGACCGTTTGTGCGCTGACCCCCTCCGCGACATCGGCCCGGCTGATGGAGGGCGTCTACTTCACTCCGCGCATCACGGCGTCAAGCGTTCCCATGGACCTCAACGGCGTCGGCCTCAAGACGGTCTGGAAATTTTACAAGGTCAGCGTCGCGGCTCTCTACCTGGGCGAAGGAGTCGAGCCTGACGCTGTTTTGGGCGATGTTCCCAAACGCCTCGAAATCGAGTACTTCCATCCCATCACCGCCCGCGATTTCGTCACCCTGACCCGCAAGCTCCTCCGCGAAAACGTTGACCACCAGACACTGGACCAGCTCCAGCCGCGGATCGATCTGTTCAACAGCCTGTACCGGGACGTGAAGCCTGGAGACCGCTACGCCCTCACCTACACACCCGGCAAGGGAACGGTGCTGGAGCTCAATGGGACCGAGATGGGAGTCATCGAGGGGCACGACTTCGCATCGGCGGTGTTCGCCATGTGGTTTGGCCCCAAGCCCCTGAGCCTATCGCTCAAGACGGCACTCCTGGGGATGGCCGAGAACGCCTCGTTGTCATTTTCAACGGAGGCGTCGCGAGGATCGAGAGTTCTCGCTGCCGCTCGAAATGACAGCTCTCGAGCGGCCTGCTAGGAGTGGGAGCGATCGACGCGTTCTTGTGGCGTCGCCTCGGGAGTCGACGGGGCTTCGACCGCGTTGCCGGCCAGCAGAATGTAACGGTAGATGTAGACGGAGACAGGGACGCCCAGAATGATTCCCCACAAGCCGAACAGGGTGTGCCCGATATAGAGGATGATGAGTGTGAGGACCGGATTGATTTTGAGCACGGCGGAAAAGATATTGGGATTGAGGAAGTAAGCCTCCACGGCATGTACGATGGCGATCATCCCCGCCGCCTTCAATGCCAGGGTCCATCCTTGCAGGTTGAAAGCCAGCAGCAGAATCGGCACTGAAGAAATGAAAATGCCCAGGACCGGAATCAGCCCGGCGAAAAACACTATGATGGAAAGCAGAGCCACGGGCTTGATCTGCAGCAGCCAAAGTCCCAGGGCCGTCAGAGTGGTATTGAGCGTGGCGATGAAAATCTGAGCCTGAAAGGCAGCCCCGACCACCAGGGAGAACTTGGCCACACTCTCGGCCGTTTCCTCGTAAACATCCCTGATCCGTGTGTGCCTCAGGGCGCTGATTTTTTCACTCAGGTTCGGCAGGTCGAAGAGGATGGTGAAGCTGAAGACCGTCCCAAGAAAGAAATACGTGACATATTGGGTCACGTGGTTGACCACCTTGACGGCCAGGGCGACGAGGGCCTCGCGGTTGATCCCCAGCATGTTGTTGACATTCAAGGTCTCCTTGAGACCCAGGAAGAGCGGCGCCAGGTAGGAGTAGCGGCCGGCCATCTCGTCCAGCAAGCGATGCATCGCATCCAATGATTCCGGAAGCTGCTGGAGAAAGATCTTGGTCTCGGTGGCCATGCGGGGCATCACGATGGAAAGCATGCCCACCAGCATGGACAGAAACACGAAATAGACCAGAACGAGATGGGCCCTTCGCCTGGCGGGGACGCGCTCCTGTAGGAATATGACGATATTGTTGAAAATATAGCAGAGGATGAAGGTCAGGAAGACCAGTCCGAAAAGCTTGCGCACCAGATAGAGCAGGATGAAGAAGGCCGCCCAGATGAAAGCCTTCTTATTGGTTCGGAAAAGCTGGTGCAGGTCGAGAGCCATGGAGGCATCCTCTGTGCGGTCGATTATCGTGCCGAGCATGTAGCCCAAAGGAATGGCCGTGTCAATTCTTCCTGGACCGCATTCCTTGGCTCAGTCCATCCCCGAGAAATCCCCGCCCCGTCAGGGGCCATGGACCCCCCCCCTCCTCGCTGCGCAACAGTGTGATGTCCGGACCGTGCGATGCACCTTGAAGCCGAAGGCATGGCTTCGACCCTCGGCTCGAGCCCATCGCGGGCCCAACGGTCTCGAGTGCGGAGCAGGCATGGGGCCGCTCAGGCGCAAAAGGAGCTTTCCCCCGGTTGTGACCGTGCCGATATTGGATTATGCTGGACGGGCGCCATCGTTAAGCCACGGTAACACTCGGATGTCACCCACATCCCAAAATCCGATGGATCCACCAGCATCGATTGGAGAAATGCATGGACAAGCCCATCGACCATTATTCACTCAAGCGCTTGAGCGGGATCAAGTCCACCCTGGAAGCCAACCATTTCGAGGTGCATCTCGCCGAGAGCGCCCAGGATGCCGGGGTCATTCTCCTCGAGCAGATCATTCCCCGAAGCGGCGCCCGAAGCGTTTCCTGGGGAGGATCCATGACCTTTGTCCACACGGGGCTTTACGACAGAGTGCGACAGCTTCCGGCCTTGGAGATCCTGGATACCTACGGGAAGGGACTGTCGCCCGAGGAGATGCTCGAGCTCCGGCGGAAATCCCTGCTGGTCGATCTGTTCATCACCGGGACCAACGCCCTTACGGAGACAGGCAAGCTCGTCAATCTCGACATGATCGGGAACCGGGTGGCCGCCATCACCTTCGGCCCTAAATCCGTCGTGATCCTCGCGGGTCGCAACAAGATCGTCCCCGACATCGAAGAGGCCACTTTCCGGGTCAGGAACTATGCGGCCCCCGTCAACGCCATGCGGCTGGACAAGAAGACCCCTTGCGTCGAAACCGGCTTCTGTCAGGACTGCGGGAGCCCGGAGCGCATTTGCAACAGCTGGTCCATCGTCGAGAAGTCGTTCCCCGAGGGACGGATCAAAATCATCCTGATCAATGAAGACCTGGGATTCTGACAGGATGGGCGCCGAGAGCGGCAATGAATCCCATGGACCCTTGCCGGCTCATACCGTTAGGGTGAGCCGTCGTGCCAGGAGGGTCCTGCTGCGTGTCATTCCCGGAAAAGGGCTCGAGATCGTGGCTCCTTTCGGCTTCGACCTCCGGGAGATTCCTGGCATCCTCCACAAGCACAGGGATTGGATCGCCAGACAGATGGACCGGGCTGAGGCGGCGCCGGCCGTAAACACCGGGAATCTTCCCCTGCCGCAATCCCTGGAGCTGAGAGCGCTGGGCCTGTGCATCGAGGTGAGCTATGCCTCCGGGCCGGGCAAGACCACCCGGCTGGTGAGCGTCGATCCCGGGCACATCGAGGTCCAGGGGGATCTGGATGATCGCATGTGCTGTTTCCGGCTGCTCCGAGAATGGGCCAGGATGCGGGCCAGGTTTCACCTCGTCAGGAAGGTCGCCGAGCTGAGCAACGAGACAGGTTTCGGATACGGCTCGATACAGATCCGCGGGCAGAAAGGGCGATGGGGGAGTTACTCGTCCCGGGGCGTCGTCAGTCTGAACTGGAAGCTCCTGTTCCTGCCCCCGGAGTGGGTGCGGTATCTGATCATCCATGAGCTCTGCCACTCGGTCCATCTCAACCATTCGCCCAGGTTCTGGGAGCTGGTCCGGCGGCATGAGCCCGAGTACAAGACGCTGGATAACCGACTCCGCAAGGCCATGGTTCTGGTGCCGGCCTGGGCCGACATGAGCTGATGCGGAGCATGAAGCCCGAGACTCGAAAACATCCGAAGGAGGTGTGAGCCCCACCGACCGTAAAGGCAGGAATTCCGCCCATGCCGCCGCGCGCGGCGACTGAGGGCGGCAAAGGTCAAGGACGACCAGCATGCGGGAATGAACATGGTTGACAGGCGTGTTTACACCAGGCTCAAACACTCATTCAGGATTCGATGGAAGAACATAGACCTGGATTTTCTAGGAGTCACGGGAGATCTCTGCCCCGGCGGCGTTTTCGTGGTGACGGACACTCAGCTTCCTTTGCACGCGCTGCTGGAAATGGAGATCTGGATCGAAAGGGAGATCCCCGTGCGCTGCAGGGGGGAGGTCATCTGGATCAACAAGGGTCAGGTGGTTTCCTATCCTCCCGGGTTCGGTGTCCAGTTCATCGATCTTTCGGATGACGCTCTTTCCATGCTCCTCATGGCCTGCGGCGACCCTTACAGCTTCAGCGCGTCTTACCGGGGATTCAGCTGAGCATCCCGGGCGGGGAGCGGATGAAGCATGAAATCCACCAGGGTCAGCAGCACCATGGCTTCGCATACGGGCACGATGCGCGGGATGGCCGAGACGTCGTGGCGCCCCCGGACCTCGATGGTCACGGGGTGGCCGTTGCGATCCACGGTCTGCTGAGGTCGGGCGATGGACGGGATGGGCTTGACGGTCGCCCGCACCACAATCTCCATTCCGGTGGACAGACCGCCAAGAACCCCTCCCGCATGGTTGGAGCCATAACCGTCGGGCAGCACGGGATCGTTGTTCTCACTGCCCCGAAGCTCGGCTGCCCTGACCCCCTCGCCGATCTCGACGCCCTTCACAGCCCCGATGGACATGATGGCTGAGGCCAGCCGAGCGTCCAATTTATCGAAAACGGGCTCCCCCAGCCCTGCCGGGCATCCCGAAGCCCGGACCTCCACAATGCCTCCCACCGAGTCACCGGACTCCTTGATTTCCAGAAGATGCCGCTCCATCGCCAGGGCAGCCTCGGCATCGGGACAGTAGAGCGGGTTCCGGTGGATCTCCTCCCAATCGATGGTCTGACATCGCACCGCGCCCAGCGCCAGGGTGAACCCCCGAACCCGGACACCCCATGATTCCAAAACCTTCCGCGCGACCGCCCCGGCCGCCACGCGGCCGACCGTCTCCCGGGCCGAGCTTCTGCCCCCTCCTCTCCAGTCCCGTATGCCATATTTCTGCTCAGTGGTGCGGTCAGCGTGACCGGGCCGGTAGAGCCTCGCGATCTCATCGTAGTCCCGGCTTCGGGCATCCCGGTTGAAAACGGCGAGACAAATGGGGGTCCCCGTCGTCATGCCCTCGAACACCCCTGAAAGCACCTCGACCCGGTCGGGCTCCCGGCGAGGCGAGGTGAGTCGGCCGCCGGGCTTTCTGCGGTCCAGATCCCGCTGGATATCCTCCGGGGAGAGGGGGACACCGGGAGGGCAGCCGTCGATGACAGCCCCCAGAGCGGGGCCATGGGATTCCCCCCAGGTGGTGATGGTGAAGAGTCGGCCGAAGCTGTTTCCGGGCATGGATTTCTCCTTGGGTGAATGGAGCCGGCTCCGGCTCCCGGGTGAAGGCTCTGTCAGGCTCTCCGTTTCTCGGCTCGGTGAGGCTTCGCGGGAGTCACGAGGAGCCAGCGAGACTCCATCAAGCATGCCTGTGCAAAGCCGTCATAACTTGACAGGTCGGACCGAGAAGTTATTCTTGATAGTTGAACAGGTCAAGAATGCTTTATGCGCCCTTGTTCCATGGCAGGCTGGCGGAGGAGACCGGATGAGCTACAAAGAGCCGGATTTGAGGGAAGACCTGGAGAGTGGCGTCGAGGAAGATCTCCAGGAGCCCCAAATGTATAAAGTTTTGTTACACAATGACGACTACACGACCATGGAGTTCGTGGTGGAAATTTTGCAAAAGGTCTTCCACAAGTCTCCGTCCGAAGCCACTCATATCATGCTGCTGGTGCACAAGAGCGGAGTGGGCGTCTGTGGAGTCTATACAGCGGAAATCGCCGAAACCAAGGTTGAAATGGTTCACCATCTGGCTAGAAAAAGCGGTTATCCATTGAAGTGCAGCATGGAAGAAACGTAAATGATCAATCGAGAGCTTGAACTGACTTTCGCCGCGGCCATCAAGGAAGCCAAGATTCGTCACCACGAATTCTTCACCCTTGAGCATATTCTCTATGCCATGCTCCACGACGTGACAGGGCGACGGGTGCTTTACCACTGCGGAGCCAACCTGGAAGATCTCAAGGAGCGTATCGAAAAGTTCTTTGGCGATCAGGTGGAGAAGCTTCCCGAGGGCGTTGAGCAGGATCCCATTCAGACCATCGGGGTTCAGCGCGTTCTTCAGCGGGCCATCATGCACGTCCATGGAGCTGAAAAGCGTGAAGTGGATGCGGGGGACATCCTGGCAGCCATGTTCTACGAGGAGAGCTCCTTTGCCGTGTATTTCCTGAAGAGTCAGGGTATCTCCAGACTGGATATACTGAGCTTCATCTCCCACGGGGTCTCGAAAGCCGGGGAGCCCGATACGGATCTCAGTCGCGAAAGCAGCACTCCAGCATCCGAGCCAGGATTGGAGAATGTCCGCGAAGAGCGCCGTGCCACGGCACTCGAAAGCTTCACCATCAATCTCATTGAAAAGGCGGCTCAGGGACACATCGATCCCCTCATCGGGCGGGACGCCGAGATCCTCAGGACCTTGCAGATCCTGGGACGGCGCACCAAGAACAACCCAATCTTCGTGGGAGATCCCGGGGTTGGGAAGACGGCCATCGCCGAGGGGCTCGCCCTCAGGATCCAGCGGGGAGAGGTGCCCGACGGTTTTCATGACGTCGAGATCCACGCCCTCGACATGGGCTCGCTCCTGGCGGGCACCAAGTATCGCGGCGACTTCGAAGCGCGTCTCAAGGCCATCCTCGGGGAGCTCAAGAAGAAGCCCGGTGCCATCCTGTTCATCGACGAAATCCACACGGTGGTGGGAGCTGGGGCCACCAGCGGCGGCTCCATGGACGCTTCCAACATCCTCAAGCCCGTCCTGGTGACGGGGGGTCTGCGATGCATCGGCTCGACGACCTACGAGGAGTACAAGAACCACTTCGAAAAGGACCGGGCTCTCAGCCGACGATTCCAGAAGGTGGAGATCCGCGAGCCGTCGGTGGACGAGACGTACCAGATTCTTCAGGGACTCAAGTCCTATTACGAGGAGCATCACCACATCCGCTACACCGACGCTGCTCTCCGGGCCGCCGCGGACCTGGCGGCGCGGCATATCAACGACCGCTACATGCCTGACAAGGCCATCGACGTCATCGACGAGACGGGGGCAAGTCTGAGGCTCCGCAAGGATCGACGCGTGCGACGGGTCGTGGGGCCCAAGGATGTGGAGCAGGTGGTGGCCCGCATGGCCAAGATCCCGCCGCGCAGCGTTTCGTCCTCGGACCAGATGCGTCTTCAGAGCCTGGAAGACGAGCTCAAGGGGCAGGTGTTCGGGCAGAATTCGGCCATCGAGGCCCTCTGCAAGGCCATCAAGCGCTCCAGGGCCGGCCTCCGAGCCCCGGAAAAGCCCACGGGCTCCTTTCTCCTCATCGGCCCCACCGGTGTCGGGAAGACCGAGGTGGCCAAGCAGCTGGCTCGCGTCATGGGCGTTCAGTTCCTGCGCTTCGACATGAGCGAGTACATGGAGAAGCACACCGTGGCGCGGCTCATCGGAGCACCTCCCGGATACATCGGCTTTGATCAGGGAGGCCTGCTCACGGACGCCATCCGAAAGCAGCCTTACTGTGTGCTGCTTCTGGACGAGATCGAAAAGGCTCACCCTGACATTTTCAGCATCCTGCTCCAGGTCATGGACCATGCGACTCTCACGGACAACAACGGCAAGAAGGCCGACTTCCGCAATGTGGTGCTGCTCATGACGTCCAATGCCGGCGCGCGGGAAATGAGCGCCGCGTCCATCGGCTTTGGGGGGAAGGAGAGCGATGACCGCACCGCCAAGGGCATGAAGGCCGTCGAGAACCTCTTCAGTCCCGAGTTCCGCAACCGTCTGGATGGGATCGTGGCCTTCAGCGGCCTGACGGTGGGGATCATGGAGCGCATCGTGGACAAGTTCGTGACGGAGCTGGAAGAGCAGCTGGCGGAAAGGCGCATTCTGCTCGAGCTGAGCCCCGCCGCGCGCTCGTGGTTCGCCGAGCAGGGATACGACTCGACCTTCGGCGCCCGTCCCCTGGGTCGCTTCATTCAGAGCGAGATCAAGGATGTTCTGGCGGACGAGATCCTGTTCGGACGCCTGCGCGGCGGCG
Source organism: Syntrophobacteraceae bacterium (assembly GCA_025453975.1). GTDB lineage: Bacteria > Desulfobacterota > Syntrophobacteria > Syntrophobacterales > Syntrophobacteraceae > JALOOX01. The sequence continues at coordinate 90,592 of JALOPI010000009.1, forward strand.
GCAAGGTTTTCATCAGCCGCTCCGACGAGGTCCCGGGGGAAGACGCTGAGGTCAAGCGCACGGAGCATCTGGCATTCGCCTTTCACCCGCGCGAGGTCATCCAGGCCGCCTCCACCCGCGAGCCGGAGCCGGACCCCGTGCCCGCCTGAGATGGTCATGGATCGGAATGCCTGTATTCCAGCTTTCAGCATCCCTCAAGTTTCCCCCTTGCCACTACGCTGAGCCCGACGGCCTCCTGGCCGTCGGGGGCGACCTGTCTCCACAGCGAATCCTACTCGCTTATCGCATGGGGATTTTCCCCTGGTACAGCGAGGGAATGCCCATACTCTGGTGGTCTCCCGACCCAAGGCTGGTCCTGTTTCCCGATGAGCTCAAGGTCAGCTCGAGCCTTCGGCGGACCATCAAGAAGGGGCTGTTTCAAACTTCCTTCGATCAGGCGTTTCAGGACGTCATCCGGCAATGCGGCGAGGTCCGGAGGCGGAGCGGTGAAGGGACCTGGCTGGTGCCGGAGATGATCGAGGCCTACCGCGGTCTTCACCTGCAGGGTTACGCTCACTCGGTGGAGACCTGGCTCGACGGGGAGCTGGTGGGCGGCCTTTATGGCTTGGCCCTGGGGCGGGTCTTCTTTGGAGAGTCCATGTTCTCGCTCCGGAGCGACGCGTCCAAGGTGGCGCTGGCTCAGCTGGTCCAATGGCTTCGGGAGTGGAGCTATGAGATCATCGACTGTCAGGTGGAGACCCAGCACCTCAAGCGGTTCGGGGCACGCGAAATCCCTCGCCCCATTTTCCTGGGCATCGTCATGCGGGGGGTCGATCGCGAGCCACATCCTTCAGCCTGGACGTGTCCATCGGGAGAAGACGGTCATGGTTGAGAAGGTGATCATCGTGGGCGCGGCCGGCCGCGACTTCCACAATTTCAACGTCTATTTCCGCCACAACCCACGTTACCGGGTCGTGGCCTTCACCGCCGCCCAGATCCCCCGCATCGACGGGCGCGTCTACCCTCCCGAGCTGGCGGGGGACCAATACCCGCTGGGCATCCCCATCGAGCGGGAGGAGGAGATGGCCCGGCTCATCCGCGAGCACCGCGTGGACCTCGTGGCCTTCTCCTACAGCGATGTGCCCCATGTGGAGGTCATGCACAAGGCATCCATCGCCATGGCCGAGGGTGCGGACTTCATCCTCCTCGGGGCGACCTACACCATGCTTCGATCCAGAAAACCGGTCATTGCCGTCTGTGCCGTGCGCACGGGCTGCGGCAAATCCCAGACGACGCGCAAGATCTGCGAGATCCTCCGGCGGCAGGGCGGCCGGGTTGTGGTGGTGCGCCACCCCATGCCCTACGGGGACCTCCGGGAGCAGGTGACTCAGCGATTCGAGACGTTCGAGGATTTCAAGCGGGCCCGCTGCACCATCGAGGAACGGGAGGAATACGAGCCCCTGGTGGAGCAGGGGATCGTGGTCTACGGAGGCATCGATTACGCGCGGATCCTGGCGGAAGCCGAGGAGGAGGCGGACGTGATCGTCTGGGACGGCGGCAACAACGACACGCCCTTTTTTCACCCAGACCTGCACATCGTGCTCTTCGATCCCCACCGCGCGGGCCATGAGCTGCTGTACTACCCCGGCGAGACCAATCTGCTCATGGCGGACGTGGCGGTCATCAACAAGGTGGACTCGGCATCGGCGGGAGACATCGAGACGGTGCGGGCCAACATCGAGCGGTTCGCCCCCCGGGCCGAAATCGTTCTGGCCAGATCACCCGTGAGCGTATCGTGCCCGGAGCGGATCACCCGTCAGCGGGTCCTGGTGGTGGAGGACGGCCCCACCATCACCCATGGGGGCATGGCCTTCGGTGCCGGGACCATAGCCGCGCGTCAGTGCGGAGCCTCGCACATCGTGGATGCCCGCCCCCACGCCGTGGGGAGCATCCAGGAAACGTACGCGCGTTATCCCCACATCGGAGCCCAGCTCCCGGCCATGGGCTACGACGATACGCAGATACGGGACCTCCGGGAGACCATCAACCGCACTCCCTGCGACCTGGTCCTCAGCGCCACCCCCATCGATCTTTCGTCGGTGCTGGAGATCAACAAGCCTATCCTGCGCGTCCGCTACGAATACGAGGACTACGGCCCCCCGCTCCTGGAGGAAGTCCTGCTTCGGAGATTGCCCGCCCTGGGCCTCGGTGGGAAAGCCCCACGATGAGGCTCACGGTGAGGCACCGTGCCACGGGAACCATACAGCTTCGACACCCCTCGCGCTCCATGAGCGCCCTGAGCATGGGAGGCTTCCATGTCCATGAATTTCCTGGATGAAATGGACGAATGGCCGGAGTATCACACCGTCAGGGAGGTGGTCATTCAGCTGGAGAAGGAGCATCTTCAGCTGTGCCAGGACCTTGAGGCCATCGAGTCGGGACCGGTGTCGGAAGCAACGGCCCGGGAGCTGAAAACCAGGGTCGAATCGATCCAGAAACGGTTGAGAGAAGTTCGAGGCAAGCTCACTGAAGCCCTGGACCTGTACCGTTGAGCGGATTCCAGCGGAGCAGACGGCCGCCCATCGGAGGATTCAGAGCACCCCCTTGGACGACGGCACGCCGACGCGACGCGGATCCAGCCGGGTGGCCTGGTCGAGGGCGCGCCCCAGGGCCTTGAACACAGCCTCCAGCATGTGGTGCGTGTTGCTCCCGTAGAGGACATGAACGTGCAGGGTGATGCCCCCGTGCTGGCTCAGGGCGCGCAGGAGCTCGGGCATGAGCTCCGTTTCAAAGCTCCCCACCCGTGATGACATGGGCGGAGCCTCATAGACCAGGTAGGGCCGGTTGGAAAGGTCCAGGACCACCCGGGCGCAGGCCTCGTCCATGGGGACGCTGGCCTCCCCATAACGGCGGATGGACTGCCGTTCCCCCACGGCCTGGGTCAGGGCTTTGCCCAGGCTGATGCCTATGTCCTCCACGGTGTGGTGGGCATCGATCTCCAGGTCACCGACGGCCTCGAGGGTCAGGTCGAACAGGCCGTGGACCGCGAGCAGCGTCAGCATGTGGTCCAGGAAGGGCACGCCCGATTGCAGTCTGGCCGTCCCCTGGCCATCCAGGTTGAATTCCACGCGAATATCCGTCTCGCGGGTCTTTCGATGAACCCGTCCCGCCCGCTCTCCCATCGTGCTCCCCTGTTTCGATGCCGTCCTGTGCCCATGTCGTGACCCACGACCCGTTCACCCGGGGTCTCAGCGGAGTACGACCCTTCCGCACCGCCGCACCGGGAGGCTGTCCGAGTATTACCTTTTGCCATTTCGAACGGAGCGTAGCGAAGAGAAGAATCTCGGAGAATCCAGTGGTCACGAAATCGAGATTTCTCGCTATCCCTCGAAAGGACAGGCCTTGGACGGCCTCCTGGCACAATAACGAGGTGTTCAAGCCCCCTCCCCCGAGGGAGAGGGATAAACCGCGGTTCGGCGCGCCAGCTGCAAAGCTCATTGGAGCACTAAACGTCAAACCGGTCTCCGGCCCGGGCCCCCTTCTCCTGGGCCCAATCGGCGGCGGAGACCTTGCCTCCCGTGGCGGACCTCACCTTGGCGATGATCAGCCTCGCCCCCGATACCGCCACATGAAGCCCCTGGTTGTCAAGTGCCAGGATCGTCCCGGGGGCAGCCGGAGATGGCTCCGGCACGAACCGGCAGCCGAAAAGCCGCGTCTTCTCACCCTTGAAGAAAGTGAAAGCCCCCGGCTGCGGATCGCATCCCCGGACCAGGTTGTGGATCTCCTGCCCGCCGTTGGACCAGTCGATTCCGGCCACGGCATCCGTGCACGGTGGCTCGTAGGTGGCCAGGGATTCGTCCTGCGCGATCCTGGGAGCCTTCCCCTCCTTGATCAGCTCGATGGACTCCACAATGGCGTCGATACCCATGGGAAAAAGATGGTTGAAGTAGAGCGACCCGGTCGTATCATCCGGTGAAATGGGTATTTCCTTCCGCAGGAGAATGGGACCCGTGTCGATGCCTCCATCGGGAAAGAAGATGGTGAGACCTGTCCGGGTGTCCCCCATGATGACCGCCCAGTTGATGGCGCTGGATCCCCTGTGACGCGGCAGGATCGACGGGTGATAACAGATAGCCCCGTGGGCCGCGGCTTCGAAATAACGCGCCGGAATGATGTCCGTCACGAACGCCAGCACCGTCAGGTCCGGCTTGAGCCCGGCGTATTGCGCAAAGACCTGGTCATCCTTGTAGGTGGTGGGCTGATAAACCGGCAGCCCCCTGGCGTCGGCCGCCTCCTTGATGGGATCAAACCTGCCCTTCCTGTCGGGAGGCGCGTAAACAGCCACGATGCTCTCACCCCGTTCGAGAAGGATCTCCAGCGCTCTGGCCCCGAAAGCCGCCTGACCGATCAGTACGATGCGCATTCGCTTCTCCTCCTTACATGAGACGATTCCGATTCGCGGATGCCGCTGGGTGGCACCTCCATCGGGACTGGAGCTCGTATCGGCTCCCATGGACCGCCCGTGGACCGCCTGCCTGCCAGAAAGCACCCGGACCCCTCAAACCCCCCATTGCGGCGCATCCCGGCTGTCGGGATCCCGCTTGCCCATGACCATGAATATGGCTGACCGATGCACCCGTCGAGCGTGCTCAAGGCGGAGCATACGTGGCAGGATGACAACATTTCGCTCGGGGATTCAGGGGGAGAGAGGGGTTTTCATGGAGCGTCGGCGGCAGGCATGAGGAGGTGGAAGCGGGCAGCTTGATCTGAAGCTCAATTCCAGGCTCACCCTTGATTCACGCGTCGATCCGTACCATGGGGCCTCCAAAACAGCAAGCAAAAAGCCTGCGATGGCACCGCCGCCGGGTGGGGCTCACGGGGACGACTTGAAGTAGGACGTGAGGCGCTCCAGGACCCATGGGCTCAGCTGCTGGAAAGGCCGAGTCCTCAGCTTGCAGGGATCGAAGCCGCAGATGGGGCATTCCGGCTCCGTACAAGGCTCGGCATGGATCATGGCTTCCACCATGCCGGGAAGCCGCGTCTCCAGAATGCGTCTGAGCCCCATCACTTCGGCATGGGCGTGCTCCAGGCTCAGGTCTCGTGGCAGGATGAGGTGAAAGTCCAGGAAGAGCCGGTTCCCGGCACGCCAGGCCCGCAGCCGGTGGATGTCGATCCAGTTCTCTTTGCGATGCTCATTGACCAGGCGCGAGATCTCGTTGAGGATTTCCGGATCCGCGGCGTCCATCAGGCCGGCGTAGGAATGACGGATGAGCCTGGCACCGGTCACCAGGATGATCACGGCCATCAGACAGGCGGTGGCGCCATCCAGCCAGTAGAGATGGGTCCGCTGGACCAGGAGAAGCCCGCCCAGCACCCCAGCCGTGGACCAGACATCGGTCAGGACATGCTTGCCATCGGCGACGAGGGTGAGGGAGCGGCTGCGCCTGCCGACCTGCAGCAGGACCAGCCCGAGGGCGAGGTTCACCACGCCGGTCACCAGAAGGAGCCACAAACCAGAGTTGAGATTGGGCAGCTCGTGGGGCGTCGTGATCTGGTGGTAGCCCTGGTGCACGATCCCCAGGGCCGCGATGACGATGAGGGCACCCTCAAACCCCGCCGAAAAATACTCGATCTTCCCGTGGCCATAGGGGTGGCAGGGATCCGGAGGTCTGGAGACCATGATCACGCTCACGAGGGCAAACCCGCTGGCCACGACATTGATGATGGACTCGAGGGCGTCCGACAGGATCGCTGCGGAGCCCGTCAGGCTGTAGTTGTAGAACTTGAGCCCCATCAGCGCCGTGCCCACCACAAGAGAGCAGAAAACGGCCAGGATTCGAACCCTGGCCAGCTCACTTTCGGAGGCGCCCCCCGTCATTGCGCACGATCCTTCCCTTTGAATGGCCAACGCTCCTGGACCGTCGCCTCCATGGAACCGATCGCCATGGGCCACCGGAGCACCGGGCTCCGCCGCATGCGGACGGGTCGGACTCGTGGGCCGCGCGTCCATCCGCCCCAGGCCAAGCCCGACCAGCCTCCAGCATCTTAGGCCCAAGCTTCGATGATTACAACCTTACACACCGCGCCTGCAGCATGCCGGGAACAAAAGGTTTCATCTCAAGGGCTCTTCGAGCTATATTTAAAAGGATGCTCAGAGGCGGCGGGGTCACACGCGGAAGTGGATAGACCCTCTCGACCTCGAGCTGGATCACCGGATCGATGACACACCGACCAGGCGATTCCGTATGGACCATTCCAGACCTTCCGGGGGCATCCAGATATGATCGCTCGACTGAATATTCTAGGCTTCTTCAAACGCATCCGTCCCCAAGCACCCAGGAAGGATCTCGCCGGCCTGTTCCGGGCAAAGTACGATCAGTTCAAGCAGCTGCTGGACTCCAACGCGGAGCTTTCCAAGATCATCACCGACATCGAGGAGAAGCTCACGGGCCACCAGATCTTTGGAATGGCCTACGTTCGATCCCAGTCCGCCCGCGCCGTTTTCTACACCCTTCGCATGGTGAGCAGTCTCAACGCCCTTTCAGGCGCCCGATATCGACGGCTCCTCGAGGTTGTCGACGAGATCAATGGGAGGATCAAGGGAATCCTGGAGGACCGGAAGGAGATCGAGCTCAAGGACTGGGTTCTCCCCTACTCCAGCATCACCAAGGACATGGTCGACTGGGTAGGGGGCAAGAACGCCAACCTGGGAGAAGTGCTCAACCGGGTGCGGCTTCCCATCCCCGAGGGATTCGCCATCACCACGGTGGCCTTCAACCACTTCATGACGGCCAATGATCTCACCGATGAGATCGACAAGCAGAAGATGGCCCTGGACCCCGCCAACCCCGAAAGCGTGAACATGGCGAGCGAGGAGATCCAGCGGCTCATCATCTCCGCTCCTGTCCCGGAAGAGCTGGCCCAAGCCATTCTCGATGCCTATGACGCCATGATGAAGAGGCTTCGGGCCCGAAACGACCGTGACACCGAAATCCAGGTTTCCCTCCGCAGCAGCGCCATAGGGGAGGACAGCGAGCTTTCCTTTGCCGGCCAGTACCTGTCCGTCTTGAACGTTCCCAGGGATCGCCTCGTCCAGACTTATAAATTCATCATCGCCAGCCTTTATACACCGAGAGCGATATCTTACCGTCTCAGCAAAGGCATTCGCGACGAAGACATCGCCATGAGCGTGGCCTGTCTCGAGATGATCGAATCCGTGGCCAGTGGCGTGGTGTACTCGCACCATCCTTTCAATCCCGACGAAGACCGGATCCTCATCAACGGGGTTTGGGGTCTCGGACCCTACGCCGTGGACGGCGTGGTCACTCCGGACAGCTTCACGGTGTGCAAGGGCGCCGACCCCCGGATTGTCGAGCGCTGCCTTTCCTGCAAGCCGGTGCAGCTGGTCACCAATCCCCAGGGGGGACTCATCGAAATGCCCGTACCCGGAGATATGCAGGAGTGCTCCTGCCTTTCCGATGTGCAGGCCTGCGCCCTGGCCGGTTTCGCCCAGCGCCTGGAGGAGCATTACGGACATCCCCAGGACATGGAATGGGCCCTGGACCGCGACGGAAGGTTGTTCGTTCTTCAGACCAGGCCCCTTCACGTGGAAGGCTCCGGAGCGTCGGGACCGATCCCCAGGCCCATCGTGGGCTCCGGTCCGGCACCGATCATCGAGAATGCCGCCATCGCCGCTCCGGGGGTTGGGTGCGGCCCTGCCTACCAGGTGACCTCCGACGAGGGCCTTTCTGAGTTTCCCGAAGGGGCCGTCCTCGTCGCCAGGCATTCGTCCCCCAAGTTCGTGGTGGTCATGGGGAAAGCTCAGGCCATCATCGCCGATTCCGGAAGCGTCACGGGCCACATGGCGTCCCTCTCACGGGAGTTCGGTGTTCCCACGCTGCTCAATGCCCGGAATGCCATGGCATCCATCCCCACCGGCATGGAAGTGACGGTGGACGGGTTTACGGGGAGGGTCTACCCGGGCCGGGTGGAAGAGCTCCTGGTCTATCAGAAGCCCCGGGAGACCCACATGAAGGGAACGCCCGTCTATGGAACCCTCAAACAGATCGCGGAGGCGATCGTTCCCTTGCGCCTGGTGGACCCCAAATCCGCCACCTTCAACGCCGAGCACTGCAAATCCCTGCATGATGTCATGCGCCTGGTTCACGAGCTCTCCTATTCGGAGATGTTCCAGATCAGCGACGTGGTCTCCGCCGAGGAAGGCCACGCTGTCAGGCTCGACGCTCCCATCCCCCTGGACCTGAGGGTCATCGATCTCGGGGGAGGACTCGACAATGTCCGCCCGAACGCACGCAAGATCAAGGTCAAACAGGTCGCCTCCGCTCCCTTCAAGGCGCTCCTCAAGGGAATGCTCATGGAAGAGCTGCGATACCATCGACCCCGTCCCGTGGAGATCGGCGGATTCCTCTCCGTCATGAGCGAACAGATGCTCACCAACACCTACGGCGCGGAAAGATTCGGCGATCGAAGCTACGCCATCGTTTCTGACAAGTATTTGAATTTCAGCTCCCGCGTGGGCTATCACTACGGCATCCTGGATTCCTACTGCGGGCAGACCATCAACAAGAACTATGTCAGTTTTTCGTTCAAGGGCGGCGCCGCCGATGATGTGAGGCGCAACCGCCGGGCGCGAGCCATCGCCCTGATCCTCAAGGAGCTGGGCTTCAGCGTCGAGGTCATGGGAGACCGCGTGGACGCCAAGTTCCAGAAGTACCCCGCGGAGGAGATCGAGGAGAAGCTGGACCATCTGGGACGGCTGCTGCTCTTCACGCGGCAGATGGACATGCTGATGCATAGCGAGGCCAGCGTGACCGCCATCGCCAGAGCTTTTCTGGCGGGGGATTACGGGCTGGAAGGAAAGGCCGGGCCAGAGGCCGCGGCACCGGTCACCAGGGAGCTGCCCACTTGATGAGCTTCCGCGTTTGAGGGATGAAGGATCCCGCGGGGGGAGAGGGTGGGAAGCCGGACGTTTTTTGTCTGGGCGCTGGATCCGCCCGGCTTCCCTGGGATGGAAAGGAGGCAGCCTGGTAAAGAGCAAATGCAGTGCCAATTTGAGTCGCCCGGCATTCCTGTTCCGCCCCCGACCCATCCCCATGGGCATCGAGGGCCAAAACCCTCCTTTCCGCGAATCGCGCGGGGGTAAGACCTTTCGCCCCCGCAAACGGTTGCCACGGAATTTTGACTGCGTGTAAGAGCCCGTGAAAATGAAGTTGTTCGACCTTATCGAGGGTGACCGTTGAGTGATCCCTTGGCCGGCAGCCGGCATTGGTACTTTGTCACCACCAGTCATTTTATTGACAGACGTGACGACCTCGGGGCGATTGCTTCAACCGTCGAGCCACTTTCAAGGGCTGGTCATCCGCCAATCCACCCCCATGATCTCCATGGTCCTCAAGCCGTCCTGGCGATGATGCTTCCAGGAGGCACATGAGGTTCCGTGGTTGGCGCCTGCAGCGCCTGCAGGCCCCTCAGCATCTGGAGGAGGCTGGATGCGCTGCTCTGCCGCATGTCGAGGGCTGTTTTGAAGAGCGAGACCTGGGCCTGGAGCATAACCTCCGCAGTCTCCCCCTGCGATTGGATGATCTCCGAAACCTGCTCCAGCAGCTCCCGGGAGCCGCCGGCACCGGCTTGGGCAGCGCCGGGCACCGGAGCCCCGTCACCCATCCGTGGTGGAGCCTGCGTGAAGGCTCCTTGACTGGATACCGCACCGATCATGGCCGTCTCCTGATGCAAACCATTTCACTGGTTGGATTCCAAAGGCCGAGCGCGGAGATCGTGCTCCCCGGAAAAGCTTTTCACCCCTCATCCGAGGATCCGTCCGGCTCATGTATTCATGACACGCTCACAGGACACTATCGGCACGTGCCCGGCCATTCATCAGGTCGAAGACTTTCTTCATTGTGCCCCGTGCCCTGAATCGCCATAGAGACGTGGGGATGGACGCGGGGGCCGACGCAGCACGCCCCGCCCGCGCCTCTCAGTGGGAATTTCAGCCGGGAGCCACCGTCCCCAGGAGGCTCCCCACCATCGGAAAGGTTCTCTGGTCATGGCGCTCATCGGCTTGAGGGACATCCATGTGGGCTTTGGCGGACCATCGCTCCTCGACGGCGTGAGCCTTCACATCGAGGCGGGAGAGCGGGTCTGTCTCGTAGGGCGCAATGGGGCCGGCAAAACAACTCTCCTGCGGATCCTGGCCGCGGAAGTCCAGCCGGACGCGGGACGTGTCGTCCGCCAGCCAGGGCTCCGCACCGCCATCCTCCACCAGGAGGTGCCTCAGGATATTCAAGGACCATCTTTTGACGTCGTGGCGTCGGGCCTCCCCCTGCCCGCCAGCGGCGAAGACCGTGCCACGGGGAATGCCGGTTGGCGCCGGCAGCACCAGGTGGAAAAGATCCTGTCACGCCTGGGCCTCGCCCCTGACCTGCCATTCCAGGCCCTGTCATCGGGGCTCAAGCGGAGGGTTCTTCTGGCCAGGGCCCTCGTCGCCGATCCGGACCTGCTGCTCCTGGACGAGCCCACCAATCACCTGGATATCGAGGCCATTGCCTGGATGGAGGATTTCCTGCTGCGATTCGCCGGAGCCATCGTGCTCGTGACCCACGACCGGATGTTCGTGAGCCGGCTTGCCACACGTATCGTGGAGCTGGATCGTGGCAAGCTTCTGGACTGGGCCTGCGACTACAAAACCTTCCTGGAACGGCGGGCGGCGGCTCTGGCCGCGGAAACGGAGCAGTGGACTCAGTTTGACAAGAAGCTGGCGCGGGAGGAGACCTGGATCCGCCAGGGCATCAAGGCAAGGCGTACGCGGAACGAAGGAAGAGTCCGGGCCCTCGAAGCCATGCGACAGGCTCGACGTGACCGACGTCCCCGCGGGGGATCCGCCCGTCTGCGGGCTCAGGACGTCGTTTCCTCGGGTAAAGTCGTCATAGAGGCATCGAACGTGGATTTCTCCTTCGAGACCGGGGCACCCCTTATCCAGCGTTTCTCGACGCTCATCCTGCGCGGAGACAAGGTGGGGATCATGGGGCCCAACGGTGCGGGGAAAACCACCCTGCTGCGAATCCTCCTGGGGGAGCTGCCTCCTCGCGCAGGGCAGGTGCGCCACGGTGCGCATCTCGAAATCGCCTACTTCGATCAGCTTCGCGAGCAGCTCGACGGGGAAAAATCCGTCATCGAGAACGTCGGCGAGGGAAACGATACCATCCTTTTCAACGGCAAGCCCCGCCACATCGTGGGCTATCTACAGGACTTCCTCTTCACACCCGAGCGTGCCAGGACGCCCGTCCGGATCCTTTCGGGCGGCGAGCGCAACCGGCTGCTCCTGGCCCGCCTGTTCACCAGGCCGTTCAACGTCCTGGTCATGGACGAGCCGACCAACGATCTCGACACCGACACCCTCGAGCTCCTGGAGGAGCTGCTCCTGGACTTTGAGGGCACCCTGCTGCTGGTGAGCCACGATCGAGCCTTTCTCAACAACGTGGTGACCAGCACCCTGGTCCTCGAAGGCGACGGCCGGGCGGGCGAATACGTCGGCGGTTATGACGACTGGCTCCGCCAGCGAGCCCCAACGGCCTCCGCCATCACGAAAAAGAGATCGCAGCGGCCTGAGCCCAGGGAAACCCAGACCCAGCCAAGACGGTCACTGAGCTACAGGGAGCAGATAGAGCTGGAAGCACTCCCCGGGCGCATCGAAGCCATGGAGTCGGAGCAGAAGACTCTTTACGATGCGATGTCCCAGGCGTGCTTTTACCAGAAACCGGGAACCGAGATCGCGGAGGCCAGGAACAGGCTGGATCGGTTGGAAAGGGACCTGGATGAAGCCTATGGGCGATGGGAAGCCCTCGAGGCCATCAAGACTGGTGGCTAGATGGTTCCGGCCCTGGCGCGGCGAGGGTGTCCAGGGGGCGATCCACGCTTCATCGGGAAACGTCCAGATCGCTGATCATCATGTGGCCTTCCTTGTTCTTGATGGCCTTGAACCAGCCCTTCTTTTCAAACTCTTTCGCCAGGCTGGCCATTTTCTTGTAGCCCGTGTTCTTGATCTTGAAGGATTTGTCCAGCTGCCGCATCTTATTGGCAATGACCGTCAACTGATGCTCCTCGCTGGGATCCAGGCTCACCAGCACACGCTTGAAAAGCTCCTCGGCGGTCTTGTCCTTGGTGCTCTCCCCTTCCTCCTCCGGGGAGACGTGCTTCTCATCCACCGCCGCTGCCCCCTTCTTGGGCCTGACCGTTTTCTTCTCTTTGCGCGGCGGAGCCTTCTGCGGATGCGGAAGCTCCATGATGTTGTCGGTGCAGCTCGTGAAAATCGGCCGCTGGGCGTCGTCCGCCTGGGTGATGAGCCAGACCTCCTTGCCGTATTTCCTCAGGAGATCCATGATGACCGAGAAATCGGAATCGCGGGTGACGAAGACGAACCGGTCGATGGAGGGTTTTTCGAGATAGAGCTTCTCAAAGGCATTGAGGCTGATGATCAGGTCGGCGCGGTTCTTCTTGCCGGAAATGTGCGGGGCTTCCCGGATGTCGAAATTGTGATTGATCAGCTGTTCCCGAAGCTTGGCGATGGAATTGGTGTGTCCGCAGGCAAACTTCACGGCGAACACATATTCTTCGGGATCCTCCCGGTCCTCTTCCAGAATGATGTCTTGAAGCATCTTGTCCAGGTTCAAGATTCCGGCAACGTTTTCAAGATCTATGTAAACTGCTATGAATTTCCGCATACCAAAGCTCTCCGCGTGAAACTGAGTGAGCGCACCCGGCACTCCCGGCAGGGTGTCCGCCATCCATCATGGGCTGCCCATCCCGGTGCAGCGGAAGGACATGCATTTGAGCTTATCATGACTCCGGGAGAAATGGTGCACTTTGTGGCGAATCCTTGCCACCGGACCACAAGCTTTCTGAAAACCAGCGGGTGAGCAGGCCGGCCCGGAAGTCACCGGCTCACCGCCCAGTGCTCAACCTTGCAGGGAGCCGACCATGGGAATTTCCCCGTCCCCTTCCCCCAAGCCCGTCATCCTCATTGCCCTCGGCGGCAACGCCCTCATCCGCAAGGGAGAGGAGGGCACCATTTCGGACCAGCTGGAGAATCTCAGGATCCCCCTCAGCCAGATTGCCAGACTGACGAGACGATATCGGATCGTCATCACCCATGGAAACGGACCCCAGGTGGGCCACCTGCTCCTTCAGCAGGAATGCTGTCCCTCCCTGCCGCGACTGCCCCTGGAAATCCTGGTGGCCCAGACCCAGGGCCAGATCGGCTACATGATCGAATCCACCCTGGACAATGAGCTCATGGGCCTCGGTCTCGACGGCGAGCAGCTTCTCATCAGTGTTTTGAGCTACGTGGTCGTGGGCGCAAGCGACCCGGCCTTTGATAACCCGACCAAGCCCATCGGTCCGGCCTTCTCAGCGGACGAAGCCCTGACCCTCCCTTATCCCACCGTGTGGACGCCCAAGGGCTACCGGCGCGTCGTGGCCTCCCCCAAGCCCCTCGACATTGTGGAAAAACGGGAGATCCGGAAGCTCATCGAAATGGGCTTCCTGGTCATCGCATGCGGGGGTGGGGGCATTCCCGTGGTCAGGGAGCGGCGTGGCTTTCATGGCGTGGACGCCGTCATCGACAAGGATCTGGCCAGCGCGGTGCTGGCCAGGGAACTGGAGGCCGAGATGCTCATCATCGCCACCGACGTGCCGGGCGTGGCCCTCTCCCTGGGACTTCCAGGCCAGAGGTTCCTGGACCGGTTGACTCCCGTCGAGGCGGCCCGCCTCATGGAGGCGGGCGAGCTCCCCGAGGGGTCCATGAAGCCCAAGGTTCAGGCCGTCTGCGATTTCGTGGAGGCAACGGGCAGGCGAGCGGTCATCTGCGACATTGGAGACATCGAGCGGGCCCTGTCCGGCGATGCGGGCACCCAGGTCACTCACTGAAGCATGTCGCGACCCGCGTCGCTTAACTCCCCATCCGGATCACTCTCTCCGTTGTCGTCAAGGGCCTTGCGGATCAGTCGCAGGAGGTCCCGCATCTCATAAGGCTTCCGAACGATGAATCGGGCATGGCTGAGCTGCTCGCTGCCCCAGCCTTCCATCTCCACGTAACCGCTCGCCACGATGATCCGCGCCCGGGGGTTGATCTCCACAAGGCGCTCCATGCATTGGTACCCGCTCTTTCCGGGCATGATGAGGTCCAGGATCACCAGGTCGATCCGTTCGTGACCCTGCTCAAAGATCGCTATGGCCTCGTCGGCGTCGGCGGCCGTCAGGACCACATAGCCATACAGACCGAGGACCTGCTCTCCCAGGGACCGCAGAAAATCCTCGTCATCGACGAGAAGGATGGTCTCCCGGCCGCCGGCCGGCTCCGCATCCTTCTCGACCTGCGGCTGCAGCTCCTCATGGCTCCCCACGGGCAGGTAGATATCGAAGGTGGTGCCTTGTCCCGGCTCGCTGGCACAGGTGATGACCCCGGAGTGGTTTTGAACGATTCCATAGACGATGGCCAGGCCCAGCCCGGTGCCCTTGCCCACGTCCTTGGTGGTGAAGAAGGGATCGAAGATCCGTCCGACGGTGGAGCTTTCCATGCCGCAGCCGGTATCGCTCACCCGCAAGCGCACATACTCACCCGAAAGCAGCTGAGGCTGAGCCGGCTCCTCCTCGTCGGACGATATCCATTTTTCAGTCCTGACGGCGAGGGTGCCGCCCTGGGGCATGGCGTCCCTGGCATTGAGAGCCAGGTTGATGATGACCTGCTCCATCTGCTGAGGATCCGCCATCACCCTGGGAAGCTCCGATGCAAGCTCCAGCCGGATGTCGATCATCTTGGGAAGGGTGCGCTGCAGAATCCGGTTCGCTTCGAGAATCTCCCCGTTGAGATCCACCGGGCGCAGCCTGGTCTCGGATTTGCGGCTGTAGGTCAGGAGCTGCTGGGTGAGCTCGCCGCCCCTCGCGGCAGAGCGGCAGATGGCCTTGAGGCGCTGGTGATCCTGGCTGCCCTCCTCCTTCCCCAGGAGCATCAGCTCGGCAAACCCCTGAACGCTTTGAAGCAAGTTATTGAATTCATGAGCAATACCACCAGCGAGAGTCCCGATGGCCTCCATTTTCTGAATCTGGCGAAGCTGAGCCTCCAGCTCCTCGCGAACCTCCTGCGCCCGCTGCAGCTCGTGGAATCCCTTCTGGAGCTCCTTGACGTGCCACTGGAGCTGTTCATAGAGCAGCGCATTGCGAAGCCCCACGCTCACCTGGTTCGAGAACGCCTGAATGAAGTCCACTTCTTCCCTGAAATCCCGCTCCGAGCGGGAAGCCATGGTGAGAATCCCCAGCACTTCCTCCTCGCTCACCAGGGGAATGCATGCGACCGATCGAAACGAGCCATTCTTGAATTGAGGGCATGTGCAGCGGGGATCGGCCAGGACATCGAGGGAGAACACACACTCGCCGACGGCCGCGGCCTCGCCGCAGAGGCACTGACCCACGGTGCGGACGGAAAGGGAATCCTTGTAGAAGTCGCCATCCCTGGGACTCACCGACAACGGCAAAAGGAACCTTCCCCGGCGTAGAAGGAAAACGGCGGCATCGGGCATCAGGGCCTTCTGAATCTCCTCCACCGCTGACTCAGCCACCATTTCGTGGGCCAGGGTGGCGTTCACTTTGCGGCCGAGCCGGTTGAGGGCGGCCAGTTCGGCAGCACGCCTGCTCAGTTTCTCTTCGGTGGATTTGCGGGTCTCGACCTCCTGGGAGAGCTCGTCGTTGGCCTCTTCCAGCTCCCGTGTGCGCTCGTTCACCAGATCCTGCAGATCATCGCGAAACTGGAAAAGCTCAGCGCGGGCACGAGCATGCTGGACCGCCGCCGCAACCAGACTGCCAGCGGTTTTGAGCGCCTCCACCTCGCCCGCCGCCCATTCCCGCTCGCGACAGCACTCATCGAAGCCGATGAACCCCCACCAATGCCCCTCCACGACTATGGGGGCTGCCACCACCGAGACAATGTCCTGAGGATTGAGGACGGCCTGCTCGGAAACGGGGAAGTCCCCGACATGGCCCTCGATGCATTCTCCACGCTCCATGGTCGCGGCCCATCGTCCCATGCCTCCTTCCTCCCAGGGAAAATCCAGCATGTACGGGCTGCCTTCCTGTGGACGGATCCCCGGAGCCGCCCACTCCGCCAGCAGGGTCGTGACCAGGGCACCGTCCCCGCGGCGCTTGTTCATGAAGACGAACACCCGGCTCACGTCGGCGGCCGAGCCCAGGCTACGAAGGACCTCCCTGAGCGTGGGCACCTTGAAGCCCTCCCGAAGGAATCGCCCGGCGGCCGAGCTGACGGCCTCCAGAATGGCGTCCCGCCGATGAACGGTCTCCTGGAAGCGTCGAAGGTCGCTGATATCCCTGGAGATTCCCATGAGCCCCCACAGCTCGCCCGTGGAGCTCCTCAGCGGGACCTTGATGACGGACAGCACCCGAGGGGACCCATCCCCCCTGTCGATGCATTCCTCGACCACCACGGGCTCCCCAGTCTCGTAAACCTGTCGATCGCTGCGGCTGAAGGTCTCGGCGATGGAGGGCGTGTGGATCTCGGCATCCGTACGTCCAATGGCCTGCTCCCGCGGAATGGACCAGTACTCGGAGGAAGCCTGGTTGAAAAGGACGTAGCGGCCCTGAAGATCCTTGACGAAAACCCGGTCGGGCAGGATATCCACCAGGAGGCGGTTCAGATCGTCCGGCCACGAGCTTGTCCCAGGGGCGGAGCAACGGATCCGCGCTTCCAGCCTGCGAACGTGACGCCACAGGTCGTCGAATGTCCCACCGAACTGCATTGGCGGACGCCCTTGTTCTTCCATCACATCCTTTTGAAATGACGGGTCTCGAAAGATCGAGAACGATGCCGTGATGAGCAGACGAGCTCAGGGTTCCTATACTTTTTGAACTCTATACCAGATACCCCCAAGGACTGAAAGAGGAATGCTCGCGGGAGCGGCTCCGGGCCCCGTCGTACCCGCTCGACATGCGCGCGCTTCATTAAAAGGACACGGTTCGGCCATGTCTCCCCGCGCTGGACGTACCGCAGCCAGTTGCCCAGCTGGATTTGTGCTTCGCCTTTGTCGACATTTGACCCACGCGGACCGGCGGTGACGGGCGGGCCGCGAAAGACATTGACCCGGCGCTCAGGCAGAGCGTATTTAGATCCGCGGGTCGGCTTCATAGGTTTCCCACCCGGGGAGTCAAGGGGCTGCCGCCGCTGGCTGCCGGGTGTCGTCCTCCCGAGGAAACGGGGCGTGGAAGCTGGCGCCCCGGACCCGCAATGAAGCCCGATGGGGGATCAAGATCGGGCGCCCCCTGGTGGGCCGCCTCGCGAAGAAAGAAGCGTGGAGCGTGAAGAGACCGTCGAGCCCATGAAAACATCACCCTGGTCCCACAAGACCTCCAGCCTGCGGCAATTCTGGAGCACCCGGCTGATTCAAAGCTGGCTCGCCCCCGAAAGCGCGCCCCTCCCCGCTCTTTTAGGAACATCGCTCCAACTGGCCGAGAGCTTGTACCTCCGCGGGCTCGCCCGGGACCAGCATCTGGCGATCCGGCGAGCCCGAAGGCTTCCGGCCTTCGTCATCAGCGTGGGGAACCTCACGGTGGGGGGGACGGGCAAAACCCCCTTCACGCTGTGGCTGGCGGGCCATCTGGCCGGCCGGGGGCTCCGCGTGGCCGTTCTGAGCCGCGGCTACGGCCGCCGAGGGGACGAGATCGCCCTGGCTCCCGCAACGGGGGCGACCTCGGTCCTGTCCCGTCTTTACGGCGATGAGCCGGTGCTCATGGCCCGCAAGCTCTCCCCCATTCCCATATGGACGGGAAGAGACCGTTACCGGGCCGGACTTGAGGCGATCCGCCACTCTCACGCGGAGGTGATCATCCTGGATGACGGCTTCCAGCACCGGGCCCTTCACCGGGACCTGGACCTGGTCCTGATGGACGCCCACCACCCCTTCGGCAACGGTCATGCGCTGCCTCTGGGGCCCCTCCGGGAGCCGGTGAGCCACCTGGAGCGTGCCTCGGCATTCCTTCTGACCCGGGCGGACGACCCGGACCGAACGGCAGCCACTCGTCTCCTGTTGAAGGAGCGATTCCCGGGCAAGCCCATATTCGCGTGCACTCATCGACTGACGGAGCTGTGCTCCGGGGCGGATCCCACCGCCATTCCCCTGGGCAGGCTGGAAAGGGAGCCCGCGGGAGCCTTCGCCGGCATCGCTCGCCCGGAATCCTTTTTCGACGCCTTGCGCTCCAGAGGAATCAGCGTCAAGCGCCAGTGGGCCTTCCCGGATCACCACGTGTACGGGCCGCGGGACGTCGATGCCATTTTTGAAGGCATCCGGCACGACGCCCTGCGCTGGCTCATCACTACCGAAAAGGATTTCGTTAGGCTCCCCCCCTGGCTCCAGTCCGTCACTCTCGCGGTGGGTCTCGAGCTGGAATTCGCCTCGGACCTTCCCTCGCTCCAGGCGGCCATCAACCTCGCCCTCGCGAGGGGGCCCATCGGGTCCCGGCCATGAAGCCCCCGGAATCGCCCCCATCACACCCGAGATGACCATCCGCGTCACGGGCGGCGGGTGAAGGCCGCCACCGCGTTCTGACCGCCGAAGCCGAAGGAATTGGACAATGCGGCCTTGAGCCGGGCCTCCCTGGCCTCCTCGCCCACGATGCTCAAATCGCACTGGGGGTCCCTGGTCCGATAGTTGATCGTGGGAGGGATGACACCGTGGTAGAGGGTCAGCACCGCGGCCACCGCCTCGATGGCCCCCGCGGCTCCCAGGGTGTGGCCGATCATGGATTTGTTGGAGCTGACCAGCACCCGGCGATGCCGATCCCCGAAGGCCAGTCTGATGGCGTTGGTCTCCACGCGGTCGTTCACCTGGGTAGACGTTCCGTGAGCATTGATGTGGCCGACGTCCTCCCGGTTGAGACCCGCCTGGCGCATGGCCTGCTCCATGGCCCTGGCGGCGGCTCGGCCGTCGGGCTCCGGAATGGCGATGTTGTAGGCGTCGCTCGTCATGCCGAACCCGGCGGCACAGGCCAGGATCTCCGCCCCACGCTTCCTGGCGTGCTCCAGGGTTTCCAGGACCAGAACCCCGGCCCCCTCCCCCAGGACGAACCCGTCCCGATCCGCGTCGAAGGGACGACTGGCCTCCTGGAACCGCTCGTTTCGCTCCGAGAGCACCCCCATGGAAGCATACCCGTCCAGCACAAAGGGAGTGATGGTGGACTCGGCACCGCCCGCCAGCATCACATCGGCATGCCCCTGGCCAAGGATCCCCATGGCCAGCCCGACGGCATGGCATCCCGTGGCGCAGGCCGTGGCCACCCCCAGGCTCGGACCCTGGATGCCCAGGACGATGGCGACATTGGCGGCTGGCATGTTGGGGATCACCTTGGGCACCGTCAGCGGGCTCACGGAGCCGGGCCCCTTGGATCGAAACCGCAGGAACTGCTCCTCGAGGTTCCCGTAGTCCCCGGCCGCCGACCCGACGACGCAGCCGACGCGGGAACGGTCCTCTTTTTCCAGGTCCAGGCCCGCATCCCTCACGGCCTCGACCGCGGCGCACGAGGCGAAAAGCGAGACCCGGGCCATCCTTCGGATCTGCTTGTGCCCCAGCCATTGCTCCGGTGCGAGTGAGGTGACTTCCGCCGCGATACGGGTTTTGTGCAACGAGGCATCGAAGGCGGAAATGGGCTTCACGCCGGAAACCCCCTCCACCAGGGAAGTCCAGAAAGTGTCTTTGGTGCACCCGATGGACGAGACGACTCCCGCCCCCGTCACAACCACGGTATTCATAGGATCCATGTGTCCACCCGGATCTGGCGGTTTCAGGCTTCAGCGAGTGCGCTGGAAGCCAAGGCTTCCAGCTTCAAGATTTCAGGCTCGTGAAGGCATCGGTCCATTGGGTGTCGCGATATCCCATCTCTATCGATATCGCTTCCGAATGCCGGATTCCGCATGCTGAACGGGAGCAGGCCGCAAAGCCCAAGGCCGTCCGTTCTCCCCTTGGCGGATTGTCGTCAAAGCCCTTCCACGGCTCGCCGCGAAATGCCAATGGAGACAGCCCCTCAGGGCTTGATGACCACCATCTTGAGGTTGGTCATCTCCTCCACGGCGAAACGGACCCCTTCCCGGCCGAGGCCGCTCATTTTGTTCCCGCCGTAAGGCATGTGGTCCACGCGAAAGATGGAGGTGTCGTTGATCATGATCCCTCCGGCGTTGATCTGGTCGACGGCCAGGAGGGCCTTGCGGATGTCGCGCGTGTAGATCCCCGCCTGCAGCCCATAGGGCGATTCCTCAACCATGCGGACTGCGTCCTCGAAGCGTTCGTAGGCGTAAATGGAGACCAGGGGGGCGAAGGCTTCGATGCACATGACCTTCATGTCGGAGCGAACGTCGGCGAGAACCGTCGGATGGAACAAGGCTCCCTCGCGCTTCCCGCCGATGAGCACCCGGGCCCCCTCCCTCTCGGCCTCCCGCACCCACTGCTCGGCACGCGCCGCCTCGCTCTCGGAAATCATGGGACCCACGTCGCAGCTCCGGTCCAGGGGATTACCCACCACGAGCTTCGCCGTAGCCTCGACCATGCGCCGCGTCACCTCGGCCGCGATCTCCCGGTGCACGTAGAGCCTTTGGAGGGAGATGCACACCTGGCCCGAGTTGGCAAAGGAGCTCATGACGCAGCGAGGAATGGCTTCATCCAGGTCCGCATCGGGCTCGATGATGGTGCCGGAGTTGTTCCCCAGCTCCAGGGTCACCTTCTTGAGCCCCGCCCTCCTGATGATGGCCTCGCCCACGGGCGCACTGCCCGTGAAGGACACCTTGGCCACCCCGGGATCCCCCACCAGCCAGTCTCCGACGGCGTCTCCGGACCCCACCACGACGCTGAGCACTGCCGGCGGCAGTCCCGCTTCCTCCAGGATTTCCGCGAGGCAAAGCGCCGTGAGGGGCGTGGTGGAGGCCGGCTTGAGCACCACGCAGTTGCCCGCGGCCAGGGCGGGTCCCACCTTGTGGGCCACCAGGTTCAGCGGGAAGTTGAAGGGAGTGATGGCGGCCACCACCCCCACGGGAGCACGCAGGTAAAACCCCATCCGCCCCTCGCCGGTGGGGCTGGCATCCAGCGGCACCGTCTCGCCGTGAATGCGCCTGGCTTCCTCCGCGGCGAACTGGAACGTCTCCATCCCCCGGGACACCTCTCCCCAGGAGTACTTCCAGGCCTTGCCGGCCTCCCGGCAGATCAGCTCCGCCAATTCCTCCCGGCGACGCTCGAGGATCTGCACGGCGTGTCCGAGGATCGAGGCGCGCCGGTGGGCCGGCATGCGGCTGTAGGCGGGAAAAGCAGCGCGGGCTCCCGCCACGGCCTTTTCCAAGAGGGCCCGGCCGGCCACCGGCACCCTGCCGATGATCTCGCCCGTGTACTTGTCCAGGACGGGGATGTCCCGGGCGTCCTCCACCCACTCCCCGGCCACGGGCAGTTTGTAGGCTCTGGCATCACCAGGCATCAGGTCTTCTCCTCCAGGGGTTGAATCCATCAACGGGTGGACCGCTCTCCATCGGGCAGCTCCAGGATCCCTTCCATTTCTCCTCGGTCCAGAAGCTCATCGAACTTCACATGCAGGCAGTAACCCTCGAAAGGAATGTGGGAGATGGCCACGATGAAGCCTTTTCGGGTCAGCTTGACGCGGGGCTCGTTTCCGGGGATGACGACGGTGAAGCCCACATTGCGGCCCAGCAGGGCCCGGGCTGTCTTTCGGTCCCCGATGTTCACGAGGAAGGCCACGCCGCCCTGGGATATGTCGGCCACATCCCCCCTGAACGGCTTGGCGACGGGCTTCCCCAGGCCGCTGAAAAGCTGGACGGCCGCGGAGCCGCTGATCACTTTGCGGTGGTGGTCCCGGCGCTCCACCCCTTTCTCTTTGAGCAGGGAGGAGGTGGCCGGAGCGCTCAGGCAGAATGCACGGAGCTTATCCTCGAGGGTCGGGAAGTCCTTCTCCCAGGCGACCAGAGCCTCCCGATCCAGGGCTGCCAGCTCCACCCTGGAAAGCGTCACCAGGGAAACGGTGCAGACACTTTCCGAAAAGAAACCGTCAGCCAGGGCAATCTCACCCTGACCCAGCCTTCTCAGAACGATCTCCCGGGGCCCGTCGCGCCAGATCAGAGCCAGCTCCCCTCTATTGATGAGGTAGAGCTTCGAGTGCTGATCCCCCTGAGCGAAGATCGTCTGCATGGCTTCGAGGTCTTCCTTCCCGAGGGCGTGATAGAAAGCCGTACCCTCCTCGGGCGTCAGCCGGTTGTAGAGCCTGGCCCACACGGTACGGTGCACCGTATCCACCGACTGGAGCTTTTCCTCCTCGATGATCTCCGCCGATCTGATGATCTCCGTCAGGGCCAGGTCATCGACCTCCATGAGCCGGGCCCTGTAGGCTTCCGCCCTGACGAAGTCCTTGCTTCTGGCGCACTCGACGACCATCTCGAAGAGAAGCTGGACAGCAGCCTCGCGATTGTTCAGCTCGAGATGGGAATTGACAACCTCTTCCTTCCGTGAAATGGGGTCCATACCTTCATCCTCTCCCGTCTGAGGGTTGCCGCCTGGTAGTAAGATTCGCGTACCCTACTGTAATACCTCCCTAAAGTCGAGTTGATTTCAGGCGGCTCGCCTCAGTGCGCTGTCCCCGTCCCCAACCGCGGGCATCACTGAGCTCCCGTGATCCTGTAAATGCTTCCCGTACCATAGTCGGCGACATGGAGCTCACCCCCTTCATCCTCGCCAAAGGTGCTGATGAGAAAGTCCGTATCCTCCAAGACCCGGCTGGACCATCCCGTAGCCGGCTCGAAACGGGCCCCCCAGATCAATCCAGAGCAGAAATCCCCGTAGACGTATTCCCCCGTCAGACCCGGCACGGCACTCCCCCGGTAGACGTATCCACCCGTGACGGAGCACCCGGAGGCGTGGGAGTACTCGAGAACGGGAGGATCGAGGAGTCCGTCATCGCAGTTGGTCGAGGGATCGAAGCAATGGGTCCCCTCCATCAGCCGCCAGCCGTAGTTCGCTCCTCCGGGAGCCCCCGCCGGCTCGAAGTTCACCTCCTCCCAGGCTCCCTGGCCAACATCCGCGATATAAAGATCGCCCGTGAGACGATCGAAGCTGAACCGCCATGGATTTCGCAGCCCCAGCGCCCAAATCTCTGGTCTGGCACCGCGAACGGCGGCAAATGGGTTGTCCGCGGGGATGGCGTAGCGGACCCGGGGATTCACATCGATCCTGAGGATTTTTCCGAGGAGCGAGCGTAGATTCTGGGCACGGTTGCCGGGGTCGCCCGCCGAGCCGCCGTCACCCAGACCGATGTACAAGGCGCCGTCCGGCCCAAACTGGATCTGGCCGCCGTTGTGATTGGCAAAAGGCTGTGCTACTCTGAGTACGGTACGGGCGGAACGGGGGCCCGCCACGTTGGGGTCTCCCGAAACCCGGTATCCAGCCACGATCGAGTGCCCAGCTCTATGGGTGTAATGGACGAAAAAGCGCCCGTTTGCCGCGTAATCCGGATGGAAGGCCAAACCCAGGAGCCCGCGCTCCCCACCCGAGGAGACCCTCGAGCGCAGGTCCAGGAAGGGCGTCGGGAGAACCTGGGCACCATCGTGAATGAGGATTCGGCCATCCTGAAGCACGATGAAAAGCCTTCCCGAGCCGTCTCCCGCATGGGTCAGCGCGACGGGGGCGCCAAGGCCCGTGGCGACGGCTTCGAGCTGCAAAACCGATTCGGCCCGTCCGGCCCAGCCGAGGACCAGGAGCATCACTGTCAGCAATGTGGAGATCATATCGGAACCTCCCTCAGAGGGATTCACTTCGCCAGCATCATGGGTATACTCTATTCGGTTAAAGAGCAAGAGTGCCACTGTCAAGGCTTCGGCCCCGGGCGATCCCATGGACAGCGGGACCGCACAGGCAGGATCAGCAGGTTCAACCCATTGAAATGCCAGGCTAAAAGCAATTCATTCAACGCGCCCCCCCCCGTGCAGGCTTCCCCGTGAAGCTTCAAGCGCGAAGCTTGGGATCATTTCATGGGGAGGTCCGTCTTGCAGGGTCCGGCATGTTGTGATTGACTGCCCAACGAGAACGGGGGAGGATCGTGCCATCGTATCGTGGCGAGACGCCGCCGGCTCCCGCCTTTCTTGAGGCTCCCGTCGGTTTTGGAGGTACGTTTCCCATCGCAATGGAGGGGCTCATGTGGCTGGGACAGGTTAAGTTCTTCTGCACTCAATGCGGAAAAGAGATGACTGACGCCGTCCAGAGACGGATCGAGCAGCGATGCAAGGAGCTGTCCATCGACCCCGCGCAGCTGGGGGACAAGGCGCGCGAGGCTGCCAGGACCGAGATGCTGCGGGAGTGGGGAGAGGCCCCGGCAGCCCCCGCCGAGCTGGCCTTCATCAAGGCGACGGCGTTCCTCCTCCTGGAGCTGGCTTATTCGCCGGCTCTCCTCTGCAACGATTGTCGATCGCCTCAAGTGGAGCACCGCCTGGAGAACAAGGTGAAGCTGCATCTCATCAAGGGCGGCAAGACCGAGGAGTGAGGGCAAACCGTGGGATTCAAGGATGCGTTTTGAGATGCCTCAGCATGGAAGGGGGCGGCGACTGTCTTCCGTCAGATTAGAGACTCGTGGAGGAAGGGGATGGGCATGAAGGATATCCCGTTGAATGAGCGCATCATCCTGGCTCTCGATTGTGAGTCGCCCCGGCTGGCCATGGAATGGGTCCGGCGCGCGGAGAGCCATGTCAAGTTCTTCAAGGTGGGACTGCAGCTCTTCATGGCAGGCTGGTTCCACATCGTCGACAGCATCACGAGCCGCGGTCACAAGGTGATGCTGGACCTCAAATTCTTCGACATTCCGGAGACGGTGGGCCTGGCCGTGAGGCAGCTGAGGGACCGGGGCGTCGCCTTCGCGACGGTGCACGGGAACGACTCGATTCTGGAAGCCGCCGTCCGTGAGAAGGGAGACCTGGCCATCCTGGCCATCACGGCACTGACGAGCTTCGGGGAAGAGGACATGCGGGCGATGTTCGGGGCCCCCGTCAACATCGAAGATCTGGTCCTGTCGAGGGCACGGCGGGCATTGGAGATCGGATGCGACGGCGTCGTCTCCTCGGGCTTGGAAGCCGCGCGGCTCCGTCATGAGCTCGGCCACGGGCTGTTCATCGTGACCCCTGGAATCCGCCCGGGCTCCAACCGCGAGACGCCGATGGACGACCAGAAGCGCATCGTCACGGCAGGCGACGCCATCACCAGCGGAGCCGACCACGTCGTGGTCGGAAGGCCCATCAACACAGCCCCGGACCCCATCGCCGTCATCGAGACCATGCAACGCCAGATCTCGGCCGCCCTCGCTCCCTGAGCGCCCTGCATGGGCGGTAAAAAAGATATGGGAGATCGAGACACCAACGCCCCGGCGCGGATGGCACCCGCCCCGATCCCCCCTCGGGGGGTTGGGGGGGTGTGCCATCTGGCCGTCACGAAGCGCACCTCCCCACCCCTCTCGAGGTGGGACTGAAAATGGAGCGGGCTTGTATTCACGCCCGGCTGTGCTAGTCGGAATAGCCGCTCCCCACGATGAGAGCGCTCTTGGTCTTCCTCACGTAGGAGTGCTTCATCTTGCCCTGCCACTCATAGTCCACCCACACACCGGCCGGAGTGGCCTTGACCACCGCGTCGAAAACAGGAGCGGCCTTTTCCTTCAGGCTCTGGCCCACCAGTGACGGGTGCACCAGCAGCATTCCGTCCTCCTTCATGATGAACACGTAATAGGGCTCTCTTTTGGCAGCATCCTTGAAATCGTCAGCGGTCTTCCCTCCATCGATGGCTGCCACGATCTCGTCCACCTGCTTTTTGATGGCATCCTTGTCAGGGGCTGCAAACCCCGAAGTTGCGAAGCAAACGATCGCCAGGATGGCCAGGAACAGAACCGATGCCTTTCTCATGATGCACTCCTTTCAAATCCCAGATGTTTACTGAAGCAGAACCTGAACGAAACACCACTGCAACGACGGAACCGCGATCACCTCCTTCCAAAATCCAGTTTTGAAAAGACGGGCACGAGCTTCCATGGGGACGGGCGGTTCAGTGGATGTATCAGGCCGAGTTTTCAGACAACAGGGAGAAGAGCGGGAGCTTGAGCATGGTCGAGAACGGTTGATCCGATGTGCGATGGCCATTACCTACACTCAGTCGGATCACCCCGTCAACAGATTTCTCCCCGCTGGAGACGGAGAACCGGGAGTAAAGCACCCGGGACAAGCGTCCCCGGAGGGGAGCCGAGGTGGCGCTTTCGAGTGGGTCGCGGCTGGGCCATCTCATGGCGGAGGAGAGCGGAAGCAGGCTCATGGGCCTGGCGTGAGGCCGGCGCTTGGGATCCCTTCAAGAAACCGTTCAATGCCCTGGATGTAGGCGTCGCCCGAGACCAGAAAGCCACTGTTGTGATCGCCTCGAATGGTCAGGAGCTCCCTGGGAGCGCCGAGGGCATTGTAGATGCTCTTTCCATGATGATACGGAACGATGTCGTCTTCGGGGCTGTGGATGACCAGCGTGGGACACCGCACCTGCCGGACATAGTCCAGCGTACGGTAATGGAATCGAGACAGGAGCCTCACGGGGAAGAGCGGATACAGCTCGGCTCCGAGGTCGGGAAGGGACGTGAAGGTGGAGGCCAGGATCAGCGCGCGGGCGGGATACCGGGTGGCGAGACGCGCGGCAACAGCCCCGCCCAGGGATTCCCCGTACACTACGACACTACCGGGAGGAATCCCTTTCTTCCCAGCCAGAAAACTCCACGCCGCCTCGGAATCCAGATGCGTGCCCTCCTCGGAAGGAGACCCGCCGCTGAGCCCGAAGCCCCGATAGTCGAAAAGGAAAACGTTGAGCCCGAGCCGATGGAAGATCTGGACGTAGGCCAGACGGTGGGAAATATTTCCGGCGTTGCCGTGGCAGAAAAGGATCGTCCCCCTTGGGCTGACGGCGGGAACATACCAGGCGAAGAGCTCGACCTGGTCCCCGGTCTTCAGGTATATGGCCTCGTAGGGCAGCTGAATATCGTGGGGGGTGCCCGCCATCTGCTTTTCCGGAAAGTAGACCAGCTGCCCCTGGAAAAGGAAGAGGACCATTCCAAGGGCTGCGTAGGCACCTAAAAGGGAGGTCACGACCAAACATAGTCCCGACCACGGCAGCGTGCTCGCCATCGCTCCCCTCCGACCGTCCCCGTCCGGCCCCCGAGCCTTCACCTGCCCGTGACTCCAGCCAGCCTCGCTCAAAGGCTCTCCTCGAAAACGGCGCTTCCCATGATTCCCGGAAAACCAGGCTCCATGAGCGAAGCCCTGGAGCCTGGTCATACTCGTTGAGGGCCAAGATCGTATTTTCCCCATGAGGGGGAGCGTACGCCGCTCTCACGCACCCGGCAATGGGACGCTGATTTTCACGATGAGCAGTGATTCACGCTGATGAATGAAGGAGCGTGGTCAAACCAGCGGAGATCAGAGCGCATCAAAGCCCATCAGCGTCCCATGGGTATGCCTTCCGGGAAGCAGCTTCCGGCATTGAAAGCCCAAGCCCTAAAGCACCCCCTGGCCCTTGAGCTCCTCCAGCCTGGATTTCGGCATCCCCAAAAGGTCGAGGTACACGAGCTCGTTGTCGGCGCCGATCTCCCTGCAGACCCATTTGATGCGCGGCGGAGTCTCCGTCATTTTTGCCGGCGCCCCCTGCAGCAGCAGATCGCCCCAGGGTGCTTCATGGATCTTGAGCAGCGACCGCCGCTCATACCAGTGCTCCAGCTTGATGGTCTCGTCCGGCTTCAGGATCTCGCCGGCCACGGTCACCCCGGGGCCCTTGTAGGCTAGCCACATGGCCACCAGCTCATCCCGGGTGTGCTCCAGGGTGAACTTCTCGATCTCTTGAATGATCTCCACGGCCTTGACGGGATCGGTGCGATCCTTCACCGTCACGTACGCTTCCACCAGATCCATGCGGTCGATGATGGTGCACAGGGCCTTCCAGTTGGGGTCGGCGTAGCCGGCGAGAAAGATCATGCCGTCCTTGCAGCGGACATAGCAGTAAGGATGAGCCGCCGGCTCGATGTTGCCGGGTCTCTCGATGACCTTTCCCGTGAGATGATAGAAATGCAGCGCATAATTATTGAGACACATGAGGGCGTCGGCGGGGCTCATGTCGATGAACTGTCCCGTGCCGCCGACCTCCCGGAAGTAGAGGGCCGCCATGACCGCCAACCCTGCGTACGCACCGCCCGCGTACCACCCCATCCAGTTGCCCATGCGCGTCGGCACCCGCGTGTGCTCGGGAAAATCCGTCATGCTGTCGGGGATCCCCGTGGTCGACACGAAGCCCGAAAGCGCCTGGGCGATGATATCGTAACATCTCCATCCGGACTGGCGGGCCTTCTCCGAAAGCTCACCCTTCTGCCCGTAGCTGTTCAGCGCCACGTAAATCAGCCTGGGATTGACCGCCTTGAGGGCGGCGTAGCCCAGCCCCATGCTCTCCATGGCCGAAGGCGCGAAGGTCTCGATGAGCACGTCCGCCTTGCGCACCAGCCTCAGCAAGATCTCCCGGCCGGCCTCCCCCATGATGTCGAGGGTCACGTGCTCCTTGTTCCGGCCCTCCACGAGATAAGGCAGGCCCGTGCCCTGGATGAATTCCCCGAAAGGCGTCATCTTCCTGGCGATGTCCCCGTCGGGGGGCTCGATCCGGATGACCCGCGCGCCCATCTCCGAAAAGAGCGATCCCGCAAAAAGCCCCGCGAAGCTCCCGTAGCTCAAGTCCAGAACCAGGACGTCCTTGAGGGCCTCGGCCTTCCAGCCGGCCTCGTCCGGATCCGTGTTTCCCCTTGCCCATGCGACCCAATCCATCTTCCCCCTCCATCATTCCTTGAAAAGAAGCCCCTGCTGCCCATCCCACTCGGGAGGAGGACCGGCGAACACCATCTGCGGATTCCAGCGTCCGATGACCTGCTCGTCGTACAGCGCCTGGACCTCCTGCTGCGAGTATCCGAGGAGCTTCCTGAGGACGTATTCGTTGTCGAACCCCACGGGTCGCATGGACCATCGAATCCGTCCGGGAGTGTCCTCCAGATGGAGAGCCATGGGGTAGCAGAGATCCCCCCAGAGAGGATCGTCAAACTTCCAGACCGTCTGCCGCTCGTTGAAATGCGCCGATTGGTGGATGGCCTCGACGTTCATGACCCGGGCGACGGAAAACCCATGCCGCTCTCCCGCCTCCAGGATATCCGAAGCGCTCCGGCCGGCCGCCCAGGCATCGATGGCATGGTAGATCCGCTCGGCCTCGGTGAGCCGCTTTTCGATCACTTTGAGCTCCAGGAGCTCCTCGCGGCCCATGGAGCGGCAGAGCCCCTCGAACTCGGGCTCCGAGAACGCCCCCAGGGCCACGAACCCATCCCTGCTCCTGACAATGCAGGACGGCACCACGGCCATGTCCCAGTTCCCGAACCGCTCGCGCTTCTTTCCCTTGAGGTACCCGTAGAGCCACGTCCAGTCCATGCATCGCAGGAGGACCTCGGCCTGGGACAGGTCGATGAACTGCCCCACGCCGGTTTTCTTTCGATGATAGAGGGCCGCCAGCGTGTAATAGGCCGCCACGGTACCGCTCAGAAAATCCCCGATCCAGGCCGAGGACTTGACGCCCATGGCATCGGGAAAGCCCGTGATCTCGGCCAGGCCGGATATTCCCTGGGCATAGGCGTCATAGCTGGGCCGCGCCGAAAGGGAGCCCCAGTTTCCGAAGCCCTGCATGCTCAGGTAAATGATGTCCGGCCTGATCTCCTTCATCTGCCGGTAACCGATTCCCCACTTGTCGAAGGTCCCCGGCTTGAAGTTTTCCATCACGATGTCCGACGACGCCGCGAGCTTCTTGATGAGCTCGATGCCCTCGGGCTTGTGCATGTCAAGAGCCATGTAATATTTGTTGGCGCTGGCGCACATCATGCCCGGAGAAATATTTCTTGGAAACTGCCCCTGGGGCCCCACGGCCCGGATGAGCAGGTCCCCGGCCCCCGGTATTTCCACGTGAACGACCTCGGCCCCCAGCTCGGCCAGGAGCGTCGAGGCCCAGGGTCCCAGGATGATCCGGGTGATATCCAGGATCCGGATTCCCTTGAGAGCCTCTCCCTTGGAGAAAATCTCTTCCATTGCCGCATTCCACATCACGCCACCTCCCCCATCATGAATCCACGGCCGCCCTCCGAGCGCCCTCCCCCGCACCGCTACCCGCCACACGCGTCCGACCCACCCATCGGCCCTGTCGCCCAAAGAACCTGCCCGCCTTTCCACCGCGACCAGGCCCAAGGGCAGAGCATAAATCACTTTGAGATTGATTTCACCCGCTATCGCACCCTGCCGGATGTCAGCCACTCGATCCCCAACGGCAGCAGGAATCCACCCGGAATACCCAGCCTCTCCGGGCTCCCGTACTCAGCCAGGCCCCCACATGGGCCAAACCGCGCCACTCCAGCCGGTGGCCCCTGCTTCCGATGGGTTGATCGAGCCGTCAATCCCTGACCACGATGGTCGTCATGCCCATGCCGCCCCCCACGCAGAGGGTCGCCAGCCCCACTTCCAGATTCCTTCGCGCCATCTCGTGGATGAGCGATATCACGATGCGGAGCCCGGTGCAGCCCACGGGGTGCCCCAGCCCGACCCCGCTTCCATTGACGTTGACGATGGACCGATCCAGCCCCAGCCCCATCTCACAGGCGATATACTGGGCCGCGAAGGCTTCGTTCACCTCGATGAGCTGGATGTCCTTGAGGCTCATGCCCGCCTTCTTGAGGGCCTTCTGGGTGGAGGGAACGGGGCCGTAGCCCATGAGATGCGGCTCCACACCCGCCGCGGCCTGGACCACGATGCGGGCCATGGGCGTGAGCCCCAAGGCCTTCGCCCGCCCGCGGGTCATGAGAACCGCCGCGGACCCGCCGTCGTTCAGCCCCGAGGAGTTGCCCGCCGTGACCGTGCCATCGGGCCGGAAGACCGGCTTCAGCCGGGAAAGATCTTCCATCTTGAGACCGAACCGGGGATGCTCGTCCTGGTCGAAGACCTTCTTTTCCCCCTTCCTCCCCGGAAGCTCGAAGGGAACGATCTCCTCCTTGAACCGCCCCGCCTTGATGGCCGCCTCGGCCTTGGAGTGGCTCTCCATGGCCAGCTGGTCCTGGGCTTCGCGCGAGATGCCGTACTTGGCGGCCAGGTTCTCGGACGTGATCCCCATGATCATGGGCTCGCCGAGGATCCGGCTGCCCGAGTGGAGCATCTCCCAGACCGAATCCACCACCTCCTGGTTCTGGAGCCGCATCCCCCAGCGGGCACCCGGCAGATAGTAAGGTCCCGAGCTCATGGATTCGACGCCCCCCACGAGCACGATCTCCGCATCCCCCGCCCGGATCTGCTGCACCCCCGAGCTCAGGGCCTGCATGGAGGACGAGCACTGACGCTGAACCGTGAAGGCCGGCACCTGGAAGGGAATGCCCGCCATGAGAGCCGCCGTGCGGGCCGTGTTGGCCTCGTCGAAGCACTGGACGCAATCCCC
>JALOPI010000010.1 GCA_025453975.1 Syntrophobacteraceae bacterium
TCATCACGCCCGTTGCCCTGGAAAAAGAGCTGCGCTTCGCCATCCGCGAGGGCGGGCGAACCGTCGGCGCCGGCGTCGTCACCGATGTCATCGAGTAGGGCTCGATTTTAACCAGTTTTCTGACGGGGTGCCGACCGCGGCGTCGCGCCGCCCTTTCGGACAGGAACGAGAGTTTATGATGACGAATCAGAGAATTCGCATCCGGCTTAAGGCATACGATCATAAGCTTCTGGATCAGTCGACCAATGAAATCGTCATGACGGCCAAGAAGACCGGAGCGCGCGTAGCCGGGCCCATTCCGCTACCCACAAAGATCCACAAGTACACCGTCCTGAGGTCTCCTCACGTGGACAAGAAGTCTCGTGAGCAGTTCGAGATCCGCGTCCACAAGAGGCTCATCGACATCCTTGAGCCTACGCAGCAGACGGTGGACTCCCTGATGAAGCTGGACCTGTCGGCGGGAGTTGACGTGGAGATCAAGCTTTGAGCCCCGCTGCGTGAGCTTCTGAAAGAAAGAGCTGGAAACGATGATCAAAGGACTAATCGGGCGCAAGATGGAAATGATCCAGGTCTATGCCAATGACGGCACGGCCGTCCCCGTGACGGTGGTGCAGGCAGGACCGTGTACGATCACGCAGATCAAGACGATTGAGAACGACGGGTATGCGGCCGTTCAGCTCGGTTTTGGAACCGCCAAGCCCAAGAATGTGACTCGCCCCATCAAGGGTCACCTCGACAAGGCCGGAAAGGGATATTTCTCGGTTCTCAAAGAGATTCGCGTCAACGACACCGAGGGGTTTGAGCTGGGCCAGGAGCTTCAGGCCGATGCCTTTGAGGTCGGCGAGTTTGTTGACGTCATCGGCAAGAGCAAGGGCAAGGGGTTTGCCGGCCCCATCAAGCGATGGGGATTTCAGCGCGGTCCGTCGGCCCACGGGTCCAAGAACATCCGGGAGCCGGGCTCCACGGGAAATGCCACTTTTCCCGGTCGAGTCATCAAGGGCAAGAAGATGGCGGGTCAGAAGGGTGACAAACGCATCACCACGCTGCATCTCAAGATTGTCGATGTGCGCCCCGAGGAGAACGTCCTTCTGGTCAAGGGTGCGGTGCCCGGAGCCAAGAACAGCATCGTGTTCATCAGGAAGACCAACCGCGTGAGGTAGATCGCAAGCCCTCAGGCGCGGTGCGTTTCCGTCAGATCGGAATCGAGGAGCAACATGCCTACCGTGGATGTATTCAATGTCAACCGAGACGTGATCGGCCAGCTGGAGCTCAATGCCGGTGTGTTTGCAGTTCCAGTCAAGCCCCACGTGCTCCACGAAGTTGTGCTCTACCAAATGGCCAAGCGACGGGCTGGGACTGCGAAAACCAAGGGCAGAAGCGAGGTTCGCGGCGGCGGAAAGAAGCCCTGGAGGCAGAAGGGCACGGGTCGGGCGCGGGCTGGTACCAGTCGGTCACCCGTCTGGCGCGGGGGTGGGACCATTCATGGTCCGGTCCCCAGGTCCTACGCCTTTCAGATGCCCAAGAAGGTTCGCCGACTCGCGCTCAAGATGGCCCTGAGCCAGAAGCTCCTCGATCATGAGCTGACCATTCTCGACAGTTTTGGGCTCGAGCGCATCAAGACCAAGGATTTCGCATCCGTCCTCACCCGGTTTGAGCTGGAGAAGACGCTCATTGTCCTTCCGGCATCGGACAACATCGTGGAGAAGTCGGCCCGCAACATTCCCAGGGTTAAGGTTTTGCGCTCCGAAGGACTGAATGTGTACGACCTCATGAACTATCATCATCTTCTCCTGACGAGAGAGGCCATCCAGAGTATAGAGGAGAGACTGGGGTCATGAACAGCAAAGCCTATCAGATTCTCAAGCGACCCTTGATCACGGAGAAGAGCAACCTCGAGAAGGAGGCTCACAACAAGCTCTTTTTCGAGGTAGATCGTCGAGCTAATAAGATCGAGATCAAACAGGCCGTCGAGCTGATGTTCAAGGTGAATGTCCTCGATGTGAAGACCATGCACGTGGTCGGCAAGAAGAAGCGCGTAGGACGATTCTTTACCTGGCGGCCCGATTGGAAGAAGGCGGTCGTGACCATCAAGCCTGGGCAGCGCGTCGAGTTCTTCGAAGGTGCGTAGGCAAGAAAGAGGGATCCATGAGCATCAAGAAAGTGAACCCGACATCCCCGGGCCGGCGTTTTCAGACCTACTCCGTACCCACCGGCCTCACTTGTGATCAACCGGAAAAGAGTCTTCTCGAGCCTGTCCGAAAGACCGGCGGCCGAAACTCCTACGGCCGGGTGACCGCTTGGCACCGAGGCGGTGGTCACAAGCGTCGATACAGACTCGTTGACTTCAAGCGTGACAAGGTTGGCATCCCGGCCAAGGTGGCGACCATCGAATATGACCCCAACCGTTCGGCCCATATCGCGCTCCTTCACTACGTGGACGGTGAGAAGCGCTACATCCTCGCACCAGTCGGCCTTTCGGTGGGGGATCAGGTCCTGGCCAGCGACGATGCCGACATCAAGCCCGGCAACTGTCTGCGTCTGGCCAGCATTCCCCTGGGCACGGTCCTGCACAATGTCGAGCTGAAGCCCGGGAAGGGCGGCCAGCTCGCTCGCTCGGCGGGAGCCAGCACTCAGCTCATCGCCAAGGAAGGCAAATACGCCATTCTCCGTCTGCCCTCCACTGAAATGAGGATGGTTCCCATCGAATGCAAGGCCAGCATCGGGCAGATCGGCAACATCAACCACGAAAACACCTCCCTCGGCAAGGCCGGAAGGACCCGCTGGCTCGGAAAGCGTCCCCATGTCCGGGGCGTGGCCATGAATCCCGTCGATCATCCCATGGGCGGCGGCGAAGGCAGGAGCTCGGGTGGCCGGCATCCCTGCACTCCCTGGGGTGTGCCGACCAAGGGGTACCGAACACGCAAGAACAAGGGCAGTGACCGTCTGATCGTGAGAAGACGTCGAAAATAGATTTTGGGCTGAGGAGAGCCAGTGGCATGTGCTGCCATGACGCCTCGGCCTGGTAGCGTACAGGCCCGGGAGGTAATGCCATTCCGGACGCTGGCAATCCAGTGACTGCTCAAGGAGAATAAAGTGCCTCGCTCGCTGAAAAAGGGTCCCTTCGTTGATGACCATCTCATGGACAAGGTGAACAAAGCCAGGGACACGGGCGACCGCAAGGTCATCAAGACCTGGTCCAGGCGGTCCACCGTTGTGCCGGAGTTCGTGGGTCTGACCCTTGCCGTTCACAACGGCAAGAAATTCGTCCCGGTTTTCGTGTCGGAGAACATGGTCGGTCACAAGCTCGGGGAGTTTTCGCCCACGAGAACCTTCTACGGACATGCTGGCGATAAAAAGTCGAAGGTGAAAGGAAAGAAGTGATGGATGTCAGGGCCGTCAGTAAGTTCGTGCGCATCTCGCCCACCAAGGTCCGCCCCCTGGCCGATGTCCTTCGGGGCAGGAAGGCTGCCGATGCTTTGACGATTCTCAAGTTCACCCCATTAAAGGGCAGCAGGCTGGTGGGCAAGACGTTGAAATCCGCCTTGGCCAATGCGGAAGTGGCTCGAACCATTGATCTCGATAATCTCGTGGTCAAGACCATTCTCATCGACGAGGGACCACGCCTCAAGCGATTCAGGCCTCGTGCCATGGGTCGAGCGACGCGCATCGTCAAGAGGACGAGTCACATCACCATCGTGCTCTCTGAGGTCTGATGGTTGTGCCCTTTCCATCAGGGGCTCGCCGATCATCCCGTAATGGAAGGCTGCCTGCCTGGCAGTGAATGGAATAGAGTGGGGCCGAGAGGCCGCAGGATCGCCGGAGGTGAGGATTGGGACAGAAGGTTCATCCGATAGGGTTTCGCCTGGGGGTCATCAGGACCTGGGACTCCAAATGGTTTGCCGCGCGCGATTATGCCCGGCTGGTTTACGAAGATCGCATGATTCGGGATTATCTCAAACAGCGGCTCTTCCATGCGGGAGTTGCCAAGATCGAGATCGAGCGGGCGGCCAACAAGGTGAAGATCCGCATCCATACGGCCCGCCCCGGTATCGTGATCGGCAAGAAGGGCGCGGAGATCGAGCTTCTGCGACAGCAGCTGGAGCGCAAGTTCAGGCGTGAAATCCTCATCGATATCCAGGAGGTCCGTCGTCCCGAGCTTGACGCCGTTCTCGTGGCCGAGAACATCTCGATGCAGCTTGTTCGCCGGGTTGCCTTTCGAAGGGCCATGAAGCGTGCCGTCGGCGCGGCGCTGAAATTCGGCGCCAAGGGTGTGCGCGTGGCCTCGGCTGGCAGACTGGGCGGCGCGGAAATGGCGCGACGCGAATGGTACCGTGAAGGGCGCGTTCCGCTCCACACGCTCAGGGCCGACATCGACTATGGCACGGCCCTGGCCAGGACCACCTACGGCATCATCGGCGTCAAATGCTGGATCTTCAAAGGAGAGGTTTTGCCTTAGCCCGCGACGCGTCTGAGCGCCATCGACTGGGGCACTGATCCCGGGCGGTCACCTGCGACCGCCGGGCTCCGAGCCACTAGGGAGAGGCGCCCCAAGGAGGCTTCAGGGCGTACCGTGAGGCAGGCTGCCCAGAGAGCCTGCGCGTGCTTGGATTGGAGAGTCATTCATGTTAGCACCTAAACGAGTCAAGTTCCGCAAACAAATGAAGGGCCGCATGCGGGGCACCGCGTATACCGGCAGCGCGCTGAGCTTTGGAGATTTCGGGCTCAAGGCCATCGAGTGCGGACGGCTGACGTCGCGCCAGATCGAAGCCGCCCGTGTCGCCATCACACGCCATGTCAAGCGTGGCGGGCAGGTCTGGATCCGGTTCTTTCCTGACAAGCCCTACACCAAGAAGCCGGCCGAGACGCGCATGGGTAAAGGCAAGGGGGCTCCGGAAGGCTGGGTGGCCATCATTCAGCCTGGTCGCATGCTTTATGAGATCAAGGGGGTATCCGAGGATGTCGCTCGCCGTGCCCTGCTGTTGGCATCCAATAAGCTCCCTATCCCCACACGCTTTGTTTCGAGGCAGGATGTGCTATGAAAGCCAGTTCCCTTCGTGAGATGACGATGGAAGAGCTCGATCAGAAGCTGACGGAGCTTCGCGGAGCGCTGTTCAATCTGAGGTTCCAGCATGCCACGTCACAGCTGGAGAACACGGCGCAGCTCCGCAAGACGCGCAGAAACATTGCACAGGTACTCACGGTGATCCGTGAAATGGCCAGCAAGGCTGGAGCATGAGGGTTATGGGCATGGAAGCGGCCACATCAAGCAGTAAGAAGACTCGAGTGGGCACCGTCGTGAGCAGCAAGATGCAGAAAACCGTTGTTGTCTCGGTGGAGCGCCTCATTCAACATCAGCAATACAGGAAGCTGGTTCGTCGCAGCAACCGGTTCAAGGCCCACGATGAGCTCAACGCCTGTAAGGTTGGCGACCGTGTCCTCATCGCGGAGAGCCGTCCTCTCAGCAAGGACAAACGCTGGGTCGTTCTCGAAATCCTGCAAAAGGCGGCACAGTAGATTGGAAGGGCTCACCCGCCCCGCGGCGCGGGCTCATTCAGTGGCAAATCAACAGCCGGCAGGCATTTCGATGGTTGGAGATTCTTATGATTCAGGCAGAAACTCAGCTCAACGCCGCAGACAATTCGGGTGCCAAGCGCCTCTATTGCATCAAGGTCCTGGGGGGAACGAGGAAACGGTACGCATCCGTCGGTGACATCATTGTCGTCTCCGTCAAGGAGGCCATCCCCAACGCCAAGGTCAAAAAGGGGGACGTCCTCAAGGCCGTTGTGGTTCGAACCAAAAAGGAAGTACGTCGGATCGACGGGTCATACATCAAATTCGACGACAATTCGGCCGTCCTCATCAACGCGGCCAGGGAGCCGATCGGAACCCGCATTTTTGGGCCTGTCGCCCGCGAGCTCCGGGCGAAGCAATTCATGAAGATCATTTCTTTGGCTCCTGAAGTACTTTAGCAGGAGAGAGGGCTCCTTCCATGGAACAGCAGACGAAGTACCGGATCAAGAAGAATGATGTGGTTCAGGTCATCGCGGGCAAGGACAAGGGCAAGACCGGCAAGGTCATGCGTCTCGTTCCCAAGAAGGATCGGGCCATCGTCGAGAAGATCAACATGGTGAAGCGCCACATGAAGCCGAACCAGCAGTCCCGGCAGGGTGGGATTCTTGAGAAGGAGGCCCCCATCGCCATCTCCAATCTCATGCTGGTTTGCTCGAAATGTACAGACCCGACCCGAGTGGGCTACAAGATCCTTGATGACGACCGCAAGGTGCGCTTTTGCAAAAAGTGCGGCGAGGTCGTCGACTGATCAGCGTCCGACTCGATGTGGGCCGGGAGTGGAGGCCATTGATGGTAAGATTGCGAGAGAAGTACGAGACTGAGGTAGTTCCCAAGCTGGCCGAAAAGTACAAGTACAAGAGCTCCATGCAGATCCCCAGCATCCGCAAGGTCATTCTGAACATGGGCTTGGGCGAGGCCATTCAGAACATCAAGATACTCGATTCAGCCACCCAGGAGCTCGCTCAGATCAGCGGCCAGAAGCCCGTCATCACCCGGGCCAGACAGAGCATCGCCGCCTTCAAGCTGCGCAAGGGAATGCCCATCGGGTGCATGGTGACGCTGCGCGGAGATCGAATGTATCAGTTCCTCGACAAGCTGGTCAACGTCGCCCTCCCCCGGGTCCGCGATTTTCGAGGGGTTTCCAGCAAGGCCCTCGACGGCCGCGGCAATTACACCCTGGGTATCAAGGAGCACATCATTTTTCCTGAGATCGACTACGACAAGATCGACAAGATCAAGGGCATGAACATCACCATCGTCACGTCGGCGGATTCCGACGACGAAGCTCGCACCCTCCTGGCCCTCATGGGCATGCCCTTCAAGCAGTGAGCTTAAAGAGGAGACGACCTTGGCAAAGAAATCCATCATTGCAAAGTCCCAGGGCAAGCCGAAGTTCAAGGTTCGAGCCTACAACCGCTGCCCGGTGTGCGGACGTCCGCGAGCATACCTGCGGAAGTTCGGCATCTGCAGGATTTGCTTCCGCAACATGGCCCTGAACGCCGAGCTTCCCGGAGTGGTCAAATCCAGCTGGTAAAGGCCCCCCGCTGAGGTTTCGAAAGGAGTACTCATGGCTGTCACCGATCCCATAGCGGATTTTCTGGTTCGGATCAAAAACGGACAGAAGGCGCGGTTCGACAAGGTCGACATTCCGGCCTCCAAGATGAAGGCTAGCCTCGCCACGATTCTCAAGGATGAGGGCTACATCAAGAATTTCAAGTTTCTTCGGGACGATAAGCAGGGCATCCTTCGCGTCCAGCTGAAGTACACGGATCCTCGAGAGGCAGCCATCACCGGCATCAAGAGGATCAGTCGGCCCGGGTGCCGCGTGTACGTGGGACACAAGGAAATTCCCAGAATATTGAACGGGCTGGGCATCAGCATCCTATCGACCCCCAAGGGCGTCATGACCGACCGGACGGCCCGTCAGGAAGGCATTGGCGGCGAGCTGCTGTGCGCCATCTGGTAGTGGTGCCTGTAAACTTTTGTTGAAGTAGACCCAAGGGCGCGAGGATTCGCCTGAGCGGATCCGAGTCGCTGGTTGAGGAGCCCCATTATGTCGCGCATAGGTAAACTCCCGATCACCATCCCCAAGGGAGTGACGGCAGCTCTGGTGGAAGGGATGCTCACCGTCAAGGGACCCCGCGGGGAGCTGACGAGACTCCTGAGCTCCGGTGTCGCTGTTGAAATCGATCCGACGGCCATTCGAATCCTCCGTCCGGATGATTCGCTTCAAAGCCGCTCTCTCCATG
The DNA here is from genome assembly GCA_025453975.1 of Syntrophobacteraceae bacterium. Taxonomy (GTDB): domain Bacteria; phylum Desulfobacterota; class Syntrophobacteria; order Syntrophobacterales; family Syntrophobacteraceae; genus JALOOX01. The sequence goes on from JALOPI010000010.1 coordinate 7,821, forward strand.
GTCTGACCCGCGCCCTCGTCTCCAACATGGTCGTCGGTGTGAGCCAGGGCTTCCTCAAGGGCATGGAAATCCAGGGCACAGGCTACAGGGCCGAGGCTCAAGGCAGTATTCTGAGTCTCAATCTCGGACATTCGCATCCCATTCAGTTTGTCCTGCCCGATGGCATCAAGGCTACCGTCGAGCGTCAGACGACCATCCGTCTTGAAGGGATCGACAAGGAGCTCCTCGGCCAGACAGCCGCCAAGATCCGGGCCTTCAGGCCCGTTGAGCCCTACAAGGGAAAAGGCGTTCGCTACATCGGGGAGCGGATTCACCGCAAGGTCGGCAAGGCCGGCTCCAAGAAATAGAATCGCTGGAGATTTCGACATGGCAGTCAAGACTAGCTTCCGTGAACTGGCTCGGCTTAAAAGAAAAATGAGGATCAGGAAGAAGGTGCACGGCACGCCGGAACGCCCGAGGCTGTCCATTTTCCGCACCGACAAGCACATTTACGCTCAAATCATCGATGATGTGATGGGAGCCACTCTCGTGACGGCTTCTACGCTCGCGCCTGACTATCGCGATCTGGGAGCCGCCAAGGGGAAGGTCGAGGCCGCCAAGCGGGTCGGCCAAATCATCGCGAAGAAGGCTCAGGCCACGGGGATCTCGAAGGTCGTGTTTGACCGTAATGGATTCATTTACCACGGTCGGGTCCGCGCCCTGGCTGATGCCGCGCGTGAAGCCGGTTTGGAGTTCTAGTACCACGAAATAGGCACGAAGGGAGGCGAACCATTGTTACCTGTTGAATCCAGTCAGCTTCAGCTTATCGATAAGGTGGTCCACATCAGCCGCGTCGCCAAGGTGGTCAAGGGTGGAAGAAGGTTTTCATTCAGTGCCATCGTAGTGGTTGGGGACGGTAATGGTCGGGTGGGCTTCAGCCTGGGAAAGGCCAACGAGGTCCCCGAGGCCATCCGCAAGGGCCTCGAGTCGGCCAAGCGGAGCATGTTCGCGGTTCCGTTGGTGGAAGGCACGATCCCCCATGAATCCCTCGGGCGGTTCGGAGCCTCTTCCGTTGTCCTCAAACCGGCTTCGCCCGGTACTGGCGTCATCGCGGGCGGTGCTGTTCGAGCCGTCATGGAAGCCGCTGGCATCAACGACATCCTGACTAAATGCATAGGATCTCGTAATCCGCACAATGTGGTCAAGGCAACCCTTCAGGGTCTGAAGACCCTTCGGAGCAAAGCGACCGTCGCTGCCGTCCGGGGGTGCGAAATCTGAGCCGTTGAGCAGGGAGGACGCTCTGACAGCCTCGGATCCGACGGCCACCGTCAGGCACTTCCTCTACAACCAAGGGAACTAACATGTCCAAGCCCATACAAGTTCGACTCATCCGGAGTCCCATTGGGCGACCGGAAAAACATCGACGGATTTTGCAGGCTCTCGGCCTGACTCGTCTGAACAAGTGCGTGGATCTTTACGGTACCCCTCAGATCCTGGGGGCCGTGCGTAAGGTCATCCACCTGGTTGAGGTCACCGAGCGCTGAACGCGCTTTTTTTGAACCGCGACGGAATGGAAGTGAGCGATGAGACTTCACGATCTGGCCCCTGCACCAGGGTCCAAAAAGACGAGAAAGCGCGTGGGGCGCGGTAGTGGATCGGGTTTGGGCAAAACGGCGGGCAGGGGATCCAAGGGCCAGAACTCCCGATCGGGAGGCGGCACGCCTCCATGGTTCGAGGGCGGTCAGATGCCCCTCCAGCGTCGCATCCCCAAGCGCGGATTCACCAACATCTACCGTGTCGAGTACGGGATCATCAACGTTGGATCCCTCCAGAAGTTCGACTCGGGCGCCGAGGTGGGACCGGATGAGCTCCGCGAAGCCGGGCTTCTGAGCAAGCGATTCGCTACGGTCAAGCTGCTGGCTGACGGTGAGCTGCAGCATCCTCTGACTCTGCGCGTCCACAAAGCGAGCAAGGCCGCGGTCCTGAAGGTAGAGGCCTCCGGGGGGCGAGTGGAGCTCATCACCAAGCCCAAAAGGAAATAGCGCGTGCTGACAGGCTTTCAGAATATCGGTCGAATCCCTGAGCTCAAGAAGCGCATCGTTCAGACGCTTGTTCTGCTTGCGGTGTACCGTATCGGGACCCATATTCCCACCCCGGGTATCAACACCGAGGCGCTTTCCGCTTTTTTCAAAGCGGCCAAGGGGACTCTGCTGGGACTGTTCGATATGTTCTCCGGCGGAGCCATGAGTCAGCTCTCAGTCTTCGCCCTGGGCATCATGCCCTATATCAGCGCGTCCATCATCCTTCAGCTCCTCACCGTGGTCATTCCGACCCTGGAGAGGCTCAGCAAGGAGGGCGAGGCAGGCAGGCGCAAGATCACGCAGTACACCCGCTACGGCACGGTGGTCCTCAGCACGATCCAGGGATTTTTCATCTCCGTAGGTCTGGAGGGGATGACCGGCCCCGGCGGTGAGATGGTTGTTTTGACACCGGGCTGGTCCTTCCGCATCATCACGGTCATCACCCTGACCGCGGGTACGGCTTTCATCATGTGGCTGGGAGAGCAGATCACCGAGCGGGGCATCGGCAATGGCATTTCCCTCATCATTTTTGCCGGCATCGTGGCGGGGATACCCAATGCCATCCAGAACACCATCCGGCTGGTGAGCTCGGGTGAAATGAGCCTGTTTGTGATGCTCCTGCTCCTGGTCATGATGGTCACTGTCGTGGCCTTCATCATCTTCATGGAGCGCGGGCAGCGCCGTATCATGGTGCAGTACGCCAAGCGCGTGGTGGGTAGAAGGGTCTATGGAGGGCAGAACACTCACATTCCTCTCAAGATCAACACTTCCGGGGTCATCCCTCCCATCTTCGCATCGTCCATCATCATGTTTCCGGCGACGGTGGCCAATTTCGTCCCGGTGGACTGGGTCCAGTCCGTGGCCAATGCACTGCATCCTGGAGCATGGCTTTATTCCATCCTCTACGTCGCCTTCATCATGTTCTTCTGCTATTTTTACACGGCCATCGTCTTCAATCCGGTGGACGTCGCTGACAACATGAAGAAATACGGTGGGTTCATCCCCGGTATTCGTCCTGGACGACCAACGGCTGAATACATTGACAAGGTCCTCAGCCGCATCACCCTTGGAGGAGCCATTTATGTGTCCCTTGTATGCGTGCTCCCCACCGTGATGGTTCAGCAGTTCAACGTTCCTTTCTATTTTGGTGGCACCGCACTGCTCATCGTCATTGGTGTTGCCATGGACACCCTGGGACAGATTGAAGCGCACATGCTTTCTCGCCACTATGAGGGATTCCTCAAGAAGGGTCGCATTCGTGGTCGTCGATAAATGGCTCCCAGCCGTGACTTGGACAGGGTGAGTCCACCCAGAACATTATCTGTTCCACTTTTTTGGGAATGTGTGTATTATACTTTTTTACAGATTGGCACGGTCAGGCTCACAATGCAAAAGGGAGAGCTCAAGGAACCGACGACACTAAAAGGAGAGGCTGATGAACATCATCTTGTTAGGTCCCCCGGGTGCTGGTAAGGGAACTCAGGCTAAGCGGCTCATCGACAAGTACGGCATCCCTCAGATTTCCACTGGCGACATGCTCCGCGCCGCCCTCAAGGAGGGAACGCCGTTGGGCCTCGAAGCCAAGAAATACATGGACCAGGGCACCCTCGTGCCTGACTCGGTGGTCATCGGTCTCGTCAAGGAGCGTATACAGAAGTCGGATTGTGCCAAGGGCTACATGCTCGACGGCTTCCCCAGGAATGTGAGCCAGGCTGAATCTCTGGATGCCATGCTGGCTGAGCTCAAACAGAAGATCGATCACGTTGTGTCCATCGAGGTTCCCAGCAGTGAGCTGCTGGCTCGTCTCACGGGTCGCCGGACCTGCCGCGCTTGTGGCGCGGGCTTCCACGTCAAGTTCGATCCTCCCAAGAAGGACGGCGTCTGTGACAAGTGCAACGGCGAGCTGTATCAGCGGGATGATGACAATGAGTCCACGGTCTCGTCGCGCCTGCAGGTCTATGAAGGCCAGACCAAGCCTTTGATCGACTATTACGAGAAGCAGGCCAAGATTCGCCGCGTGGATGGCGTTGGCGATATGAACCAGATTTTTGGCCTCATCGTCAAGGTGCTGGGCTAGAGGGTATGCATTGATCATCTTGAGGTCTCAGCGGGAAATCGAGAAAATCCGTAAGGCATGCCTCATTGTTGCTGAGATACTCGAGCGCCTCAAGGAGCGTGTTCAGCCCGGGATCACCACCTGGGACCTGGACGCGCTCAGCGAGGAGATGGCCATTGAGCGTTCGGCCAAGCCTGCTTTCAAGGGCTACCACGGATATCCTTATTCCTTGTGCACTTCTGTCAATTTCGAGGTCGTTCATGGGATGCCTTCCAAGAAAACCGTTCTCAAGGAAGGCGATATCATCAGCCTTGACTTTGGGGTTTCCATCGACGGTTATTTTGGTGATTCAGCCGTCACTTTGCCCGTGGGCCAGATCAATCCCGATGCCCTGGCCTTGTGCTCCACCGCCGAGGCATCTCTTTACGAGGGCATAGCCCGCGCCGCCATTGGGAATCGGCTTTCGGACATTTCGCATGCCATTCAGACCTACGTCGAAACTCGTGGCTTTTCCGTTGTCCGGGAGTTTGTGGGTCATGGGATCGGGCAGGCGCTTCACGAGCCGCCCCAGATCCCTAATTACGGGCCTCCAGGGAAAGGCGTGAAGCTCAAGGCAGGTATGGTCTTTGCCATCGAGCCCATGATCAACCTGGGGCGAGCGGACGTCGAAGTTCTCGACGACCGCTGGACGGCCGTTACCGTCGATCGCCGTCTGTCGGCTCATTTCGAGCACACGGTCGCCGTGACACAGAACGGGCCCGACATCCTCACGAGGCTGGCGGTGTCGGTCTGAGGTGTCACATTCAGGGGTGCGAGCGCCGGCATGGGGGTCGCAGCGCTCATCAGCGACCGGGCGCATTTTCGCAAATATAAGGAGTCAGTGCATTACATGGCCAAAGAGGATGTCATAGAGGTGGAGGGCACGGTGGTGGAGACTCTCCCCAACGCCATGTTTCGAGTGGAGCTACCCAACGGTCATCGCATTCTGGCTCATATTTCCGGCAAGATGCGCATGCATTTCATCCGGATTCTGCCCGGGGACAAGGTGACCGTGGAGCTCTCCCCGTATGACTTGACGCGCGGCCGCATCACCTATAGGTCCAAATCATGATGCCGCCCCACTGGCTGGTCACGGAAAGGTCTGATTGAGATGAAAGTTCGAGCATCAGTGAAACGAATCTGTCGCAAGTGCAAGGTCATTCGCCGGCACGGCAACGTCCGTGTCATCTGCGAGAACCCGAGGCACAAGCAAAAACAAGGTTGACGGGAGGAGCGGAGATTGGCACGTATTGCAGGTATCGACCTACCTAAGAACAAGCGCATCGAGATCGCTCTGACGTACATCTATGGGATTGGGCGAACCACGTCCAAGAAGATCCTCGATGAGGCGGGCATCAGCCCGGACACCAAGTCCGACGACCTCACCGATGCTCAGGTCAACTCCATCAGACAGGTCATCGACTCCCATTACAAGGTGGAGGGTGATCTGCGCACCGAAGTATCCATGAACATCAAGCGCCTCATGGACCTGGGGTGCTACCGCGGACTGAGACATCGACGCGGCCTTCCCGTTCGCGGACAGAGGACCCACACCAACGCACGCACTCGCAAGGGACCGCGCCGGTCCGTCATGGGTAAACGCAAAAAATAGGGCGGAGGAATCATGGCCAGGGAGAAGGCTTCTTCTCGCAAGAAGAAGGAACGCAAAAATATCCTGAATGGGATTGCCCACATTCGGTCCACGTTCAACAACACCATCGTCACCATAACCGATACCAGTGGCAATGCCATTTCCTGGTCGAGCGCCGGGAGTCAGGGGTTCAAGGGGTCCAGGAAGAGCACGCCCTTTGCGGCACAGATTGCCGCGGAGATCGCAGGTAAGAAGGCCATGGAGCATGGCGTTCAGAATCTGGAGGTCTATGTCAAGGGTCCAGGCTCCGGGAGGGAAGCTGCCCTGCGCTCATTGCAGGCGGCGGGATTCAACATCACGGCCATCAAGGACATCACCCCCATTCCCCACAACGGATGTCGTCCCCCCAAGCGCCGCCGCGTTTAGAGGGAAGCGGGGGGATTCGTTCAACGACCAGTATTCCAAGGCCACACCCATAGGAGGTACTCAACTTGGCTCGGTACACGGGTTTTAATTGTAGGATATGCCGGCGTGAAACCATGAAGCTTTACCTTAAGGGCGACCGCTGCTATTCCGACAAATGCGCCGTGGAGCGCAGAAACTATCCGCCCGGACAGCATGGGCAGTCTCGAGGCAAATTCTCCAACTACGGTCTGCAGCTGCGTGAGAAGCAGAAAATTCGGAGGATGTACGGCCTCATCGAAAAGCAGTTCAAGAATTACTTCAAGATCGCAGACCGTCAGAAAGGGGTGACGGGAACCAATTTCCTCATACTCCTTGAAAGGCGTCTGGACAACACCGTGTACAGGCTGGGTTTTGCAAGCTCGCGGGACCAGGCTCGGCAGCTCGTTCGCCACAATCACTTTCTCGTCAACGGCAAGCAGGTCAACATTCCCTCTTTTCTGCTTCGTCCTGGCGACACCGTGACTGTTGTGGAATCCAGCCGGCAGCTCGTGGTCATCAACGACGCCATGGAAGCCATGCCCCGCAGGGGCTTGCCTCCCTGGCTCGAGCTCGACAAAGCTGCCCATCAGGGTGTTTTCAGAGTACTGCCCACAAGAGAAGAGATGAACCTGCCCGTGCAGGAGCACCTGGTGGTCGAGTTTTACTCGAAGTAAGCCTAATCTCCCCCCTTCTCTTGGATCAAGCCGGTTGGAGCTTCAGGCCGCTGAACGCTTCCCTTCCGGTTTTCATTTTTTCCTTTTGTGAAGGGATGAAGGTATTGAGGATAGCTAGTCGCGAGGAAGCCATATGCAAAAAAACTGGCGTGAGCTGATTAAACCGAAGCGTTTGGAAATTGAAGCCAAAGGCCGCCCCGATACCTACGCCAAGTTCGTGTGTGAGCCTTTGGAGCGGGGATTCGGTACGACCCTCGGTAACGCCATCCGTCGAGTGCTCCTCTCCTCCCTGCAGGGTGCCGCCATCACGAGCGTCAAGATCGACGGGGTTTTGCATGAGTTTTCCACGGTTCCGGGAGTATTGGAAGACGTTACCGATGTCGTTCTCAACCTCAAGGAGATCCGTTTCAAAATGCTCGGCGAAGGCTCCCGTCAGCTCCTGATCGAAAAGCACGGAGAGGGAGCCGTGACGGCGCGCGACATCCGCAGCGACGGCGCTGTGGATATTCTCAACCTGGATCAGCACATATGCACCCTGGCCAAGGATGCCAATTTAAGAATGGAGCTCACCGTTCGACAGGGCAAGGGCTATGTGCCCGCGGATCGCAACATGGATGAAAACCAGCCCATTGGGACGATCCCCATTGATGCCATCTTTTCCCCCGTTCGCAAGGTCAGCTATGTGGTCTCTCAGGCTCGTGTAGGCCAGATCACCGATTATGACAAGCTCACCATGGAGCTCTGGACGGACGGCAGCATCAAGCCGGAGGATGCCCTCGCCTACGGCGCAAAGATCCTCAAGGACCAGCTGACCATCTTCATCAACTTCGAGGAAGAGGCCGATGCCTCGGAGGATGAGCCACATATCGAGCCGGAATACAATGAGAACCTCTTCCGGAGTGTCGATGAGCTGGAGCTGTCGGTGAGATCAGCCAACTGTCTCAAGAATGCGGATATTCGCTACATCGGCGAGCTGGTCCAGAAGAGCGAATCCGAAATGCTCAAGACGAAGAATTTTGGCCGAAAATCGCTCAATGAAATCAAGGAGATCCTGACGGAAATGGGATTATCCCTTGGGATGAAGATCGAGAGCTTTCCCGGCCGCGATGAAATCGAGCAGCGAAGAAAGGAACAGGAATAGTCATGCGCCACAAAGTTGCTGGTCGGAAGCTGAATCGCACAACGAGCCACCGGATGGCGATGTTCCGCAACATGGTGACCTCGTTACTGGACCATGAGAGGATCTACACGACCCTTCCCAAGGCCAAGGAGCTTCGTCGCTGGGCCGAGAATATGATCACGCTCGGGAAGCGCGGGGACCTTCATGCCCGCAGGCAGGCTCTGGCGGTCATCCGGGAGAAATCGGTGGTGCACAAGGTTTTCAACGACCTCGCCCCGAGATACCAGACTCGCCCCGGAGGGTATACCCGCATCGTCAAGGTCGGTTACAGAAGGGGGGACGCTGCTCCCATGTGTCTCATCGAGCTGGTGAAGGAAAGCTGATCCACTCCCGCTGGAGCTTCAGGCTGGGCTGGGTCATTTGCCGAGAGGTCCCTAATGGTGGGCTAATAGCCCGGTCATTCAAGTCATTCGAGGGATCAACGCCGGCCCCTTCCATCGAGAGCAGCCCCTGATGGGCGGGCCGGCGCAGTCTGCGATCCACGGGGTCTTCCTTCATTCACCCCGACTGCTGCTCCTCATCCTTCTGGTAATTATAGCCGCATTCCCGGCACGTGAACCCACTCCACATGCCCTTGGCCGCCTTGTCGAGGCAGCCATCGTAGTAGCTGCAGGCGAAATTCCGCACTCCCTTCCCTTCCTTACACATGGTCGGGTTGGGAATGTCCTTGCCCATCTTGTCCATCTGAGCGGTTTCTGCGCGTGCCACTCTGTCTCTTGGCATGGTCATCCACTCCACAAAAATAGGCCGGCTGTCGCTCACTCTCTCTTCCAGTCAGCGGTGACCAACCGGTTCACGGGTGCTATCCGCGCCTCCAGTCATGGAGCCGGATTCCAAAGCGGGCGGCGAGGGAACGAAGCGCCCATGACGATTTTTGACCCTTATCCTATTCAACTCTAACATTTTAAGTTAAACAATCCATGTGTTAAAAGCAAACCTTTTGAAGCTCCAACATCCTCGAGCACTGTGGGGACGCCCATGTTACCGAAGCGCTGGCTCGTTCGTCATGAGCCCCATGTCTAGTCGAACAGCCGCCTTGTGGGTCATGAACTTGGCAGGGCTCATGTTTCTCATGGCCACCGTTGCCATGACGATCCGCATGGAGCCATTCTTCACCTGGTATTACGTCTTCTCCTGGTGGAGCTACATCTTCTCCGCCGAGGCATATCTACATCTGAAAGGACAAGAGGCTTCCCTATTCGCCTCGCCGGCGCGCTTTCTCCTCCAGCTCCCTCTGTCGGTGACCATCTGGCTCGTTTTTGAGCTGTTCAACTTTCGACTTCAGAACTGGCATTATGTCAACGTCCCCGCATCATTGCCCGTTCGCTGGATCGGGTATGCCGTCTCCTATGCCACGGTTCTGCCGGGGCTTCGTGTCACGACGCTGCTCGTGGGTCGATCAGGCTTTCTGGGACGCCTCCGATGGCACCCCTTGCCCCTGGGCACGGAAGGTCGGCGATGGGTCCTCGCCGCTGGTCTCGGATGCCTGGTCCTCCCTCTGGTCTGGCCCGGAGTGTTCTTCCCCCTGGTCTGGCTCGCCTTTATTGGAATTCTCCTTCCCCTCCATCGCTGTCCTGAGTCGGTGAGGTTGGCGAAAAGCATCCAGGCTGGGAAGCCCGGTGCATGGCTGGAGATCCTCCTTGCGGGGATGATCTGCGGTTTACTTTGGGAGCTTTGGAATTTCTGGGCTGGAGCGAAATGGGTTTACACCGTCCCCTGGGTAGGACGGCTGAAATTGTTTGAAATGCCTGTCCTGGGATTCCTGGGGTTTCCTCCCTTCGCCGTGGAATGCCATCTGATGTCCGGATGCGCCATCGATCGCTGGCGAGCCCTTGAGCGAGCCAGGCCCCTGGCAGAGCGCTGGATCATGCGATGCCTGCTGGGACTGGCGCTCCTTTTGTTTTGGGCGCTGACGTTTTCGGCCATCGACAGCCGCACCGTCTTGTCCCATGGAGCTTAGCATCGACATGCCAAACCGCCTCGCCGCCATCGTCAGCCTGGGGTGCGCCAAGAACCAGGTAGACAGCCAGATCATGGCCAGACAGCTCCTGGAGCTGGGTTACAGCTTGACTGAGGACCCGTCCCTGGCCAGTGTCATCGTTGTGAACACCTGCGGATTCCTCCAAAGCGCGGTGGAGGAGAGCATCGACAGCGTCCTCGAGCTATCGCGCTGGAAGGTGGAAGGCCCTTGCAGCCGATTGGTAGTCGCAGGGTGCATGGTTCAGCGTTATGGCCACAAGCTTCCGGAAGCCCTTCCTGAAGCGGACTTTTTCCTGGGCACTTCCCACGTTCATCGGCTGAAGGAGCTGATTGGACCAGCGTCGGCACCGCGCCAGCCCAGGCCCGTCTTGATCTCGAGACCTCGCTATCTGTCCCGCGAGCTGGGGTCCTGCCGTGTTCTCGATGAGAATCCAGCTTCCGTCTATTTGCGCATTTCCGATGGATGCCGGAACCGATGCGCCTTCTGCATGATTCCGAGGCTTCGCGGCCCCCTCCGCAGCCGCCCCGTGTCGGCCATCCTCGAAGAAGCCAGGTGGCTCGCCAGGGAGGGAGCCCGCGAAATCAATCTCATCGCCCAGGATATCACGGCGTTTGGAGCGGAGGACGGCGAAGGCAGTCGTCTGATCCCTCTGCTGAAGGGGCTGGAGTCGGTGGAGGCATTCTCCTGGATTCGGCTGCTCTACGCCTACCCCGATGGGATCACCGACGAGCTTCTCACGTTGATGAGAGACTCCAGGCAGATCCTCCCCTACCTCGACATTCCCCTGCAGCACTGTGTGCCCCGTATTCTGGGAGCCATGCGCGGAAAGCTTCCGATCCTGGAGCCGGACGCTTTGGTGGATCGCATTCGGTCGAGGATACCTGGGGTCACCCTTCGGACGACCCTCATGGTGGGATTCCCGGGGGAGACGGCGCGAGACTTCGAAGAGCTTCTCGCCTTTGTGGAGAGAATGCGTTTCGACCGCCTCGGAGTTTTCAGCTTCTCACCCGAGCCGGGGACCCGTGCGGCGCGCCTCCCCGATCAGGTAACGGAAAGCGACAAGGAGTCGAGGCGACTCACCGTCCTGGCTCTGCAGGCGGAGATCTCCCGGGAGCTCCTGAGTCGACAGGTGGGCCGGTCGTTTCCCGCTCTCATCGAGGGGCCGCACCCGGAGACGGATCTCCTCATCGCCGCGCGCCTCCAGAGCCAGGCGCCGGAGGTGGACGGAAGTGTTCTCATCACGGGTGGCACGGCCGCGGTTGGCCAGATCGTCCAGGTCAAGGTGACCAGGAGCCACGTGTACGACCTGGAGGCCGAAGTCATCTCCGACGGTGGAAGCCTGTAGGCCTGCCACCCCTCCAGGGCCATGGAGCAAAACGTTTTGACTTGTGAGAGTTTTTTCGATATGTAGCGGTTGACTTATGGAAGCGCCTGGAGCGTTGATATCATCACTTTGAGACCCATGACGGAACTGGAAATCGAGGGGCCATGGAGCAGGCAGGCACGGTCGTTTTGAGCTCAGGTGCAGTTCCACGACCTGTGACGAGCGATCCTGATGCCGTGAAGGAGCGCATAGTCCGTCAGATTCGATCGGATCTGGAGCGGATCGAGGTCGAGATTGAGCGCCAGCTCACGACCAGCATTCCCTTGATCTCCGTGGTGGGACGATACATCATGGGCAGCGGCGGAAAGCGGTTGAGGCCGCTCCTGATGGTCCTCGCGGCCCGGCTGTGTGGTTACAAGGGAAAGCGGGATGCAGCGCTTTCCGTGGTCTTCGAGTTCGTGCACGCCGCAACGCTTCTCCACGACGATGTGGTGGATCACGCCGAAGTCCGTCGAAGCAAGCCCGCGGCGAACACCATCTGGGGGAATCCCGCCGTGGTCCTGATCGGCGACTTCCTCTATTCCAAAGCCATCCTCATGGCAGTCGGCCATGACAAGCTCCGCATCCTGGAGGTTTTGACCGACGCCACCACCAAAATGGCTGAAGGCGAGGTTTTGCAGCTGATCAACTCCGACAACCTCGAAATCGACGAGGGGGAATACCTCGAGGTGGTCACCCGCAAAACCGCGGTCCTCATCAGCGCGGCGTGTCAGATCGGTGGAATTTTCGCCTCCGGACCCCCTGCTCATGTGCAGGCCCTGAGGGATTACGGATATCATCTGGGCATCGCGTTCCAGCTCATCGACGACACCCTGGACTACACTGGGGATCGGGAAGAGCTGGGGAAGCCGGTGGGCAACGACATCCAGGAAGGCAAGGTTACGCTTCCTCTCATTTATGCCCTGCGGCACGGAGACAGCTCCACAACGGCTCGGCTGCAGGAGATCTTCGGCGCCGAGGAGATCCCCCGAGAGGACTTCATCGAGGCCAGGGATCTTGTGGTGGAGGCTGGCGGCATCGACTACACTCAGCGGCTTGCCATGGAGCATATCAGTGAAGCCAAGGAAGCCCTGACGGCCTTCCCGCCCCACCCCACCCGCGACCTCATGGTGGACATCGCCGATTACGTGGTCTTCAGAAGGGCTTAGCCCGCCATTCGCCCTGCCCCGACGGCTGGTGCTCCCCTCATTCTTCCTCGAGACCGTCGTCATCTCCTCCCTTCGTTGGCTCTACCTTGTTTCAGCCTTGCGTTCATGATAATTACAGCCCGAATTCGACTGGTGTTTTGGTGCTGCAGACCCGAGCGAGGCGTCCCGAGGTCTGGTCTCATCGCTCGTCTGAAAGTTGTGGTGACATGGAAAGCCCGGTATCAGCCGCTGCGGTTCCTTCCCGCCCCTACCCCGTGTTCCTCTCCTTGGAGGGACGAGCCTGCCTGGTCGTGGGCGGGGGGACGGTGGGAGAGCGCAAGGCAAGGCGTCTGGTGGACTACGGCGCCAGGGTCGCATTGGTCTCCGAAAAGCTGACTCCATGGCTCGAGGATCAGGTTCGCCAGGGTCGGATGGTGCTTCTCGGCGACCGATATCGATCGGACCTCGTGGAGGGCATGACCCTGGTGTTCGCCGCCACCAGTGACCAGGAGCTCAATCGCCGGATCGCCGAGGACACCCGCAAGACGGGTGGATGGTGCAACATGGCGACGGACCCGGAGATGGGAGATTTCCTCCTTCCCTCCATCTTCGAGCAGGGCTCCCTGTGTATCGCTTTCAGCACCGGCGGCATGGCGCCCGGCGTGGCCAGGCTCATCCGGGAGCAGTTTGAGCGGGATTTCGGGCCGGAATGGGTTTCGGCGCTGGACTTTCTCGGCCGATTGCGTAAGGCAGTCAAGAGCCTCGAGGTTTCGGGATTGGAAACCGAGCGGATTTTCACCGGGCTCGCCAGGCTTTCGGTTCATGAGCGCATTGTGGAGGGCGATTTCGAGGGGATGCTCCAGGCCGTGGCGGCGGTCTGCAGTCCCTGCCTGGATGCCGAAAAGATTCGAGAACTGTGGAAAGACGCATGGAAACAGCTCTCCTGATCGCGACGACTCTCTTTTACCTCTTTGGAACGGTGGGTTACATGATCTACCTTTTCAAGGAGGAGGATCCTCTCCATCGCACGGCCTGGGGAGTCCTCCTGGTGGGGGTCCTCGCTCACATCGTCGCCATTGTGGCGCGCTCCGTTCAGGTGGGCCATCTGGCGGTCTCGAACAGTGCCGAGGCCCTGTCCTTTTTCGCCCTCATACTCGTCTCGACGTATCTTTTCGCTCAGATTCGCTTCCAGATCAGGATCCTGGGGGCTTTTGTCTCCCCCATCGCCGTCCTTTTCATGCTGGGATCATCTCTGCTGCCAGCAGACATCGTGCCCAGGACGGGGCTCATCAAGAGCGCATGGGTGACGCTGCACGTGGCGCTCCTCTTTTCGGCCAATGCGCTCTTTGCCATCGCCTTCAGCGCTGGGGTCATGTATCTCCTCCAGGAGCGCCACATCAAGAAGAAGAGGATCGGCCACCTGTACCTGCGCCTTCCCTCCCTGGAAAGGCTGGACAGGATCAATTATGTTTGTATAGTGATCGGCTTCCCCCTCATGACGCTGGGTCTCGTTCTGGGCTTCGCCTATGCGGGGACGGTCTGGCCGTCCTTATGGAGCTGGGACCCGAAGGAGATCTTCGCCGTGGTCACCTGGGTCATCTATGCCGTTCTGCTCCACGAGCGGCTGGCGGTGGGGTGGAGAGGACGCCGCGCCGCATGGCTGGCAATTTTTGGCTTCAGTGCTGTTCTGGTGACATTCCTCGGAGTCAATCTGTTCATGGAGGGGCACCATGCAGCCAACATCAGGTGACGAGACCCCATGGGGCACATCGCTTTGCTCGGCATGAATCATAAGACGGCTCCCGTGGAGATACGAGAGCAGCTGGCGCTTGCGTGCCGCAGCGAGGCCCATCCACTCCAGGCGCTCCCGCAGCTCGAATGCGTGGATGAGCTGTTCGTGCTTTCGACCTGCAATCGGGTCGAGCTTCTTTTCACCTGCTCCACGCTGCAGCCGGCGGTGCGGGAGGTCAAATCGGTTCTGCGGGGCCAGCTGGGAAGCACGGCGTCCAGCGAGCTCGATCCGTATTGCTATGTGTACGAGGATGGGGAGGCGGTCGAGCATCTGTTCCGCGTGGCATCCAGCCTGGATTCCATGGTGATCGGGGAGCCGCAGATTCTGGGCCAGATCAAGGCGGCGTACCGCGAGGCCACGGAATACCGGTCCGTCGGTGTGATCCTCAACCGACTCCTGCACAAATCGTTTTCAGTGGCCAAGCGAGTCCGCTCCGAAACCCGCATCGGCTCCCTGGCGGTGTCCATCAGCTATGCGGCCGTGGAGCTGGCTCGCAAGATCTTCGGGGACCTGAGAGACAAACGGGTACTGATCATTGGAGCCGGGGAAATGGCCGAGCTCGCCGCCGAGCATCTGCGGGCCCAGGGCGTCCATCGGATGTTCGTCGCCAATCGAACCCTGGAGCGGGCCGTCGAGCTGGCAAGGCAATTCAAGGCCGAATCCATTCCCTTCCCACATATCCTCGACACACTCAAGTCCGTCGACATCGTGATCACCTCGACGGGGTCGGCGGAGCCCATCCTGACCCACAAGGACATCAAGTCCCGTATGCGGGAGCGCCGCAATCGGCCCCTCTTTTTCATCGACATCGCCGTACCTCGAGACATCGAGTCGCGCGTCAACGAGATCGACAATGTTTATCTTTACGACATCGATGACCTGAAGGGAATCGTCGAGCTCAACCGCGAGGAGCGTCAGAAGGAGGCGGAGCGGGCCCACCACATCATTGCCGAGGAGGGCCTCAAATTCAGGCAGTGGCTGAGCACCCTGGACGTAGTACCCACCATTGTCGCGCTGCGGAGAAAAGCTGAGACCATTCGGCGGAATGAGCTCGTGAAGACCTTCTCCCATAATCCCCACTTCACCCCACGGGAAAAGGAGGCTCTTGCTCTATTGACCGAGGCTATCGTCAAAAAGCTGTTGCATGACCCGATCGTCTTTCTCAAGAAGAAGTCGGACCGGGACACCAAACAGCGATTTGTAGATTTTGCACAGCAATTGTTCAACCTGACGGCTGAAGCGGAGATGGGCGCCTCGCCCCTCGGCACCGATGAGACTCCCTACAAGCCCGGCATGGAAGCCATTGAAGCCCGAGAGAAATGAATAAGGTGAGACCCCATGGCTGATATCATTGAATTTGGAAGAAAGGCTCAAAGCCTGCGCTCGGTCCGGAGTGCGGACGAGAGAGCCAGAAAGATTGAAGCGCTCCGAAAGCTGATCCAGTGCCAGCGGTGTGCCATGAAATGTGCCAAATGCGGAGCCCAGCTTGACAAGGAAGGAGCAGAACCGGCGAAATACGCCGGGCCCCATCGTTTTTGCGTGAACTGTCAGGAGGAGTACGACGAGTATCGCGACCGGCTGGAGAAGAAAGAGGCCCATCCGCGCTACTACTGGCACAACGATCTCTGGATGGCGGCCTGGAGCAGCTGGATCGAGCACCAGAGGGCTCTCGATGAGTATCGCCTCTCCAAGGAGTTCCTCCAGCTCCTGCGCGAGGTGGAAGAGCTCACCCAATGAACCTCAATGGTTTGAGTGAAGGAGCGTTTGCATGATTGGTGGAATGGGAATGCCGGAGCTGATCGTCATCCTGGTTATCGTCCTGGTCATTTTCGGAGCGGGTAAGCTGCCTGAGATCGGGGCGGGATTGGGCAAGGGCATCAAGAACTTCAAAAAAGCCACCCAGGAGCCCCTCGATCTACCCGAGGATAAATCCGAGAAGATCGAAGCCAGGAGCGATTCCAAGGAGAAGACCGCCTAGGAGGCCGTCGGACAACTGTCGTTTCGAGCGAAAACGGGAAATCTCGATCTTCACAACCGATTGTCTTTTCAAGATTTACTCTACTGGCATGCTCCATTCGAAATGACAGGAAGGCGTTCTCGGACGGCCTCCTGCCGGAGTGTGGCACCTCGCCCAGGGCTGAACACAGTCGAGGGTTCACTCAGGCGTGACGCGAGGGGCAGCCATCGAGCCCCCCTCCACGGTTCCATGGGTCATTTTCCTCGCGGGAGGCATCCCGGCGCCCGGCTGGGGTGGAGATTCGGTCCTTGTATAGCCTTCCCGGCGGGCGTCTTGGCAAAGCGGCCCCTCAAGCATGGGAGGTGGCCCCCGTGGCAAGGGGTAGTGCACCTCGAGGTCCACTCCCACGGTTGGAGAGGGGACCTCCATGAGAGGCTTCAGAACGGAATGTCTTCATCCGGTCCGCCGGGGTCTGGTGGGAGATACTCCGGCAGCGGCGATCCTTCAGCGGCCTGACGGGCAGGTCTCCCATAATCCGCCTGGCCGCTCTGGCTTTGACCGACGGCATCCCCTGGCCCCCCGAGGAGCTGTAGCTCCTTGGCCACGACTTCGGTGGTGTAACGCTTCGTTCCCTGCTGGTCTTCCCACTGACGAGTGCGAAGCTTGCCTTCGATGTAGACGAGCTTTCCCTTGTTGAGAAAGCTGCCGCATCGCTCGGCCAGCTTGTCGTAGACCACGATCCGATGCCACTCGGGTCGCTCCTCCCATGTCCCTTCCGCCGTCCGGAATGGCTCGTTGGTCGCCACATTGAAGTTGGCGACGGCGGTGCCGCCTGCCGTGTAGCGTACCTCGGCATCGCTCCCCAAACGGCCCACAAGAATGACTTTGTTAACCCCTCTGGCCATGACGCTGATTCTCCTGAGCGAGTGGATAAACCTTGCTTCCCTGAACATGGCCCCTATAGCACAGCCAGGGCGGCACGGACAACCTCGTTGAAACGACCAGCACCCTTGCTCTTTGGCCTCGGGAACGGATCATGTGGACTGGACCGACGACGGCGAAATGGTTAGTTGACTCAAGCTGTGAAACAGTTTAAATTTTCTGACCTGTCAAGGACCAACATATTGTTATTCTGAGAAATATCCAGAATCAGCTCCCAGCGGGCGCGCTCTCCCTCATGAGGTTGGGTCATGGCGAGCAAGAATGACTGCGATCATATTACAATTGGCTGGCGGAAAAGGGAACCGGAATGAGGGCTGCCAGATCGGTCTTCTTTTACCTGTTCTTGTTCATCACCACCATCTACTGCGGAGTCTGTGCCTACTCGGTCTATCGGCTCACCGGCAAAGCCGAGCGGGCTCATGGCGTCGCGAGACTGTGGGCCAGGGTCAGTCTGTGGCTGGCCGGCACTCGTGCTCAAGTGGAGGGGCTGGATCGCATTGAGCGTGGCCAGCCCTACATTTTCGCTGCAAACCACCAGAGCTGGTTCGACATTTTCGCGCTGCTGGCCGTCATACCTCATCCCTTCCGTTGGCTGGCCAAGGAGGAGCTCTTCAGGGTACCCGTTTTGGGTCTTGCCATGGAGGCATGCGGGGCCATCCCCATCGATCGCCGCGACCGCCACAAAGCGTTCGAGAGTATCAACCAGGCGGCAGAGCGAGCCCGCCGCGGCGCATCCATCTTCATCTTCCCGGAGGGAACCCGTAGCATGGACGGAATGCTTCAGGAGTTCAAGGCCGGCGGGTTCATCCTGGCCATCAAGTCTCAGCAGCCCATTGTCCCCGTGAGCATCAGCGGGTCCCACAAGGTTTTGCCCAAGGCCGGCGACTGGAGGATCCGACCTGGGAAGATTCGCATGACCGTTTCCGATCCCATTCCCACCGAGGGACTCACGGTGAAGGACCGTGACCGGCTCATGAGATGGGTGCGTGGAGCCATCAGGAAGCATCTTCCCGGGAGCGAAGGGGGAGTCGTGCCCGATAACCCGGATACTTTCCAGACAGCGTGAGCTGTTGCGGACGAATCGTCCACGAGGATGTGCTCAATGAAAAAAGGCGACGGAGCATCTCTCAAGTTCATTCCCCTTGGAGGACTTGGTGAGATCGGCCTCAACATGATGGTACTGGAATACGAGCAGGACATCATCCTGATCGACGCCGGACTGATGTTTCCCGAAGATGACATGTTCGGGGTCGACATCGTGATTCCCGATTTTGGATACCTTCACAGAAACAGGGATCGTCTGCGGGGGCTCATCGTGACCCACGGACATGAGGATCACATCGGAGCCATTCCTTTTCTGCTTCGCGAGCTGAACCCTGCAATTTACACCACACCGCTGACGGCCGCCCTCATCCGCGAGAAGCTCAAAGAGCATGGATTGATGGAGCGCACGCTCATTCATGAGATCCTCCCCAGAACCCTGTTCAGCATCGGGGTCTTCAGGATCGAGCTCATTCAGGTCTGCCACAGCATCCCGGACGGCGTCGGCCTCGCCATTCGCACGCCCGTCGGCGTGGTGATCCACTCCGGAGACTTCAAGATCGACCACACCCCCGTGGACGGCAAGCGCTTCGACATGGCTCGGTTCGGCACCTACGGCGAGGAAGGGGTTCTGGCATTGCTCTCGGACTCCACCAATGTGGAGCGGGTCGGGTACACCCTTTCGGAAAAGGATGTCGGAGCCACGCTCCACGAGATCTTCGAGGGGTGCTCCGGCAGGATCATCGTAGCCGTGTTCGCCAGCAACCTCCACCGCATCCAGCAGGTCATTCACCTGGCGCGGGAATTCGGCCGGAGAGTTCTCCTCAATGGCAAGTCCATGCTGACCAATGTCCGCATCGCCAGAGATCTGAAGTACCTGGATTTTCCCACGGAGGAGGAGATCTCCCTGTCCGAGCTCCCCCGACTGGACGACCGACAGGTGGTCATGCTGACCACGGGAAGCCAGGGCGAGCCCATGAGCGCCCTGAGCCGCATGGCCTTCAACGACCACAAGAAGCTCAAAGTGAAGCCAGGCGACACCATCATTCTTTCCTCCAAGTTCATCCCGGGAAACGAGCGAACCATTCAGAAAATCATCAACCATCTCTACCGCCAGGGAGCCGAGGTCATTTACGAGCAGGTGCGGGACATTCACGTTTCGGGGCATGCCTACCGCGAAGAGCTCAAGACCATGATCAACGTGGTGAGGCCGCGCTTTTTCATTCCCATCCATGGGGAGTTCAGACACCTGGTGAAACATCGTCAGCTGGCCTCCGTCATGGGAATCCACCCCGACAAGTGCCTTCTGGTGGAAAACGGCGACGTCCTGGCGCTCACGGCCGATGAAGCCTTCTTTGAAGGCCGGGTCGAAACGGGCCGTGTCTTTGTGGATGGAAAAGGCGTGGGTGATGTGGGAGGATTGGTTCTTCGCGACCGCAGGCATTTGTCCGAGGACGGGCTCGTCATCGCCTTTGTCGTCATCGATCAGGATACCAAGGAGATCCTGAGCGGGCCGGATATCCTGAGCCGGGGCTTCATCCACGAGGAGACCAAGCCCGAGATCCTGGACACGGCGAAGTGCGTGATCCTGGAGATCTTCGATCGCCTTCACCAGGGCGATTTCGACATGGACTGCATCGACCTGCAGAATGAGATCAAGCGCGACCTGAGAAGATTCTTCAGCCGTATTCTCGACCGGCGGCCGGTGATCCATCCCATCGTGGTGGATGTCTAAACCCCCAGCGAGGTTTCAGTGAACAGCAAGAAGCAGGACATCCTGGGCCTCTGCCTCACCGTTGCGGCGTTGCTCGTTCTCTTCAGCCTGATCTCGTTTCACCCGTCGGACCCGACGGTTTTTCTCGATGCGGGATCTTCCGACAGGCCCCGCAACTGGGTCGGCTCCTTCGGAGCCAACCTGGCCTGGGCCCTGTGGAGCACACTGGGAGTAGGTGCCTTCGCGATCGTTGTGGGCGGAATGTGGGGAGCCTGGGTGCTCTTCCGCAATCGCTGGCCGCACCCATTATTCTGGAGCCATATCTGCGGGCTGGCACTGCTGGTCGTGAGCATGGTCAGCCTCCTTTCACTGCACTTCCCGACCTTGCTCGTGCAGGGACAGGAGGTGGCCTCTGGCGGGAGCTTCGGCACGGGGCTGGCCAGATCGCTTGCGGCCACACTCTATTCCACGGGGACCCACGTCCTGCTGGCGGGCATTCTCCTGGCCGGCCTGGTGCTCCTGGCCCCTGTTCCGCTCCAGTCCCTCTTATGCCGCATGCTGGCCATGGCATGGAGCCCTCTCCGCTGCGCGGGCAAGGGAGCTTCGCTGTTCACCATGTTTTGGGGACGCGCCAGGCGTGATGCCGAGCCAGCGGAGAGCCTTCCAGTCAAGAGAGCTCGCAAAAAGCCGCCAGAGGCCTCCGTCGAGGTGCTTCCCGCGGATCTCCCCGTAATCCATGGCAAGAAGCGATTGAAGGAACCTCCCCCCATCCCGGAGCTCCCTCCTCCACCCGAGGGGACGTATGCCCTCCCGCCGCTGGACATCCTGGACGCCTACGAGCCGGACCGCTCGAAGCCCGATGAGCGGAAGCTCGAAGACAATGCCCGTGCCCTGGAGGAGAAGCTGGCCGACTTCGGGGTGCAGGGCAAGGTGACGGGGATTCTGCCGGGGCCGGTCATCACGATGTATGAATACGCGCCCGCCCCGGGCATCAAGATCAGCCGCATCGTCGGGCTTTCCGATGACCTGGCCATGGCTCTCAAGGCCGTAAGCCTTCGCGTGGTGGCCCCTATTCCCGGGAAGGCAGCCATTGGCATTGAGCTGCCCAATTCCAGGAGGCAGCTGGTTTCCATGCGGGCGGTCCTCGCCGCCGAGGTTTTCGCCAGCTCCCCAGCTCCCCTCACCCTGGCCCTGGGGCAGGACATCACGGGACAGCCGGTGAGCGCCAATCTGGCCAGGATGCCTCACCTTTTGATTGCCGGCGCCACGGGCACGGGAAAAAGCGTCTGCATCAACAGCCTCCTGGGCAGCCTGATCTTCCGCAACACCCCTGAAGATCTGCGCCTGCTCCTCATCGATCCCAAGCGCATCGAGCTCGGCACCTACGAGGGCATTCCCCACCTCATCCACCCGGTGGTGACCGACGCCAAGGTCGCCACCCGGGCGCTTCGATGGGCTGTGGAAGAGATGGAGCTTCGGTACAAGCTGCTGGCCGACAAGGGAGCCCGGAGCATCGAGGCTTACAATCGCGCCATTTTGAGGGAAAAGCTCAAGTCAGACCAGGAGTCGACGGCATCCGCCGACGAGAGCGTCCTGCCGCACCACCGCCTCCCCTTTGTCGTCGTGGTGATCGACGAGCTGGCGGATCTCATGATGGTGGCGTCGCGCGAAGTGGAGGAATCCATCACTCGCCTGGCCCAGATGGCTCGAGCAGCCGGCATCCATCTCATTCTGGCGACGCAGCGACCGTCGGTGGACGTGCTCACAGGCATCATCAAGGCAAACATCCCCACGCGGATCTCTTTTCAGGTTTCCTCCCGTATCGACTCCAGGACCATCCTGGATACCCAGGGCGCCGAAAGTCTTCTGGGGGCTGGAGACATGCTCTTTCTTCCTCCCGGCACCGCCAAGCTTCAGCGGATCCACGGTGCCTTCGTGTCGGACAGCGAAGTTCAGAGACTGACGGACTTCTGGCGCGCTCAGAGGATCACTGAAGATCCCCTGCGGAATCGCGTCAGTTTCGAGGAAAATGGCTCCGGGACGGATCCTGCACCGGAGGAGATCGATGCGCGTTATCAAGATGCCATTGACATCGTTCTGGAGACTCGTCAGGCATCCATTTCCATGTTACAGAGAAGACTTCGCGTGGGCTACAACCGTGCCGCGCGCATGATCGAGCTGATGGAGCAGCAGGGTATTGTCAGCACCTCCGACGGGGTCAAGCCTAGAGAGGTTATCGGGCGGCGCCCCTGAAAGACACGAGGCATTGAAACCAGGCATGAAAAGGATTGCTTTCGTAACGCTTGTGCTGCTCGCAGCCATGGGCATGACTCTCTTCAAGCCGACGCCCGTTGGGGCTGAAGCTCCCAGCCTGTCCATCAACGATATCCTGCGTAAGACCGAAGCTCAGTATCAGAAGATCCAGGCATTCACCGCCAACTTCCGGCAGGTCACTTCATCCTCCGCCGCCAGCTCCATGGCCACCGAAGCCCATGGGAAGCTCTACTACCAGAAGCCGCGTCAAATGCACTGGGCTTATGAGGCACCAGAAAAGCAGGTCTTCATAGCCAATCACCAGCTGGCCTGGCTTCACATCCCCTCAGAGAAACAGATTTCCCTCTTTGACGCCAAGGCCTTCTTTTCTTCACCCCTGGCACAGACGTTCTTTGACGGAATCATCGAGCTGAGAAGCCACTTCGACGTCAGCCTCGACGAGCAGCTTTCCTCCAGGGATGTCGCGGTCCTCAACCTCCTTCCCAGGAAAGAGGACCCCAACATCAGGACCCTGAGCCTGACGGTGGATTTGACGAATTTCCGCATCATCACGATCGAGAGCACGGATGCCCTCGGCAACACCAACCGCGTGACACTGGAAGGCCAGACCTCGCTACCCCGCGTGGATCCTGACCTTTTCCATCTGAACATTCCTCCAGGCACCACCCTCGTCGATCCGGAGGGGCGGGAAATCCCCCCCTCGGATGTTGACCGACTTCGGCAGAAACTCCATTCGAGACAGGGAACATGATGGCACGGGAGATTCTCCAACAAATCAGCGAGATCAGAGCTCGCAGGCGGGCCATCATCCTCGCCCACAATTATCAGCCCCCGGAGATCCAGGAGATCGCCGACTTGACGGGAGATTCCCTTGAGCTGAGCCGCAAGGCGGCACAAACGGACGCGTCGGTCATCGTCTTCTGCGGAGTGGCCTTCATGGCCGAAACGGCTGCAATCCTCAATCCCGAAAAGATCGTTCTGCTGCCTCGGCCCGAAGCTGGATGCCCCATGGCGGATATGATCACTCCCGAGGATATGAGGCGCATTCGAAGCGAGCATCCTGGCGTACCCATCGTCACGTACGTGAACTCCACGGCCGCCGTGAAAGCCGAAAGCGACGCGTGCTGCACCTCGGCCAACTCCATCCGGGTGGTCAGCTCCTTTTCACGCGCTCCCGCCGTTTACATGGCTCCCGACCAGAACCTGGCCCAGTACACCGCGGCTCACACCAGCAGCCCCATCCTCCACTGGCACGGGTACTGCCCCTTTCATCATGCCTTACAGCCCGACGAGGTGCTACGACGCAAGGAGGAGCATCCAGGGGCTCTCTTTCTCGCTCATCCCGAGTGCAGACCCTCGGTACTGGCCCTGGCGGACGAGGTCACGAGCACCTCTGGCATGCTGAGATTCGTCAAGGAGAGCTCTCACGAGCGCTTCATCATCGGCACCGAGGTGGGCATTCTTCACCCCATGGGGAAGAGCAGCCCAGGCAAGGAATTCTTCCCGGCCTCGGAAAAGATGTTTTGCCCTCACATGAAAATGATCTCCCTGGATGACATTCTCCATTCCCTGGAGACTCTCGAGCCGCGCGTTTCAGTTCCCGAGGACATCCGCATCCGTGCGCTTCATGCCGTCCAGCGCATGCTCCACTTGGGATGAGCGCGGGAAGGGTTGGCCGTCCATGTCCTATCTTTTCAGACCCCGTATTGCCATCACCATGGGGGACCCGTGTGGGGTCGGGCCTGAAATCATCGTCAAGCTGCTTGCGGCCAAAGCGTGCGCTGCCGACTACAGGCCGGTCGTGGTTGGAGACCTTGGGGCACTGGGTCGGGCCGCCAGTCTCCTGGGAGCAGCGTTGCGGTTCGAGGAGTCGCAATCCGTAACCGAGTGGGAGAGGCTGGAGCGAGAGGACGTGGTCCCGGTTACAGCTCCCATGGCTCTCAGCCCGGAGGATCTGGTCCATGGTGCGCCGACGGAGGCTTCCTGCCTATGCGCCATCCGCTGCATCGAGGCCGCGGTATCCATGGCGCTGGAGGGCAAGGTGGACGCCATCTGCACCTGTCCCATCCACAAGGCTAATCTTCATCGCCACGGCTTCGCCTTCCCTGGCCATACCGAGTTTTTGCGTGATCTCACCGGGGCCGGCCGCGTCGTGATGATGCTGGCCGGTCCACGCCTTCGCGTATCCCTGGCCACCATCCACGTGGCCCTGAGCCAGGTCCCCGGGCTCATCACTCCTGAATGCCTGACGGAAACGATCCGCATCACGGGTGAATCCCTGGTGCGTGACTTTGGGCTCGCGGCTCCGCGCATCGCCGTTGCGGCCCTGAATCCTCACGCCGGCGAGGACGGCCGTTTTGGCTCCGAGGAGCGCGACATCATCGAGCCCACCCTCGAGGGTCTGCGAGGCATCGGGGGGTCGATTCACGGTCCTTTCTCCGCGGACACATTGTTCTGGCGTGCGTTTCAAGGTGAATTCGACGCGGTGGTGGCCATGTATCACGACCAGGGGCTGATACCCATCAAGCTGGCTCACTTTCATGAAGCCGTCAACGTGACGCTGGGGCTGCCCATCATCCGAGCTTCCGTGGATCACGGAACCGCCTATGAGATTGCCGGCACAGGTAAAGCCCATTTCGGCAGCCTTGAGGCAGCCGTTGACCTGGCGGCTCGCATGGCGCGCCACCGGCTCGGATGAGCCTCCTTTCCGACCGGACCCATCCCCCCGCCCTGGCGTCACCGGCTATCTTTTGGCCTTTCCCGACGTCACACCCCGTGGACAGAGAGTTCATGATGTGATGAGCAGCATTCGCATTCGCGGCGCCCGCCAGCACAATTTGAAGAACATCGACGTGGACATTCCTCGGGACCGTCTGACCGTCATCACGGGAGTCAGTGGATCCGGGAAGTCCTCCCTCGCCTTCGACACCCTCTTTGCCGAAGGTCAGCGACGCTATCTCGAGGCTCTGTCCGGCCGCAGACGTCAGTACGTTCAGCCCCTCGACAAGCCCGATGTCGATGAGATCCTGGGCCTCAGTCCCGCCATCGCCATTGAGCAGAAGCGTATCGCTCCCAATCCCCGTTCTACCGTCGGCACACTCACGGAGATCCACGATTACCTGAGGGTTCTCTTCGCAAGGCTGGGGACCGCCCACTGCCCCCAGTGCGGTCAGGCCGTCTCGGCTCACACCATCCCTGAAATCGTTGCCGAAGTCGCGCGAGCCTGGCCCGAAGGCTCCAGGCTTCTCGTCCTGGCACCCCTTCCGCCCGTTGGAGAGGGGAAGCTTTCTTCAATCCTGGCCAGACTGCGGAAGGATGGCTTTGCGCGCATCAGACTGGACGGGACAGTGGTGGAGCTGGATTCGCACCTCCAACTTCCCCGCCGTCCCGAATACCGGCTGGAAGTCGTGGTTGACCGCGTCGTTCAGGGCGCATCCAGCGAGGCCAGATTCCATGAAGACGTCGAGCTTGCCTTGAAATCAGGGGATGGCACCATGGTCGTAGCGGATACCCAGGGACACGCCATGCGGTTCACGGACCGTCTGCGCTGCGCGAGCTGCCGCATCGAGATTCCCGACCTCTCCCCCGCCCTCTTTTCATTCCATCATCCCCAGGGCATGTGCCCGCGCTGCGCTGGGCTGGGAGCCGAGCCTCTCCCGGCGAAGGCCGAGGGCAGGTCGTCAATGGGTCGGGGGGGCAGAACCGGTATGGATCGCCCTTCCCCTTCGGGCAGGGGCTCTGGAGGCAGGCGCTCCTCGGGCTCGGTGGATCCGGTCGACCTGGACTTGGAAGGGTTCGACTCTGCCTGCGGCCCGCCCTGCTCAGCTTGCGGGGGCAGCCGCCTCAATCCTGCCGCCAGGGCCGTTCGACTCCATGGATCAGGCCTCCACGACGTCTCCGCCCTCCCCGTTTCCCAGCTTGGACCCTGGCTCCAGAACATTCCCTTGAACGCCATGACCGAGAAGATCGCAGGTCCGCTGGTCTCCCAGCTTCTTGAGCGAGGGGCCGCCATGGAGCGCCTCGGCCTGGGCTATCTGTGCCTGGACCGATCAGCCGTGACCCTTTCGGGCGGCGAGGCCCAGCGGGTTCGCATCGCTCAGCAGATCGGGGCTCGGCTCACGGGGATCCTCTACGTCCTTGACGAGCCCAGCATCGGGCTCCATCCCCAGGATCATCGACGCCTCATGGAGATCGTTCTGGCGCTGCGCGATGCCGGCAACACCGTCGTCATCGTCGAGCACGATCGCGATACCATCCTGGAGGCCGACCACCTCATCGACATGGGGCCTGGAGCAGGCAGGCTCGGTGGACAAGTGATCTTCTCGGGTCCCCCCGGGAAGATCCTGGCGTGCCCCGAGTCCCTCACCGGCCAGCACCTTTCGGGATCCCGCACCATCCGCATTTCCGCGGGCCGGGTCCCTTTCGCTCACGGCTCCATCGAGATTCACGGCGCAACGGGCCATAATCTCAAGGACATCAGCATCGCCTTTCCCCTGGGCTGCATCACCTGCGTGACGGGCGTCTCCGGCTCCGGCAAGAGCACCCTCGTGCTGGACACGTTCTACAGAATCCTCGCCCAGCGCCTCTACCGCTCCACCTGGACGCCAGCTCCCCATCGGGAAGTGCGTGGACTGGACGCCATCCGCAAGGTTCTCCTGGTCGATCAGTCCGCCATCGGCAGAAACCCGCGCTCGACTCCGGCCACCTACACCGGCATCTTCACCCCCATCCGTCAACTCTTTTCCAGAATCCCGGAAGCCCGTGCCCGTGGCTACACCCCGGACCGCTTCTCCTACAACGTCAAAGGTGGCCGATGTGAATCCTGCAAGGGCGACGGCACCCTCAGCGTCGACCTCGTCTTCCTCCCCGACGTGACCTTCACCTGCCCTGTCTGCCAGGGAGCTCGCTACAATTCCGAAACACTCCAGGTGCAGTTCAAGGGTAATTCCATTGCCGGAGTGCTCTCCATGTCCGTCACGGAAGCCCTGGCACTTTTCACCAATGTGCCAGCCATTCGGCAAACCTTGAAGGTGATGGAGGAGGTTGGCCTGGGCTACCTCCTCCTCGGTCAGTCCGCCTTGACCCTTTCGGGTGGCGAGAGCCAGAGGGTCAAGCTCGCTGCCGAGCTCAGCCTCCGCTCTCCAGAGCCTGCTGTCTTCATTCTCGATGAGCCCACGTCTGGGCTTCACTTCGAGGACATAGCCCGCCTTATGGACGTTCTGCAGCGACTCGCCGAAGCGGGACATACGGTCGTTCTCATCGAGCACCACCTCGACGTTATCCGTTGCGCGGACTATGTGATTGATCTCGGGCCGGTCGGTGGCGAGGCTGGAGGGCATGTGGTGGCCCAGGGGACACCCGCTGAGGTAGCGTCCGCCGGAGCCTCCGTCACGGGACGTTTCCTGAGGCACGCCAAGAATCGAAGTCCTTCATTTACGCGGTGAAGTGGTGGGGTGGTCAAGAGCCGAAGGAGAGGTGGTAGGCTATGGCATCCAGCTTGATGGTGAAATCTACGTTCTCAACATGGCAGCAGTCCGGGACCTGGATCTGAACGGGAGCAAAATTCAGAATCCCGTTGATACCGCCGAGGACAAGCTGGTTGGCGACGCTTTGAGCGGCGCTGGCCGTCGTCGCGATGATGCCGATGTGAACCTCGCGCTCCTTGATGACATCCTCAAGCTCGTCCACGTGATTGATGGTGAGTCCGTTGGGTAGTCGCTTGCCGACTTTTTGTGGATCGGAGTCAAAGGCCGCCGTGAAGATGTACCCGTGCTTGATGAAGTTGCCGTGCCGGATGAGGGCGGAGCCCAGGTTCCCCAGACCTACCATGGCCAGGTTCCAGGGCCGGTTGAGTCCCAGGATCTCCTTGATCTGGTTCACCAGGTCGCTGACCCGGTACCCCACGCCGCGAACTCCGAACTCTCCAAAGTAAGCCAGATCCTTCCTGATTTGCGCCGGGTTCACGCCGCACTGCTTGGCCAGGCGCTCGGAAGAAATGACATCCACCTCATCTTCGAGCAGTTCCTGCAGAGTTCGCATATAGATCGAGAGACGGTTGATGGTGGCCATCGGGATCTTGGCGAATTTCATGTTTCATCCTCGGGCATTACAGGGTCGTATCGGTGCTGCTCAGGCGAGTCGCGGCGGTATCTGTGCAAGGTCTTTCGCCGCCGTTTGGGATGCGTATCTATGTGATATTCTTCACATTATAATCCCAAAAAATAGGCCTGGCAACGGGCTCGAAACGAAGGGTGGGCAGGGACTCCTCCCACGAGGCACTCCCTGCCCTGATCCGCGTGTCGATGACTGCTCGGAAGCAGCTTTACTTCGCCAGGCCGACAAAAGTCTGAATGGCCTTGGAGACCGGGTTGGCGTAGATGAGAATCAGCGCCACAACCAGGGCGTAAATCGAGAGCGACTCGATCATGGCCAGACCGATGAGCATGGTAACCGTGACCTTACCGGAAGCGTCGGGGTTACGTGCGATGCCTTCCACGGCGCCCTTCACTGCCATGCCCTGGCCGATACCGCAGCCGAAAGCGGCGATGGCGATGCCAAAACCGGCGGCCACCGCGGAGTAAATGAAAAACTGCATTCCGGCAGCTTTGTCTCCACCCGCGTCAGCGGCGAAAGCCAGCGTGGACAGTCCCAGTACCATGATCGTCGTCAACAGCCCAACTCTCTTCGACATACACTTACCTCCTTCATGTGATTGAGTGATTTAGTGTGAAAACACCACAAATATGGCTGCGGCCAGTCCTCCAACCGTAAACCGCCTCGATTAGTGAGCGTGCTCCATGGCTCCCGCGAAGTACATCATGGAGAGCAGGCAGAAAATGAAAGCCTGAATGAAGCCCGTGAACAATCCGAGAAACATCATGGGCAGGGGTGCCAGGTAGAGCCCGGCAAGGAAGAACAAAATGCCGAGCACCAGCTCCTCGCCGAACACGTTGCCGAAAAGACGGATCGAGAGACTCAGGACACGGGCGCCATGGCCGATGAGCTCGATGGGCATGATCAGCGGCGTCAGCCACCAGACGGGACCCATGAAATGCTGGATGTATTTGACACCATGAAACTTTACACCGATGACATGGGTGAAAACAACGACGATCAAGGCGCAGGCGGCCGTGGTGTTGATGTTGGCCGTGGGCGCGAAGAAGCCCGGGATCATCCCCAGGTAATTGCTGCTGAGGATGAAAAGGCCAAGGGACGCGATGAGAGGGAAGAGAAAGCGTCCGTGCTCGCCGGTGATCCCGATCATGAACTCCTCGATGCCCGTGAGCACGGTCTCGAAGAAGTTCTGACCACCCTGAGGCACCATGGTGAGGGTGCTCGCCGCAAGCTTGGCCAGCACCAGGAGGAGCAGCATCACCAGCCACGCATAGGTCACGTGGGGCTGCAGCACCAGCTCAGTCAACGTGTGGGCTTCTTCCGCGCCGACGACTGGAAGCCCCATCTTCTGGAACAAAAGGTTGAGAAAAAGAATCGGGTGTTCCATAGGTTAACTTTCCCCCTTTTTCCTAAGCATGACGTAAAACTCCTGCCCTCCAACCAGCATAATACTCAGTACCACCACGGAGAGCCCCACCACGAAAGGAATGGGCTCGGCCCAGCGGTAGTGAACCGCAAGAAAAACGACCACGAGAGTTCCCAGAAATCTGGCGTAGTAGCTGAGCAGAACAGCCCCCTTTCGAGGGATCCGCCCAGGCGTTTCCAGGGCCCGCCCCAGCTGCCACTTGAGGATCCGAAAGCTCAGGGTGCTGATGATGGCACCCACCAGCACGCCCCTTGCGAACCCTCCCGAGGCCAGCACCCATGCCGCCAGCGGGAAGGTTACCAGGAAAATCAGGTTGTAAGCTTCAACTCGCCTTCGCAGCGCTTCACTGGTGAGGTAATCCCGCAAGGACCTTATAATCCTCCAGGCTTATTCTTCTCCTGCTCTTCCTTCTGCTGCTGGCGGATGTATCGGTAGTAGTTGCGAAATCCGGCTATGACACCCATCACCAGGAAGACCAGCTTGAGCCATGTTGTTCCAAGAGCCGAGTCCAGCCACCACCCGACGGCCAGCCCGATGAGCACGGCCAGGCCCCACTGCAGCCCCATGCTCGTGCCCGTTGCGATCTGTTGAATGTATTCCTTGGTCTCACGTTTCATAGGGGCCACTTCGTGTAAATGTTCACGTGCTTCCTAGCACAGTCAACGGGCTCAGTCAACGCATTTTTCCGAGATCACATGGCCTCAAGCTGCTTGACGCGCCCCAGCGCGGACTTCGCCGCCTCGATGGTTCGGTCCAGATCGTCCTGGCTGTGGGCCGCGCTTATGAAAAATGCCTCAAACTGTGACGGAGCCAGATAGACGCCCCGTTTGAGCATTTCCTGGAAGAACGCCGCGTAGGCGCGTGTGTCGGAAGACTGAGCCGTCTCAAAATCCTGGACGACCCTGTCCGTGAAAAATGCACAGCCGATGGAGCCCACTCTCGTCTGAAAGACCTTAACCCCGGCGGCATCGGCGGCTTGAGCCATTCCCATGGCCAGATACGCCGCCCTGGACTCCAGCTGCTCGTGGATGCCTTCCTCCTTCAAGACCTGGAGCGTGGCCAGTCCGGCGCTCATGGCCAGGGGATTTCCCGAAAGGGTTCCCGCCTGATACACGTCACCCGAGGGCGCCATCCTCGCCATGATCTCCCGTTTTCCACCGTAGGCCCCCACCGGGAGTCCCCCGCCGATGATCTTCCCGAGGCACGTCAGATCGGGCATGACGCCATAAACCTGCTGGGCTCCTCCCTCCGCCAGGCGAAAGCCGGTGATGACCTCATCGAAAATGAGGAGCGCCCCATGCTGCGTGCAAAGCTCCCTCAAACCGGCGAGAAAGCCTTCACGGGGCAGCACCACTCCCATGTTGGCGGCCACCGGCTCGACGATGATGGCCGCGACCTCGCCCCCCATGGCGTCCATGACTTCCCGCACGGCGCCCAGATCATTGTAACGGATCGAAACCGTGTCCCGAGCGACTTCATGAGGGATTCCCGGGCTTCCGGGAATGCCGAGGGTGGCCACACCCGACCCCGACTTGACCAGGAGACTGTCCACATGCCCGTGATAGCAGCCGTTGAACTTGACAACCTTTCCGCGCCCCGTCACCCCCCTCGCCAGTCGCACGGCACTCATGGTCGCCTCGGTTCCCGAGTTGACCATCCGGACCATCTCGATGGACGGCACCATCTCCACCACCATTCGCGCCATCCGGAGCTCCAGCTCGGTGGGAATGCCGTAGGAGGTGCCCTTTCCCGCCGCCGTTCTCACGGCCTCCACCACCCCGGGGTGCGCATGCCCCAGGATCAGGGGGCCCCAGGAAGCCACGTAGTCGATGTACTCGTTTCCATCCTCATCGACGATCCGGGATCCCCGGGCTTCCCGTATGAACAGCGGAGTCATACCCACGGCCCGCCCCGACCGCACCGGGCTGTTCACTCCACCCGGAATCACCTGGCAGGCCTCCTCGTACAGCCTCCTGGAAACGTCCCACACCATCACTCTCCCCTCTTTCATCTCCGCCGTGTCAGGCGATGGCCACCCCTTCCGAAGGAGTGATTTCGTACTGCTCCAGATGAAACTCCGAGCTGCCCTTGACCAGGATCCTTGCATGCATCCTTTCCTCCAGCCGCTCCAGGGGCCCCCTTTCCTCGTCGCAGAAGCGGGCTGCCACCTCGGGATGAACGATGACCGTCACGTTGCGCCCGAAGAGCTCGACACGCTCCCGTTCCAGCTCCCTCAGGATTTCATAACAGATGGTCTGCTTGGATTTCAGATAGCCTTCGCCGTCGCAGTAGAAGCACGGCTCGCAGAGCGTCCTTCCGATGCTCTCCTTGGTCCGTTTGCGGGTCATCTCGATCAGCCCCAGCTCGGACATCCGCAGGATGTTGGTCTTGCTCTTGTCCTTGCGCATGGCCTCCCGCAGGGCGTTGAAGACCTTCTCGCGGCTGGCTTCCTTCTCCATGTCGATGAAGTCGATGATGATGATTCCCCCGATGTTTCGCAGCCGGAGCTGGTAGGCGATCTCCTTCACCGCTTCCAGATTGGTCTTGAGGATGGTCTCCTCCAGGTTCCGCTTTCCGACGTATCGGCCCGTGTTCACATCGATGGCGGTGAGGGCCTCGGTCATCTCGATGACGATGTAGCCCCCCGACTTGAGCCAGATCTTCTTGCTGAGGGCCCGCTGCACCTCCATCTCGATGCCGTAGGCATCGAAAACCGCTTCTTCTCCTTCGTACAGCTCCACGGCCGACTGCAGCGCCGGCATGAACGTTTCGATGAAGCTCAGAACTTTGCGGTACTCCGCCTCGGAATCGATGACCAGGCGGTCCACCTCCTTGGTGAAAAGGTCTCGAACCGCCCGAAGGGTGATGTCCAGCTCCTGATAAACGAGGGACGGCACCGACGCCCGTTCCGCCCGGCGCTGGACGCTTTCCCACAGCTTCAGCAGAAACTCCATCTCGGCCTGCAGCTTGTCCGGCTCCGCATCCTCGGCGGCCGTCCGTACGATGAAGCCGCAGTGGGGCGGCTTCATGGCACACATGATCTCCCGGAGCCGCTTACGCTCCTTCTCGTTTTCGATCCTTCTCGAAACCCCCACGTGGTCCATGGTAGGCATGAAGACCAGGTTCCTTCCCGGGAGCGTGATGTGAGTGGTGATGCGGGCCCC
The DNA here is from genome assembly GCA_025453975.1 of Syntrophobacteraceae bacterium. GTDB lineage: Bacteria > Desulfobacterota > Syntrophobacteria > Syntrophobacterales > Syntrophobacteraceae > JALOOX01. Next base: position 40,781 of record JALOPI010000010.1, read on the forward strand.
CTTGCTTCCCAGGGGCTCCTTGGCCACCTGCACCAGGATCTCCTGGCCCTCCTGAAGGCGGTCCTCGATGGGAATCTCCTCCAGAGGAGCACCCTCCGCCCCTTCCTCGGGCTCCGGCTCTTCGGCTCCCGCCACCGGCTCCGCCACTTCGCCGGAGTCCTCCGTGGCACAGGAATTCATGAACAACCGGTCCAGGTCCTCCATGGGACGCTGGACGTCGCTCACATACAGGAACGCGGCTTTCTCGAGGTTGATGTCCACAAAGGCGGCCTGCATGCCTGGAAGAACGCGCACCACCCGCCCCTTGTAGATGTTCCCCGCGATGCCCCGATCCGAGCTGCGCTCCACGTACAGCTCGGCCACCTGTCCACTTTCGACCAGAGCCACGCGCGTTTCGAAAAAATCACTATTTATGATGACCTCGGAGGACATGACGAGCACCTTCCTTCAACAGCATCCAGAGCCAACATCGGTCGCTGGGGGCTCTCATCCCACGGCGAAACCAACATTTTGCAAACGCGAAGCTCATGCAGCGATTCAAACTGCCCGGCCAGCAGTGCTTGCAGGATCGAAGCGGGCCTGAAGCAGAGATTCCTTTTCTCCAGCACATCCATTTCCACGGTGTGCCCATCCAGTCGGCGTAAATCCAGGAGCACCGTCCCCAAGGACACCGAGACCCGCCCCCTTTTGGTTTCCTTGCAGATGAGGTCGTCCAGGTGACAATCCCAGTCCCGACTCAGGCGGTCGGCCAAGTCCGGCGGCAGCCCCGTCAGGCGATAGGTGACACGAAGAGCCTCCGGCCTTTCGGGCCGGCGCTTCAACGCTTCGACCCTTCCCACGCTCAAGCCCGGGGGCATCTGTCCATTGAGCGCATCCCGGACATGGTCTGGATCCAGCCGCCGGCCGAGGGTCAGAACCGCCCTCTCAGCCAGACTCTCCATCCCCAGGGGCAGGGCTTCCTCGAAAGACAGCTTCATGTGAGGATGGAAGCCCGCGGAATATACCGCGGGAAGCCCGGATCTCCTCACGGCTCGAATGAGGCTCTGGGCGATCTCCAGCTGCCCGTGAAACCGAAGGTCCCCCACCTTGCTGAAATGGAGCCGGAAGAGATACAGACCTTCATCCCGAGCCGGCCGGGAGTCGCCCACCAAAGCTTGGGGCAGCGGTCCCGCCAGGTCGTGCAGTTGAGGGAGCACGGACTGGTGGTCGCAAACCCCGCAGGCGGAGCAGGCTTCCCAGCGGCAGTCAGGCGTCAACGCCTCACCGAGGCTCCTCTCCAGCTCCTCCAGCAGGAATCGGCGCTCAACCCCGGAGGACAGGTGCTGCCACGGCAGGATTTCATCCAGGGCGCGAGCCCTCTCGGCATGGAAGCGAGGATCCAGCCCCGATGCCTCGAAAGCCCTGGCCCAGACTTCGGGACGGAACTGCTCGCCCCAGCCGTCGAAGCGAGCCCCCAGGCGGTAAGCCCCCTCGATGACCCGACCCAGTCGACGGTCTCCCCGGGAGAATACCGCTTCCATGAGGCTCTGGTCCGCATCGTTCCATTTCATTCTCAGGCCCGGGCGGCTCATGCGGACCTTGAGCCCCTCGATCCTCTCACGGATCGCTTCCCTCCCAAGCTGTCCATGCCATTGAAAAGGGGTGTGGGGCTTGGGAACGAAGGTGGAAACCGACACATTGAGTGAGGCTCTCTTCTTGCCGGCCAGCCGCGCAACGGTGAGCGACAGGCGGGCCATGGCATCCAGGTCCGCGTCGGTCTCCGTGGGCAGACCGATCATGAAATAGAGCTTGAGCACCTTCCAGCCCAGGGCGAATGCGTTCTCGGCGGCTTGCAGAAGGTCGTCGTCCGTCACGGGCTTGTTGATGACGCGCCGCAGCCGCTCGCTGCCGGCTTCGGGAGCCAGGGTGAAGCCGGTCTTCCGCACCCGCCGCACCAGCTCCATGAGCTCGGGTGTCAGGGTTCCGACCCGCATGGAAGGAAAGGATACGGCAACCCGGTCTCCCTCCAGCCGCTCCACCAGCGCCGAAAGCAGGGGCTGGATCTGGCAGTAATCGCCGGTGCTGAAGGAGAGCAGGGAAAGCTCATCGAAACCGCTGCTCCTCAAGGCTTCCACCGCGGAGGACAGGACCTCGCCGGGATGCCGCTCGCGCACCGGGCGGTAAATGTAGCCCGCCTGACAGAACCTGCATCCCCGCGTGCATCCGCGGCCGATCTCCACGCTCAGCCGATTGTGGACGATATCCCCCATGGGTACCAGGGGCTTCCCGGGAATCGGCGAGCCGCGGTCGAGATCCATGACCAGCCGCTTCCGCACCCTCGAGTATCCCGAGACCAGGGGCTCGATGCCTCGAACCACCCCTCCGGGGCCGTCGTAGCTCACATCAAAAAAAGAGGGCACGTAGATGCCGGCGACCCCGGCCACCGCCAGGAGAAACTCTTGGCGCCCACCCCGACTCGTGCGCCACTCCCGATGGAGCGCCACGATCTCGGGCAGCACCTCCTCGGCTTCCCCCAGAACCACAAAATCCAGGAAATCCGCCAGCGGCTCGGGATTGAACGCGCAAGGACCGCCGGCGATGACCCAGGGATCGCCAGGTCCCCGATCCCGCGCATGGAGGGGGATTCCCCCCAGGTCGAGCATCGTGAGGATGTTGGTGTAGCTCAGCTCGTACTGCAGGCTGAACCCCACGAAATCGAAATCCCTCAGGGGGCGGCGGCTTTCGTGAGCCCGGAGAGGCTCGCCCTGGCTCCGCAACAGGGCCTCATAGTCGTGCCACGGGGCATAGGCCCGGTCGGCCATCACCCCTTCCATCCCGTTCAGGAGATGGTAAAGCACGTGGAGACCGATATGACTCATGCCCACTTCGTAAAGGTCGGGAAAGGCCAGGAGAAGCCGGGTTTCCGCCCCGTCGAAATCCTTGCGGCGGGCGTTGACCTCGCCGGCAACGTAGCGCCCCGGCTTCTGTATACTCAAAAGAAGATTGTCCATACCGTTGAGGAGCCTGTTCCTAATGAGACGCTCGTGAGGAATCGTCGCCTGCCCAACATCTGAAAAGCCTGCGGGACCTGCATGGGCCGTAAACAGACTTTTATACTTTTTTTGATGACTTGGAGTCAACAAGAAAGGCCCGACGCTCAACCGGTCAGGCCCCTGGAAACTTCATTCGGCAGGCAGAATCAAGGTTTACAGGATGAGCAGCTCCTCCGTGGCGGTATTGAGAGACTCCAGCCCTGCGGAGGTCACCAGGTAGGTGTTCTCCAGGCCCACGATACCTTCTCCGGGCAGGATGAGCTTGGGCTCGAAGGCGAAGGTCATCCCCTCCCGCAGGGTCAGCTTCTGCCCTTGAGCCACAAAGGGGAATTCATCCACCTCGATCCCCAGCCCGTGAGCCACGAAGGAGACCCGGCTGTCGCCATGCCCCATGAAATGAGCTTCCCAGCCCGCCTCCCGAGCCCACCGGCACACCTCTTCGTAAAGCTCTCCCGTCACCGCGCCCGGCCTGGCCCGTTCCCGGAACCGGCGATGCATCTCACGCACATCGTCGTATGCCGCCATGAGCCTACCCGGGGGCCGGCCGATGCAGAAGTTGCGAGTCTGATCGTTCAGATACCCGTTGTGGTTCATCATGGTATCCACGCTGACGATCTCTCCGGCCTGGATACGCCTCATCCCGGGCCCCTGGCCGAAAGCGGCGCTCAAGCCCTCCCCCCCCGTGGGGGCGTCGGCGTAGGACGGAATGGCCGCTTCGGGCCCCGAAAGCACATGCCCGAAGTACATGTCCATGTTGAAGGCCCTGAGCCGGATCAGGCCGAGGTGGCCCGCCAGCCTGGCCACGCGCTCCAGCTCGATGCTCAGCTCCAGCTCACTCACACCTTCCGTCAGCCACCGCGGAGCCGCATCCGCCACTGATTGCGAGATCCGGGCCGCACCGCGCATCATGCCGATCTCCCAGGGAGATTTGATCATGCGCACCTGGCGGACCAATCCGCTCACGTCCACGATCTGCTGCCTCGCAAAAAGCTTCTCGTCGTAGAAGAAAAAGGTGCTCGCGGGCAACACATCGAGCTCCATTCCGATCCGCTCGACGGATTCGGTCCCGCACGCCTCGAAGACCCATCGAGGCACATCCTTCACCGTGGACAGGGGCACCACGGGGCGCACGGGTGACTGAGATTCCGCCCGCCGCACATCCCGCTTGACCAGGAAAACCGGCCGCCCCACCGCGGGGACAATCAAGTGGGCATCCTGAACCGTTCCCGTGAAATAGAACAGGTCGGCATTCTGGCGAATGACGGCCACATCCACCTCGCTCCGCTGCAGCAGCCTCTGCAGCGCCACGATTCGAGCCGCCACCTCCTCCATGGGCACATTCGACAGCATGAGCTCTCCTTCCTTCACCAGACCCCATCACGATTCCACGCTCCCCGGAGCCACGATTCCCCGGGCATCATGAAGCCCGCCCATCCCTCTTTACCCCGCGCGCTCAGCCAAAGCAACCCGATGGGGATCGGCTTCAAGGGACGTCTACGAAGCAGCCCCCCGCAATAGAGGGCTCAAGAGGGGAACGGTCCCCGTGGGAAGATTGCAGGAAGGCGCGGCCCAATGGTCCGCGAACGAGGTCGGCCATGCCGGACGGGGACAAAAAAAACCGGGACAAGCTGCTGTTTCGAGCAAAGCGCTTGTCCCGGCCGGAACCGTGGCGGTGAGCGATCCGAGCGCGCGGTCACGGGGCCGCTGCACTCTCTCCGGTGGCGGGAGCGGGGCCGGGATTGGAAGCGGGAGTCGCCTCCGCGGGCTGCGCTTCGGTACTGGAAGTGCTCAGCTCAAGCCGAGTCACCCGGAGGGAGAAGTTCAGGCTCCGCTCCTCGAAGTCCATTTCGTTCTCCACGACTGCCTTCTCCCTCTGGGGCTTCACCCACTCGTGGGGTCCCTGCCTGCCGTTGAGCCGGTCGATGGATTTCACGAGATCGATCAGGTGGCCGATCTGCTTCAGCAGCCTTCCGCCCTCGACTCCTCCCAGATCCTGGAGGTCTTCACGCTCCAGCGCCAAGCCGTCGATCTCCTGCCCATCAGCCCGCATTTTTCCTATCTTCTGGAGGATCTTCCGGGCAAATCCGAGGATATCCTCTTTCCTGACATCGCTCCGCCCCTCCTGAGCCTGAAACTGGCTCGCCTCCAGATGGAATTCGAACTGGAAGAGCTCCTCGCGCTCTTCCCCCGTCACGGGATCCACCGTCTTCATGGACGATTGGAACGAGAAATCCATTTTGAGGGTCTGGGATCGTACGTCCACGAGGCCGTCGGCCCTCAGGGCACGCACATGCTCATCCTGAAAGGAGAAGCTGAAGTCGACCTGCTGCGACGCCTCCTTGAGATAGCTGCGCTCCAGATCCAGCCCGCTCTGCCGAAGCTTCCGCAGCGGCTCGGAAAGCTTGAAGAGATCGCCCCTGCCATCGCCATCCCCGACGGCACGGCCCAGAAGGCCCGAAGCCAGGGATTGGATCGCTCCACGCCGAGCTCGCCCAAGATCCTTCAACAGGCTGTCGCTGCCGCCAAGATTCTTCCAGTCAAATGCTCCCACCGAAAACATCGCTATCCTCCCGGTCCGACGGAGTATTTCGAGGACCACGCCCCCCTCGCAGGGGGCTCTCACCTTTGTTCCATGGTCTTGTGGCCTGAAGCAGCCTTTGGAGGACGTATCGGTCGGACAAAATCCATTCGTGAGCCCTTTCGCGGACAAGCCACCCTAAAAGGAGCCGGTCCCCCTCCCCGAGAGCACGGTCCCGGAGCCGACAACACCTCGGTCGGACTGCCATTTCGGCGCTTCAGGAGATGTTGGGCATGAGGGCCCATTTAACCACCAGGGACGATGCCTCGGGGTTCCGGTCCAGGCATACGATGCCGCCATTCTGGAACTTGAAGATCATGGGCCTTTCGGCGCCAATGACCAGGAGAGAAGTCAGCCTTTCCATGAACGGGAGATGGCCGACGAGCATGAGGCCATGCTCGGTCCTGATCCTGGGGGCCCATGGCGATACCGGATCCAGGGGTCCGAGGGCATCCGCCAGGTCGACTCCCCCCGACGGCTCGAGAGCGGCCGCCAAGATGGCCGCGGTCTGCTCCGCCCGCTTCTTGCCGCTGTGGATTATCCTGGCCACGGAAACGCCGTAGCCCCTGGCCACCCCCGCGATCCGCTGGACCTGGGCGACGCCTTCCGGAGACAGGCCCGGGTCCGGATCCACTTCCCTGGGCAGGCTGAGGCCATGCTGCACCAGATAGAGTGCCATGGTACACCTCCATGGTGCCCGTTTCACCCTTCGACGGCAGTGACGGGCAGGTAACTGAAAACACTGGGGTCTCCAAACCTCGGGAGGCCGTCTTCGTGCGGGAAGGGAGTGCGGTCGATGACTTCCCGGGGCAGCTGGCTGAGCTCGTCGAAGATCAGGAACGCGAAATGGAGCAGATTGAGCCGCTCTTCATAACGCTTCCGGAGCAGGAAGAAATAGAGATCTCGCACCGCCTCGTCATGGCCCACGCCGATGCTCCGCCTGGCGGCGAGAAGCAAGGCGGCGAACGGGGGAAAGGGATCCGTCAGGGACCTCACGAAAGGGGCACAGGGGAGGGCAGCCTCGTCGCCCTCGAGGCTGTGCGCGGCGACCTCCTCGAGGAGTCGATCCCAGGGGATGTCTCTCCAATCCGCCATCATGGACATGCCCCCCTCCCCGGGCGATCCCCCCGGCCGGGCACCTGGGACGTTGACCCTGGATGCTCAAGCCCCCCACGGTCCATGGCTTCGACGAGCCTGGGCCCCAAAGCCCGGCCGCCGCTCCATTGTCCATCGGGTCACTGACCCGAGTATCGCCTGAGCGTCTGCTTGAACTGCTCGGCCGCGGACGGCACCTGGATTCCCGTGCCGTTGAAGACCTGCACGGGCACCACGGCGGGTATGTTGTAAAACGTGGCCGTGGCGCCGTAATTCACCTGGATGGCCGCTCCCTCCAGGGAAAGACCGGCGAACAGTCCACGGCTCCGCGAATAGGAGAGGATCTCGGAGCGCAGCAGGATGTCGGTGCTGGCCTCCGCGTGGCGTCCCACCGGGCCGGCGGCCACCGACGCATCGGCTCCCAGCGTGAACTTGCCACCGGTGACGGCATCCATGCTCCGGATCGTTCGAAACACCAGGATGATATCCGTCGACTGGGCTCCGATCTGCCACCCGATGCTGCCTCCCATCAACCTGTAAAACACGGGGTTGCTCCAGGCCCGGTCTGGAGTGCGAACGGACAGAATCCCCTCCCCGTAACGCGCACCCAGAATGAAGCTGGCTTTGAGCAGACCCGGAAAAACGGCGATGCCGGCCGCGTCCCGCAGGAGCGTCTCCGGAATGCCGCCTTCCGGGATCGACATGATCTCAGTCATCACCTGTGTGGCGGAAGACACTCGTGATGTTTCGTCTCCCCAGGCGAAACTGGAAGTGGCACAAGCACCACTGATGCTCAGGATCAACGCGCACGCCGCTAGTAATATTCTGCCCATGAGGTTTCGCCTCCCTGAAGGTATGCAATGTTGGCTTTCTGACCCTGAATAACTGAATGTCATCATGCCATGAAACTCCGTGAAGTTCAAATCCACCTCGACGTGCGGGCCTGGGAGGCATCCATCCGGGTTCCACCGGCTTGTTCCGGAAGCTGCAGAGATAGACCTTCACTCGCCTTGCTCCATATGTTAGCTATCCGCGCCATTTTCAGGGAGGGTCGATGGAGCGCTCCCGGGGAAGTCCGGATAGCCCATGCCTGGACATGCGAGCCCGGCATGTGAAAAAGCACCCGGGCAGCCGGACCAGGAGCGACCATTTGGCGCGTTTGATGCTTCAGGCTACCCTCACCATCGACCGTCAAGGGAAGTTGGCCGCAAACCGATAGCCGTGGTGAAACGGGCAAGCCATCCCATGAAATCGAACCTGTCGGTGCCCGGCGCCGTCGGCGAGCCGGACACGGCACTGAAGTCAATTCGCATTCAGAAAGGCTGGTCACATGTTTGAACTTCCATTTATCGTCATGGGGCTCGGGATGTTGTTCTATTTGGAGGAATGGACCTCTGAGAAGCCAAGCATCATGAGGGCTGCCGTATTCGTCGGCGCCGTGATCCAGAGCACGGTCTGTCTCGCTTTTCGGGCATGATCGACACGAGTCCGGGGGCTCATCCCCCGGGCTTCCATTTCAATCATCGCAAGCCCTGGGCCGCCTCCGCCCCCCGACATCCTGCTCCCATATGGTCTTCTCAGCTTGAAGCCTATACACGGTCCCATATCCCTCGCACTGCCGCCTCGGGCGGTGCTCCATCCCTCGGCGGCTGTTCCTTGACAAAGGATCGATGGGCAAGTATCAAACAATTATGTGACCTTTGGAGTGTGGGCCCCCCCCGACGGCCCCATTTTGCAATTTTCAGCTCACGCTGAGTCTTCGAGGGGAGGCCATTCCCATGACTCACTTTCCACAGCCTCACCGGGGGATGGGAGCTTTTCTGGTGCTCCTGCTGCTCGGGGCTTGCGTACCGATGAAATCGGCGCGGGTGGCCTCGGTGGCCCTGACCCTGGAGGACGTGGCCCGGGCAGCGGCCAGGCAGAACGACCCCGAGCTGGTCCGCGCCGGCACCCCGGCATTCCTCATGCTCATCGAAGGGCTCCTGGAAGCCTATCCCGACAACCAGCAGCTCCACCTCGCCGCATGCCAGGCCTACGCAAGCCATGCGGCTTCCCTCCCGCTGCAGGCTGGAGCCTCGACACGGATGCAGGCCCTTTTTCTCAAGGCCAGGCATCACGGCCATCGGTCCCTGCCCCATGACAGCGGCTCGCGTTTCGCCGCAGCGGCCGCCGATGACATGGAGAGCTTCAAGTCCCTGCTGAGGGAATACAAGCCCGAGGATGTTCCCGCTCTGTTCTGGACCACGGCGGCATGGGGGGGATGGATCGGAGCGAGCCAGGGCCGGCCGGAGGCCCTGGCCGATCTGCCGGCCCTCGAGGCCGCCATGCAGCGCACGCTGGAGCTGGACGAGTCCTATCATCACGGGGGCCCGCACCTTCTCATGGCCGTCTACCTTTCTTCCAAGCCCCCGGTGAGCGATCGCCAGCTGGCTGAGGCTCGAAAGCACTTCGACCGGGCATTCGAGCTGGGCGGAGACCAGGCCCTGTCGGCCCGTGTACTGTTCGCGGAGCACTACGCACGGGGGATGAGGGACCGAGAGCTTTACGAATCCACTCTGAAAAGCGTTCTGGAGACTCCCGATAGGCCAGGGTCCGACCTGACCCTCGCCAACGCCTTGGCCAGGGAGAGAGCGCGGATGCTCCTGGAGCGAACAAAGGAGTACTTTGATGGGCCAAGTTAGATCCTGTTCTTGTCAGCACCCCGGTGGACGGTCCGCCGGCCTGAATCCACGGGCCGGGGGCGGAGCCGTCCTGCTCTGGATCGCTGTCTTTTTTTTCGCCCTGGTTCCCCAGCCGGCGAAAGCCGCCCTGGAATTCGAGCTGAAGCTGGCCACCCTGGCTCCCGAGAACAGCTCCCTCGCCCGGGTCTTCGACGAGATGAACGCGGAGCTGGTTCGGGAAACGGGCGGGAAAGTCGGCTTCAAGCTTTTTGCGGGAGCCATCATGGGGGACGAGGAGGACGTCCTGCGAAAGCTCCGCGCCGGTGTGATCCATGGGGCGGTATTCACGTCGTCGGCCCTCACGGACATCAACCCTGACCTGAGGGCTTTCCTCATCCCTTTCATGTTCAGTGATACGGGCGAGGTGGATTACGTTCTGGAGAGGATGGACCCGTCTCTTCGGCGCAAGTTCGACGACAGGGGCTACGTGGTGCTCGGCTGGCCGGAGATGGGCTTTCTCTACTTCATGTCCTCGACGCCCGTGGCCGGCCTGGAGGATCTGAAGGGAAAGCGGGTGTGGGCCAAGGCCAACGCTCCCATGTCCCAGGCCCTCATCGATCGCGTCGGTGTCTCGACGGTCGCCATCGGGGTTCCGGACGTCCTCATGGGGCTTCAGACCCGGCTCGTGGACGTGGTTTACAATTCCCCCTACTACGCCCTGGCAACCCAGTGGAATACCCAGGTCAAGTACTTGACGGACCTCCCTCTGACCTATATCGGCGGAGCCCTTATCCTGGACAAGAAGGCGTTCGGCAGGATCCCGGCACCCCTGCAGGTCAAGGTCAGGGACATATGCGGGAGCCACATCGCCCGGCTGGTGGAGAGGACCCGCCAGGACAACGCCGAAGCCATGGAGCTCATCTTCAAGCGGGGTGTCGGGCGCGTCACGCCATCCCCGGAGCAGGCTCAAGCCTTCAAGGACCTGAGCGACGCCGCCATGAAGGACCTGGATCCCAAGCTGCTTCCCGCCGAAGCCACTGCGGCCGTGAGAAAACTTCTGGCCGAGCATCGATCTAGCCCGAAGAACCGCCCATGAGCCCCCGCGTCGAGGAGATCCCACGCCGGGCCGCCCGGATCTACGCTCACATCGAGGGCTGGACCATCGTGACCCTCATGGTCGTTCTCGTCCTCTTCGCCCTGTATCAGATCCTGCTGCGCAACCTCTTCTCCACGGGGATCATCTGGGGAGACAGCTTCCTCAGGCACATCGTCCTCTGGATCGGGCTCCTGGGTGCCTGCCGCGCCACGGCCGAGGACCGTCATATCCATGTGGAGCTCACGGCATTCATCCCCCATGGACGCCTCCGATCGTTGCTGAGCCTGGCTCGCGCCCTCTTTGTCACGGCGGTCAGCGCCGCGCTGCTCCATGCCTCCTGGACCTTCCTCGTCAATGAAAGATCCGCCGGCGACCTGGCTTTTCTCCAGGTTCCCAACTGGTGGCTGGAGACGATCTTCCCCCTGAGCTTCGGGGTCATGACGCTGCGCGGCATCGGACAGATCCACCGCGGCATTGGCATCCTGGGGCACGGGGCGCGGCCATGAATTCCCTTTACGCCGTCCTCCTGAGCCTGGCCGCCCTGTCCGGCGCCCCCCTGTTCTCGGTCATCGCCGGAGCCTCCATCATGGCCTTTCTGGCCCTGGAGATCGACCTCTCCCTGGTCATCATCGAGATGTACCGCCTGGCGTCGAATCCCATGCTCGTGGCCCTGCTGCTCTTCGCCCTGGCGGGCTACATGCTGGCCGAAAGTCAGGCCAGCAGGCGCCTGGTGCGCCTGAGCCTGGCGCTCCTGGGGCGGGCCCCCGGCGGCCTGGCCATCGTCGCCCTGCTGACTTCCGCCTTCTTCACCGCACTCACCGGAGCTTCGGGCATCACCATCGTCGCCCTGGGAGGCCTGCTGCTCCCAGCCCTCCTCCAGGACCGTTACTCCGAGAAGTTCTCCCTGGGGCTCCTCACCACGTGCGGCAGCCTGGGACTGCTCTTCCCGCCCAGCCTCCCCCTCATCGTGTACGGCATGGTAGCCGAGGTGAAGATTTCCGAGCTGTTCGTGGCGGGAATCCTGCCGGGCCTCCTCATGTTGACCCTCCTCGCGCTGTATTCCATCTGGCACGGAGCGCGCGGCCGCTCCCCGGCCCCCGCCGGCGGCGGAGGCGAGGCCACGGTGAGCATCGCCGAGGCCTTGAGCGCCCTGAGGGAGGCCGTCTGGGAGCTTCTCCTGCCGGTGGTGGTCATCGGCGGGATCTTCAGTGGATTCCTCGCCGTGAGTGAAGCCGCGGCCGTCACGGTACTCTACGTCGTGCTGGTGGAGGGGGTGATCCACCGCGAGGTGAAGGTGGGGGACCTGCCGCCCATCCTGCTGAAGACGGCCGTCATGGTGGGGGCCATCGTGGTGATCCTGGGGGCGTCCCTGGCATTCAACAGTTTCCTGGTGGACCAGCAGGTGCCCAATCGGATCCTGGCCTTCATGCGGAGCCACGTTCACAGCCGGATCGGCTTTCTCGTCATCCTCAACCTGTTCCTCCTCGGAGTGGGCTGCCTCCTGGACATGTTCTCCGCGCTGGTCATCGTGGTCCCGCTCATCATCCCCATAGCCCAGAGCTACGGAGTCGATCTTCTCCATCTCGGCATCATCTTTCTCACAAATCTCCAGATCGGCTACTCCACTCCCCCCGTGGGCATGGATCTGTTCATCGCCAGCCTGCGCTTCGACAAGCCAGTCCTTTACCTTTACGTCGCTTCGCTCCCCTTCCTCGCCATACTCCTGGCCACCCTCGCGGTCATCACCTTCGTACCCTCCCTGACCCTGGTGCTGGCACGATGATCGGCCCGGGCCCCCTCAACCCGGCTCGCATCGACCTTATATTGTGAGTGTGTAAACGCCGAGCACGATCATGCCTTCAGGGAGAGGAGTCGACGACCATGGATTTCCTTTTGCCCCATGATGTCCAGAAGGATCGAGACCGTTTCGTTCAATTTCTCCAGCACCACGTCAAGCCCAACCTCCATCAGTGGTACCGGGACGAGGCCGTGCCCAGGAGCTTCATCGAGCTCATGGGCCGGGAGGGCTGGCTGGGATTCAGCTCCAGCGGAGGACACATCGAGGAGCACGCCGCCCTGACGCAGGCCATTCGCGTGGAAGAGCTGGCCCGGATCTCGCCGGGCGTTGCCGTCGTCGTCCTGGTCCAGATCTCGCTGGGGGCCAAGGGCGTGTGGCTGTTCGGCTCGGAAAGTCAGAAACACTCCCTCCTCGAGCCGGCCATCCGGGGGGACCTGCTGCTGTGCCTCGGAAACACCGAGCCGACCGCGGGGAGCGACGTGGCGAGCATCGCCACGCGGGCCGACAAAGTGGACGGCGGATGGCGGCTGAACGGCACCAAGGCTTACTCCACCAACGCCGCCCTCAGCGATCGCGCCCTCATCACCGCCGTTTCGGATCCGGAGGCGACCCGGAACCGAAGGCTCTCCATGTTCGTGGTGGATCTGTCGGCCGAGGGGATCAAACGAAAGAAGCTTCACAAGGCGGTGTGGATCCCGTCTGACCTCACGCGGATCCAGCTCGACAACGTCTTCGTGCCGGACGAGGCACTCCTCGGCGATCGCGGGCGGGGGCTGCAGCAGGTCCTCGAGATCTTCGCCAACAGCCGGCTCCCCATCAGCGCCATGACCCTGGGGAACGCCGTGGGCGCCTTCGAGCTGGGAGTGGACCACGCGGAGAAGCGTCGGGCCTTCGGGAGCCCCATCCTGAGCTTCCAGGCCAAGTCCTTCGAGGCCGCCGACCTCTACAGCCGCATGGAAGCCGCCAGGCTCATGGTGTACAAGGCCTGCTGGGCCAGGGACCAGGGGCTCGATTTCCAGCTGGAAGCCTCCATGGCCAAGTATCTCACGGTCCAGATCGCCCGCGAGGTGAGCACCTGGGCGGCGGACCTTTTCGGCGCGGCGTCGGTGGTGCACGAGCACCCCGTGCACAAGTTCCCGCTGGACGCCTGGGCGTCGTCCCTGGGTGAGGGGACCCAGGACATCCAGAAGCTCATCATCTTCCGCGGCCTGACGCAACTGCGGAAGGTGGCCGAATCGGACATGTCATAGACCGTCACGGCTCCAGCACGATCTTTCCGAACTGCTCGCTCCGCGCCATGAGCGCGAAGGCTTCGCGCCCCTCCCTCAGGGGCAGGACCGAGTCGATGACGGTGCGAAGCCGCCCCGACCAGAGGAGCCCGTTGATCTCGCGGAAATCCTGGTGGGACCCCATGGTGCTGCCGATGAGGCTGATCTGCTTGCCGAAGATGTAGCGGATGTCCATCTGGACCTCGGGACCGCTGGTGTTGCCGATGATGACGATGCGACCTCCCCGGGCCACGGCCTTCATGCTGGTGCCGAGGGTGGCCGCCCCCACGTTGTCCACGACGACGTCGACGCCCCGGCGGTCCGTCAGGCTCAGGATCTCACGGCCCCAATCCACGCGGGACCGGTCGATGACATGGTCGGCGCCCATCTCGAGGGCCTGGGCGGCTTTCCGGGGGCTGCTCGCCACCACGAAAACCGTGGCCCCGGCCAGCCTGGCGATCTGTGTCGCCATGGTGTTCACCCCGCCGCCGGCTCCGACGATGAGGATGGTCTCGCCGGCCCGCAGCCGAGCCCGGTGCATGAGCATCCGCCAGGCGGTGAGGGTCACCAGGAGAGGCGCCGCCGCGGTTCGGAAGTCCAGGTGGTCTGGAATGGCCATCAGATTGGCCGCGGGCACGGCCACCAGCTCGGCCAGCCCGCCCCGGATATGCTCCCCCAGGATGTGGTAGCCGGGACTGACGCTGTGCTCTCCCCGGCGGGTGTACTCATCCTCGACGGAGCTGATGCCGGGATCGATGATGACCCGCTGCCCCTCCGTCCAGCTCTCGACTCCCTCCCCCACCCGGGCAACCACCCCCGCCACGTCGGAGCCACCCCAGTGGGGCATCTCGAGCCTGAGTCCCGGCCAGCCCCTTCGGACCCAGATGTCCAGGTGATTGAGGGCGCAGGACTTCACGGCCACCAGGACCTGGCCCGGCCCCGGCCTGGGCTCGGGAACCTCCTCGTACCGCAGCACCTCCTCGGAACCGTGCTCATGGAAGCACAGCGCTTTCATCATGAACCTCCTTCCCGCAGCTCCTCTGTTCGATGGCTCGCTTTCCGCCCGCCCGGGTGGAAAGCCCCCAGAAACCGGTGATGACATACTCCCGGGTCCAAAGACCCGCCTGACGGACCGACACGGTGTGGGGCGACCCGCGCGGGCAGACCGGCCTACCCCGTCCCTCCACGCCGCATCAGTCCCTGGATCTCCCTATGGTAGCCCAGGTAGCGAGCCAGGGTGACGGCGTTCTTGCCGTACCGGGCGTGGGTCGTGAGGATCTCCTCGAAGCGCTCTTCGGCCTCGGCCTCGCTGGCGACGATGCGGCCGGGATCCGTGATGATGTCCACCAGACGGTCGGCGTAGATGACGATGCGCTCCTCGAGGCTGCGAAGGGTGTAGTCCTTGACGGGAAGCCCCAGCTCCACCGCTTCGGGAGCCGTCAGCCCCCCCCGGACATGTTTTTCCATGATATGGAGGATGGGCAGCGGCAGCCCCAGTCCGGCCCCCAGCTCGGCTCCGATCCTGCCGTGCTCGATGTCGTGGGTCCGGGCTTTGCCGAGATCATGAAAGAGGGCTCCGCGCCCCACGAGCTCGAAATCCAGGGCAAGCCCCGTCCTTTGGGCCATCTCCAGGGCCTTCCCGGCAACGGCCACGCAATGGGCGATGTCGGGCTCCGAGACCCCCGTCTTTCGCAACAGCGCCAGATCCGATTCCCGCAGAGTGTATTTCATGGCTCCTGGACCTCCGGGTCATGTGTCGCCAATCATTTCGACCAGATTGCTCAAAAAATGGGGAGACTCTGGCTGCTCGGCAAGGCCCCCCGATTCCTTTCCCCGGGGTCATGGGACCGCGATTCCGGGTCAGGGATCGTGACGAGCTGAAGCGCCCCAACGGCGATGCAGGCAAGAGAGTGGGGGCATGGGACGGATCATCCGCTCTCCCCCAACGTAACGCAGCAGTCTCCCCGCCGCAACGACCGTTCCCCTGAGCCCGCCCCGCGGGCTGAGACCCTCATGATCATGGGCCAAGAGACTCTGCGATCTTGACAAAGGGTGGAGCAGGCCTTACCAACTGAATATAGATTCAGTTGAGGGGGAATCCATGAGCACCTCGAAATATGCCACGAAGATCCGCCGCGACCAGATCGCCCGGGCAGCCCTCGAGCTCATCGCCGCCCGGGGAATGAAAGGCTTCAGCGTCGCCGGCCTGGCCCATCGCATCGGTTTCACACCCTCGGCTATCTATCATCATTTCAAAGGCAAGGATGAAATCCTGGATGCCGTCCTCGATCTCCTTCAGGACAGGCTCCTGGGCAATGTCGCCAAGGCTCGAGCCGATTACCGGGATTCCCTGGCACAGCTGAATGCGCTCCTGTCCGCCCACGCACAGCTCGTTCTGGGACTCAGCGCCATGCCCCGAATCCTCTTTTCCGAGGACGTTTATGGAGAGAATTCCTCGAGAAAGGCGCGGCTCAACGACATCATCACGGGCTATCTCCGGGAGGTGGCCGGAATCGTCCGGGAAGGACAGATTGCCGGGACATTGCGGACGGAGCTGGATCCGGACACCATCTCCGTGATGTTTCTGGGGCTGGTGCAGCCGACGGCCATCCTGTGGCACCTGAGCGACGGGAAGTTCGATGCCGCCGGGCACGTGGAAAGGGCGTGGCCTGTCTTTCTCGAGGCCATCCGCCTGCGGGCGGGCTGAGCATGGTCATGAAGCGAGCATGGTTTGCACTCCCCGCCCTTCTGGTGGCGCTCGGTCTTGTGATCGCATGGAAGCTTCTGCGGCCCGTCGAGGTGGCGGCGCTGCTTCCTGAAAAGGATGTGCGCATCCAGGTTTACGGGCTGGGAACCCTGGAGGTCCACACTCTCTCCAGAATCGGGTTCAAGGTCCCGGGGACCCTGGCGAAGCTCAATGCCGATCATGGGGACCGCGTCAGGAAAGGGGACATCCTGGCGCGGCTGGATGCGGCCGAGCAGGAAAGCCGCGTGGCCAAGGCCGCGGCCAGCGCCGAGCGGTCCCGGGCCGCCCTGGTGGTGGCCCGCGCGGGAAGGGAGCGGGCTCGGGTCACGCTGACCCACCGCGAGAAGCTGCTCCAGCGCAGACTCCCCATGGTTCAGTCGGGGGCTGTGTCCATGGAGGATGCCGATGAAAAGCGCAATGCCGTTGACGTGGCCCGGGCGGAGCTGGCCCTGGCCGAGGGCGAGGTCGTTTCCGCCGAGGCGGCCCTGAAGGATGCCCTGGCGCAGCTCGAGATCGAGCGGGTCCTTCTGTCCGAGCATGTCCTGGAGGCTCCCTATGATGCCGAAGTCGTAGCCCGCCACAAGGAGCTCGGGAGCGTCCAGACGGCCAACGAGCCGCTGTTCACCGTCATGGACCCGGCCACCCTCTGGGCCAGGGTCCACGTGGACGAGGCGCTGGCGGGCGGGCTGCGCGTGGGCCAGTCCGCGGAGATTCGGCTGCGCTCGGCTCCGGGACGGAGCTTCCGGGGCCGCGTGGCGCGCATCGACATCGAGAGCGACCGTGTGAGCGAGGAGCGCCGCGTTCATCTCGCCTTCGAGGACCCCCCGGACCAGGTCCACCTGGGAGAGCAGGCGGAGGCCCTGATCACCCTGGCCACTCTGGACCAGGCGATTCTGCTCTCCGACGCGGACATCCGGCAGCGGGAGGGTGCGTCCGCACTGGCCTGGGGGGTGGAGGACGGCCGCCTGTGCCTCCACAGGGTCTCCCTGGGCCCGCGGCTGCTGGATGGGCGATATCCCGTCGCCACGGGGGATGCTCCGCCGGGGCTTCGGCTGGTGAAGCCCCCCCCGGGCGCGAAGGTCGGCGACCAGGTCGTCCTCGTCGAGGGCGGTCGGCCATGATGAGCCTGGCCTATCGCGACATCCGGTTCAACCGGGGCCGTTTCATTTTAACCTGCTGCGGTCTGAGCCTCCTTCTGGGGGTGGTCCTTTCCATGATCGGGATCTACCGCGGGCTGGTGGAAGACGCGCTGCGGCTGGCGCGAACGCCCGAAGCCCGAATCTGGGTCGTGGAGGCCGGCCGCAAGGGACCTTTCGCCGAATCCTCGCGCATCCCCGGCTCCACGCGTGAGATGCTGGCCGTCCTGGAAGGGGTGACGGACGCCGGCTCCGTCACCTATCAGTCCGTGGAAGCCCTCCACAACGGCAGGAGGCTGCGGCTCTACGTGGTCGGGGTCGAGCCGGGTCGGATCGGAGGCCCCCGGGAGATTCATCGCGGGCGTCCCATCGCACGGAGTCATTACGAGATGGTCGCCGACCGTCGCACGGGCCTCTCCCTGGGGGAGCGGGTCCGGCTGGGAAGGGACGAGTTCACGGTGGTGGGGCTGACGGCGGATCAGGTCTCGTCCAGCGGAGACCCCGTGGTTTACCTGACCCTCCAGGACTCCCAGGTCCTGCAGTTCGAGCCGGAGCCGGCCGTGGCCCGGCGGGAGGCCGCCAGCGGGCGCGTCCGGGCCGACACCGACATCGTCAACGCCGTGATCCTGCGCCTGGCACCCGGCGCCTCGGAAGGGGAGGTGGCCATGAAGCTGCGCCGGTGGAAGCATTTTTCGGCCCTGACCCAGCGGGAGCAGGAAGCCCTGCTGACGGAGTCCGTGGTGGACCGAAGCCGCAAGCAGATCGGCCTCTTCACCATGATTCTCATCACCGTTTCGGCCGTCATCATCGCCCTCATCATCTACACCATGACCATGGACAAAGTCCGGGAGATCGCGACCCTCAAGCTGATCGGTGCCCCTGACCGGATCATCGTGGGGCTCATCGTCAAGCAGGCACTTCTCATGGCGTCGGTGGGACTTTTTTTGGGAACGGTTTTCTTGACCTTGGTCAAGGACTTCTTTCCCCGGCGGGTTATCATGGTTCCCACCGACGGAATGATCCTGGCACTCCTGGTCATCGGGGTCTGCCTGGTGGCCAGCGGCCTCGGGGTGCGGCTGGCCCTGAAGATCGATCCCGCCCAGGCTCTGGGGGGGTGAGGCCATGGAATCGGGTGCTCCCCGCATCGAGCTTTCGTCCATCTCCAAGACCTTCGGGACCGGGGAGGCCCGGGTGCAGGCCCTGGTGGACATCGATCTGCGGGTGTATCCGGGGGAAGTCGTCGGACTGCTGGGACCCAGCGGCTCCGGCAAGAGCACGCTCCTCAACATCATCGGCTGCATTCTCGAGCCGAGCGGCGGGCGGATGGCCCTCGACGGCGAGCCCGTTTACAACGGACGCTGGCTGAGCCGGGACCTGCGGCGGCTCAGGCTCATGAGCATCGGCTTCATTTTCCAGTTTCACAACCTCATTCCCTTCCTGACGGCACAGGAGAATGTGGCCCTGGTTCTGGAGCTGGCGGGCCGAAAGGGATCCGAGGCCCGGGAGGCGGCATTGCGGCTGCTGGACTACCTTCAAGTCGACCACCGGAAGGGGTTTTATCCGGCGAGCCTTTCGGGGGGCGAGGCCCAAAGGGTGGCCATCGCCAGGGCCCTGGCCAACGAGCCCAAAATCGTCCTCGCCGACGAGCCCACGGCGGCCCTGGATTCCCACCGCGCGGGTGTCGTCATGGATCTGCTGAAGAAAGTGGCGTGGGAGCAGCGGACGGCCATCCTGGTGGTGACTCACGACAACAAGATCTTTGACCGGCTGGACCGCATCTTCCAACTGCGGGACGGCCGCATCGACGCGCAGGAGAGCTGACCACCTTCAGGAAAGGAGACCCATGGACAAGTATGTATGCAGCATCTGCGACTACGTGTACGACCCCGCGCTGGGCGACCCCGACAACGGCATCGCCCCCGGAACGCCCTTCGAGGACCTGCCCGACGACTGGGTCTGTCCTCCGTGCGGGGCACCCAAGAGCGAATTTGTGAAGCAGCAGTAGTGTTCACGACTTCAGACCAAGGAGGAATACCATGTTCTGCTATCAGTGCGAGCAAACGGCAAAAGGCGAAGGCTGCGAGAAGATGGGCGTGTGCGGCAAGCAGCCCGATGTGGCGGCCCTTCAGGACCTCCTGACCCATGCCATGAAGGGACTGGCCCTTTTCGCCGTGGAGGGGCGCAAGGTCGGCGTGAGCGACCCCGAAGCCAGTGTTTTCACCTTCGAGGCCATGTTTTCGACCCTCACCAACGTGAACTTCGACCCCAAGGACATCGCGGCATTCATTCAGCGCGCGGTCTCCATGCGGGACGGCTTGAAGTCCAGGGTGAAAGCCGCGGGAGGCAAAGTGGACTTCATGGAGGACGCGGCCACCTTCACCCCGGCTTCGACTCTCGAAGGCATGGTGGCCCAGGGCGAGAAGGTGGGCCTCAAGTCCGACCCCACCGTCGACCCGGATATCCTGTCCCTCCAGCACACGGTGCTCTTCGGCCTGCGCGGCATCAGCGCCTACGCCGACCACGCCCAGATCCTGGGCCAGCAGGACGGCAGCGTCCATGCATTCATCCATGATGCCCTGGCGGCCATGATGAACAAGAGCCTCGGGCTCAACGACTGGGTGGGGCTGGCCCTGAAATGCGGCGAGGTGAACCTCAAGGCCATGGAGCTGCTGGACGCCGGCAACACGGGCACCTACGGACACCCCGTTCCCACGAAGGTTCCCCTGGGCCACCGCAAGGGCAAGGCCATCCTGGTCTCGGGACACGACCTCAAGGACCTGGACGAGCTCCTGAAGCAGACGGCGGGCAAGGGCATCGACGTCTACACCCATGGAGAAATGCTGCCGACCCACGGGTATCCCAAGCTCAAGGCATATCCGCACCTCTTCGGCCACTTCGGAACGGCGTGGCAGAACCAGGCCAAGGAGTTCAGCCAGTTTCCGGGCGCCATCCTCATGACCACCAACTGCATCCAGCGGCCCCAGAGCGCTTACGCCGAGAACATCTTCACGTCGGGCATCGTGGGGTGGCCGGGGGTTCCACACATCGGAAACCGGGACTTCACGCCCGTGATCCAGAAGGCCCTGAGCCTCCCCGGGTTCACGGAGGATTCCAACGGCAAGGAGGTCATGGTGGGTTTTGCCAGGAACACGGTGCTGGGCGTGGCCGACAAGGTCATCGAAGCCGTGAAGGGCAAGGCCATCCGGCATTTCTTCGTGGTGGCGGGCTGCGACGGCGCCAAGCCTGGCCGCAACTATTACACGGAATTCGTCGAAAAAGTCCCCGAGGATTGCGTGGTGCTGACCTTCGCCTGCGGCAAATTCCGGTTCTTCGACAAGGATCTGGGGAGCATCGGCGGTCTTCCCCGGCTCATGGACGTGGGCCAGTGCAACGACGCCTACTCGGCCATCCAGGTGGCCGTGGCGCTGGCTGGAGCGTTCAACGTGGGGGTGAACGATCTTCCCCTCTCCATCATCTGCTCCTGGTACGAGCAGAAAGCCGTGGCCATTCTCCTCACCCTGCTCCATCTCGGCATCAGGAACATCCGGCTCGGCCCGTCCCTCCCGGCCTTCGTGACGCCCAACGTCCTCGACGTGCTGGTCAAGAACTTCAACATCATGCCCATCAGCACACCCGACGAGGACCTGAAAGCCATCCTCGGCTGATCCACCGCCAAGGGGGAGCGCAGCCCGCTCCCCCTTGGATGCCAGGCTGAGCGTTGGCTTCCATTCTCCCCTTCAGGAGGGTGAAGGGGGAGCGTGACCGCTGCAAGGCGGGAGGCACACTCCCCCTGCCCCGTCAGTACTCATGAATCGGCGTGTGGGCACGGGGCGAGGGGTCCTTGCCCCGTGCTCCCCTCAAGACACGCTGGGAGGAAGGAGGCAAGTCATGTCCATCGAGAATCTCAGAAGAGCCGCCATTCTCAGCTTCGTCGTTTCACTGGCCCTGCTTCTGGGGGGCGGCCACCTGGCCAAGGACCAGGTGCCACCCTACCCGGGAGAGGTCATGGACGCCGGCGGCCAGGTGATCTTCACGCGAGAGGACATCTTCAAGGGACAGGACGTCTACCAGCGCTACGGGCTCATGGACCACGGCAGCGTGTGGGGACACGGCGCCCAGCGCGGGCCGGATTTCAGCGCCTTCACCCTGCATCTCGTGAGTGATGCCGTCCGACGGGAGATCAGTCTCCAGGAATACGGCAGGCCCTACGGGGAGCTGAGCGCCCTGGAGCAGCAGATCGTGGATCTCAGGGCCAGAAACGAAATCAGGGCCAACCGGTACGACGCCGAGAACGACAAGCTGGTGATCACCCCGGCCCAGGTGAAGGCCATGGAGGCCGTGACCGCCCACTGGGACCAGCTATTCGCCGGGGGAGACTTCCTCTACGGTTTTCTCCCCAACACGGTCCCGACGGCCCAGGAGCGGCTTCAGGTCGGCCGGTTCTTCTTCTGGACCGCCTGGGTGGCCTCTACCCCACGCCCGGGCAGCGAAACGACCTACACCAACAACTGGCCCGCGGACCGCTCCGTGGGCAACGTGCCGACCCCTGGGGTCTACCTCTGGAGCCTGGGGGGGATCGTCGCCCTTTTCGTCGTCCTGGGCCTGTTCATTTTCTGCATCCACTATTTCGGGCTCTGGTACGGGCCGACCCGGGGGGCCGATCTGGCCGAGAAGCTCGTGGACATGCCCCTCACCCCCAGCCAGATGAAGGCCGCCAAATACTTCCTGGTGGTCATCCTCCTCTTCCTGCTCCAGACCAGCTTCGGTGGACTGCTGGCCCATTACACCATCCACCCCGCCACCTTCTGGGCGCCTTACGTGGCTGATCTCATCCCCTACAGCTGGGCCAAGACGTGGCACCTGCAGCTGGCCATCTTCTGGATCGCGACCACCTGGGTCGGCTCGGCCATCTACCTCGCCCCCATCGTGGGCGGCATCGAGCCCCGGCACCAGGGGCTCCTGGTCCAGCTGCTTTTCGTGGCCATCCTCATCGTCGCCGTGGGGAGCCTCCTGGGCGAGATCGCCGGCATCAAGGGCTACCTGGGGGATCTGTGGTTCTGGCTGGGGCACCAGGGATGGGAGTTCCTGGAGCTGGGGCGCTTCTGGCAGATCCTGCTCTTTGTGGGCCTCATCGCCTGGCTCCTCATCGTGTACCGTCCCATCTCGCACCACCTCAAGCTCGGTCACCGGGATGAATTCACGTCACTGATCCTGTTCTACGTTCTCAGTGCCGTGCTGGTGGTGGCCTTTTTCGGCTTCGGGCTTTTCTACGGGCGCGGGTCCCACCTCACCATCGCCGACTACTGGAGATGGTTCGTCGTCCACATCTGGGTGGAGTCCATTTTCGAGTTCTTCGGCATCGCCATCATTTCGCTGCTCCTGGTGGTGATGAACCTGGCCTCGGCCCGGGCGGCCCTCATGGTGGCCTATTTCACCGCGACCATCGTGTTCCTGGGCGGCATCCTGGGGACGGCGCACCACTACTTCTGGTACGGCGGCCCGTCCTTCTGGCTGGGCATCGGCTCGGTCTTCTCGTCCATGGAGCCCATCCCGCTGTTCGGCCTGGTGGTGCGGGGACTTCTGGAATACAAATCCATCCGGGGCCAGGGGAAGGACTTCCCCTACAAGTGGCCCATGTACTTCCTGGTGGCCTCGTCTTTCTGGAACTTCCTGGGGGCGGGGGTGTTCGGATTCCTCATCAACCTCCCGGTGGTCAACTACTACGAGCACGGGACCTACCTCACCATGAACCACGGGCACGGAGCGCTCTTCGGGGTTTACGGCATGCTCTCCATCGGGCTGCTCCTCTTCTCGTGGCGGGGCATGGTGGATCGGGCCCATTGGAATGACCGGCTGCTCCAGATCTCCTTTTTCGGCTTCAACGCGGGTCTCCTGCTGCTCACCCTGGGAACGCTCTTCCCGGTGGGTGTGCTGCAGACCTGGGTCAGCTTCAAGGACGGCTTCTGGGTGGCGCGCGACGCATCCTTCTTCATGAGGCCGTTTGTGCAGCTCATCGGCACGGTGCGAGTCATTCCGGATTTGATCATCATTTTGCTGGGCGTGACGCCGCTGCTCATTTTCCTTTTCAAGACGTATCCGCGTCTCAAGGCCGTCGAGATCAAGGAAGGAGAGTCCGTGTGGCAGCGGCTGGGGGTGGAGCTTTGATGGCGGAAGGCGATGACAGGCTGGCTCGATCCATTGTGGAGGATGCCCGGGATGCGGTCATCTACTCCGACCGGGAGGGGCTCATCCGACTATGGAACGCCGGAGCGGAGCGGATGTTTGGCTATTCGAAGGCCGAAGCCCTGGGACGGAGCCTGGACCTGATCATCCCCGAGTCCCTCAGAAGCCGCCACTGGGAAGGCTATCACCGGGTGATGGCGGAAGGCCGCAGTCGATACCAATCCGACCTTCTGGCCGTCCCCGCCCAAAAAAAGGACGGCGGCCGCATTTCGGTGGAGCTCACCCTGGTGCCGGTCCAGGATGCGGAGGGACGGCTCCAGGGGCTCGCCGCCATCATGCGCGACGTGACGGAGCGGTGGAACCGGGACAAAGCCATGCGACAGCGGCTGGCTCAGCTGGAGGCGCAGTGCCCGTTGGAGCCTGAAATGGAAGAGAAGCCCGTAAGCCGGGGCCTGGATCTGTCTCCAGTCGGTTTGACCGATGCCGACGTTTACGAGGCCATGAAGTCTGTCTCCGGGTACATCGACATCACGCCCGCGGACTTCAAGGAGCTGTACTGCATCGCCTTCCAGCATGCCGTTGACCGGTTCGCCCGCTCCACTTCGGCGCGCGCCACAGCCCTCATCGCCGTGGTGGGGGGCGAATAGATCCACAACCTGGGGTACCTCTACGTGCTCATACCTGTCGCGGCCGGCGCATTCATTCTTCTGGTCGTGGCCCTGCTCTTCAACAACCTCCTCGGGACCCGCCGCTATCCCGAATTCTGGTTGTGAGCATCACCCGTGATGCCCGGTGCGATGCAGGGTTCCGCATCCCCGCGGTGAGCGGGGCCCAAGGGGGCTCCGGCGGGTCTACGTGAAGATTCGGGTCGGGTAAGGCTCGTTGGTGGCCAGGGCCATGGCGCGAATGCGCTCCTCGGCCGCCGACATGTCCATGGGGATGGCCTCCTCGGGGCACTCCCGCACGCACCGAAAGCAGAGGAAACAGCTCTCCCCAAAGGCAGGATGGGGATTCAGGGTGATGGCCCCCGCCGGACACTTGTCGGCACACTCGCCGCACTGGGTGCACCGATCCTCCATGACGCTCAGAGCGGGATAAAAGGCTTTGGCCATGGCGATGCTTTTCCTGGAAGCCTGCTCCCTGATGGCCTCGGGCTGGTAATTCAGCGCGGAGAGGGGCAGAAGCTCCACGCCGCCCGCGGCGATCCTCGCCATCACGACATCCACCAGGCTCCGAACGGCTGAATCGTCCAGAGCGTCCGGGTGTCCGGCCCCCAGAGCCTCGCCCGCGCGCCACATGGAGGAATGGACGGCCAGGACCTTGGCGGCGCCGAGCAAGGCATACCCCCTGGCGGTCAGCGCCCGGCCCATCTCGTGGAGCGCCACGCCGCTGTTCACCCCGCCCCAGGTCACGAAGGGAACCGCGCAGCCCTTGCCGCCCGCCGGAAGACTCTCGAGGAACCTCTCCACGGGAGGCACCATGTGGTCCACGTAAACCGGGGAGCCGACCCAAAGGCATGCGGACAGGGACTCGGAAGGGAGCCTGTTGTCCAGACCTCGTCGCACGGACCCCTGGCCCAGATCAAGCAGCTCAGCCGATCCACCCAGTGACTCAATCCTGTCCGCGATCACCTCGGCCACATGGCGCGTGGCGCCGTTCGGAGAACAGTATACGATGGAGTGCTTCATCCTGACCTCCATGGCAAATGTCATGGCCCGTGGAAGGCAGCCCCCCGAGGGCCAACCCGCCCGCTGCCGACGGGGCAGTCATGCCGTCGATGGATGCAATTCACGCCGGGGCCCCTCGGACCGCATCGGGCAGATCCAAAGGTTTCAGGGTTTTGGGGGCTTACGGGCCCGTATGAGCACCCCCCGGGTCACGGAAGAGCTGTTGAAGCCCGTTTCGGAGACCAGCTCCACTTCGGTGAAGCCAGCCGTTTCCAGCATCGCCAGGAAATCCTTTCCCGGTATGGCCCCTCCCTGTCATCTGGCCCAGTTTTCGATCCTGGTGCGCGTATCCGCGGGAACCTCTCCCGTCAGGACCTGATCGGCCATCATGAGCCGCCCGCCGGGCTTCATGACCCTGAAGATTTCCACCAGAGCCCTGGCCTTGTCCGGAATCAGGTTCATGGCCCCGTTGGAGATGACGACATCGAAGAGCCCCGGCGGGAACGGCAGCTCCTCCGCCGATGCCTCTTCGAAGGTGACGTTGTCCAGGGGGGTCTCCCAAAGGCTCCTCCTGGCCCGATCGATCATTTCGGGTGTGAGATCAACCCCCACCACCGCTCCCCGGGGGCCAACCAGCGTCGCCGCCAGGAGGCTGTCCACGCCGGCGCCGCAGCCCACGTCCAGGACGGTGTCCTCCTTTTCGAGCGGCCCCAGGCTGAAGGGGTTCCCCACCCCGCAATAGGTCGAAAGGACCGATTCGGGAAGCGCCTCGAGAAGGCGAGGATCATAGCTCTGTCCTTCGAGCCCCGCCCGCCCCGTGGGATACTTGAAGCTTCCCTCCAGGCCAACGGCCACCTTCCGGTATTTCTCCATGATCCCCGCCCGGATCCGTTCCCTGTCTTCCAGGGTCAAGCTGTCTTCCATGGGCGACCTCCTTGCTCAAACGGGATTCGGCTCATGGGCTTCACTCGTCCAACGGCCTGCCGGCGATGAAACGAGCAGCACGCCATTGACATTGTAAAGCATTTGCATATAAATGCCTGTTAATATGTTTTGGGCTTGACGGGAACCTGGCATAACGATCCCCAGACCAGGAGCACATGGGAAAGAAGGTTATATTTTAGCAGATCGGATGGATCTCCTGCAAGCTGCGCGCGGCACCGGGCGGGTGGCAATCCGTGGAGAAGGTGCTTCATGAAAAGGCACCCGCCGGCCATGGCGCGCCGTGGCCCGGCGCCATCAGGCGGGAGGAGCTGGCGGGGAGGCTGGGGCTTTCCATGCCGGGGGGGCCGCTTTTCTGCTCTCCAGGCTCCAGGCTCGGTGACGGTCGTCTTTCCGGGAAAGGAAATCGCATGCGCATGGGAAAGAGGATTGGGACGGCCATGACGGCCGTGCTCCTGACGGTCGGGGCTCTGTGGATCACCAACCGCGCCGTGACTCCCAGGGAGGCGACCTGGGAGGACGTGCTGGCCGAGGCCAGGGCCGGAGGCTACCGGCTCATCACGACGGAGGAGCTGGCCGAGCGCTACCGGGGAGACGCGGAGAGCCTCCTCCTGGTGGACACCCGCCAGCCGTGGGAGTACCGCGCGGGACGCGTTCGAGGGGCCGTGAATTTTCCCATGGAGCCCACCGCCTGGTCCCGCTGGCGCAAGGCGTCGGCCCTGGAAGCTTTCCTCGGCCCAGACAAGGATCGCACCCTGGTCTTTTATTGAGCTGGGCTGACCTGAGTCCGCAGCGACTCGGCGGCCCGTGTGGCCGTGAAGCTCGGCTATTGGAACGTGTACCGCGACCCCCATGGCTACCCCGAATGGCAGGCCATGGGGCTGCCCGTGGAGAGCGAGCCCGCACACCTGGCTCTGAGAGGCGAGGAGCCCCCGGCTCCGGGACCGCTTCACGGCTGGGCCATGATCTGGACGCTCCTTGGCATCTTCGCGGGAGGCATGGCCCTGAACCTGACTCCCTGCGTCTATCCGCTGATCCCGATCACCGTGTCCTACTTCGGGGGACAGGCATCCCTGGGGAGGGGCGCCCAGGGGAGGCTCGTCGGCCTCGGCCTTTGCTACATGCTCGGCCTCGCGGCCACCAACTCGGCACTGGGGGTGGCGGCAGCCCTGAGCGGGGGGCTCATGGGGGCGATGCTCCAGAGCCCCGCTGTGCTCATCGGCGTGGCGGGGGTCCTGGTCCTTTTCGCCACGAGCCTGTTCGGACTCTGGGAAATGCGTCTTCCGGGAGGTCTCACCCAGGCGGCGGCCCGCTCCTACAAGGGCTACTTCGGAAGTCTCTTCATGGGGCTCACCCTCGGCGTCGTGGCGGCGCCCTGCATCGGCCCCTTCGTCCTGGGCCTCCTCACGTGGGTGGCAAGCATGGGCAGCCCGTGGCTGGGATTCGTCATCTTCTTCACCCTGAGCCTGGGGCTGGGGCTACCGCTCTTTCTCCTGGCCATGTTCTCGGGGCAGATCGAGAGGCTTCCGCGCTCGGGAGGCTGGATGATCTGGGTCAGGTATCTGATGGGCTGGGTCCTGGTGGGGATGGCCGCTCATTTTCTGAGACCTCTGCTTCCCGGCGCCGGGGGAGTCTTCGCCCTCGCCACCGTGGCCCTGGCCGCGGGCGTGCACCTGGGATGGATCGACCAGAACCGCGCGGGATTCCGGGCCTTCAGCTGGATCAAGAGCGGCGTCGGCATGGGGGCCGTGGCCCTGGCCTCCTTTTTGATCCTGTCCTGGGCCCTGCGGGGTCCCGGCGTCGACTGGAAGCCTTATTCCCACGAGGCCGTGCAGGAGGCCCAAAGGCTCGGGAAGCCCGTCATCATCGACTTCCATGCCACCTGGTGCACCCCGTGCCGAGAGCTCGAGGAAGTCACCTTCCACGACGCCGCGGTGGTGGAGCTGGCCGGAAACGAATTCCTCATGGTCAAGGTCGACGTGACCCATGGGGGGAACCCGCTGCACGAACAGTTATTGAGGCAATACGAGGTGAAAGGCGTTCCGACCGTCGTGCTCCTGGACGGGAGCGGGAAGGAGCGCCCGGACCTCCGATTGGTGGACTTCATGCCGCCGGATCAGTTTCTCACCCGCATGGTGGAGGTCAGAGGGGGTGAAAGCCCGGGAAAGGAGTGAGATCACGCCGAAAGCGAGGTTTTTCCTGAATGAGCCCAATGGCAAGCCATCAAAGGCCTTCCATCGCGCTGACGCTCAGGCCGGCCGAAAAGTACCGTGACATGGCGATCGTGGTGACATCGAAGCCCATCGCCGAATACCGGAGCGAGGGCTATTTCACTCTGGACCTTGCCCGTGGCGCCCTTCTGAACATCATTCCCCCTCGGGTCGGGGCTCCTGCCTCTTTCTGGCGAAGTCATCCATCCTGACGATCTTCCCATGGGAGCCCGGCTGCCTCCGCTGCCGGTCCGTCTTGAGAGCCTCTATGGCCTGGCGCAGCTCCTGGTTGCCATGGATGAGATCATCGATCTCTCCCTCACGCTCCGCCCAGCGCTGCCGGAGATGGACCGGATCCAGGGTGAAGCCGAGCAGGGTGCCGATGATCTCAAGACATCGGGCCGAGGTCAGCTCGTGGGGGCCCTGAAGGTAGAAGGGCAGGTGCGTCCACAGGCTTATGCATCTCGGCTCCGTCCCCTGGGTCGCCTCGAGAATGGCTGAGTGGATGGAGCTGGGGCCAACGTATTCCGCCGGCCTGCAGCCCAGCTGACGCAGCTCGTTGTAGCCCCGGGTATCCTGGACGACAGCCGAGATGAGCACCTCGTCATGGAAGATCTGATCGTAGAGGCTGCCCAGGAGAATGACCTCCCGGCAGCCCCACCGGCGGAGGATGTCCAGGAGGTCGCGGGTGAACTGTCTCCAGTCCCGGGAGGGCTCGGCCCCGGTTCCCACGAGAAAGGGCTCATGGCTCCCGTGGCGGACCGAGAAAAAGCGGTAGACCGGCCACTCCAGCTGCTTGATCTGGCCGTGCCGCACATGGGCCACCGGCCGAAGCGACTCGATCTGCCAGTGGTCCTCGAGGTCCCATTCGGCCACCAGCTGGAAGGGAGCCATGCTCTTCAGCTCGGCCAGACTGAATTCGATCATCTCTCCCGCATCGGGCCATCCCGAGAAATGCAGGATGGCCCGGGAAGCGCGGATGGAATCGGAATGCTCTAAAAGCTTCATGAAGGCTCCCCGCCGTTAAGAGGCTCCGTCTCCGTCAGGAGATGGTCAGATGCGGCCCACCGAGCTCAGCACACTCAGCAGGGATTCACAGTCGCGCACCACCCAGTCGGCACCGCTTCGGGCAAGGTCTTCCCAGGAGCCGCTCCCGCTCGCCACGCCGGCGGTGAGTGTCCCGGCGCCCTTGCCAGTCCGCACATCCAGGGGATGATCCCCCACCATGAGGGAATTCCCGGGCTCGGCCCCCAGGTGGATCAAGGCCTGATGGAGGTGCTCCGGGTCCGGCTTGACACGGGGGACGTGCTCCCGGGCCAGGAAGCAGCCGCAGAGCTCCTCCAGGTCGGGGAAGACCGTTCTCACGGCCGCATCACAGTTCCGGGTGATGATGGCGACTTGAACACCTCGCTCCTTCAGGTCATTGAGGATCGAGCGGGTGTAGGTGAAGAGCGAGCCTTCCCGGGCGGCCTCCAGCTCCATCTCGACGATCATGCGGGTGGCCCGGGATCGCAGCTCCCGCGCTCCGGCACCATCGCGCGGGAGGACCCTGCCCTCCAGGAATTCGAGCCATTCCAGCACGGGCAGGTGGGGCTCGGGAACGGCGTCCATGTAGTCGGAGGCCAGGGCCGCCAGCCGCTGCTTCATATCGGCAAAATCCAGACGAAGCTCCGCGAGGGTCCCGTCGAAATCGAATACGATGGCCTCCAGCCGAGGCCCATGGCTGCCCGATGGTCGCAGGATGGCTCTTTTCCTTTTCCCTTGCCGAACCGTGGCGGCTTCATTATTGTGGCCGAGCCTTCAAAACGGCATGCGGCGCCATGAAGTCGATGGCCCCACCCGAATTTATAGTATAGTCGGCAAGGCTGAAAACTTCATTTGTACAGGCTCCTGAACGCTGTCCAAATCCGAGGCAGTCGCTCGCGGGAGCAAAGGACCTTCGTCCCCGCGATTCGCGTAAGCGTATGTTTTGCCCCTTTTAACGACTATAGGTCCCCTCGGGCCGATGGGCAAGGCGAAGGGGGACGAGGTGCTCTGGGTGAGGGATATGGATCACGGTATTCGCAAGCTCGGGCCCGATGAGGTCCTGGAGCGGCTCAAGGCGCTCAAGGCCCCCTATCACGAGGGCTACCTGGCCATGTATTCGAGCTGGTACGGCGGCATCGTCACGGACCCCGCCCTCATGGTGGTCCCCCTGGACGACCACCTCGTCCACCGGGGCGATGGCATTTTCGAGGCCTTCAAGTGCATCCATGGGAATCTTTACGGGCTGGAGCGGCACCTGGACCGCCTGGAGCGCTCCGCCGCCGGGCTTCACCTGTCGCTTCCCTTCGAGCGAGCCGCCATCACCCGCATCGTGAAGGCCACGGTACGTGCGGCGGGAGTGCGCGACGCCATGGTTCGGCTCTTCGCATCCCGGGGGCCGGGAGGTTTTTCGACGAATCCCTACGAATGCCCCGCCCCCCAGCTTTATGTCGTCTGCTGCCGGTTTTTGTCCACGCCAGCCGCCCGGTACGAAAGGGGGGTGACCCTCAAGAGCAGCCATGTTCCCATCAAAATAGCTTATCTGGCCAGCATGAAGAGCTGCAACTACCTGCCGAACGTCCTCATGAAAAAGGAGGCCGAGGATGCGGGGGTGGATTTCACCGTGTCCATCGACGAGGATGGATTCCTGGGGGAAGGATCCACGGAGAACGTCGGCATCATCACGAGAACCGGAGAGCTTCTGGTCCCGCGGTTCGACCGCGTCCTGCGGGGAACCACTGTCACGCGGGTGATGGAGCTGGCGGCGGGCCTGGTGGAAAAGGGCGAGCTCGCCCGGGTGGGAGAGGCCGACATTTCCCGTGGTCAGGCCTACGAAGCCCCAGAGATCATCATGTTCGGCACCTCCTTCGACATCCTCCCCGTGGTGCGTTTTGACGACCGCCCCATCGGCGGCGGGAAGCCCGGACCATGGGCGACGCGACTGCTGGAGCTTCTCCGGACGGACATGGCGGGCTGCGAGGCCATGTTGACTCCCATCGAGGATTGAGCCATGGATGAGACCCTTCGTGACTTCTGCCGCCGGACCGCCGCCCAGGTCTTCGAGGAAAGCATCGGGCTGAAGCAGGCCGTGGCTCGAGCCTCGACGGACCTCATCATCGACATGGCGGAGGTGGTGGTCCAGGCGTTTCGAGGCCAGCACCGGCTGTTCCTTTTCGGCAACGGGGGCAGCGCGGCCGACGCTCAGCACCTGGCCGCCGAATTCGTGAACCGGTTCCAGCGGGAGCGCATCCCGCTCCCGGCCATCGCCCTCACCGTCGACACCTCGATCCTCACCAGCATCGGCAACGACTACCGCTTCGACGATATTTTCCTGAAACAGCTCCAGGCCCTGGGGCAGCCGGGGGATGTGGCTCTCGGCATCAGCACCAGCGGGTCGTCTCCCAACGTGGTCCTGGCCCTCAGATGGGCCCGGGAGCACGGGCTCCAAACGGTGGGCTGGGCCGGAGCGACCCTGGGCGACATGGACACCTACTGCGACCTGATCCTCCACGTCCCCTCCAGGACCACCGCACGCATCCAGGAGTGCCACATCACCGTGGGACACATCCTTTGCGGCCTCGTGGACGAGATCCTGTTCGGCAGGGAGGAGCATCCCGCATGAGCCGGAATCGATCCTCGGATCCCTGGCAGCCCCTGAGCTTCGAAGGCCTCCAGACCGTCAGCCTCATGGACCGCCCCAGTAAAGTCGCCGTCGATGATTTCTGCAAGCCCTGGGAGCCCGGCGGGAGTCTGTGGCGGTTCGTGGAGAGCCTGCCCGACATCCTGGGCGGCGCCCTTTTCAAACAGGCGGCGGAGGCCATGATAAGGGCCGTTCGAGGCGGACGCACCCGGATCCTGGGCATGGGGGCTCACCCCATCAAGGTTGGGCTCAACCCCGTCCTGGCCGATGCCTTCGAGCGAGAGATCTTCACGGGGCTGGCCATGAACGGGGCGTGCATCATCCACGATGTGGAAGTGGCCCTGGCCGGCAAGACGTCCGAGGATGTGGCGGCGCATTTGGGCCACGGCAGCTTCGGCACCGCGCGGGAGACGGCGGAGCTCATTCACGGTGCCATCGCCAGGGGGCACGCCGCCGGCTCCATGGGACTGGGGCAGGCCGTGGGGGAGCGGCTCCTGGAGATGGGAGCACCCTACGCTCACTTGAGCCTGCTGGCGACGGCGGCCCGGCTGAGCATGCCGGTGACGGTCCACGTGGCCCTGGGGACCGACATCATCCACATGCATCCGGCCATGGACGGTGCCGCCATGGGAGCTCTCAGCTACAGGGATTTCCAGCTTTTCGCGCGCATGGTCAGCACCCTGGAGGGCGGCGTGTATCTGAACCTGGGCTCGGCGGTCATCCTGCCCGAGGTCTTTCTCAAGGCCGTCAGCGTGGTGCGAAACCTGGGCTATTCCCTGGAGGGACTCACGACCCTCAACATGGATTTCCAGCGGCAGTACCGGTCCCAGGTCAATGTGGTGGAGCGGCCCACGGCCGGCACCGGGAGGGGCATTTCCCTCATCGGCCACCACGAGATCATGCTCCCCCTGCTCATGGCCGCCGTCATCGAGGGATTGTCCAGGGAGGGCTGAAATGGGAGCGTCGATCCGCATCACCGCCGGCGCCGTGAACGTCGAGGGGGAGCTGGCCGATTCACCCACGGGGCGCGCCATCGAGGCGGCCCTGCCCATCCGCGGAGAGGCCCGCACCTGGGGCGACGAGATCTATTTCCCCATCCCCGTGGATCGGGATCTCGACGAGACCGCGGCCGAGGTTGTCGAGCCCGGGGATTTGGGTTATTGGCCCACCGGAAAGGCGTTCCGCATCTTTTTCGGGCCGACGCCCGCCAGCCGGGGCGACGAGATCCGTCCGGCCAGCGCCGTCAGCGTGGTGGGGAGGGTGCTGGGGGACGCGAGGGTGCGAAAGGCCGTGGAGGACGGCGGGCCCGTGAAGATCGAGCGCGCCGGCGAATGACGAATGAGGAGGTTGTCCAAAATGCCCATCTACGAGTACGAATGCTGCCAGTGTTGTGAGAAGTTCGAGCAATTGGTCTTCAGGAGCGACGAGACCGTCAGCTGCCCCCGGTGTGACTCGGCGAATGTACAGCGGGTCATGTCGGTCTGCGCTTTCAAGAGCGGCGGGGACAAGGGCGCCGCCAGCAGCCGGATGAGCACCTCCGCCTCATCGGCCTGCGGCGGCTGCAGTGGCGGCAACTGCAGCACCTGCCATTGACGACGAAAGGTGGGGTCTGATTCGTTGAGCCCTAAAGTTTTGCGCATCGGAACACGGGGAAGCCTCCTCGCCCTGACCCAGAGCGGATCCATCCAGCGGCGGATCGAGACGCTGCGGCCCGGGGTCAAGGTCGAGCTGACGGTCATCAGAACGACGGGGGACCGGATTCAGGACGTGCCTCTGGCCAAGGTTGGCGGCAAGGGGCTTTTCGTCAAGGAGATCGAGGAAGCGCTCCTGGCCCGTGAAGTGGACCTGGCCGTTCACAGCATGAAGGATGTGCCCGCCGTCCTGCCCCAGGGTCTGACCATCGGAGTGATCCCCGTCCGCGAGGATCCCCGCGATGTCCTCATCACCCGCAAGGCCGGGGGACTCATGGATCTCCCCCGCGGCGCCCTCGTCGGCAGCAGCAGCCTGCGGCGGGCGGCCCAGGTCAGGAGCCTGCGGCCGGACCTCCGGGTGGAGACCCTGCGGGGCAACCTGGACACCCGGCTTCGCAAGCTCGAGGAGGGGCTCTATGACGCCATCATCCTGGCGGCGGCTGGGCTCCATCGCATGGGATGGCAGGACCGCATCACGGACTACCTCCAGGTCGAGAGCTTCCTGCCCGCCGTGGGCCAGGGGGCCCTGGGTCTCGAGCTTCGGAACGATGACGGCGCCCTTCGGGAGCTGCTGGCCCCCCTGCACCACGAGGAAACGGCCGATGCCGTCGGAGCGGAGCGAAGCTTTCTCGAGACTCTGGAAGGCGGTTGCCAGGTCCCCATCGGGGGCCATGCCCGGATGCGCGAAGACCGGCTGGAGCTGACGGGACTGGTCGCTTCCGTCGACGGGACGAAG
>JALOPI010000082.1 GCA_025453975.1 Syntrophobacteraceae bacterium
GGAAGTAGAGAAAGGCACTACGATTCTTGAAGCTGCGAAGGAAATTGGCGTCTACATCCCGACACTCTGCTACCATCCGAACCTGCCGCTGGAAGAGGCATGCAGGATCTGTGTCGTGGAGGACGTCAGGGGCAGCTGGTCGACGCTCGTGGCGGGATGCGTTTTCCCTTGCCGGAACGGAATGGTCATCGAAACCGACTCCGACATGGTGATGGATGCACGGCGCACCATCATGAACCTTCTCCTCTCCGATCATCCCAACGACTGCATGACGTGTTATGCGGCTGGGGAGTGCGAGCTTCAGGACATGGCGCATCTGTACGGGATCAAGGGGGAGGCGTACAGCGGCGCCCGGCACAAGTACCCCGTCGACTACGACAAGAATCCTTACCTGCATCTGGACATGAACAAGTGCATCCTGTGCCGGCGCTGCATCAGGGCCTGTCATGACATTGAGGGAGCGGATATTTGGACCAAGGTTGGCCGCGGGTTCGATCAGCGCATCTCCACAGCCTTCGAGCTTCCCCTGGAGGACGCGGGCTGTGAGTTCTGCGGGCACTGTGCCGAGTTCTGCCCCGTGGACGCCATAGGACTTCGCGGTGGCAGGGGGCAGGTGAGGTCGTGGCAGACGCGAAGGACCTCGACGGTCTGTCTGCAGTGTGCTTCGGGCTGCCGTGCCATGTATGAGACCATCGACGGGAAGGTCGTGAGGGTCAAGGGTGATTTCAGCTCGCCGGCCAATAGTGGTGCCTTGTGCAAGATGGGCCGGTTCAACTTCGATTTCATCAACTCGCCCGAGCGTCTGACGGAAGCCAGCGTCAAGGGTGAGGGCGCCGTGAGCGTGGAGGAAGCCCTCAAAGCGGCGGCCGCCGGTTTCGAAAAGGTGAGGGAGGCCTCGGGGGGGGGCGCCATCGGTGTGCTTTGCGGCGGCATGCTGACCAACGAAGAGTATTACATGGCTCAGAAGCTGGCCAGGGGGGCGTTGTCCACCAACAACGTTGACAACGTGGCGGGTCCCTGGCAGCAGGCCATCTACGACGGACTGTCCAACAGCCTGGGCATGGGGGCCATGACGAATACGCTGGACGACATCGGCAAAGCCCGGGCCATACTCGTGCTGGGGTCGAACACCCTGGAAAAGCACGCCATTGCCGCGATTCGGGCCAGGAAGGCCCGCCGCGACGACGCCGTGCTCATCGTGGCTCATCCGGATGCCGTCCCCCTGACGAAAACGGCCAGCATGCACCTCAAAGTGAACGCCGGGACGGAAGACCAGCTGCTTTTGGGACTTCTGAAGGTGGTCGTGGCCGAGGAGCTTTTCAAGCAGGAATATCTGGACAATTACACCCAGGATCTCCAGAAGCTCACCAAGAGCCTGGACAAGGTCAATCTGGCCGAAGTGGCCGAGAAAACCGGCATCGGCGAAGATCAGATCACGGAGGCGGCACGGCTTTATGCGAGTCAGGGCCCGGCATGCCTGGTGTACGGTGTGGATCGGAATTCTCCCCAGAGCGAGGGCTTCTACCGCATGTGCGCGGCGCTCCAGCTCCTACTGGGATCGGTCGGAGTGGCCGGTGGCGGCGTGAGTGTCATGGGCGGAGCCGGCAATGCCCAGGGTGCCGCGGACTTCGGAGCCGTTGCCAAGTACTTGACGGGATATCGCCCCGCGACGTCGTCTGCTGCCCGGAAGGTGGTGGGTAAGCTGTGGGGAGTGGACCCCGCGGACAAGGCGGGTCTCTCCTGGCCAGAAATGTTCGCCGCCATCGAAAAGGGCGAGATCAAATCCCTTTACCTGGTGGGAGCCAATCCTTTCGAGCTGGGGCTTCCCAGCGATAAGGTGACGGCGCTGCTGGGCCGGCTTGAATTCCTGGTGGTTCAGGATTGCGTGGCCAACGAGGCGTGCAGGATGGCCCACGTTGTTTTGCCGGCTGCGAGCTTCATCGAAA
This sequence comes from Syntrophobacteraceae bacterium, assembly GCA_025453975.1. Taxonomy (GTDB): domain Bacteria; phylum Desulfobacterota; class Syntrophobacteria; order Syntrophobacterales; family Syntrophobacteraceae; genus JALOOX01. Next base: position 1,947 of record JALOPI010000082.1, read on the forward strand.
AAGAGGGTACGGCGACGAACTGCGAGCGTCGCGTGCAGATCCTGGAGAAAGCTATGGACAGCCCAGGAGCCGGCGCTTCGGATTTCGATCTCATCAATGGGCTTCTGGGCATCATGAAGCCGGAGCTGAAGACCGAAAGCCTCGGTGCCGCTTTCGTGGAAGCCGTTCAGCTCATGACGGAGCTCAGCGGTGTGGATCCCGCCCAAATCGGCCTGGATGGGCTTCAGTGGCCCGTGACCCCCGCGGGGCCCGGGACGGAGCGGCTGGCGCTCCCCGAGGATGGCAAGGTGAAGTTCCGGTTTTTTGCGGCGCGTATGTAGATCGGCGCGTTGACTCCTGGGATTTCCTGTCTCGTGCGGCCGTATGATGGGGTAGGTCAGCGTGGCAGGTGAGTGTCATGATGGAGCCGGTGGTGCGGAATGCCGCATCACCGGCTCTTTGCATGGTGGAGAGTGTCCTGGGCGATTGGTCCAGCCGCGGGATGGGGCGGACGGGAGGGTTTGGCGATTCGGGGAGGGACGTGGGCTCAATGGGGTCGTGAAAGGCGAACGACCTGCAGGGGGAAGGTGGAGAAGGGAACGGGAAGTCTGACCAGGGTGTTGGGGTGAGCCGTTGCGAGTGACTGGCCCAGGTGGTTCTCCATGACCTGGAGTGGATGCCGCAGGGTGCGTCCGTCTGGAAAAAGGAAATGCAGCGTTTGCCCCAGTCGCAGCTGGCTTCGGACTTCGAGGCAGGTCCATGATGGTGCGGCCTGGCTCGATGGCTTGACGATATCCACGTCCTCGCCCTGGAGGCGCGGCATGGCTCGAACGATGCCCGCCAGGGTGTGGGTCTGCACGAGGGATGTCTCCGCATCGATCTCGGGGGGGCTTTGGGGGGAGTCGGGGAACAGGAAGGCCCGGGTATAGGGGCGGTGGCTCACCGCGAGCAGGTCGTTGCGGGAGGTATGGTCGGGACCGGCGTCGACAGTGGGGGGCCAGCAGGCGTCCAAGGTGCGTCGATAAGCTCTGGTGACGCTCGCGACATAGTGGGCGCCTTTCATGCGGCCTTCGATCTTCAGAGCGTCGATGCCGGCCCTCGCCAGCCGGGGAAGGTCGTCAATGAGGCAAAGGTCTCGGGAATTGAGGATGTAGGATCCATCGGGGCCTTCGCCGACGGGGAAATACTCGCCCGGTCGTTTTTCTTCGACAAGTCGGTAGGTCCAGCGGCAGGGCTGTGCGCAATGGCCGTTATTGGCGCTGCGCCCGGTCATGGTGTGGCTGAGGAGGCAGCGGCCCGAGTATGATACACACAGGGAGCCGTGCACGAAAACCTCGAGCTCCATGGACGTTTCCCGGCGAATGGCCTGGATTTCGTCCAGGGAAAGCTCTCGAGCCAGGTTGATTCTGCGGATCCCCTCCGCTTCCCAGAAGCGAGCCGACAGGTGGTTCATGGTGCTGACCTGGGTGCTCAAATGCAGGGGGAGGCCGGGAGCGAGCTCGCGGGCCAGGAGCACGGCGCCAGGGTCCCCGACGATGACGCCTCCCGCCTGAATATCCCTCAGATACTCCAGGGCTGCCTTCAGGGGGCCGAGGTCCCTGGGTCGCATGAGACTGTTCAAGGTGACGTAGAGTCCCTTTCCAGACCTTCGGGCCAGGAAGGCCAGGGCTGCGAGATCCTCGTCGCCGAGGTTTTTTGAGCGCATCCTGAGGTTGAGGGCTTTTCCACCCACGTAGACCGCATCGGCGCCGTAAAGGTAAGCGATGCGGGCTTTCTCGAAGCTGCCTCCCGGGGCCAGCAGCTCGGGCTTTCGCCGGATCCCCTCCAACGGATATGGATTCACGCCATCCTTCCTCTGGCCGATAGTTAAACCGATTTCCCGCTCAAGGACCTGGTCGGGGAGATCGGGGACTCCTGGGTTGAGTTTTTCACGCAGCCTACTGAATGCCTGACCCGTCACCCCTGATTATCATGGTGAAACCTAGGGTACAAGAGAGGGGCAAGTTGTGAGGGCGTGGGTCGCTCTCGGGGTGATGAGCAGATCCTGTGGACTGTAATGAAGGATGGAGGGGAGGATTTCATGAGCCCGGAGGGGATCCGTGGCCAAAAGGAAGCCATCGCATGGCTTGAGCTGAAGCGAATCCCGGATCTGGGTAATCGCTCGCTCCTCAAACTGGTGCTGGCCCTGGGCTCGCCGACGGCGGTGCTCGATGCCGTGGAAAGGGAGCTGGAGGCCGTGCCCGGGTTGAGGCCCAGGGCCAGGTTTGCCCTGCGACAGCGAAGCCGGTCGGATGCACCGTTGGAGGAGTGGCGGCGGATCCAGGAGCTGGGAATGCGGTTGATCTCGATACTGGATGAAGATTATCCGGCCAATCTGAAGCAGATTCAGGATCCGCCCGCCGTGCTCTTCTGCCATGGAGCGATGGAGCCCCGTGATCTGGTGGCTGTGGCCGTCGTGGGATCCCGTGCCGCTTCGCCCGGCGGCATGCATTTCACCGAGCGTCTCTGTGAAGATTTGGCTTCCTGTGGTGTGACGGTGGTGAGCGGCTTTGCCGTGGGCATCGATGCAGCGGCGCATAGGGGAGCCTTGAAAGGAGGGGGCAGGACTCTTGCCGTATTGGGCTGCGGCGTGGATATTCCTTACCCCAGACCCCACGGAGCCCTCAGGAGCGAGGTCGTGAGGCATGGGGCCCTGCTGAGCGAGCTTCCCCTGGGTACGCCTCCAGCCCCCACGCATTTTCCCCGGCGCAACCGAATCATCAGTGGTCTCTCCCTGGGAGTGGTGGTGGTGGAGGCGGCCCAGCGAAGCGGCTCGCTCATCACGGCGCGCTTCGCCCTGGAGCAGGGGAGGGAAGTTTTCGCCGTGCCGGGAATGGCGAGGCATTTCCGAAGCGTGGGGCCCCATGGCCTGCTCAAGCAGGGCGCCAAGCTGGTGGAGGGCGCCGAGGATATCCTGGAGGAGATACGACCGCTCCTTCGAGCGACGCCCGTGCAGCGCCCCGCGGCATCCAAGTCGCCCGCCGCCGTTGGCCCGGCGACGGGGCTTTCCCGGGAAGAGTTTGACATTGTCGAGAGGCTCGGCCCTAATCCGGTTCACATCGACGAGATCGCTCGGAGCACCGGCATGCCACCCTCCCAATTGTCGGCCCTTCTGGTGGGACTCGAGCTGAAGGGAGTTGTCCGGCAGTCAGTGGGGAAGTATTTTGTGCTTGTCGTCTGATGGGCTTGCGAGGCTCCATCGCTGAGGCGCGTAGATCACATTCCTAAACGGTTCAGGGGTCTGGCCATAACGTTCGCGGCGGGGCACGTCGCGGCCGGATATGAAGCGGATGCCGAAAAGAGGACATCAAATGTCGAAAGCATTGTTGATCGTTGAGTCTCCCACCAAGGCCAAAACGCTGGGCAAGTACCTGGGAAAGGATTACCAGGTCATGGCATCGGTGGGGCACGTCAAGGATCTCCCCAACAACAAGCTGGGAATCGATATCGAGCGCCAGTTCGCTCCGGACTATCACGTCATCCGAGGGAAGAAGAAGGTCCTGGAGGAGCTGGGGGCCGCGGCGGAGCGGGCTGACGCGATATTCCTGGGGCCCGACCCGGATCGCGAAGGCGAGGCCATCGCCTGGCATATCGCGGAGGAGATCAGCTCCGGCCACAAGCCCGTGTACCGGGTGCTCTTCTATGAGCTCACGCAGAAGGCCATCCGGGAGGCACTGGCGAGCCCGAAGCAGCTCAACCCTTCCCTCTATGACGCCCAGCAGGCCAGAAGGATCCTGGATCGCCTGGTGGGGTACAAGATATCCCCCATCCTGTGGCAGAAGGTGAAAAGGGGGCTCAGCGCGGGAAGGGTGCAGTCCGTGGCTCTGCGCATCATCTGCGACCGCGAAGCGGAGATCCGCAGGTTCGAATCCAAGGAGTACTGGACCATCGACGCCATGCTCATGACGGAGAAGGCCCCGGACGAGCAGGCACCTCCGGCTCCTTTCAAGGCAGCGCTTCACCGGGCTCGAGGCAGGACTCCCGACGTCACTTCCGAGGCGGAGGCCGTCCGTTTGGTCGAGGCCTTGAAGGGGTTGAGCTTCGAGGTTCGGAAAGTGGATCGGAAGCGGCGTCGCAGGAATCCAGCTCCGCCTTTCATCACCAGTACCCTGCAGCAGGACGCGGCCAGGAAGCTTCGTTTCTCCGCCAAGCAGACCATGAGTGTTGCCCAGAGGCTTTATGAAGGCATCGAGCTGGGGGAAGAAGGGGCCAGCGGACTCATCACGTACATGAGGACGGACAGCACGCGCCTGTCGCCCGACGCGGTGAAGGAGGTTCGGGAGTATATTCAGGATCATTTCGGGAAAGAATATGTCCCCGAAAAACCGGCCAGCTATAAAAGCCGGGAGGGGGCTCAGGATGCCCACGAGGCCATTCGTCCCACGGATGTTCGGCGAACGCCGGAGCAGATGGCAGCCTACCTGGGCAGCGAGCAGCTCAAGCTCTACACCCTCATCTGGCGACGATTCGTGGCAAGCCAGATGAGCGCCGCCATTCTGGCCCAGACCACCGTGGACATCGCGGCGGGTGACTTCGTGCTGCGTGTCACCGGATCCGTCACCGAGTTTGCGGGATTCACGACTCTTTACGTGGAGAGCCAGGAGGAGGATGAAAACGGAAGCTCGCACCAGGCGAGCCTTCCCGAGCTTCAGGCCGGCCAGTGTCTCCTTTTGAAGGAAGTGCTCCCCAAGCAGCATTTCACCCAGCCTCCGCCACGGTTTTCCGAAGCGAGTCTCATACGGGAGCTGGAGGAGAAGGGCATCGGCAGGCCGAGTACCTATGCGACCATTCTTTCCACCATCGTCGAGCGGGATTACGTTCGTGTCGATAAGCAGCGGCTCCACCCCACGGAGCTGGGGTGGATCATCAACGATCTGCTGGTGCGGAGCTTCCCGACCATCGTGGATGTGGATTTCACGGCGCGGATGGAGAAGAGTCTGGATGAGATCGAAAGTGGCAAGGTCCCATCCCTTCAGCTGCTGGAGGACTTTTACCGGCAGTTTGACGGCAGCGTCCAGTCGGCGGAGACGGGGATGCTCAATTTGAAGACCCTGGGGGTGCCCACGGATCTCCATTGTCCCAAATGCGATCGCATCCTGCACATCCGAACGAGCCGCAACGGTGCCTACCTGTCCTGCAGCGGTTACCCGGAGTGCTCGTTCAGCTCCAACTACGAGCGAGACGAGAAAGGGGGAATTCATCTGGCGGGCGATCAGCTGAGCGACGAGAGCTGCGACAAGTGCGGTCGCCCCATGGTGCAGAAAAAGGGCAGGTATGGCACGTTTCTCGCCTGCAGCGGGTATCCTGTTTGCAAGAATACCAAGACGCCGGGATCCGGGCTGCCCTGTCCCAGGGAGGGTTGTGACGGGGAGCTGGTGCCCCGGAGCGGGCGCGGCGGGCGTCGGTTTTATGGCTGCAACCGCTATCCCGAATGCAAGACCGTGCTTTGGGGGCAGCCGGTCAAGAAGGCATGCCCGGCGTGTGGAGCCCCCGTCCTGCTGGAGAAGCAGAGTAAGAAAGGCCCGACCAAGTGGGTTTGCGTCAATCCGGCGTGCGGGTATCAACTGGTCGGTGAAGCGGAAACCGAGACTGGAGCCAATCAGGGAGCTGGATGAGGATGGAGAGCACGGTGTCAATGATTCAACAGGTTCTGGTGGGGGTGATGGGCTGCTGCATAGGCAGCTTCATGAACGTGGTGATCCATCGCCTGCCGCGGAAGCAGTCCCTGGCTCTTCCAGCATCCCATTGTCCCCATTGCGGGAAGCCCATTGCCTTCTACGATAACATACCCCTCCTGAGCTACCTCCTCCTCCTGGGGAAATGCAGGCATTGCCGGGCATCGATTTCATTGCGGTATCCCATGGTGGAGGCCATGGCGGGCTTTCTGGCGGTGGCGCTTTTCCAGCGTTATGGCTTCGAGCCACAGTTCTTCATTGAGTTTGTTTTCGTCATCCTGCTCCTCGCCATCGCTTTCATCGATCTCGACACGTATCTCATTCCGGACGTACTTTCTCTTTCGGGGCTCGCCCTGGGGGTGCTTGCCTCGTTTCTGAGCATTCGGCTGAGCTGGGTGGATTCCCTGGTGGGAGTCCTCATCGGGGGCGGCTCCCTATATCTCTTGGCCATCGGGTATCAGTACCTGAGACGCCAGGACGGGATCGGGGGGGGGGACATCAAGCTCCTGGGAATGATCGGGGCATTTTTGGGAGCCCCCGGAGTGGTGCTCACGGTGGTGGTGGCATCCATGGTGGGGACCGTCGTGGGACTGATCGCCATGCGCCGGTCGGGAGAGGGCATGAAGACCATGCTGCCCTTTGGCCCCTTCCTGTCCCTGGGAGCGGTGGCTTACACCTTCTGGGGTGAGGGATTCCTCCGGTGGTACATGGGCATGCTGAACCTCTGAGCCGGGATCCCGGCGACACAAGATCGATCCATGAGCCGGAAGAGCTTTTACATCGGACCGTTGATGGAAGGTGTTGGAGCCTTGACGATCCGGGGCGATGCGGCGCACCACATGATCCACGTCCTTCGTCTGGGCCCAGGCAGCCTGGTGGAGCTGCGTGACGGTCTGGGGCACGGCTGGCGGTCCCGAATCCTCCAAGTGTCGAAGAGCGCCGTGTCGGTCGAGATTCTGGAAGAGATCCCCCTCCGTGTGGAGTCCCCCCTGCGCCTGACCCTTGGAATGGCCTTTGCACGCTCCGACCGCATGGACCTTGTGGTGCGGCAGGGTACCGAGCTCGGTGTTGCCCGACTGGCATTCTTTCCCGCGGCCAGGAGTCAATACAGGCTGGGTGCCGAGGAAGCCCGGAGGCGTCTGGATCGCTGGGCGAAGATCTCTCGGGAAGCCCTGTGCCAGTGCCAGCGGGCACTCCTCCCGGAGCTGGCCGTATACGAAAGCCTCGAAGCTTTTTGGGATGCCTTCGGGGTATCTTCGGGGGCATCGGAAGAAAGGCTAAAGGTTCTGGCTCTGGAAGGCCGATTGGGAAGAAGTCTGGCGGATGTCCGCGGAGAGTATCCCGAGTGCTCCGAGATGGTTGCGGCGACAGGTCCGGAAGGAGGATGGGGGGAAGCGGAGGCGAAACGATTCGAGGAGGAAGGTTTTCTTCCCATCCATCTCGGCCCCCGCATCATGCGATTTGAAACGGCCGCCGTGGCGGTTCTGGTGTGTGCCCAGCTCCTCTGGGGGGATCTTGGTTGATCTGAGCGATTTGAGAAGGGAATGCGATATGAAATGTAACAAGTGCGGTTTTGTCAGCTTCGATCATCTTTCCGACTGCAAGAAATGCGGGGTCAATCTGGTCGGGGCCAGAACCCTCCTGGGCATGCTGGACTTCAAGCCCACGATGCCTTTTTTTCTTGGGGCGATGGTCCATGCCAGACCCGAGGGTCCCAGCGGCACTCCGGTCGCGAGGGTGGAAGCGCCTGCCCCGGCGGGGCTCCCGGGCATGGATTTCGGAGGTGACCTGGAGATCGAGATCGATGGGGACGGCTTGGCGGACTTGAGCCAGCCGGAGAATCGGGCGGGGCAGGATCTCTTCCCCAACATCGAGCTTCCGGAGGGCTTCAGTCTCTCCCTGGGCGATGAGGAAAAGGGTGATGAATTCGACCTGGTCATCGGACCCGAGTTCGAGCAGAGTCTGGCGCGGGAGCTCAATGCCGGAGAGCTGGGGCTCCAGGGGGGGCCGGAGGAAGCAACGGATGAGCTGGCAGGACTGCGCTTCGACGAGCCGCTTCTGGACACTGGGCCGGGGGCGCCGCGGGGCGAGGGCTCCGGCCTCGAGTCAAGGAACGTGATGCCGGACCTGGGGCTGGACCTGGCGCTGGCTTTCGATCCCCTTGAGACGTCGGCAGGCCCGGGTGTCGGTGAGGTCGAGATGGCGACCGGTGGCGTTGGCGAGGATGGCCTGATGATGGACTTCTCCCAGAACGATCTGGAAGGGCTCCTCCTCGAGCTGGACGACAAGGCGCCCGAGGCGTAGGCTTCCGATCGTGCAGGCAGGCGCTGCGAGTTTTGCCCATCGCCAGGAGGGCTGCTTTCCCTTTCCTTCCCGGTTTTGCCGTTGAATCAGCCTGCTATGCCACGCGGCTGACTGTCCGCAAGGCGGAGTCTCTTCACATTGATTTGGGACAGGCTGGCGCCATTCGGTTCCCAAAACACGTGGATCGGTTCCTTGGATTCCCGTGGCAGTTGCGGCTGGATCCTGTCTACAAATTCCTGTCCACAAAATCCTTGACACGCAAGGGCGTTTTTTTTAATCTTGCTTCGTTCGTGGCGAGGTAGCTCAGTCGGTAGAGCAGTGGACTGAAAATCCTCGTGTCCGGTGTTCGATTCACCGCCTCGCCACCACTTGGTTTACCCACCAAATAC
>JALOPI010000047.1 GCA_025453975.1 Syntrophobacteraceae bacterium
AGATAGGCATCGACCTCGCGGGCGATCTCCTGGAAGCGGGCGAAATCAATGATCCTGGGATAGGCACTGGCCCCCGCGATGATCATTCTGGGACGGTGCTCCCGGGCCAGTCGCGCCACCTGGTCGTAGTCGATGGTCTCGGTCCCGGGATCCACCCCGTAGGAAAAGACCGAAAAGAACCGACCCGAAAAGCTTGCCGGACTGCCGTGGGTGAGATGCCCACCCTGCCGCAGATCCATGCCGAGAATGGCGTCTCCGTGCTTCAGGACGGCGAAGTAGACGGCCATGTTGGCCTGGGAGCCGGAGTGGGGCTGCACATTGGCGTACTCAGCCTCGAAGAGCTGCCGGGCCCGCTCCTGGGCCAGCTTCTCGGCCACGTCCACGTACTCGCAGCCGCCGTAATACCGCCTGCCCGGATACCCCTCGGCATACTTGTTGGTCAGGACGGACCCCTGGGCTTCCCGCACGGCCGGACTCACGAAATTCTCGGACGCAATGAGCTCCAGCTTCTCCAGCTGCCTTCGCTCCTCGTCCTTGATCACACGGGCAATCTCGGGATCCACGACCTCTAGGTAGGACATTCCGACTTCCTTTCGCCTGGAGAATACAAGGTCTTGCCTGCTCGATGACCCACTGTCTCGCTTATCACGTCCCGGACAATCCTTCAATGAGGTCGAGCCGCCTCTGGTGGCGCCCCCCCTCGAATGGCTCTGCCAGCCATGCTTCCAGGATCTCGAGCGCCAGGGTCTCCCCAATGAACCGCCCACCGAGACACAGCACGTTGCTGTCGTTGTGCCGGCGGCTCATCCGGGCTGACAGGGGCTCGGAGACCTGGGCCGCCCGAACGCCTCGAAAGCGGTTGGCCGTCATGCACATTCCGATGCCGCTCCCGCACACGAGGACCCCACGGTCGACCTCCCCGGAAGCCACAGCCCGCGCCACCCGCGCCGCGTAGTCCGGGTAATCCACCGATCGGTCATCGTGGGCTCCGACATCCTCCACGTCCTGCCGGAGAGCCCGCAGACGGCTCGCCAGCTTCTGCTTCAGCTCTAGGCCCGCATGATCGCAGGCGATCATGATTTTCATTGCCCATTCCACCTTCGAAGCACGAGACTCCCGTTGGTTCCCCCGAACCCGAATGAGTTGGAGACGGCCACGCGAAGAGTCGCTGCTCGAGCCACGTTGGGGACGTAGTCCAGGTCACAGTCCGGATCCGGGGTCTCGTAGTTGATGGTGGGGGGAATGACCTGACGCTCCAGAGTGAGGGCCGTGTAGGCAGCCTCCAGCCCACCCGCCGCTCCCAGCAGGTGGCCGGTCATGGACTTGGTGGAGCTGACGGCCAGCTTGCGCGCGTGCTCCCCAAACACCCTCTTGATGGCCTGGGTCTCATATTTGTCGTTGAGATCGGTGGAGGTGCCGTGGGCATTGATGTAATCCACCTCGTCCGGCCGGATGCCGGCGTCCGCCAGAGCGTTCACCATGCACCGGACCGCCCCTTCCCCCTCAGGAGCCGGAGCCGCCATGTGGAAGGCATCCCCGGAGAGGCCGAAGCCGATCATCTCCGCATAAATCCCGGCCCCTCTCTCCAGCGCCCGCCCCAGCTCCTCCAGGATGATGACAGCTCCGCCCTCTCCGAGGACGAACCCGTCGCGGTCCAGATCGAAGGGACGCGACGCTTTCTGGGGCTCGTGATTGCGGGTGGATAGCGCTCGCATGGCGTTGAATCCCGAAACCGCCAGGGGCGTGACCGTCGATTCCACGCCGCCCGTGGCCATGATGTCGGCGAGACCATTGCGGATCATGTGAAACGCCTGCCCCACCGCATGAGTTCCGGCGGCGCATGCCGTCTGGATGGAGAGGTTGGGCCCCTTGGCCCCATGGTAAATGGAGATGAGGCCCGATGCCATGTTGCCGATGAGCATCGGGATGAAAAATGGGCTCATCTTTCGGGGTCCGGCATCCAACAGGACCCGGTGGTACTCCTCGATGGTGTGGAGCCCCCCCAGGCCACAGCCCATGATCACGCCAGCGCGCGTCGCCACGCTTTCATCCAGGGTCAGCCGTGCATCCTCAAAGCCCAGTCGGGCCGCACCCAAAGCGAGCTGCAGAAAGGGATCCATCTTCCTGAGCTCCTTCTTGGGGATGAAATCCTCCGGGTGGTAATCCTTCACCTCGCCGGCGATCTGGGTGGCATAACCGTCGGTGTCGAAACGGGTGATGGGGCCGATCCCCGAGCGCCCCTCCATGAGACCCGCCCAGTTGGCCTCGATCCCGCAGCCCATTGGGGAGACAAGCCCGATTCCCGTGACAACCACCCGCCGGTCGTTCATAGACGTCATGATGACATTCCCCCGTGCTCAAACACCCTCCACGCCAGCGTGGCGGGACGCGTTCCCATTCACTGTCAGCTTCGAGCCACCCTATCCCATGAACATGCCGCCGTTCACGTGGATGACCTGCCCCGTGACATACCCGGCACCCTGGGACACCAGGTAGACCACCGCCGCCGCGATGTCCTCGGGAGCCCCGTAGCGTCCCGCCGGGATCTGGGCCAGCAGACCTTCACGCGCCTTTTCGGGCATGTCTTTCGTCATATCCGTCTCGATGAAGCCCGGAGCCACCGCGTTCACCGTGATATTCCTGGAGATCAGCTCGCGCGCCAGGGACCGGGTCAGGCCGATGATGCCCGCCTTGGCCGCGCAGTAGTTGCCCTGGCCCGGGTTCCCCATGACGCCGACGATGGAGGTGATATTCACGATGCGCCCGTACCGCTGCTTCATCATGGCTTTCACAACGGCCTGGGAGCAAAGGAAAACACCCTTGAGATTCGTGTCCAGCACTTCATCCCACTCGGCACCCTTCATGAGGGCCAGGAGGTTGTCCCTGGCCACCCCGGCGTTATTCACCAGCACGTCTACCCGGCCATGGACCTTGATGATCTCCTTGAACGCATCCTTAACCGCCTCCGCGTCGGCGACGCTGAACGGCACGAGATGCGGCGTCCCGCCCCGGGCCGCCACTGCGGCGGCGGTCTCCTCGGCAGCTTCCCGGCCCGAGCGATAATTGATGATGACCTCCGACCCCGGCCGACTCAACGCAACGGCAACGGCACGGCCGATGCCCCGGCTCGCCCCCGTCACCACCACCACACGCTTCTCGCTCATGATCCCCTCCCCGGCGGCTCTCCCTCCGAATGAAGCCGCCCTCAAGCTCGAAAGCGATTCCGGATGCCCCGCGTCCGTCATGGGCTCGCCTCGGCACGCACCGGCACGATCCATAATCCAGAGCCCGACATCCCGCATCGCTCTCAAACCGGCGCGGCACTCCGCCCCGTGCGACAGAAACGAATCCCTTCACCCTTGAGCGCTTCCCTCGGCGCTCTGAGCGCTTTCGCGGCGCGATGCGGCGCATTCCCCCCGTCTCCGGGGTCAGACCTCGCCCCGCTCGGCCCTGATCTTGCGCGAAAACGCGGGGATGAACTCGAACAGGTCGGCCACCACTCCATAGGTTGCCACGTCGAATATGGGAGCGTTGGGGTCCTTGTTGACCGCCACGATGACCTGGGAGCCCTGCATGCCCACCACGTGCTGAATGGCTCCGGCCACCCCGACGGCCATGTAAAGGGTCGGCGCCACCGTCCGTCCCGTCTGTCCCACCTGGTGCGACGGAGCGATCCAGCCCTCCTCCACGGCGCCGCGCGATGCCCCCACCGCACCGCCGAAGAGCTGGGCCACATCCTCGATCAGCGAGAAATTCTCGGGCTTTCGAATCCCCCGCCCCCCCGTGACGATGACGTCCGCCTCCGTGAGCTTGGCCGTCTGATCCTTTTCGGGGATGACTTCCAGAACCTCGATTCTGCTCTGGAAACATTCGTCGGGCAGAACCGGGGCAATGATCCGGCCCTTGTGCCCGTCTCTTCTTTCGGGCTTCATGACCTTAGGCCGCACCGTGGCCATCTGGGGACGCTTGTTGGGACAGATGATGGTGGCCATGACGTTGCCGCCGAAGGCAGGGCGCGTCTGAAGGAGCAGTCCCTCGTCGCTGATGTCCAGCTCCGTGCAGTCCGCCGTGAGCCCCGTCTCCAGCATCGCCGCCACCCTGGGGATGAATGAGCGCCCCATGCTGGTCGCGCCCGCCAGGAGGATCTCGGGCTTCTTCTCCCGCACCAGGCGCACCAATGAATTGGCGTAGGCTTCGTCCGAAAAGCGCGCCAGCTCGGGACGGTCCACCACGTAGACCTCATCCGCCCCGTAGGCCATGAGCTCGCTCGACAGCTCCTCCGTCAGGCGGCTTCCCAGCAGGACGGCCGCCAGGCCGACGCCGCGCTTGTCGGCCAGCTTCCTCCCGGCACTCAGGAGCTCGTGGCTGACCTTGTGAACCGTCCCGTCACGCCACTCGGCATAAACCCACACTCCCGAATAACTGGCCAGATCGGCGGCGGGTCCGGTTCCCACTTCCGGAAGGGAGATGGCCCCGAACTCGCAAGTGTCCACGCACATGCCGCAAAGAGTACAGTCATCGCTGACCTCGGCGGAGGTCTCGCTCACGGAGATGGCACTCACCGGACAGACGCCTTCGCAGACTCCGCAAACCGTGCACTTGAGACGATCGATCAACGCTTTCATAGGCCGGGCACCTTGGCTTCCTTCAGATATCGATAGAGCTGCTCCACCTGCTCATCCAGAGCCCCCTCCAGCATGACGCGGCTGCCGCGCCGGGGCGGACTGAAAACGCGCACCACCTGGGTGTATGATCCCGAAAGGCCCACCTTCTCGGGATCGAGCCCCAGGGCCGCCACCCCCCAGACGGGGATCTCCGCCTTCTTGGCCCGCATCTTGTGACGCAGGGACGGGAGGCGCGGCTCACCCACTTCCTTGATGACGGTGAGGAGAGCGGGCGACGGCATCTTCCACACCTCCGCACCCTCGTCGGTCTGGCGGGTCACCCTGAAGCTTCCATCCTCCAGCTTTTCGATCTTTTTCACAAAGGTCGCATAAGGGATATCCAGGAAGGTCGCCATCTCGGGCCCGACCTGGGCCGTATCCCCATCCACCGCCTGCTTTCCGCATAGGATGAGATCCACGCTTCCCAGCTTCCGAACCGCGGCGGCCAGGGTCGTGGAGGTTGCCCAGGTATCGGCACCCGCGAACGCTCGGTCGCTCAGGAGCACCGCGTCGTCCACGCCTCGGGAGATGGTCTCTCGCAGCGCTTCGTCGGCCTGGGGAGGCCCCATGGTCACCACCGTCACCCGCGTGGCGGGATCCGCATCCTTGATCTTCAGGGCCGCCTCCACGGCGAAGAGGTCGAAGGGGTTGATGATGGATTCCACCCCCTGGCGAACCAGCGTGTTGGTATTGGGGTCGATGCGCACGTTCTTGGCATCCGGAACCTGCTTGATGCACACCACAATATGCATGGTCTTCGATTCCTTCTCCAGGGAAGTCGCCGGTTAGAAGAAGCTCTCCTTGATTCGTCCGTATTCCTTGTTCAATTCCTGCCCGATGATGTTTCTCTGGATCTCGTTGGTTCCTTCATATATCTGGAGAATCTTGGCATCGCGCATCATCTTCTCGACGGGATAGTCCTGCATATACCCGTAGCCGCCCAGCACCTGAACCGCTTCGGTGGCGACATACATGGCCACGTCCCCCGGGAACAGCTTGCACATGGCCGCAACCTTGCTCATGTCGGCCGGCCCGGAATCCAGGTAGCGGGCTCCCGCGTAGACCAGCGCCCGGGCCGCCTCCGTCCGGGTCGCCATGTTGGCCAGCTTGTGCTGGATGGCCTGGAAGCTGATGATGGGCTTGCCGAACTGGACACGCTTGCGCGCGTACTCGACGGCGATATCCAGTGCACCCTGGGCCAGTCCCACGCCCAGGGCCCCGATGCCGGGGCGGGACTTGTCGAAGGTCTTCATGGCCACGATGAACCCGAGACCCTCGCGGCCGATGATGCGATCCTTGGGGATCCGGCAATCCTGGAACACGAGCTCACGCGTGGCCGACGCCCGAAGGCCCAGCTTCTTTTCCTTCTTGCCGAAGGAGAATCCGGGGTCGTCTTTCTCCACCACGAAAAAGGTCGCTCCACGGGGCCCCTTGGAGCGGTCGGTGATGGCCAGAACCGAGTAGATCTCAGCCTCGCCGCCGTTGGTGATCCACTGTTTCGTCCCGTTGAGGATGTAGTGATCCCCGTCCCGCACCGCCGTCGTCTGGATGCCCGACACGTCGCTTCCGGCGCCGGACTCGGTGACGCCGAACGCCGCCAGCCGCTGGCCGCTGGCGATGTCCGGGAGGTATTTCCCCTTGAGCTCCTCGCTGCCGTACAGCAGGATGGGGTAAGCACCCAGGCCGCTTGCGGCGAAGGTCGTGGCCACGCCGATACAGGCTTCGGCGAGCTTCTCCACGGCCAGGCAGTTCTCAAAGATCCCCCCGCCCATGCCGCCGTATTCCTCGGGAATGTAGAGTCCGTAAAGATCGGACTGGGCCAGGACCTTGATGATCTCCCAGGGGAACTCCTCGTTCTCATCCAGCTGAGCCCTCTGTGGCCTGATTTTCTCCTTGGCCACCTGAGCGGCCAGGTCTTGAATCATCTGCTGCTCTTCGGTCAGAAAGTAGTGCACACTGGTCTCCTTCTCATTGGCTCCCTGCCGCTCAACCTTGCCCGAGCCCCCACTTGGATTTTAGGTGCTCCAACATATAGAAGGCATTGTCGTGTCTCAAGTCTGAAAGGATGCCATCCCGCTCCAGCTCCTCCTCCATGCGCGAAAAAACCTGGCTCCGCACCAGATTCGCGGCGAGCAGAATGGCATTGGCGATGGCGGATCCCGTGGAGCGCCCGTGGGCCACCACCACGGTTCGGCGGACTCCAAGAAGGGGAGCGCCACCCACATTCTCATGATGATACCGCTTCTGAAAACGCTCGAAGGCTTCCCTGAGCGCCGTCCTCGCTCCCACCCCTCCAGGATCCAGATGGGACTCCAGCAGTTTCAGGTAGGTCTCGGACAGCCCCTCGAAGACTTTGAGGAGAACATTGCCGACAAACCCGTCGCAGACGGCGGCCTCGATCTGGCCAGCGAAGAGTCCCTGCGGTTCGACATTTCCGACGAAGTGGAGGCGGGAACGAGTCAGCAGCGAAAATGCCCTTTGGGTGACCCTGGTCCCCTTGATGGGCTCATGACCGATGTTGAGCAGCCCCACCCTTGGACTGGCCTCGTCCGCGGTCACCTTGAGGAAAAAGTGAGCCAGGCCGGCGGATTGAGCCAGATTGACGGCGTCCGCGGCGGCGTTGGCCCCTGCATCCGCCAGGAGAACGCTCCCTTCCGGGGTCGGCAGCGAAACCGCCATGGCCGGCCGACGGAGCCCCTGAACGAGGCCCACATAATGCCGTGCCGCGGACACGGTGGCTGCCGTGCTGCCAGCACTCACGACGGCGTCGACGGATCCTTCCGCCAGCCATCGCATGGCCACGACGAGCGAGGCATCCCGCTTTCGGCGGATGGCCACCGGCGCCGCCTCTCCCATGCCGATGACGTCCGGCGCATGCACCACCTGGACCCGACTCGCCCCGGGGCGGCCCGCCATGATCTCGCCGAGCCGCTCCTCCTGCCCGAAAAGGATCAGGTCCGCCCCGCAACGCGAGTCCGCTTCGAGGGCGCCGTCGACCACGGCACGCGGGGCAAAATCCCCGCCCATGGCATCCACAGCAATTCTCATGGTCCGGACCCTCGGCGGCCGTCAGTCACCGCTACTCTTCGTCGGACTCCAGGACCAGCCGGTCATGGTAGTAGCCACAAGTCGGGCAGACGCGATGCGGGAGGCGCATCTCGTTGCACTGCGGGCACCGCGACAGTGATGCCGTGGTCAGAAAATCATTCGCCCGCCGCTTATCCCGCCGCGCTTTGGACGTTTTCCTCTTGGGAACCCCCATCGATTCACTCCTTCCACCAGAGCAGGCGCGAGCGCCGAGCCATGACCCACATCACCCCGCGGCCCGGCACGGCTGCACATCCGCTCACGATTGAAAACACCGCCGGGGACGCATCGTCCCGGCTCAACTGTCAATCCCCTCTAATCCCCCGAGGCGTCCGGCAGCCGTTCCCTCAGGCTCAGCAGCTCGGAAAAGTCAGACTTGGCATCCCCCGCCCCGCAGCGGCAGGGCTCTTCGTTGAGATTCACCCCGCAGCGGGGGCAGAGCCCGCGACACTCCTCACTGCACAGCACCTTGTACGGAAGCGCCAGGAAGATCTGCTGGGCGATGAGCTGATCGATCTCGATGATCTCGCCGTCGAAGAAATCATAATCGAGGTCCTCGACATCCAGCTCGGTCTCTTCCTCCCCTGGAGCCAGCTCCTGGGGGATCAGAAAAATGTCCACGGGCTCGTCCAGCCGCCACTCGAAAGGTGCCAGGCACCGATGGCAGCTCAGCTCGAGACGCCCCTGAACCTTGCCAAGGATCCGCACATGATCCGGATGCCTCTGAAGCTCCAGCTCCACCTGGATCGGCCTGATCAGCTTCAAGTCGAAGGGGTCATCCTCCGGCAGGCAGGGGGCCAGATCAGCCTGATCCCAGTGAAGACGCAGCGTCCGCCCGGCCTCCGGTATTTCGTCCACACGTATCCGCATTGGTCTCCCCTGCCGGAATGCGTAAATTGCTGAGTATAGAAATAAGGCTTTTTCTGTCAAGCAATTTAATACTTCACGCACCTCCGCCACACCCCCCCCGGCAAGCCCCGGACGACCGTCACATTTTCTGGACCACCTGGCTGATCAGGTCCTCCGCCACCTCGCGGTAGATTTCCTTCCATGCATCGAAGCTGAATCCTTCCTTGCTCATGGAGATGGTGCGGGAGGCTTCGGCCGATGCCACGATGCGCTCTCCTTCCATCAGCTCGCACCGGGCCATCAGGTAGGTCTTGCCCCAGAAGGGAAGGGGGCGGAGAAGCACGCTGCCCTTCTGGTACTTCAGGATCTGGCCCCGGAGCGTCATGACGGGTATGCCGGCATCCCCCGTCCACAGCAGCCCCTTGTTCCGAAGGGACTCCTCCATCCCGTTCCAGAGCAGTCCGATGGCATCCACATCGAAAAGCTCGCCCGTCTTGTTGGTTACGCCCACCACGCGGATCCTCACGTCCTGCCTCAGGGCCACCGGTGACGACTGGACCGGCGTCTCCTCGCGCCCTCGCCCGCATCCGGAAACCAGGCCGATCAGCAGTACCATGGCACACAACGTTCTCAAGCAGCTCATGTCGGAGTCCTTTCGCGTCCCTGAGAAAATATCGGGTTGAAGGATGGAACCGCCGTTCGGGCGGAAGGCAGATCGACGAAGCATAGTGCCAGAACACCGATTATTCAGCAAGAGATGTCTGAGCCGATGTCCGAGCCGAGCTGTCTGCCTTGAACCTCGAGGCAGGGCGGGGTCCCGAACCGGCCGACACGCCTCGGTCCCCACCATGGACCCAGGGAGCCAGGGACCGGGGCCATTGAGTTCATGGGAGGAGTGTGATAGACATGATGGCTGATTCCTTTGCCTATTTTATATTTGATAAGGTTGGAAAACTTCATCTTCGCAGGCTCTTGACCCGTGCCGTGGCAACCGTTTGCAGGGGCGGAAGTTTTTTGGCCCCGGCGATCCGCGGCAAGAAAAGATTTGACCTTTACATGATTTCCACGGGCAGGCAGCCCGTTTTTCCCAGGCCAGATTCCCCTCTGGCGGATGCCCGATAAACCTCGAGGAGATTTTGAATGAGCGAAGCAGTCGTGACGCGTTTTCCGCCGAGCCCCACGGGTTATCTCCACATCGGAGGAGCCCGCACGGCCCTTTTCAACTGGCTGTACGCGAGGCACCATGGCGGAAAGTTCATCCTTCGCATCGAGGACACCGACCAGGCGAGATCCACCGAGGAATCGGTAAAGGCCATCCTGGACGCCATGGAATGGCTCGACCTCGGCTGGGACGAGGGGCCTTATTTTCAGACCCAGCGCTTCGAAACCTACCGGGAATACCTCCAGAAGCTCCTTGGGAGCGGCCATGCCTACTACTGCCAATGCACGCCGGAAGAGCTGGACGAGCGTCGCCGCGCCGCAATGGCCGCCGGTCTGAAGCCGAAATACGACGGCCGCTGCCGGGACCGGGATCTCGGGCCCGGGCCGAGCCGGGTGGTGCGTTTCCGGTGCCCGGATCGCGGAGCGACCGCTCTCAACGATCTCGTCAAGGGCCCCATATTTTTCGAGAATGAGGAGCTGGACGACCTGGTGCTGGAGCGCAGCGACGGCATCCCCACATACAATTTCGCCGTCGTCGTCGACGACATCACCATGGGCATCACCCACGTGATCCGAGGAGACGACCATGTGAACAACACACCTCGACAGATCCTCCTTTATGAGGCCCTGGGAGCGCCCCTTCCCCATTTCGCCCATGTTCCCATGATCCTGGGGCAGGACCGCGCCCGCATGTCCAAACGGCATGGCGCCACATCCGTCATGGCCTACAAGGAGATGGGGTATCTGCCGGAAGCTCTCGTCAACTACCTGGTTCGCCTCGGCTGGTCCCACGGGGACCAGGAGATTTTTTCCCGTGACGAGCTGGTCAGGCTCTTCACCCTGAAGCACGTGGGAAAAGCTCCCAGCGTGTTCAGCCCCGAGAAGCTCGACTGGCTCAACGCGCATTACATCAAGGAAAGCCCCCCCGAGAGGCTGGCGCCCCTGCTTGAGCCCTTCCTCTCCGCGAAGGGGCTTCCCGCCAGGCCCCGGGATTACGTGGCCAAGGCAGCCAAGACACTCCAGCCCCGCTGCCGCACCCTGAGAGAGATGGCCGATGGCATGGAGCTGTACCTTGTCGAGGAGCCTTCCATGGACCCGGCAGCCGTCAGGAAGTTCCTGACTCCCGCTCTCAAGGAGCCCTTCGAGAAATTGATCGAGGCCATCGATGCCCTGGAGAGCTTCGACGAGAAGAGCCTCGAGGAGCTGTTCCACCACCTGGTGGAGCAGCTCGACATGAAGCTCGGCAAGATCGCCCAGCCCGTGCGGGTCGCCCTCACCGGCTCAACGGTCAGCCCCGGCCTCTTCGAGGTCATCGACGTGCTGGGAAAAGAAACCGTCTTGCGCCGCCTTCGGACAGCCATGGGATGCATGGGCGGCCAGTGATCCCGGACCTTGTGGATTCCCACGGCAACGAAGCCTGCCGCAAGGCTAAGGTTCCGCCATGAAGAGCATTGAGATGGATCCCACAGCCCGGAAGGACAGCGATGCATCCCTGAGGGCGGCGCTGCGCGACATGCCCCTCCGGTACCGCCTGAGCATTCCGTTTCTATTCCTGGCTTTGTTCGGGACCGTCTCGCTGGTCTTTCTTGCCATACGCAGCCAGAACGATCTGATTCAGCGACAGGAAATCGAGCGACTCAACGGCTACGACCGGGCCTTCGAGCACAAGATCGACCGGCAGGGACGATGGGCGGTGAGCCTGGCGTCGAGCTTCGCGCGCAACCCCGAGATTTCCGAGGCCCTGGCCAAAAAAGACCGGCTTCGCCTCATCGAGCTGTGTTACGATTCCTTCACCTTCATGAAGGCCCACTACGGCATCAGCCAGTTCAACTTCCACACCCTGCCCCCCCGGATGTTCCTCAGGCTTCAGCGGCTCTATGAGTTTGGCGATTCCCTCGATTATCGTCAGTCCATTCTGGACGCCATCTCGACCCAATCCGAGACCTTCGGGCTGGAGCTGGGGCTGACGGGATACGGCATTCGGGGCGTGGCCCCCGTGCTCCACCAGGGCCAGATGGTGGGGACCACGGAGATCGGCTTCAACTTCGGCCGCATGCTGCTCAAGGAGATGAAGGAGCAGTTCGGCATCGAAGCGACGTTCCTCCTCCCGAGGGAGGATGGGACAGGCTTCAAGGTCTACGCGACAACCTTCACCGACGCTTTCGATCGGGCGGACCCCGCCTACCCTCGGGTTTTTGAAAAGGGCATCCCCGAGATCCTGATCCAGCGGATTGCCGACCGCCCCTTCGCCGTCTGGCTGAGAGCCGTGCGAGACTATGAAGGACGGACGGTAGGCCTGTTGGAGCTTTGCGTCGATCGCGCCGGAACCCTCGCCATCACGGCTCACTACCGACGGATCATGGTTGGGATAGGCTTGCTGGGTCTCATTTTCTCCGTCGGAGCCATCTACTTCATCAGCCTTTATTTCAGCAAGCCCATCGGAAAGATGGTGAGCTTCGCCCGGGAAGTCGCCTCGGGAGCTCATGTCCATCCCTCGGGTCTGAGGCCGTCTGGCGAGCTGGGGGTGCTGGCCGAAGCCCTGGATGAAATGCTCCTCTCCCTGGAAGAGTCACGCGGCAAGATCCAGGAGTATGCCGAGAACCTCGAGCAGATGGTTCACCTGCGCACCCGCGCCCTCCGGGAATCCGAGGAGAAATACCGAACCCTCGTGGAGAGCGTGCCCCTGGTCGTCTACCGGCTCATCTCCAGCGGGCGCGTCATCTTCATCAACCATTACGTCGAGGATCTCGTGGGCGTTTCGGCCCGGGAGGCCATGGAGGATCCGAGCTTCTGGAAACGGAAGGTTCTCGAGGACGACCGGGAGCGGGTCTGGCCCCTGATGGAGCGCTGCCTTCAGGAAGGCAGCGAATTCAAGGCCGAGTACCGGATCACCCATGCCAACGGGAAATCCATCTTCGTGCTGGACCATGCCATACCGGTCCTCGACGAGAAAGGCCAGGTCGAGATCGTGGATGGATTCCTCGTCAACGTGACGGACCGGCACCGGCTTCAGCAGCAGATCCTGCAAACGGAGGAGCTCAAGACGCTGACGGAGATCTCGGCCCGCCTCGGCCATGAAATCCGCAACCCCCTGGTGGCCGCCGGCGGATTCGCGCGCCGCCTTCTGGAAAACCTCCCCGCCGGGGATTCCAACCGCGAGAAGGTGCAGATCATCGTTCAGGAGGTGGCGCGGCTGGAAAAGATCCTCGAAAAGACCCTGGCCTACCTGAGACCCTTCGAGGTCAGTCTGGAAAAAGGCTCCCTCAACGATCTCCTGATCCAGGTCCTCGAGGAGCACAAGGATTCCTTCACCGAGCGCTCCATCGTCTGCGGCCTCAACCTGTCCCTGTCGCTGCCGTTCATCCCCCTGGACAAAACCCTCTTCAAGAAAGCCCTCGGCAGCACCATCCAGGCCATGATCGGCCACTGTCCCTCCACGGGCAAGCTGGAGGTCCAGACCTATCCTGGCGAGAGCCTGGTACACCTCGACATGACCCTCAAGGGTGCCGTGGTCTCACCGGACGACATCGAGCATTTCTTCTATCCCTTCACCACCCGCCTGGAGCCCTCACGAGCCATCGACCTGCCCCTTGCGAAGATGGTGATTCACAAGCACCGAGGCGTTCTTCAGCTGCGCCGCAAGGAACCCGACCTGCTGCTCCTCAGCCTCAGTCTTCCTCAGTAGCCGCTGGAGCCCATGCTGAATCACCGCGGCCGTCAGTGACGTGGCTCAGCCCCCTCCCTGCACATCCAAAAGAGGAAAGCGCCCTCCTTGATGGCCTCCACCATGCTCAGCACCGCCTCGGCCAGATCACTCTCGCCGGCGCCCCTGGCCAGATGGAGATCCACGAGCCTGGCGCCGTGCCGGCCGACCATCTCCTCCAGCCGGTGCATGAGCTCGCCATTTCCAGCAATGTCGAGGCCCTGGGCGTAAAAGAAGCTGAACAGCTCACCCCCGTCTGAAACCAGGAACAGATCATCCCGCTCCCCAACGTTTCGCACGGTGACCTCGATGCGATCGCCCGTGGGCCAGATCCAGCCGGACACCACGACACATCCACTCCCCGTGGGCAGGATCTCCCACCCTCTGACCATTTCCTCCAACAAACCCTGCCAGAGCTTCTTCTCGTCCATCATGCGCGATCGATATCCCCCTGTGATTCTTCTGAGCATGCTCCCACCGGGCCACGGAGCGCCCCCCCCGCGAGAGCCTCCGCAAGCCACGACGCCCATGGCCCTCCCCGGCCATGGGGATCGGCAGCGTCTGCCGTCGGGCCATCCGCCCCGCCGATGATGCCGACCCGGGGGTGGGAGCCCCGCGTACCCGGTCACCAGAATTGTCATATTTTTTTGAAAAACACAACACAAAGCACAAATTTGTTGCTGTTTCGGCCCCGCACACTTAGGGGATGAGCATAATTTATACTGCAATGTCAATGCCTTACCCAAAACAGACCCATACGGGACCGAGGTGGCCCACCTCCTGCTTTTGTCAGACAGGCAGCAGGCAGGATCACGGAGGTACCACCAGGCGGTGGGGGAGGTTCCTCCTTCTCGAGTGTCAGCCACGGAGCAGGGAGGTGACGGAGAACAGGGGCAGCAGGACGGACCATGGGACAGGGAGAGTCTTTCCGGGGCTACGGGGCTCCTTGCGGGACCGGGACCGGCGGAAAGCGATGCAAGACCACGCCAACGGATGGAGTCGAGGAGAAAGAGTCGTGACGAGCGCTGAAAGGACGAGAAGCGGGAAAGCTCTGGTGATGAGCCTGTGGATGGCGGGCATGCTGTTGACCATGTTCGGGATGGCCCTCACGCCGGCACGGGCGGCGGAGGAAGAGGAGGCCGGGCCCACGGCTTCCCTTTACGTCGATTTTCTCACCCAGTACGTGTGGAGAGGCTATGCCCTGAGCGACAATGGCAAGGGCATGGTCATCCAGCCGTCCATGACCTTCGGCTATAAGGGCTTTTCGGCCAACATCTGGGGCAACCTGGACACCAACGATCAAAATCCCGTCGATCGCGAGGAGGGTGTCGCCTGGAACGAAACGGACTTCACCCTGTCCTACAGCCGGGAGATCCTGCCCAGCCTCACGGGCAGCGTGGGGGTCATTTACTACGCCCTGGACAAAGTGGACGACTCCTTCGAAGTCTATCTCGGAGCCTCGTATGCATTCCCCTGGCTCACGGTGGGCCTCACGGGGTACCGCGAGGTGTCGCACTATCCGGGGTGGTGGCTGCAGCTGGATCTCTCCAGGAATTTTCCCCTGCCCTGTTACGGCATGAGCATCGATGTCGGCACCACCTGGATCTATCAGGATTCAGACGACAAGGCGGCCTATCCAAAGCCCAACCAGCCAGACAAGGCCTTCTCGGGGCTCCTTTCGGGCACCCTGTCGGCTGCGCTGAACATCCCCCTCGGCAAATACTTCACCGTGTCCCCCAAGGTGGGCTACGCATTTCCCCTCAGCGGACGAGCCAAGGACTTGATCGAAACGCTGTCGTGGGATGGAGCCGGTGATCACGTCTATGGAGGGATTCGGATTTCGGCGGCATTCTGACGGACCGTCGCGGAGCATGATTCGCATCAGCGCGCCGGCGAACGGCTCCTCGGCATGGCAAGCAGCCCGCTGGGCAGCTTCAGAAAAAAACAAGCCCGACCTTCCGGAGCGATTCCATGGAAGGTCGGGCTTTCTTGACGGAAAGAGTGGAGCGATGGGCGGTCCGCACCTTACCAGGCCGGCTCCACCGATGACGCTTCATTACGATTGAGGCTGCCTCACCCTCTTGAACTTGGAGACCTTACCGTTGGGTCCCGTGAGGGTCATCTCGTCACCCTGAACCATGACGGCCACCTTCGTGGTGCCCAGGCTGCCCGCCTGGATGGAGACGTGCTTCGTATCGCTGAACATATAGGGAACCGTAAAGGTAGTGCTTCCCGTCGTAACGGTAACATTCCCGCTCCGGGCGAACTCGATCGTTTCGCTGCCATCCACCTTCTGCCACTTGCCAACGACGTCCCAGCTGGGCTTAAGGGCGCACGACGAAGCCATCATCACGAGAAGCAAAACGAAAAACAGACGCAAAGCCTTCATGAACGATCCCTCCCTTTCACCATTTGAAAAGATGCTGTTCCACTCAACCACCGAAGCCCGAAAGGCAAGATTCCATGGTAGCTTATTACCTGCTTTGGTCTGCACTGTCCATCCCCAAGTGAAAGGACCTGCCGGAATGGGGTCCGATTCTCGGGAGACCTTCACGAAGCCTTCCACGGGGCACTCTCGTCCCACAGCCCTGCCTGAGCCGCCGATCCATGACAAAGATCGCGGACTGCCGAGCTCAGGCTTCCCGGATGCCTTACACCAGCCTCCATGACCGGATCATCGACCATCGCCGCCGCCGTGGCCGCCGCCACTGGAGCCGCCCGAACCACCGCCGCCAGGTCCGCCCCCCGAGTCACCCCCTCCGTGCCCTCCCCCACCTCCGGAGCCACCACCGGTACCGCCGTCCCCAGGGCCGCCGCCCGAACCACCGCCGTGGCCGCCGCCACTGGAGCCGCCCGAACCACCGCCGCCAGGTCCGCCTCCCGAGTCACCCCCTCCGTGCCCTCCCCCACCGCCGGAGCCACCACCGGGACCGCCGTCTCCAGGGCCGCCGCCCGAACCACCGCCGTGGCCTCCACCACTGGAGCCGCCCGAACCACCGCCGCCAGGTCCGCCCCCCGAGTCACCTCCTCCGTGCCCTCCGCCACCTCCGGAGCCTCCACCGTGACCGCCATCCGAACCGCCGCCAAAGGAGCTGTCGTCGCCACGCCCCCCAGCCTTCCCATGATCGCCGGCGTCGCCCCGACCTTCGGGCTCCGAGCTCTTGTGACTGCCGGAGACCGCCTCCCTTCCCTGCCCGGCACTTTCCTCGGATTTCCCTGCACGGTCGGAATCCTTATCCTTATCCTTTCCTCCCCGATCCCCGACGCCGGACCTGCCCCCTCGCCCCAAGGCGCGGGAAGATTCCCTGTCATCCTCACCCCTGCGAGCCGAGTCCATCCCCTTCGGCCCACTCTCTCCGCGACCTGAAGGGCTCCCTCCAACCCTGGGACCCGTGGAAGCCTCGCTGCTGGAGATACCCAGGCGAGACTGGAGCTCCGAGGGGGAGATCCCGGTAGCCACGGCCTGGAGGGCCGCTTCGGCGATTTCCTGGTCGGGAATCCCTTTTCGCCTGGCTGCGGCGACCGTGCCCGCAAACTCCTGCTTTCCGGGGGAAAAGTATCCCTGCCGGATTCCCGCCACGGCGATCTGACGCGAGAGGGCTGCATCCATATTGACCTGCTTGAGGGCTGAAAAGACCTCCACGCCCCGGGTGAACGCCGCGAGACCGGGTACCTCCGTGGTCTGAGCCAGAAGCTGGGCCAACTCATCACGGGTCACGCCGCAGTACAGGCTTTCGGTCAGTCGAGACCACATCTCGGGGGGAAGGAGCCCATCTTTCGTCAGCCAGCGTCGGTGCTCCCTCAGCATGGCATGGACGAAGCGATAGTCATCCAGCCTGGCTTCCAGCACCTGCACGATTCGAGGAGGCGGAATCCGTTTGGCCATTCCCTCCTCGATCTTGCTCAGGAAGGGCTGGAGCGGAATGGATTCCCGTTGGGCCTGGCTCAAGACCACCAGCAGCCTGCCCATGTCCCGGGGATCCAGCTGTCTTTCATAACCCAGGGTCAGGATTCGATTGAGGCTTGCGGCAGGGACCCCGGCCTCCTGTGCCTCGACGACAGCCTCGGAGAGCCCGCCCCCCCGGCCCTCCGCGCCCGCCATGGAAGCGACGGCCCCCAGGGCCACCGCGGTCAGGATGCCGGAGAGGAGCCCTTTAAATTTGCGTTTCATGAACGTTCCCCACCATCAGCACCGCATTGCGATTGCCGAAGCCATCCTCCTGGTAAATGACCGCCGCCGGGTCCGGAATGATTTGATCATCAGCCACGAATGCGTATTCGTACCTTCCCCCGGGCAGCCGCAGCACCACGGTCCAGGCTCCCTCCTCCTCGCTCCAGGTCATCTCGTACCCTTGAGGCCGCCAATCGTTGAAGTTTCCGATGACGGCAGCGGAGCGTATGTTTGGCAGGCTGAGCACCATCTTGACATGCTGCGTGGCGACGCCCGTCTCCAGGGAAGCCCTCGGCAGCTCCCACAGGCGAAACGACTGGTAGACGGCCAGGGAGCTTACGGCGACGAGGAGCAATGCCAGCGGAGCGAGCTGGATCGGGGTAAGCACGAAAGATCGGGGGAGGGTGGCCCAATGCCGGAGCCGGCGCCACCACGGACGCTTGAAGCTCCGAACGCCTCGCATCACCTCCCGGATCAGCTCCGGCGGGGGCTCACGGTATTCCATTCGGCGCAGGCCATCGACGAGGTCGCGATGCACATCCTCATCCCGCCCCCGCGGGGCGGCGCCGCGGGTCGCGGTGCCCCATTCCGGCCTCGAGCTCTTCTTCATGGCTCACCCCTTGGCCTCTACGGGCTCAACTCCTTGATGCACAACATCCATGGTCCCCCTGGGAGCCTTCCACCATCAGGACCCTGAGCTTCTTCAGTCCCCGATGCACTCTCATCTTGGCCCCGCTGAGAGAGATCTGGAGAGCCGCGGCCACGTCCTCCAGGGAAAGCTCTTCACGGTACCGAAGGATGATCGCTTCACGGTAGTCCGGAGGCAGCCGCATGAGACAGGCTTCCAGCCGCCCCAGGTCCAGGTAGGCACAAAGCGCTTCCTCCCTCTCCTGGAACCCGTCTCCGCCCGAGGAGGGCTCCCAGTCCTCGATGGAAACCTGGCGCGATGACTTGTCGCGCCGCAGGAAATTGCGGCCCACGTTCATGCCGATGGTGTAGAGCCACGGAAAGAATCGACACCCCCGTCGGAACCGGTGGAGCTGCTCAAAGGCTTTGATGAAAGTATCCTGGGAAAGGTCCATGGCGCTCTGCCGACAGCCCGTCATGCGGTACATCATGTTGTAGATGCTTTTCTGGTAACGCTCCACCAGCATCTCGAAAGCGTCAGCGTCCCCCTCCAGCACGGAGGCGATGGCTTCCTGGTCGGGATCTGAGCTCATCAGGGTACCCAAACGTTAGGTGCGACTCAAAAGGGGGGCTCATCGGTGTATACATCCCGGAGCGAGCTCGAGTCACACCTGCTTCCGACTATTCCAGAATCAGAATGGAGTTGAGCTCATCAAAGCCGTTCTTTTCCTTCACCAGCGAGAGGGGATCCGCTTTCCAGATGCGATCGTCGATCAGGAAAGCATACTCGTAGCGACCGGGAGGCAGAAGGATTTCCAGGGACCACCAGTCCCCTTTATTCTCCATGACATGAGCATTGGGCGCCCAATCGTTGAAGCTTCCGACCACGGAGACCTTCAATGCCTTGGGATCGACATAGAGGAACTCCACGACCCGGCGAGGCGAAGTCTTGTCCATTCGCTGGATGGACTGGGCGGATCGACCCGGAAAAAAGGCGAGGACCATCATCAGCGCCATGGAAATGACCCATGGACTGCCCAGCCATGGGCCGCTCAATCTGCTCAGGCCGTCACGTACCATAGCCCGCCTCACCGATCCCCAGAATTCCACTGAAGAACATCCGGGACTCCATTCACGCCATCCCCGTTTTCGCATGGCGGAAGCCGAATATTCGAGCAGCCCCACAGCCCGCCACTCAACGGACCATTGCATTCCGGCACCATCCCCGTGCCCGTCGCCAGGCCGAGACTCAACCTTCCCTTGAACTTACACATGGAGGTCTCCCCTTGCAATGCGCGTTTTGGGTTTACCCGGCTGCATCAATACGCTAATGTTTGACGATTCTGCAGCGCGCTACACTGTCAATGGACCAGCGACCATCGGGGAGTCATGCCAAACATCCGTAATTTCAGCATCATCGCCCACATCGACCACGGCAAATCCACCCTGGCCGATCGGCTCATCCAGTACACGGGACTCGTCTCGGACAGGCAGTTTCGGGACCAGATGCTCGACACCATGGATATCGAGCGCGAGCGCGGCATCACCATCAAGAGCCAGAGCGTCACTCTACCCTACCGCGGTCAGGACGGGACGGAATACGAGCTCAACCTCATCGACACGCCCGGCCACGTGGATTTTTCCTACGAGGTGTCCCGCGCCCTGGCTTCCTGCGAAGGGGTGCTCCTCCTGGTGGACGCCTCCCAGGGGGTGGAAGCCCAGACGGTGGCGAACCTTTACGCGGCCATGGAGCACGACCTCACCATCATCCCCGTCATCAACAAGATCGACCTGCCTTCCGCCGACATCGAGGTGGCGCGGGAGCAGATCGAGACGGAGCTGGGGCTGGACTCGGACAGCGCACTGCTCTGCTCAGCCAAGGAGGGGATCGGCATCCGGGAGATCCTGGAAGCCGTCGTGGAGAGGATTCCCCCGCCCCGGGGGTCCCGTGACCTTTCCTTGTCGGCCCTCATCTTCGATGCCCATTACGATCCTTTCCGGGGCACCATAGTGAGCTGTCGGGTGTTCGACGGTGCCGTTCGCCCGGGAGACGTCATCCGGCTCATGTACAACGGCGCCACCTACAGGGTGGAGGAGACGGGCTTTTTCAGGATCGCCAGAGAGCCCCGCAAGGAATTGGCCGCCGGATCCGTGGGCTACATCATTGCCGGAATCAAGACCATCGGCGACGTACGGGTCGGGGACACGGTGACCCTCGACGCCGCCCCCGCCCCCGCCCCCCTACCCGGCTTCAAGGAAGTGAAGCCGGTGGTGTTCTCCTCCATTTACCCCATATCGTCCGACGACTATCAATCCCTGGTGGATGCCCTGGAAAAATACAAGCTGAACGACGCCTCCCTCGTCTACCAGAAGGACTCGTCGGCGGCTCTCGGCCAGGGATTCCGTTGCGGGTTCCTGGGTCTGCTGCACCTGGAGATCGTGCAGGAGCGGCTCGAGCGCGAGTTCGACCAGGCCATCATCATGACGGTCCCCAGCGTGCTCTACGAGCTCAAGCTCAAGGACGGATCCACGGTGCTGGTGGACAACCCCACCTATTACCCGGACCCCATGGACATCGAGCACGGTTACGAGCCTTTCATCAAAGCGTCCATTCTCATCCCCGAGCGTTACATGGGCGCCGTCATGAAGCTCTGCATGGAGCGTCGTGGCGCCGAGACCAAGTTTCATTACCCGACTCCGGGGCGCATAGAGATGAGCTTGGAGATGCCTCTGGCCGAGGTGGTGTTCGACTTTTACGACCGCCTCAAGACGGTGACCCAGGGATACGGCTCCTTCGACTACGAGCTCAGCGGCTACCGGGAAAGCGATCTCGTCAAGCTCGACATCCTGGTGAACGGCGAGAAGGTGGACGCCCTGTCTCTCATCGTGCACCGGATGCGGGCCCGGGAGTGGGGTGTACAGGTCTGCGACCGCCTCAAGGAGGAGATCCCCAGGCATCAGTTCAAGATCGCCATCCAGGGGGCCATTGGGGGAAAGATCATCTCGCGATCCACCATTACACCCTTCCGAAAGGATGTGACGGCCAAGTGCTACGGCGGTGACATCTCCCGCAAGCGGAAGCTTCTCGAAAAACAGAAGAAGGGCAAGGCACGCATGAAGGTGGTGGGGGCCGTGACCATTCCCCAGAGTGCCTTCGTAGCCGTCCTCAAGACCAAGGATGAGTGACTCCCCGAGCCCCGACCATCCTGGCCTTTACATACACGTGCCCTTCTGCCTGAGCAAGTGCCCCTACTGCGACTTCGCCTCCGTGACGGACCTCGCCCTCATTCCCGCCTGGCTGGATGCCCTGGAGGAGGAGTGCAGGCTTCGGACCGGGAGCTTCGGGCCGTTCGATTCACTCTACCTGGGCGGAGGCACTCCGAGCATTCTCGAAGACCGCCACCTGGAGCGGCTCATGACCACCGTGCATAGGTATTTCGAGCTGGAGCACGGCCTGGAAGCGACCATCGAAGTCAATCCCGACGACATCAGGGGCAACCGCCTGGATCTGCTCCGGAAGCTGAGCTTCAACCGCCTCAGCCTGGGTGTCCAGTCCATTCACGAGCCCGAGCTTCGATTCCTGGGTCGGCGGCACACGGCGAGACAGACCGAGCGGGCGCTGACGCTGGTCCGCTCCGCCGGCTTCGACCGCGTCAGCCTCGATTTGATTTATGGAATCCCGGCGCGCGGTGGGACTCCCCACGCCATCCCGTGGGAGAAGACGCTCGAGACGGTCCTCCGGTTCGAGCCGGACCACCTCTCGTGCTACATCATGACCATGGAGGGGGACACTCCTTTTGGGCGCATGCTGTCGGAGGGTAAGCTGGCGCAGCCGCCCGAGGGGGAGCTGGAGCAGCTTTTTCGGCTCACTTCGCAATACCTGGAGGATCGGGGCTTCATCCATTACGAGGTATCCAACTTCGCCCGGTCGTCGGACTCCTTCTGCCGCCACAACCTGAAGTACTGGGACCACACCCCTTACCTGGGACTGGGACCATCGGCCCATTCGTTCCGAAACGGAGAGCGCTGGTGGAATGTGCGTTCGGTGGAGCACTATTGCGCGGCCTTGCGGCGCCGAGAGCTCCCCGTGGAAGAGTCCGAGGTACTGACGGAAGATCAGCTGCGCCTGGAGAGGCTGTTTCTCGGGCTGAGGACGCTCCGGGGGGTGGAAGAGTCCCTGGTGACTCAACGTCCCC
Organism: Syntrophobacteraceae bacterium; assembly: GCA_025453975.1. Classification (GTDB taxonomy): domain Bacteria; phylum Desulfobacterota; class Syntrophobacteria; order Syntrophobacterales; family Syntrophobacteraceae; genus JALOOX01. The sequence goes on from JALOPI010000047.1 coordinate 22,459, forward strand.
AAGCATCCCGGACCCTGCGGGAGCTGGCGGCATCGGGCATCATCCTGCGGCGGAACGGCAGAATCGTCCCCACGCGCAAAGGCTTCCTCCTGGCCGACGGTCTTCCCCTCCTCTTCTGAGCCGACCCACATCTGAATCACCCACATTCGCACTTGATCTCCCTCCCACTGTCCTGTAGATTGCTTCGTGTACGAGCAACTTGTATCTTTGCGGGTTTAGGGAGCACTCAGGCGGCGCCATATGATGGACATCAATGAATGTGTATTTTTTCTGCTGGCCAAGTGCAGCCAGGCCGGCTCGAGGTTCTGGAGCCAGAAGGTTGCGGCCCTGGGTGTCACGGCCGTCCAGGCCATGGTGCTTGGTTTTCTTTTCGACGAGGACCGGGTCACCTCGAGACAGCTGGGGGAGCGGGTCGCCCTGGACAGCGCCACCCTCACCGGCATACTGGATCGGCTTGAGGCCATGGCCTTCATCGAGAGGAGACCCAACCCGGATGATCGACGGGCCATCACGATCTGCCTCACCCGGGAAGGGAGCAAGACGGCTGGTTCCATCAGGTCCCTGGTGGAGGAAGCCAACCGGGAGTTTCTCAGGGACCTGAGCCAGGATGAGGAAGCCATGCTCAGGGGGCTCCTGAGGAGACTGAGGCAACGATAGCCTTTTTTTGACCCTATAGCTTGCGTACAACTAAAACGTCCACGAGCAGGTTGCAGCTCACGGACCAGGATCAGGGAGCCTCGATGGTCCGCGGCGTGCCGGAATGGACCCTGGCGACTCGATGCGAGAAATCTTCAAGGGAGAGATGGACATGACACAGCCTGTTTACAGACAACTGCTCGAAGTGATGAAAAGCCGCGGCGGGCCTTATGCCGGAGCCGATGTGCCCGAATTCTTCGCCCTGGTGGAAGCGCTCTTTTCACCCCGGGAGGCGGAGATTAACAACGCCCTGCTTCGAAAACCGGCCTCGGCCGAGGACATCGCCGTCAAGGTCGGCCGAAGCGTCGAGGAGGTCCGGGCAGTCCTCGAAGGAATGGCGGACAGTGGACTGTGCGGGGTCGCGGCTTCCTCGGGCACCCTGCTGTACCAGGGGCTCCCGTTCATGCCCGGGCTCTTCGAGTTTCAGTTCATGGATGGAAAGGAGACCGGGCGTCAAATGAGGATCGCCCGGCTCATCCAGGCCTACAAGCAGGCCCATGACGCCGCCGGCGGGGTCCAGAGCATCACTTTTCCCGTCACCAGGGTCATTCCCGTGGACCGGGCCATCAAGGTGGGAAACGTCATCCACACCTACGACCAGGTCATGACCTACATCCAGAAGTACGACTCCATTGCCGTCGGGACCTGCTACTGCCGCCATGCCGCCAAGCTTCGGGGAGAGGACATCCACGGGATGCCCCTCCAGGTCTGCCTGTGGTTCGGGAGCATCGCGGACAACCTGATCGACCGGCTGGGCGGCAGACGGATCACCAAGGAGGAAGCCCGGGAGATCCTCGACCGGTCCGAGGAAGCCGGACTCATCCACATGAGCCGCAACACCACCGATGACATCGACTTCATGTGCAACTGTGACCGCTGGCACTGCGAAGTGGTGACCCACGTGCTGAAGCAGCCCAAACCGGGCCTCGTTTTCAATTCGGGCTATCAGCCAGCCTTCGACCCCGAGCGCTGCGTGGCGTGCCAGACCTGCATCGAGCGGTGTCCGCCCCAGGCACTGACCATGGGTGCGGGCCGTCTCCCGGCAGTCCATCTGGACCGGTGTTTCGGGTGCGGGGCCTGCGCCACGGGGTGTCCGGAGAGCGCCGTCGCCATGGAGGCCAGAACGGGGCTCCCCGCTCCACCCAGGACCGTGAGGGAGCTGGCCGCGGCGATGCAGAGGGGAGCGGCATAAACGCGGTCGAGGAGGGATGTGGCGGCCGAGGAGCCATCGGGATAGGCTTCTCTTTTTCATGAGCGGAATCTGGTGGCCGGTCAGGGCAATCGCATGAAATTTAGCCCAGCCTTAGCAGTCGCAAGAGGTACTCGTTGCTCCAGCCGGCTCGTTTTCGGCTGGCCTTGACGCCGATCTTTCTGTGCGTGTCCTGCTTGATGAGGCTGAGGGCAAAGCGTCGAATGATGGCCAAGTTCTCGGGTGCATGTCCACTGCGAACCCGGCTGTCATCTTCGCGAAAAGAGATATCGAGACACCAGTGCAGGCCGTTTTCCACGCCCCAATGCTTGCGTGCGGCTTCAGCAAATCGCTCGGCGTTAAGGGGCAAGCTGGAAATGAAGTATCTTGTTTCTTGGGTTGTTTGGTCTCCGATTTCCCGGGTAGACTCAACCATCCCAAATGTGGAGAGCTTTTTCCATTTTGACTTTTCTCCAAACCAGTCCACATCATTGGTGACGGTATATTTACGGGTCTCAACCCGTCCGTGCCCACCTTCGACAGTGGTGTAGGTCTCATGGGGCAGATCTTTGTAGTCGTTTTTTTTCCCGTCCTGGAAAAGCAGTTCCACTTCTTTATGGAGATTACCTTGATTGCCCTTGAGTGAAAAAAGGTAATCAGCACCTTGATCGACTATTTGTCGCGCTATTTGTTTTTGGCATCCCATAGCATCGGTGGTCACAATACAACCATTGATGTCTAAAGTTTTGAGCAGTTCTGGGATGGCTGTAATCTCATTGGACTTATCCTCTGTTTTGACTTGGCCCAGAACCAGGCGATTGCCAACAGTCCAGGCACTGACCATGTGGATAGGCGGTTTGCCGTTGGCACGATCATGCGAGTGTCGCGCAGTCTTACCATCAAGTGCGATGATATCCGTACCAACTATCGGGAAAGCGCTGCGAATCCAGTTCACAAAACATTTGCCGAACTCCTCGGGGTTGATCAGTGAGAAGATCCGACCGAACGTATCGTGCGAAGGAATACCGTTGGGCAATTCTAAAAAGGTCTTGAACCACTTTTCTTTCTCTCTGCCGAAGGCTGCGATTTCCACCCAATCGTCAGCACCCGCTATGATGGCACACAGGGTGATCACGATCACATCAATCAGCTTGTGACGCGTTTTCAGCAAAATCCTAGGGTCGGATACTGATGAGAAGTGCTCCTGAATCGATTTGCCAACACATTGTTCCATGCGCCATCCTCCTTGGATTGAAATTCACCAAGGTATCTTGGCACACTTCATTTCAAAGGTCCAGAGCTATGACGTGCGATTGCCCTGGGTGGCCGGTCGGTCCCTGTTGACATTCCCTCGCGGGGTGGCAATATTAGGACCCAATCAAAAGGGAGTAGCTAGCAGAGGCAAAGTCACCAGTACGGCACGAAATGCCTGGCTTTGCCGTTGGTCTGTAAAGCCAATTAGCGAGACTTTTGGCGTGTTTGATGGTCATGCCGAAAGTCTCGCTTTTTTTTTGTGCGCGTGCCGGGACTCGAGGCAAGCCCAATCCCGATTCACCGACTTTTGAGAGGAGATCATGAAAGACACCAAGCGGTTTGTCCCGATGTTCCTGGCCCTGCTCCTGACCGTCCCCGGCTTTCTTCTGCGGCTGGCTCACCCCGAGGTCGGTCCGCCCCTGGGCGCCCTCATCACGGGGGCCGCCATTCTCGGCGCGTCATTCCTGCTGCTCTGGGCCTGCGACGCCGCCCAGAAGGACGTCTCACAGGCCCTGGCCCTCGCCGTGGTGGCCCTCATCGCCGTACTCCCCGAATATGCCGTGGACATGTACTTCACCTGGCAGGCGGGGCAGCATCCGGAGAGCAGCTACGCCCATTATGCCATCGCCAACATGACCGGGGCCAACCGCCTCCTCATCGGCCTGGGCTGGTCGGTCATCGCCCTGATCTTCTGGCTCCGAGCCCGGCGAGACATCCAGCTCGAAAGGGACCGGAGCACGGAGATCCTCTTCCTCGGGATGGCAACACTCTATGCTTTCCTCATCCCCATCAAGGGAAGCCTCGCCTGGTACGACGGCCTCGTCTTCATCGGAATCTACGGGTGGTATCTCAGAATTGCCGGTCGCCGGCCCTGCGAGGAATGTGAGCTCCACGGCCCCGCGGAGCTCCTGGGGCGACTGCCCGGAACCAGAAGGCGCCTCGCCACGGCCCTCATGTTCCTGTTCTCCGCCGGCGTGATCCTGTCGAACGCCGAGCCCTTCAGCGAATCCCTGGTGGCGACGGGTAAAGTCTTTGGCATCAATGAGTTTCTCCTCGTCCAGTGGCTCGCTCCCATCGCGTCCGAAGCTCCCGAGTTTGTCGTCGCCGTCATGTTCGCCTTGAGAGGACATGGCGCCACCGCCCTGGGAAGTCTGATCTCGGCAAAGCTCAACCAGTGGACGCTCCTCGTCGGCATGATTCCTGGTGTGTACGGGATTTCGAGCGGCTCCTTCAAGACCCCCATCCCCATGGGCGATTTCCAGATGGGCGAGATTCTGCTCACCGCCGCCCAGTCCCTGCTCGCCGTCGCGCTGCTGGTCAGGATGCGCCTCGATCTCAAGGGGGCCCTTCTGCTCTTCGGCCTCTTTGCGGGGCAGTTCCTGGCACCCGGCATCCTGGAGCCGCTCTCCCGCCATTGGCCGGTCATCGCCGGTCCCGAGAAGGTCCAGGCAACCTTCTCCGTTCTTTACCTCCTCCTTGCGGTCTTCTTTCTCCTGCGGAGCCCGGCTGGCGTCATGGCCCTGCGTGAAGGCCTGAGGGTCCAGGATCCCGGCGAGAGCCAGGCTCGGAAGATACTGGATGCGCTGCCGCACGCATCCGGCACTCAGCTCGCTCCGGAGCGCGCCGTGGAGAGGGTGCCGTCGTGCCCGAGGCAAAGTTAGCCTGACAGTGCACCACTGATCGCCCCGGGAAAGAATCATATCCTGCTCCCGCCCTGCCCCCCCATGTTGTTGTCAAAAGGCTCCCCTTCCCCCGCGAGCCAGGGGCGGGGGAGCCGGCCTTCGGCCCTCGGTCCAACCCCGGAGACCCGGTGCGCGCAAGAATCGTAACCCCCATGGGAAGTTTTCGTAACCATGGGGAGCCCGTGGCCAGGCATGTGGCTCAAGGCAATCCTGGACAGCCGCTCCATGCGGCAGGCTACCGTGGAGGCGGACGGTTCTCGGGCTTTGGCTTGCGGATCGGCGGTCCATGGGAGCCGGGCCCTATCATGGAAATTTCAGTATATAGTGGATATTCAGGCGTCCAGAAACGACACGCACCCCGGGGGGCGAGATCCGGCGGGGCTTGATTTATATCCCCCGAGAGCGATGATTGAAGGAGGAAATCGTCCGACCCGTCCCCCACCCCGGGGATGGCATGCAAATCGCTTCCTCCGTCGGATGAATGCTCCAAACAGCCTCGGGATCAGCCCCGAAAGAATGAACTTCAAATGAGTCGAAGGAGAAGTGATGAGAAGACTTCAACGCGTTTCCGGCCTGGTGGTGGTCTTCATGATCACCGTGGCGGCCGTGCTGCCCTCGGGGATCTGGGCGGCCCCCCGGCAGGAAGGCCCCGTGGTGGTGGGCCGGGTCACCCACGTGGATGGCGAGGTGCTGAGATACGTTTTCGAGGACAAGGATTGGGTACCCATCCTCAAGGATGTTCCCTTCGGCCTGGAGGACTCCCTCTACACCGACCCCGGCGCCAAAGCAGAGATCACATTCCCCAACAGCACCTGGATTCGCATCGGTGGCAACACTCAGATTCAGGCCATTGCCCTGGACGACGATGTGACGGAGATCGATGTGGCCTCGGGGCTCGTCAGGCTCTACAATCGGGGGAGAGACGGCGTCATCAAGGCCACGACCCCCTTTGGCTATGTGCTGGCACCCGCGGGAGCCATGGTGGACCTCTACGTGGGAGATGAATCCGTCGAGGTGATCCCCCTCAGGGAGTCCGTGGATTTCGTCCACGCGCGCAACGAATCCCGCTACGAAGTGAAGTCCGGCTCATCCTCGCTCATTGCGGACGATCGAGCGGTTGCCGCCGGCACGGCGACGGTGGACGCGGATTTCGACGACTGGAACGCCCAGCGCGACAGCCTCTGGGCCAAGCGGCTGGAGGTGAAGGGGGACTCCACCCGCTATCTGCCCCCTCAGCTCCATGACGACGCCTATGAGCTCGAAGAGAACGGTCGATGGGAGAGGGTTCAATACGAGGGGGAGTACCGGAGCCTCTGGCGTCCCACGAGGGTGGCTCCCGACTGGAGGCCTTACACCTACGGACGATGGACCTCCTATTACGGGGACCAGTGCTGGGTTCCCAGCGAGTCCTTCGGCTACGTCACGCATCACTACGGCAACTGGGTATTCATTGACTCCTGCCGATGCTGGTACTGGGCGCCGCCCGCGCCCAGCGTCAACGTCACCGTGGGGCGTCCCTGGACCGTTGGCTATGGATGGTATCCGGGACGTGTTTCCTGGATCTACAGCGACACCAGCGTGGGATGGGCGCCTCTCGCTCCCTATGAGCCCTATTACGCCAATCGCTACTGGGGGCCCACCTCGGTCGCCGTGGCCACCCTGAACCTGGCCACCGCCGTGGTCAACCTGTCCACCCTCCACCACCTGGACCGTGCCGTGTTCGTGGGGCGCAGGGAATTCTGGGGAGTCGACAACTATCACTCCCATGTCGTCAAGAACATCAACCGAACCACCATCATCAACAACTACTACGGGTCGCCCGTGGTGGACCGCAGGGTCATCCGGGATTACGACAGCAGGCGGGATCGATTCAACTTCGTCAACCGCGATGTCACCTTCAAGCCGCACCGCTCCGTGGTGGAGAGGATCGACAGGAACCAGCGCCTGGCGGGCCGGCAGGAGCGACTGGAGGCCAGAAGCCTCCTGGCCAGCACCCGGAACGTGCGACAGGGCACATTGGACCAGGGCGTGAAAGTCGAGCGGCCGAAGGTCTCCAACCGGCTCGTCTCGGCGGACAGCGTGGATCGGCCCGCTTCCGAGCTGAGATTCCAGCAGCGGGAGCTGAAGCGGCAGGAAAGAGAGCAGAGAGCCGTCGACCAGAGGGTCCTCAGGGCACGGCAGCAGGAGGAAAGGCAGCAGCAGAGGGAGGATCTCCAGCAGCGCCGTGACGGTGAGCAGCAGCTCGAAGAGCGAAGGAAAATGAGGGAGGAAAGGCTCCAGAACCGGCCCGAAAGACCCGACGCCGATCAGCGGCAGCAGCAGCTCGAAGAGCGAAGGAAAATGAGGGAGGAAAGGCTCCAGAACCGGCCCGAAAGACCCGACGCCGACCAGCGGCAGCAGCAGCTC
>JALOPI010000048.1 GCA_025453975.1 Syntrophobacteraceae bacterium
CCGGCGTTCAGCAGCTCCAGCTTAGCCCTGTAGGCATTGTTGTCCACCAGGTAGCTCCGGGTTGAGAGCTGCTTGGCGTAAAAGCCCTGGGCCCCAGTCTGCGATGCGTGGTCCTGCCTCGCTTCGCTCGACATGGCTTCGGGCTGTCGCGCCTGGGGTCGGGGCGCTCCCTCCGATCCGGCTTCGGGCTGCTCCGGTTCGGGCTCCCCTCCTTCCATCCGGTCCATTCCATGGGGACGGGCTTCCGACGGGTCCATTCCGGCAGGATCCGAGCCATCATGCACGTGGGCTTCGGGCCGCCGTTCCCTCTCTGGCCGCGGCTCGGACGACAGGCCCTCGGCCTGCCGCGCGCGGGGCAGGCGCACGATGGGAGGCTGGCTCCCGGGTGGGCGCTGATAGGCTGTGTACGTGAGGTACTGCTGCTGCCACGTATAGAAATCGACGCTGTACGTGTTGATCTGGGCCAGCACCTGATCCTTGCGAACCAGACTGCCGGTGGTGCAGCCCTTGACATCCCGAACCCACCCGTCGGTATTGGTGATGACCCGGTAGACGAGGTTCTCATCCGCCGCCACCCGGCCCAGTGTCCGAAGCGTGTGCCCGTGGGAGGACCTCTCCACCTTTTCCACGCGAACACCGATCATTTGCTGCTTTTCAGGGGAGATCCTCACGGTTCCCGGGAGGTCATAGCGAGGATGCACCGCCTCTCCCGAGCCTCCACTCTCGGCATGGACGGGCTCCATGGGCATGCCGCAGGGGGCGAGTCCTGGCCTGTCCGACGTGTGTGCCGGATTCATGGGGTCCACGTAGTAGAGGATCCTGGGTCCCGTCGTTGGGCTTCGACTGGATGAGGATGCCCACTGGTGGACCCAGGCCGACCCCAGGAAAGACCCGATGAGGACTGCAAGGATGAGCATGGCAAAAAACAGCTTCTTCATGGCGGTCCCTGACCTCGCCGCGCGCCGGCAGCGCGCTCCGTTCGGGAGTGAGACGACGACGGGCATCTCCGATGGACAGTCCACCGTGACCCCGGCCCTTTTCGGTCTTCAAGGGGAAGCCTCCAGCCAATATTGTCCCAAGAAGCGGAGAAAGAAAAGTGGCTCGTGAATCCGGTGGAGAGGAGACAATCGGTTTTGACTTCAGCACGTTATGTGCAAATATCACGATCATGCTTACTCTTCAGCCATGTGAGCCATGATCGACGGAATCGCCGATACCCTCACCGGGGAAGCCCAGATGAAAGAATCAGGCAAGACGACACCCCAGGATGCCCCGTCGCCATGGAGGGAGCTGGAGCTTGAGCTCGAGGAGCTTCGCAGCGAGCGGAAGCATCTTCATGAATCCCTGAAGCACTACCGGCATCTGTACGAGGCCGCTCCCTTCGGTTACCTCACCCTCGACGAAACGGGGTGCATCCGGGAAGCCAACTCGACCGTGGCCCTGGCCCTGGGCGTCGAAAAGTCCTGGCTCATCGGCCAGGCGCTTGCCGAGCACCTGGAGGCGGCCGACAGAGAGAAGTTTCACAGCCATCTGTGTGAGGCTTTCAACAACGGACAGCGGCAAATCTGCGATGTCAGAATCCTCGGAACAGAGGCAGGGAAGCGCTGGGCCCGGCTGGACAGCCTGCCTGTCCAGGATCCGTCCGGCCGAAAAGTCTGCAGGACTGCCATGATCGACATTTCCCCCCTCAGGGAGGAAGAGGAGGTCCTGCGCGAGAGTGAAGTGACCTACCGTTCCCTCTTCGAGAACATGCAGGAGGGAGTGGCCGTCTACCGTGCGGTCGATGACGGTGAGGATTTCCTGTTCGTCGATTTCAACAAGGCCGCCGAGAAGATCACCAGGACCAGGAAAGAGGATCTGCTCGGCAAAAGTGTCGCCGAGGTCTTTCCCGGAGTCAGGGAGCACGGTCTGTTCGACGCTTTCGTCAACGTGCACGGGACCGGCCAGCCGGAGCGATCTCCCCTCACCAGCTACAGCGACGACCGTTTCTGTATGTGGTACGAGAGCTCCATCTTCAAACTGCCTTCCGGCGACATCGTGGCGGTTTTCAGCGACCAGAGCGAGCGCAAGCAGGCGGAGGACGCGCTGCGGGCAAGCAGGGAGAAGTACCGGACGCTGGTGGAGACCATGAACGAGGGGCTGGCGGCCATCGACGAGAACGGGGCCTTCAGCTTCGTCAATGACAAATTCTGCGAAATGGTCGGGTACTCCCGCCATGAGCTCATGGGGCAGGATGGCGCCATGGTTCTGGAACAGCGCGATCAAGACGTGGCCAGGAGACAGTGGGGTGCCCGGAGGAACGCGATCGAGGCCCCCTATGAGATCGCCCTGACCCGCAAGGATGGCGGCAGGATCCAGGTGCTGGTGGCGCCGCGGGCGGTATTCGACGGACGCAGGGAGTACGCGGGCAGCATCGGAGTCTTCACGGACATCACCGACCTCAAGCACCTGGAGGACGAGCTCCGCCATGCGAAGGCGACGCTCGAGGAGGAGGTGAGAAGGCAGACCGCCGACCTGGAGCGCGCCAACGGCCAGCTGAGCAGGGAGATCGCCGAGCGCAAGCGGTCCGAGGAAACAGTCCGCCGGAGCGAGATCCAGTACAGGAAGCTCTCCCAGGAATTCGGCGCTCTCCTGAATGCCATCGGGGACACCCTGATCCTGCTCTCACCCAGCCTGGAAGTGCTTTGGGCCAACCAGGGAGCCGCCTGCCAGCTGGACGGCTCCGTCGGCGACGCCGTCGGTCGGCACTGTCATGACTTGTTCCATGACTGTTCCGAGCCTTGCGGGGAATGCCCGGTGCTGACGGCGTTCCAGTCGGGCCGGGAGGAGTCCCTGGTGGCCAGGGGCGGGGGAAGATTCCTTGACAAGCGGGCCTTTCCCATCCTCGACGGCGAAGCGGTGAGCAGTGTCATCCTGCTCATCAGCGACATCACGGAAAAGATGACGATGCAGGCGGAGGCCATGCATTCCGCTCACCTGGCTTCCCTGGGAGAGCTGGCCGCGGGCGTCGCTCACGAGATCAACAACCCCATCAACGGTATCATCAACTATGCCCAGGTGCTCATGAACGAATGCGGCTCCGGAAGCCTGGAGAACGATATCGGAGCCCGCATCCTGAAAGAGGGCGAGCGCATCGCCGACATCGTCAAGAGCCTGCTTTCCTTCACGCGGGAGGGAGGGGACGACAAATGGCCCACCCGCCTGGATGAAGTGCTCCGGGAGACGCTCCTCCTGACCCAGGCCCAGATCCGCACCGACAGCATTCGGCTGAGCCTGCGTGTTGCCGAGGACTTGCCCGAGGTCAGCGCCAACTTCCAGCAGATCCAGCAGGTCTTCCTGAACATCGTCAACAACGCCCGCTATGCGCTGAACGAGAGGTACCCCCGGGGACACGAGGGCAAAACGATTGAAATCCTCGGCGAAATGGCGATGATAGACGGCCTGGAGTATGTGAGAATCGTATTTGTCGATCAGGGAATCGGCATACCCGCCGATAAGCTGTCGATGCTCACCAAGCCGTTCTTTTCCACCAAGCCCATGGGCAAGGGCACTGGCCTGGGTCTGTCCATCACCCACCGGATCGTCGCGGATCACGGGGGGCGGTTGAGGTTTGAAAGCCGGGAGGGAGACTTCACCAGGGTAACCGTCGAACTGCCTGTGAGGGAGCACAGGAATGGCCAACATTCTGGTCATCGATGACGAAGAGAGCATCCGTTTCACCTTCGAGCGGTTCTTGCGGGCCCGGGGACACACGGTGCTCACGGCTCGGGACTGCGCCGAGGCTTTCACCCTGATCGACCAAACGACTCCCGATCTCATCGTTGCGGACATCATCCTGGACGACGGCACCGGAATCGACATCTTGCGCGAGATCCGGCAGCGGGGACTGAGCTGCCTCGTGATCATGATCACGGGAGCACCCAATGTGGACACGGCCGCCGAGGCGGTGCGCCTTGGCGCCTTCGACTACATTCCCAAGCCCGTCACGGAGCAGGCGCTCATCCGCGCCACGGGGTCGGCACTGCGCTATAAGGCCTTGAATGACGAGAAGGAACGGTACCGCTCCAACCTGGAGGCGATCTTCAGGAGCGTCAAGGACGCCATCATCACGGTGGATCGGGACGGCGTGGTCATCGAAATGAACCAGGCCGCCCTCAGCCTCTACGGTTTTTCCCGCAAGGCCGTCGGAACGCCCTTCCGGGCGCTCCTGACGCAGTGCAACGGGAAATGTGCCGAAGTCCTGGAAGAGGCCATCCGAAGCCGGACGGTGGTCGAAGCGGACCGCATCGAATGCCGGCACCGGAACATCCCGGGCAAGGTCGTCAGCCTCTCGGCTTTTCCTCTCCTCGGTCCCCACGATGCCTTCACCGGCGTCGTCATGGTGTTTCGGGACGAGACTCGTCTGGTCAGCCTGGAACGGGAGCTGGGCGACCGGCACCAGTTCCATCGGCTGGTGGGCAGAAGCCCCGCCATGCAGAGGGTCTTTTCACTCATCGAGGCCCTCGCCGGTGGGCAGACCACGGTGCTCATCACCGGTGAGAGCGGGACCGGCAAGGAGCTCGTCGCCGAAGCCCTGCACTCTGGAGGGGATCGCGGCACCAAGCCTTTCGTCAAGGTGAACTGTTCGGCGCTTCCCGAAAACCTGCTGGAAAGCGAGCTCTTCGGCCACGTCAAAGGGGCGTTCACCGGGGCCCTTCACGAAAGGGTCGGCCGGTTTCAGAAGGCCCACGGCGGCACCATTTTACTGGACGAGATCGGCGACCTGTCCCCCAGGATTCAGGGAGAGCTCCTCCGGGTCATTCAGGAAAGGGAATTCGAGCGCGTCGGCGACTCCACCACCTTCCGCGTGGACGTGCGGGTCATCGCCGCAACCAACAGAAGCCTCCGCGACATGGTCCGCCGCGGTGAATTCAGGGAAGACCTCTACTATCGTCTGAAGGTGGTGGAGATCGACATGCCGCCGCTGAGGGAGCGACGCGAGGACATCCCCCTTCTCGTGGACCATTTCCGAAGGAAGTACAAAACGGTGTTCGACAAGGTCATCGACGCCGTCTCCCAGGATGTCATGAAAGTCTTCCTCCAATACCCCTGGCCGGGCAATGTACGCGAGCTGGAGCACGCCATGGAGCACGCCTTCGTGCTCTGCCCGAGCCGGACCATCACTCTTGATCACCTGCCGACCGATCTCAGGGGCCCTGCCGGGCCAGCGGGATGCGAGGCCAGGCCTTCGGAGAGCACCGATCTCAAGGCTCTCCTGGATGCCCTGGATAAGGCCGGCTGGAATAAGGCCAAGGCCGCCCGGGCGCTGGGCATCAACCGGGCCACCCTCTACCGCAGGATGCAGCGGTGCAAGCTCACGGATAAACCATCTCAGGACTGATGCGTCGCACGCGACACATGTGGCGTGCGACACTTCCGTCGCGCGCGACACTCCAACATCCTCCCCTCCCTCCAACCCCCAGACCCGCCACCTCATAACCCACGAACATCACACTGTTTGCCGGATCGGAACCATCGCTCCATCCTCCTCGTGACACGGTACACATCTTGATTAGGGCTGGTTTACGGATGCAGTCCTTCAACGGGTTTTCCCTGGGGGAGCCCAATCCGGTGGGTGACTGACGGAACGGAGGAGCCGTGGGCGCGAACGTTCTCGTGATCGATGACGAGGAGAGCCTCAGATTCACCCTGGAGAGGTTTCTCAGCCTTGCTGGCCACAGCGTGGTGACGGCCGGCACGTGCCGGGAGGCCCGGGAGAGGATCGATGAGGGGGATTTCGACCTCATCTTCACGGACGTCAGCCTGCCGGACGGATCGGGCATGGACCTCCTGGGGGAGATCAGGCGCAGGAGCCCGGATTGCCCGGTGATCGTCATCACGGCCTACCCCAGTGCCGAGACGGGCCGGGAAACCCGCCGCATGGGAGCCTTCGACTGTGTCACCAAACCGGTCCGGCAGCTGGAAGTGACACGATTCGCCGATCTGGCCCTGGAGCGGAAGATGGAGAGTGGGGCCGGGAAGGGCAGTGGGCCCGTGGACGCGTGAGGCGTTGCAGTCGAGGCGCGCTTTTGGAGATCAAAGCCTTGTCTTCAAGATATGAGGGGGGAAGAGCCATTTCACCCCCGCAAGCCAGGGAATCGGCATTCAGTTTACTCAACAGGGAGGAGATCATCATGAGGACACGAAGATCACTTTATTGGATGAGCCTGGCGCTGATGGTCGCCATGGTGGCATGGCTGCCGGACGTTGCGCTGGCCAAGAAGCCCGTCACTCGCGATGAAGTGGCCAAGAAGCTGGGAAAGGTGACGCCCACCGAGCAGAAGGCCGCCGCCAAGCGGGCCGCCAAGCTCGGACTGCTGCCAGGAGCCGCGGCACTTGAGCCCATGGCGGCATTCGCGCCGCTTCCAGGCATCGAGGGTCCCGGTGGCGTGCCCCATTATTTCGGCCCCTACGCCAATTGGGCTTACAGTCCGCTTCCCACGGGGTCCATCGGATCCATCGCGGTGGATGCCGGAGGCACGGGGTACACGACGCCTACCGTGGCGATCCTGGACGCCTACGGGACTGGTGACGGATTGGCCACGGCCACCATAGACCCGACGGCCCAGATCGATTCCGCGACGGGTGCCATCACCGGCATCACCGTCACGAGCCCTGGATCGGGGTACAGCGCTCCCATTGTCGTCATCACCGACGCCACCGGCGTGGACGCCGCGGCCACGGCGGCACTCACCGGCGTCACCGGAGGCATACAGAAGTTCGTGGATCCCCTGCCAGGCCTGTATGATCCCAGCTCGGGGGTCCCCGCCCCGCCCAAATGCATTCCACTGGCGGTTCCCGACATTGTGACCTATCCAGGGTCCGATTATTACGAGATCTCGCTTCAGGAATATTCCGAGAAAATGCACAGAGACCTGCCCGCGACCCAACAGCGTGGGTATGTGCAAATCAACAAGGGTACGGGAAATCTTTATAATGCTCAGACGAATCCCACGGGATGCGTGGCACCGGGGCAGACCGTGCCAACGGGAGCCCGCACCTGCACCGCCGCCGACAATATCATTGACCCGGCACCCATCCGTTACCTGGGCCCCACCATCGTCGCCAAGGGAAGAGTACAAGGTTTGGCGGGCCCGGCGGGAGATCCGAAGCCGGTGCGCATCAAGTTTTACAATCAGCTCCCCACCGGCACGGGTGGAGATCTCTTCCTGCCCGTGGATGAAAGCGTCATGGGCTCGGGCCTGGGACCGGCCCTGCCGGGGATGGCGGGCAGCAAGTTCACACAAAACCGGGCAGCCGTTCATCTCCATGGCAACAACAGCGTCTGGATCAGCGACGGCAACGTTCACCAGTGGATCACGCCCGCCAATGAAGGCACCCCCTATCCCGCGGGCGTCAGCGCCCGGAACGTGCCGGACATGCCTGGCTGCGCCTCCGATCCGAATGCTCCGCTGCTGCCCGGGAGCAGTGGCTGCATGACTTTTTACTACACCAATGCTCAGAGTGCCCGGCTGCAATTCTACCATGATCATGCCATGGGCATCACTCGACTCAATGTTTATGCCGGGGAGGCGGCCGGATACGTGCTGACGGACGCCGTCGACCAGGACATGATCAACGGCACCAATGTGACCGGCGTGAACCCCACCGGGCTCAAAGTCCTCCCCGACATCGGCATTCCCCTGGTCATCCAGGACAAGACTTTCGTGGATGCGACGACCGTCTACGCACAGGATCCGACCTGGAACTGGGGTACGGCCGGGCCGGGGGTGGCAAAAAC
Source organism: Syntrophobacteraceae bacterium (assembly GCA_025453975.1). GTDB lineage: Bacteria > Desulfobacterota > Syntrophobacteria > Syntrophobacterales > Syntrophobacteraceae > JALOOX01. The sequence goes on from JALOPI010000048.1 coordinate 7,781, forward strand.
CGGCGACCTCTGGTATCCGCACGTCTACATGTCGGTACAGAATCCTTGGGACCAGACCGGCACCAATGCCTTCGGCCGATGGCATTATGGACCCTGGTTCAATCCGCCGACCCCGACCTGCGTCAATGGTCAGCCAGTGGGGTGCATCGAGGTCGGTCCCGTCCCCAACCCGTACTATCAGGCTGATTGCGATCTCATTCCCCCGGGTCCCGGCTGCACCGCGCCCTGGGAGCCGCCGATGATGCCGGGTAATCCCAATCCCTCCATACCCGGCGAAAGCTTCATGGACACCCCGCTGGTCAACGGAGCCGCCTACCCCTTCCTCGAAGTCGAGCCCAGGGCTTATCGGTTTCGCGTCCTCAATGCCGCCAATGACCGTATGCTCAACCTGCAGCTTTACGTGGCGGCGGACAAGACCACTCCGACGACACCCGGCACCGCCGGCACCCTGCTCTGCGACCCGCAATCTACCACTCCCTCACCCGGTCCCGCTGACAACTGCACCGAGGTCAAGATGGTACCGGTCAGCGTGGCTCCGGCCAACCAATACGCCGACACGCCGAGCGGCATTCCCGATCCGTCAACCAAGGGACCAGACTGGATCATGATCGGCACCGAAGGCGGCTTCATGCCCAAACCGGTGGTGGTGCCCCAGCAGCCCATCGGCTACAATCTTGACCCGGCGTACTTCGCTTTTGGTCTGGTCAACCAGCATTCGCTCTTTCTGGGATCGGCTGAGCGGGCGGATGTGGTGGTGGACTTCTCGGCCTTCGCCGGCAAGACCCTCATCCTCTACAACGATTCCCCCGCCCCGGTTCCGGCCGGCGCTGCCGTCTACGACTATTTCACAGGCGATGGCAACCAGATGGATGGCGGCGGCCCGCCCAACACGCTGCCCGGCTACGGCCCCAACACCCGAACCATCATGCAGATCCGGGTGAGCAAGCCCGTCACGAAGCCCACACCTGACGTCACCCTTGCGAACCTTCAGGCAGTGTTTTCCAAGACAGCCTCGAAGCGGGGCGTTTTCGAAGTCTCCCAGGAGCCGATCATCGTTCCCCAGGCCGCCTACAACTCGGCCTACAACAGCTCGTTCCCTTCGAGCGCGGCAGTCCAGTATCTCCAGATCGCCGACACGCAGAAGACCTTCCAGCCCATCGGCTACAACGAAACCACCGGAAGCTGGACTCTTCAGCCTGCCGTCACGCTGCCCCTGGAAATGAAGGCCATGCATGACGAGATGGGCGGCGTTTACGACACGCTGTTCGGGCGCATGAGCGGCATGCTGGGCCTCAGTCTCCCCAACTCCGCCATCCATGTACTGGTGCCCTACGGGCTGGCGAGCCCACCCGTCGACCTCGTCAAGGGCTCCGTGGAAGGGACTCCCATTGGAACGATGCCCGACGGCACCCAGATCTGGAGGATCTTCCACAACGGGGTGGATACCCACACCATCCACACCCATCTCTTCCATACGCAGCTCATCAACCGCGTCGATCAGAGCGGGCAGATCGTGGGGCCTCCGGTGGATCCCATCGAGCTGGGGTGGAAGGACACGTTCCGGGTGAATCCGCTGGAGGTGACCTACCTCGCCATGAGGCCCACCGTTCCGACTCCGTCGCAGGTACCCTTCGAGGTGCCCGACAGCGTCCGCCTCATCGATCCGACCCTGCCCGAAGGGGCCACGCTCACCCCGCCACCACCCGCGGGATGGTTCGATCCAGTCGGAAACCAGATCCCGGAAATCCTCAACCACTTCGTCAACTTTGGCTGGGAGTACGTTTGGCACTGTCACATCCTCTCCCATGAGGAGATGGACATGATGCACTCGCTGGTCTTTGCGGTGCCCCCGAAGGCGCCTACCCTCGCCGCTCCAACCATCGGTGGCACCACGAACAACCCGAGAGTCAACCTGAGCTGGACGGACAACTCCATCAAGGAAACAGGGTACATCATCCAAAGGGCATCGGACGGCAGTTTCACGACGGGGTTGAGGTCATTCAACGTTCCACCCAACACAGTCACCTATCAGGACACGACTGTCGCCAGGAACAGTCAGTACTGGTACAGGGTGTTTGCCGTGGGCGCGACCGTCGGCGACACCCAGGTGTATCCCACCTCTCCCCTCGGCTTCCCCACCATGTCGGCCGACTCGGTCTCCAACACGCAACCCGTTCAGCTCGGTGCCGTGCAGGGAACGCCAACGGCTCCGACCAACTTGACCGCGGCTCTGCAGACCGGGCCCCGGGTGAGCCTGACCTGGACGGACAACGCCACCAATGAGACCGGGTTTTCCATTGAGCGCTGCACCGGAGCAGGCTGCACGAACTTCGCCCAGATCGCCGTCGCGGGAGCGAGGAATAACACAGGGAGCGTGACTTACCTGGATACCACTGTAACGGCCGGCAACAGTTATTCCTACCGGGTGAAGGCCGTGAACGGCACGGGGCCTTCAGCCGCGAGCAACGTCGCCACCGCGGCCGTCCCGGCAATTCCGGCGGCACCGACCGGTTTCACGGTCTCGGCCGTGAAAGCCAACGGCAACAACTACACGGCGACGCTGAGGTGGACGGATAACGCCGCCAACGAGACCAGCTTCACGATCCAGCGCGCCACGAATGCCACGTTCACCACGAACCTTTCCACCTTCACAGCTGCGACCAACGCAACGACGCTCACGCAGACCGTGAATCGCAACACGACCTATTACTACCGGATCCGGGCGAACAACAACATCAGCGGGTCGTCGGCGTGGACCAACGCTCTGCCGTTCCCCATCCGCACCGGCAACTGACACGAAAGGGAAGTTCCGGTCCACGCGCCGGCCGGGTGTCATCCCCTCTCCCTCGGAGAGGGTCAGGGTGAGGGAAGTTCGAGTCTGCAAACCCCCTCACCCCTCCCTCTCCCCCAAATGGGGGAGAGGGGGATTTGAAGCCCCGTCCGGGGTGTTGAAAGCAAGCCGCAACATTCCGTTGGAAAGAAAGTAGCTGATGTCGGGGAGGGGGCCACCCTCCTCGATTTCTTTTTGGGGGAGCCAGTCTGGAAGTTCTCCCGCCGCATTTGGGGTCCTTGGTGAGGTGAGCGGAGACGGTCCGCGGCAGGGGCCTCCCCGAGCCCATCCTTCCAAACCGCCACTTCCGCGGTGGAGAACCATCAGGATATCCCGACCGCAAGCAGGAGGGTGGCAGAAAGGGCGTCAGCTCCGTTGAATCCGGAGCCGCTGAGCGGGAGGAGCCCAGCGATTGCTTTGCCTCTGACCTTCTACACTGCGAGCGGCTCGAATCTGGCCTCTTGTCGACCGAACGCATGTGAAAGATCTCTTGAGATTTCTCCCTTCGGTTTGAATGAGAGGAATTCCAGTTTTTACCCGTCCGCGGCATAAAGCCTTATCGACCCATGGGAGAAGGACGCTTGAATCGTATGGGCAGCCGTCCATGTCCCGCCGGCGCTGTTCGCCCAATACCGATGACACGGCATATGGTGTTTGCGGGAAAGCGTTGGAATCCGAAGCGTTCGCCTTGCAGCTGAAAATGCGGAGGCTCATCCCAGCAGACGTCGATGCCGCCGCCTCCGGCAATCATGACTCCCACGTCGCGAATCCACGGAGTCCACGGTTCGAGGGACAGCGCAAGCGCTCCGTTCTCTGTTGAGCAAATCCGAGGAGAATCCATGCAGGTATCCAGGGAAAAGCAGATCGAGATGCTCCGGTCCATGCTCCTCTCCCGCCGATTCGAGGAGGAGCTGACGGAGCTGTGCCAGGTCCAGGGGAAAATCCCCGGGATGATGATCCTCTGCACGGGCCAGGAGGCCGTGGGCTCGGGAGTGTGCGCCGCCCTGGCTCCCCAGGACGTCATCGTTTCGAACCACCGGAGCCACAACCATCTCCTGGCCAAGGGTGCCGACCCGAGGGCTCTCATGGCCGAGATCTACGGCAAGCGCACGGGGTGCAACAAGGGGAAGAGCGGCACGCTTCACCTGGCCGTGCCCGAGGTCAACGCCCCGTGCACGACGACCGTCGTGGGCGGCGGGCTGCCCATCGCCGTTGGCGTGGCCTTCGCCCAGCAGTACCGGGAGGAGAGAAGCGTCACGGTCTGTCTCTTCGGGGACGGGGCGGCGGATGAGGGCTCGTTTCACGAGGCCATGAACCTGGCGAGTCTCTGGAAGCTCCCCGTCATCTTCGTCTGCGAGAACAACCTGTACGCCGGCGCCCAGCGCTACGAGGAGCACTCCCCGGTCAAGAACATGGCGGACCGGGCCGCGGCTTACGCCATGCCGGGGGAGATGGTGGACGGCAACGACGTGCTGATGGTTTACGAGGCCACCCGCCGGGGTCGCGAGCTGGCCGTGGCCGGCGGAGGCCCGACCCTCATCGAGTGCAAGACCTACCGCTGCCGGGGCCACGGAGAGAGCGACCACCAGCTCTACCAGCCCAGGGACGAGATCACGGCCTGGCAGGAGAAATGTCCCATCCCGAGGCTTCGTGACATGACCCTGGCCCACGGGCTGGTCACCGCCGAGGAGCTGAGGGAGATGGAAGCCGAGGTCAATGCCATCGTGGAAGACGCCGTTCGTTTTGCCGAGGAGAGCCCTTACCCAGCCCTGGAAGAGGCCCTCGAAGACGTCCTGGTCCAGTGAATCCATTCGATCGCGGGCCGATCGTCAGGGAAGGAGAGGAACGCCATGCAGCAGCTGGGAATGGGTCAGGCCGTTCATCAGGCTCTTCGCGAGGAGATGGCGCGTGACGACAGGGTCTTTGTGGCGGGAGAAGGCGTGGGGGTGAGCATCCACGACAGCCCGATGCTCCCCACGGCGGGGCTGCTCAAGGACTTCGGCCCCAGGCGGGTCAAGGACACCCCCGTTTCCGAGGCCGCCATCGCGGGCCTCGCCGTGGGGGCGGCGGTGGCCGGGCTGAGGCCCTCTGAATTCCCGCCCGGTCATCCGCCGCGCACCTCGATGGAGGGGCGGCAGCGTCTTCGCCCTGCACCGCGGCAACCGCTCAGGAGCGATAGATGCCCAGCTTGCGCATGCGCCCGCGAAGGGTACTGGGATTGAGTCCCAGCAGGGCGGCCGCCCCTTCCCTGCCCTCGATCCTCCACCGCGTCCGAGCCAGGACGGTCAGGATGTGCTCGCGCTCCAATGACTGCAGGTCCTGGGGGCCAGGGGGAACGGCGGGCGCGGGCACTTTCCCCGCGAGCCGGTCGGCCAGGGACAGCACGGAGCCCTCGGAGCTGATGACGGCCCGCTCGATGACATTTTCCAGCTCCCGGATGTTGCCGGGCCAGTCGTAGCCCAGGAGCTCGTCCATCACCGGGTCGGGAATCCCGCGGACGGCTTTCCCGAGGCGCTTGCTCAGGCGGGCCACGAAGGCACTCGCCAGGACGGGGATGTCCTCCTTGCGCTGTCGCAGCGGCGGAAGGGTGATGGGAAACACGTTGATCCGATACCACAGATCCTGCCGGAAGCGGCCTTCACGGACTTCTTTTTCCAGATCGCGGTTCGTTGCCGAGATGAGACGGACATCGGCCTTGATGGTCCTGGACCCTCCCAGTCTCTCGAACTCCTTGTCCTGAAGCACCCGGAGCAGCTTGGCCTGGAGATCCAGGGGAAGCTCGCCGATTTCGTCCAGGAAAAGGGTGCCCCCGTCGGCAAGCTCGAAGCGCCCCACCTGCCGGGCGAAGGCCCCTGTGAAGGCCCCCCGCTCGTGCCCGAAGAGCTCGCTTTCGATGAGGTTGGCCGGCAGCGCGGCGCAGTTCACCTTGACCAGAGGCCGATCCCCGCGCCCGCTGGCACTGTGGATCGCCCGGGCGATCAGCTCCTTTCCGGTGCCGGTCTCCCCCAGGATGAGAGCCGTCGTGTCTGTCGGGGCGATCTGATTCACCTTGTAGAGCACGTATCGCAGCGCATCGCTCCCGCCAATGATCTCCTTGAAGTTGTGCTCGGACCGGATTTCCTCCTGAAGATACGCGCTTTCCGCTTCGAGCTGCGACTTGTAGCGCTTGATTTCGGCCAGAGCCTGCCTGAGCTTCTCCTCCGCACGCTTCCGCTCGGAAATCTCGACCCGGAGCTGCTCGTTGGTGCTGCTGAGCTCGGCGGTTCGCTCACCTACGCGCAGCTCCAGTTTGTCGTGGGCTTCCTGAAGCGCCTCCTCGGCGAGCTTGCGCTCGGTGATGTCCAGGTGCAGGATGACCGCCATCAAGGCGCCCTTGCCCACGGGAGCCGCCCGCATCACGAACCAGCGTCTCTCGGTCTCGAAGTGACAGGGATACTCCAGGGCGAAATGGCTCGACCTCCCTTGCAGAATGGCTTCGAGCCCTTCCAGGGTCCTGGCCGATACCTCGTCTCCGCTTCGGGCCGCCTGCCGGCACACTTCGAGGTAATTGACTCCCGGACTGATGGTCTTCAGATCCTCCAGGGTCCGGTCGCTCCCGTACTTCAGCCATTCCCGATTGGCCAGGGTGATACGCCCCTCGGAATCGAGGGTCACCATGCTCATGGGGAGGGCATCGATGAGGGCGTGCAGGGTGGCATCGACCGATGGAGGGCCCCCACCCGATGGCCGGCTGGCCACTCCCGGCGGGTCCGGCCCCTCGTTGGACAGGGTCCCGGCCGTCCGCTGTCCCGCCATCCGTGATCGTGATCCTGCTCCCATGATCGTCCCCTTTGTGCCCGTGCCGCCATTCCCCGCCCGGGAATCCTGATTCCCCTCCGGCGCCATGCTGCTGACTTAAGGTCCAGCACGGCTCCCTCACCCGCTATTCGGGGGAGAGGGTGAGGGGCTTTCAGGGCAGACCGTCCCTCACCCTGACCATCTCCCCAACGCAGGGAAAGCCATGGGGCGGCAACATTGCCCCTCCAGCCGGCCCATCGATCCGCTCAGGCTCTTCACCCATTAGGTCAATTCCGGGAGCTTGGCAAACGAATTCGCCGACGGCCGCCGTCATATGTGACGGAGCCGCCGTATTCGACGGCGCCGACCGTCCGATGATCCGGTGGCTCGCGGATGGAATCCAAGAAACAAAACCCATGAATATCCAAGTGTTGGAAGTGCATGGATGATTCGTGAATGAGGTGGCACGCGACTTGATGTAAAGGCGTTCAACATCGCACGACGTGCGGTAACGGTGGTGACTCAAGGCTCCATGATGGAACGGCGGTTCATGAAACACGGTGGAAAAGGAGACGATCATGAAGGATGTTCAAAGCTACTGCGACAACGTGGTAACGGAGCTCAGCGTATGGAAGTCCAAGATCTATGACGTGCTGAGAAGGGTCGACAAGCTGTCCTCGGGCGACAAGGCCAAGCTGGGCGACCAGGTGAATGATCTGCACATGTACGTTGAAGAGCTGGAGAACAGAATCGCCAGACTGCGGACCGAATGCCCCACCGACTGGAAAACCGACCAGATTGAGATGGAGACGAAGTTCGGTCATCTGAAAGGAAAGTTCAACGACTTGCACGCCAACTTCTCGCCCGGCGATATCGGTGGGTAGACCTGGGGCGAACTGTTCTCGGAGACAGGGAAAGAGACGGGGTCTCTTTCCCTGTCCTTTGAGCTGAGCGTTCGCGACGTTCGCTGACGCGGCCCCAAATTCAGGTCCCGGTGCCCTGTGCCACCGTGAAGGGGCCGGCGTGATCTCAGACCACTCCGCGATCCTTCAAGTCGGCCAGCTTTGCCCCCCCGAGGCCGAGGAATTTCTGGTAGATGTTTTCGTTGTCGGCTCCCACGGGGCGGCAGATCCACTTGATGCGCCCCGGGGTTTCGGTCATGGCCTTGAAGGTCGAGGCCTGGACCAGGACCTTGCCGTAGTGCGGATCATTGATGGTCACGAAGGTTTCCCGCTCTTTCCAGTGCTCCCGCTGGAGCACTTCCGACGGAGTTTCCAGTCTCCCCGTCGCCACGGTTCCCTTCTTGTCGGGCCGCTTGCTGTATTCCGTGATCAGTCGAAGAATCTCCTCCGAAGTGTACTGCGTCGTGACTTTTTCGATCTCGTGCTGAATCTTGGGCTGATTCTCGGGTGTGAGACGCTCCTTGATGGTGGGGAACATCCCCTTGAGATCCGGCCGGTTCAGCACTTCGCACAAAGCCGTCCAGTTGGGGTCCGTGAATCCGGAGATGAACGTGTAGCCGTCCTTGCACTTGACATAGGTGTAGGGAAATACGGCGTAATCGTAGTTTCCGGCCCTCGGCATCATGTTTCCGGACATGTGGAAGTACTGCATGGCGTAATTGGAAATGGCGAGAAGCCCCTCGGGGGGTGAGCAGTCGACGAGCTGCCCCTTTCCGGTCCTTCGCTTGTGAAACATGGCGTTCAGAATCCCGAAGGCAGCCCAGGCGCCTCCCGTGTACCATCCCATCCAGTTGCCCTGGCGCAGCGGTCTTTTAAACTCCTTGGGAACATCGGGGTCCAGCTCGGGCTCGCCCGTGATGGACATGATGACACCCCGGGCCTGGTTCACGATGTCGTAGTCCGGCTGATTGACGTACTTCTCGGCATCCTCGCCAAACTGCCCGTAGGTGTGAACCGCGCAATGGATGAGACCGGGATTCAGCTCGCGGAGGTGACGATAGCCCGCGCCGAGACTGTCCAGGAAGCCTGGCTTGTAGGTCTCGATGAGAACATCCGCGTGCTTCACCAGTCTCTTGAAAAGCCCGGCTCCCTCGTCGCTCCCCACGTCCAGGGTGATGTGGCTCTTGTTGCGCCCCTCGACGAGGTAGGCGAGGCCCGTGTCGTGGATCATCATTCCGAGAGGGCTCATCTTCCTGGCGATGTCCCCCCCGGGCGGCTCGATCCGGATCACCTCGGCACCCATTTCCGAGAGGATGGACGAGGCAAAAATTCCCGCAAAGCTGCCGCAGCTCGCATCGATGACGACCATATCGTCCAGAGCTTCCGGCTTTTTCGCCACCGCCTCTGGATTCGTGGCCCGGTGAGCCCACCGGGCGTATTCCCGGTTGATGGCCATTCCGACAATGTGCTCATCCGTAAGGATATCCTGCTCCAGGTCCGGACCCTCGAACTCGTAGCCCGAGGCACCTGCATTCTTGTCTGCTACCATGGTACGGCCTCCCTTTCTCTGGGTTCAGTCTACGGATATCTCACACCACGCTTGCCGTCCCAGTCGGGGGGCGGACAATGGGAGGGGATTTTGGGATTCCATTTGAAGATCACGCCCTGCTCAGCCAGCTCGTTGACCTTCTCCGTCGACAGCCCCAGGATCTTGGTGAGAACGTAATCGTTGTCCATGCCGATGGGGCGCGCGGCCCACTTGAGCTTGCCGGGGGTTTCGCTGAGACGCGGCGGATAGCATGGCTCGGTCATTTCCCCGTAAAGGGCATCGTCGTAGGTCTGGACGCTTCCCCTCTCCCGGAAATGCTCCCCATGGTAGACATCCTTCACGCTGAGCACGCGGGAGGCGGCAAAGCCATGGCGGGAAGCCAGCTCCTCGATCTCCGACATGGTCTTCCCCGCGGCCCAGTCGCTCACGGCCTTGAGGACCTCGCGGGCCGGCGCGTCGGGCAGACGGTCCTCGGGGCTGGGATACTTCCCGAACAGCCCGGGGGTCTCCATGGCGGCGCACAGTCCCTGAAACTCCTGGCGGCTGAAGGCGGCGAGGGCCACCCACCCGTCGGCACAGTCGAAGAGATCGGACGGGCACACGGCCAGGTCGCGGTTGCCGCTTCTCGGCCGGTCCTCGCCGGTCTTGGATGCATAGAGCCACGTCCAGTCCAGGAAGCGGATGACGTTTTCCACCTGGGAGTAGTCGATGAACTGCCCCTCGCCTGTCCGCTCCCGATAGTTCAAGGCGGTCAGGATGGCGTTGGCGCACATGATGCCCGTGATCCAGTCGGCGATCCAGACCCCCGATTTGATGGGACCGCGCCCCTCGAAGCCCGTGATGGGAGAAAGGGCTCCCATGCTCTGAGCCACGGCGTCATAGGACGCTCTGCCCGTCCAGGGGCCCCAGCTGCCATAGCCCGACACATGGAGCTGGATGATGCGGGGGTTGATGGCCTTGAGCTCGGGGTAGCTGATACCCCACTCCTTCATGCGACCCGGGGTCAGGTTGTCCACCACGACGTCCGAGCGCTTGACGAGATCCAGGAACAGCTCCTTGGCCTTGGGGTGACCCAGGTGCATTCCCACCCAGTACTTGTTGTGATTCTGCTCCTGGAGACCCGGGGAAAGGTTCTTCCAGAAAAAGGCGAAAGGCGTCACAAAACGCATCTGCTCGCCCCGCTGCCCTTCGAACTTGATCACCTCGGCGCCGAATTCGGCCAGGTAGTCGCACGCCGCCGGACCGAGGACGACGTAGCAAACTTCGAGGATTCTGATGCCCTTCAGGGGCTGTGGCTTGTCCTGGAGGGCTTCCGCGTCGAACAGCTGCCTCATGAAGCCATGGTACGATTCTTCCTGATCCATTTCTTGCCTCCTTCCTCAACTAGGCGAAAAAAACGCCGGAGGGCGCCTGAGCGCGCGCCTCGCGGCGGGAGGAGATGCTCCAAGCCACACCTCCCTTATCCCTTCGGAGGTCAAGCCGCGGGAGATCGCGCAAACATCCCGCGCCCTCCCCCGCACCTCTTCCTCTCGCTCCCGATGGCTTTCCCGCGGGACTCCGCGAGGCGTATCCTTCCCCTCGCGACCCCGGGGGCTCGAGAACAGGCCCTATAATGCGCGGGATCTCGATCTTGGCAAGTATAATCATACAAAGTTTGAAAATATCATATCTCACCCACGGGTCAGGAGCTGCGGCGGTCTCCTACAGGAAGGGCAGCGAAACAGGCGGCTTTGCATTCCGGCCGTTTCAGGGGGGAATTCCACTTCACATCACGGGGGCAAGCGCTTAGATTGACCTCATCCGAGACAGGCGCGGTGATAGAAGCATGCCCGTGGGCGAGACGCATGGCGGCTCCGTGCGCGCCAGCTCGGCAGCGAAAAGGCGCTACAGTCCGACATCCGATCGAATACCCCACCGAGGAGTGCCGCATGGGAATGGAGTATGGTTTCGAGCTGCTGCGGGAGGAAGAGATTCCCGAGATCAAGACCCTGGCCAGGATATACAGGCATACGGCCACGGGAGCCCAGCTCCTGTCGCTGATCAACGACGACGAGAACAAGGTCTTCGGCATCGTTTTCCGCACGCCGCCCGCGGATTCCACGGGCGTGGCCCACATCCTCGAGCACTCGGTACTGTGCGGGTCTCGGAAATACCCCGTGAAGGAGCCCTTCGTGGAGCTCCTCAAGGGATCCCTCAAGACCTTTCTCAATGCCTTCACCTACCCGGACAAGACCTGCTACCCCGTGGCCAGCCAGAACCTCCAGGACTTCTACAACCTCATCGATGTCTACCTGGACGCGGTCTTTCACCCCCGCATCACGCCGCGCATTTTCCAGCAGGAGGGATGGCATCACGACATCGATGACCCGCAATCCCCCTTGAGCTTCAAAGGGGTCGTCTATAACGAGATGAAAGGAGCTTACTCCTCTCCCGACACCCTCCTCGCCGAATACTCTCAGCAATCCCTCTTTCCGGATGTCACCTACGGGCTGGATTCGGGCGGCGATCCCAGGGTCATTCCCTCCCTGACCTATGAGGGGTTCAAAGCTTTTCACGAGCAGTTCTATCACCCGTCCAACGCCAGAATTTTCTTCTACGGGGACGACGACCCCACGGAGCGCCTCCGTCTCATGGACGAGGCACTCAAGGGCTTCACCTTCCGGGAGACGAGCTCCGCCATCCCGTTGCAGCCCCCATTCCATTCTTCACGGGAGCTCACACGCTTTTACTCCGTCGCCAGGGAGGAAGGGGATGGCGGCCCCGACGCGCCCCGACCCAAAGCCATGATCACCGTCAACTGGCTTCTGGGTGACACGCTGGATGCCGAAATGAACCTCGCTCTCAGCATCCTGAACCACTCTCTCCTCGGCATGCCGGGCGCTCCCCTCCGGAAAGCGCTCATCGAATCGGGCCTCGGTGACGACCTGGCCGGCCACGGCCTGGAAGATGAGCTGCGTCAGATGTTTTTTTCCGTGGGGCTCAAGGGGATTGAGCCCGAGGACGGCGGCAAGGTGGAGGCCCTCATTCTGGAGACCCTGACCCGATTGGCCCGGGAAGGCATTGACGAGGAGACCGTGGAGGCCTCTGTCAACACGCTGGAGTTCAGGCTTCGGGAGAACAACACGGGGATGTACCCCCGTGGACTGGTGCTCATGCTGCGCGCACTGACCACCTGGCTTTATGACGGGGATCCCCTGGCCCTTCTCGCCTTCGAGAAGCCCCTCGCCGCCGTCAGAAACAGGATCCAGTCCCAGGAGGGGCTCCTGTCGGAGCTCATCGACACGCTGCTGCTCCGCAATCCCCACCGCACCACCGTGCTGTTGAAGCCCGACCCCGAGCTGGCCGAGCGTCAGGAAGCGGAAGTGCGCGAGCACCTGGCGGGGATCAAGAGCCGATTGACGGAACCGGAGCTGAGCCAGCTGGTCCAGGACACCCTGGAGCTTCGAGAGCTCCAGGCCAGGCCCGACCCGCCCGAATCCCTCGCCACCATCCCCATGCTCAAAATCCGGGACCTGGAGCGATCCAACAAGGTCATCCCCATCGAAGTCCATCGGGAAGGGGAGACCAGTCTCCTCACCCACGACATATTCACCAACGGGATACTTTACCTGGACCTCGGGTTCGACCTCCACACCCTCCCCAGGGAGCTTCTCCCCTACACGTCCCTTCTGGGTCGCACCTTCACGGAGATGGGGACCGACCGGGAGGACTACGTCCGGCTGAGCCAGCGCATCGGCCGCAAGACGGGCGGCATCCACCCCGAGCTTTTCGCCTCGACGCGGGCGGATGCCAGGGATGGGGTGACCTGGCTTTTCCTCCGCGGCAAGGCCATGACGCACCAGACCCCCGAGCTGCTGGAGATTTTCCGGGATCTGCTCCTCACCGTTCGCCTGGACAGCCCCGACCGCTTCCGACAGATGGCTCTGGAGGAAAAAGCCCGGCTGGAGCAGCGGCTGGTACCCAACGGGCACCAGTTCGTGAACCTCCGCATCAAGTCCCACTTCACCGAATCGGACTGGTTCGCGGAGCAGGTCAGCGGCATCAGTTACCTCTTCTTCCTGCGGGATCTGGTTCGGAGGCTGGATGACGACTGGCCCGGCGTGCTGACGGACCTGGAATCGGTCCGGTCCTGCCTCGTCGACGGGCGCGGCATGGTTGCCAACGTGACCTGCGACGCGGACGACTGGAGTCGAATGGAGTCCGCCATCCGAGGATTCATCAGGGAGCTGCCCCAGAACCCGAAGGGGGCTCCCGGGCGCGCTTCCTGGCGGAGGGAGTCGCCGCCCTTCTTCGAGGGCCTCTCGATCCCCAGCCAGGTCAATTATGTGGGCAAGGGAATGAACCTCCTGGACCAGGGTCGGACCATCAGCGGGGCGGCACTGGTGGCCGCGGGCTACCTGCGCACGACCTGGCTCTGGGAGCGGGTGAGAGTTCAGGGGGGAGCCTATGGCGCCTTCTCACAGCTCGACCGCCACTCGGGCAGCCTGGTCTTCGTCTCCTATCGGGACCCCAACCTCCGAAGCACCCTGGAGGTCTTCGACCGGTCCGGGGAGTTCCTGCGCGGCGACTCCCTCAACGACGACGAGATCTCCAAGGCCGTCGTCGGGACCATCGGCCAGCTGGACGCTTACCTCCTTCCCGACGCCAAAGGGTACAAATCGATGCTGCGCCACCTCAAGGGAGAGTCCGAGGCCGACCGTCAGAAGCTTCGCGAGGAGGTGCTCGCCACCACATCCGCCGATTTCAAGGCTTTTGCCGAGGTGCTGGACCACCTCCGGGACCGGGGCATCGTCAAGGTGCTGGGGTCGGACCGGGCCATCGAGGCCTCCATGGCCGACGAGCCCGGCTGGCTCCATCCGCTCAAGGTACTGTGAGCGACAGGCACCGGGAGGCATAACCATAAACCCCGCCACATACGTGGAAGCCCCCCCGGGGCGGTGCCGAGGGCTGGCGGGCCGCTTCATTTCGGGCCTTCCAGGATTCGCACTTCACGCTGTGGAAAGGGGATGGACCATCCCGCCTCGGCGATTCCGTCGTGGGCGGCCACGGCCAGATCGCTTCGGACGCGGGCCCAGTCGGCGAATTCGTCCGTCCACGCGCGCAGCTCGAAGCTCATGGAGCTGTCTCCAAAGCCCAGAAGAAGGCCCTGGGGGGGCGGGCTGGTCATGATCCGCGGATGACGCCGGGCGATTCCCTCCAGCATGGCGATCACCTCCCAGGGGGGAGCGCCGTAGTTGACCCCCACCGGAAGGTCGATGCGGCGCAGCTGGTCGCTGAGGGTCCAGTTGGTTACCTGGTCCGTGACGAGCTGAGCATTGGGGACGATGATCTCCGCCCCCTGCCGGGTTCGTATGGTGCTGGCGCGAATGCCGATCCGCCGCACTTCTCCCAGTTTCTCCCCGACCTCGATGCTGTCACCGACGTGGATGGGACGCTCGAAAAGCAGGATCAGGCCCGAGACGAAGTTGTTGACCACGCTCTGCAGACCGAAGCCGATGCCGACGCCCAGGGCTCCCGCCAGGACCGTCACCTTCGTGAGATCCAGCCCGAGAAGAGCCAGACCTGTCAGCACCCCCAGGGAGAGGATGGTGTAGTGGAGGAGGCTCGATGCGGCATAGGAGAGGCCCACCGGTATTCCCAGGCGCGGATATACGTCTTCCTGCAGGGCAAAGCGGATGAAGCGGGACAGCAGCTTGGCCACCCAGACAGTCAGCGGAAAGGCGAGGACATCGCCCACGGACAGGCTGAAGGCTCCCCGCTCGAACCTGGTGCTCAGGACGAGCGATCCCAGCTCCAAGGCCGACTGGAAGAGCCCCAGATTATCCAGCAGGCGCATGAGTCCGACGATGGCGGCCAGCCAGGCCAGCGCCCGGTAGGCTCGCCGCAGCAGGAGACCGCGATGGTTTTGCACCATTCGGAGACCGCCCAGGAGCCTGCTTTCGAGACCCAGGGCCGCCATCCCCATGAGGATGCGGGTACAGCTGTAGAACAACAGCACCAGAAAGCCGAGATCCACGGCCGTGGAGGCGAGGAGCCGCGCCAGCCTCATGTAGCCCAGCACCCCGAAGACAAAGCCCGAGGCCAGGCAGGCCGTGATCAGCCATCCGCCCATCCGGAAAAGGCGAACAAAGGCGGCGTGCTCCACGGGCTCCGAGCCAGGCTCCAGCCGTCCCCGTGCCTTCATCCATCCCAGGACCAGGGCCCCGGCCAGGGTCTCCGCGATGACGAGCCCCTGCTCAAGAAGGGGGGTGCCGGAAAAGGCGTGCCGGATGGACTCCAGCGCAAAGAGAGCCCCAACCACGATCCCGCCCTGGACGGCCCTCGGCCCCATGGCGGAAGCCATACGGACCATGGGAATGAAGCTGGCCACCCGCAGCAGGCTTTTGAGGGCTTCCGGCGCGGAGTAAATGGGCCCCGTCATATAGAGGGTCGAAACGATATAGGCGGCAGACCAGGGATAGTCGAAAACATCGGGTCCCTGGAACGTCCGATCCGTGGCGGGCTCCGCGCGACGCATTCTTAGCCCGGCCGTCCTGAAAATCCATGCCAGGGCGAAATAGACCACACCCGGGACCGCAAGACTCCAGGGCGCTCTGGAGACGTACCGCGCGGTCTCGGCCCAGGAGCTCGCCACCACCCGGGATACCTCGCCGGGGAGGGATCGATCCGCCCGCTTCCACAGCCCGGGGCTCCAGATCGGCGGCGAATCCCGCGTCAGGAGTCCGCCGACCGCCTCATGCTGTGCCTGGCCCAGCTGTGAAAGCATGGAATCACAGCGGGTGACCTCCCGGGCCACGGCAGCCTGGAGATCCAGGGTGTCCTTGAGCTGCACCTCCAATGGGATCCGGACGGCTCCGAGGGACTCCAGGACAGCATCGACCTGCTGCAGGACCTGCGAGGGCGCGTTGGACGCCCTGGCGGCGTCGCGGGTCTCCGTCCAGATCTTCTGCCTCTCGACGAGCTGGTCGAGCCAGGCCTTGACCTGACCGGCTCGGACCGTGAGGCTCCTGAGCCAGCCCGTCACCAGCAGCCGCCTTTCCTGCCAGTATCGCTGCCTCGCCTGGAGCTGATCCAGCGTGGCCTCCGTTGCGAGGAGCCCCATGGTCTCCTCGTGATTTCCATCGATGTCGAGACGGACGTTGGGAAGCGTGGTCAGGATGCTTTGAATGGCCTGGGGGATAGCCAGCTGACTGTTCAGCTCCTGCAGGAAGGGGGTCACTTCCGCCGCGCGGGCCACGATTTCCGAAACGGGGATCGCGTAGGACGAGGACGCTGCCGGAGCGGGATGAGGTATCGCCCGGCCCGGCTCCCCGGCCATGCAGGGAGGGGCGGACCACAGGCAAACCACGAAAGCGGCGATGGAGAGGACCACCGCCCACGGCAGCCACCGCAGCTTCATGGGCGCATCCATGGGAATCATCCGTTGAAGGCTACCACGGCTTCAAGGTGAACGGACTGGTGTCCTTCACGATCTGGCCCGGCCGTCGATTGGCGATCTCCACGAACTGCCCGGCCCAGTCGTCGATGATCCCGTGTGCCACCGAGTACCAGGTGAAGGCTCTCAGGTTGACAGGCGCGGCCTGGGCCTCCTCGCGATCCGCGGCCATCGCCAGGAGTGTCCCTCGGGAGGAATCCACGATGCGGGCTTCGAACGCCACCGTTCCGACGGCGCCGGACTTGCGTGCACCAGCCTGCACGGCCACGCCGCTGCCGTAGGGGGCGGCCAATGAAAGGGCTTCCATCAGAGGCTTGCTGGGGACCAGCTCCGTGAGAGCGAGCTCCAGGGTGATGGAGCCGGGCGCCGGGGCCTGGAGAACCTGGAAACGTCGATTGGGGTCCTCCCGGAAGGCCTGCATGAATTTCTCACGCATATAGAGGGCGACGGACTGCACATCCTTTTCGTAGTCGTCCTTGCGGATTCCCTGCTGCCACCAGTTGGCCTCCAGGAGATACTGGGTGCTCACCTCCTTGATGTAGACGGTACGGTAAACATTCCAATCCGCGCCTGCCTTGACCCAGACCTTCTGAAAGGGCAGATCTTCCCGCTTCTGCATTTCGTCCATGGCGACAAAGCCCGCCCCCCTGGACGGCTCCGCCTTCATGCTCTGGCAGCCGGCCAGGGCGAAAGTCATCAGCACGAAGCCCACCACCAGATCCCGTTGTACTGCACACTTCATGATGCTTCTCCCTTCTCGTTAGTCAACCTGTCATGATCCTGATGAACCGGTCCTGACCAGAAATCAAGCCCGGAAGGCTCATTGGAGCCTCTGAACCCTACCGGAGGTCCCCGAGAAGCCGCTGAAACTCCTTTGATTCCTGGAGAATTCGTCTTGCGGCGTCCTTGAGGTGGTCCACCTGCTCCGGCTTCAGCACGAAGGACGTTGGGAGCCGCTTGAGCTCAGCCCGCTCGGCCTCGTCGTTCAAAGCGTCGAACCGCACCTGGATGAGGTAGAATTCGATATCTCCGCAGGCACCCGGCTCAACGGAGATGGGGCTGGAGCCGCACCGCCCCCGGCGGATCTCTTCCGCCCAGCGGGAGAAGCTTTCCCCCAGGAGCGCGACGGTTTCCATATTGTAGCGCTCGATGGAAATGGATGAAAACGAATCCACCATGGCGGCGAAGGGGGGCACCTTGGGCCACCGGTCCCATCTGTCGTTGATGGCGGTTTCGGCATTCACCACCACGAAGGCGATCTTGTGGACGTTTTCCATCTTGGCATATTGAAGGGTTTTCCAGGGGTCCCCCATCAGGGTGACGCGCTCCAGGGCGGCCCGGAGCCCCAGGTTGTCGGCAACTCCCCCATCCACCAGGTGGATGTAGGGCTTTGAATCGGAATCCAGGAAGGGCGCCAGGTTGTTGGCGAGTCCGAACAGCCGGGTCGTGACATCCCTCGGAGGGCTCATGCCCCGTGCCACCGTCTCCGGAAGCTCGTAGCCGCATCCCCCGGCATAATTCCGCAAGGTGATGGGGGTCAGCACGATGGGCACCGCGGACGAGGCCGCACAGGCCCTGGCCACTGGAAACGTCGCCAGGTCGGAGCAAATGAGGTCAAAGGCATCCTGAATGAAGGAGACCCGGGTCCCGTGAACCATGTCCGTGGCGTTGATGATGATCATGGGCTCCCCGCGGGCCAGGAGATCGCCAAACGTCTTTCCGTCGAAGACATATTGGTTGTAGTAATCGGCGGCCAGATCGCTGCGGTCATAATAGGCGGACCAGAGCTTCGCCCAGTTGACGGGATTGAACAGCATGGCACGGGTGAGATCTCCCTGGATGTTCTTCTTGAGGAACCGACTTTCAAAGTCCTCGAAGATGCGGTCCCGGAACAGGCCGTAGTACGCCGCCGTGAAGCTCCCCCCCGAGACACCGGAGATCCAGTCCACTTCATCCAGGAGCCGCCGCTCCCGCCCACGCAGGGTGACCTTCGTATCCCTGAATGCCTCCAGCACTCCATAGGAAAAGGCGGCCGCCCGGGTCCCGCCGCCCGAAAAGCTCAGCAGGAGCAGGAGCTCCTCGTCACGATCGGGGTCGATCAAGTTTCCCCCCCGGTACCCGACCTGCGGGTCCCATTGCTTCAGGGGCTGGTTGATGGGGTAGTGGGCACATCCGGCGGCGATGGCGATGAGAGCCGCTCCGCACACCCACATTCCCAATCGTTTGACACCTTCGCGGCAAAAACCCGCGGAAAGACTATCGAAGCATGAATCACCCAATCGATCACCTCCCTGCAATGCATATCCCACCCGGGAGTCTGTCCAAGGCGGTCATTTCGAGCCACAGAGAGAAATCTCGATTTCGTGATGGTCCGCGCTCTTCGAGATTTCTCTCTTCGCTATGCTCCCTTCGAAATGACAAAAAGAATTTCTCGGACAGCCGCCTGACAGCTGCCTCAAACTCCGTCCCCATGGAAAGTGGAACGCGCCGGGGCAGGGTCATCTTCCCTCAGGGGCTCGGGGCCTGCACCACGCAGTACGAAACATCGGCCCCCTGATAGCAGGTCCGGTAGTAGGTGCCGCCGACCACGTAATACGTCTGGCTGTTGACCACCACCGTCGTCGCGGCAGCAGGCAGGGTCGCGACGGCCGTTCCCACGGCCAGGCCCGCGGCGGCCGCACCCGCGACGGCGGCTCCGTAGCCGTAAGCAGGCCGGTAATACCCACCCCAGTAGGCTCCGCTGCTGACATTCACTTCCTGGTGCACGTTCACCTCTCCGCCGTGATAAGGAGCCGCCGCCACGGTGTCCCCGTAAGGACCCCGCACCGCCGCACCGCCATAAGGTCCCACGGCGGCGGCTCCACCGGAAGCGGTTCGGGCGGCGGCCCCACCGTATGGCCCCACGGCGGCGGCATTGCCACGGGGCCCTTCGGCAGCCACGCCCCCTCGCGGGCCTTCGGCAACGCCTCCTCCCCGTGGACCTTCGGCCCATCCACCGCCGTGCTCGAAGGTCCCGCCACTGAATCCTTCACCCCTGAAGCTGCCCCCACCAAAGCCGCCGCCACCCCCAAAGCCCCTGGCATGAGCCTCCATGAGAAACAGGGGAATCGCCAGCAGCGCTGCAGCCAGCGCGATCCCGATTACCAAGCTCTTCTGATCACGGCTCATGACTGGCCTCCTTTCTTCTTCCGGACCGCCGGCTTCGACTTCTGGGGTGCCGTGGCCCGCAGAGGGGCGAAATCGATCATCTCGGCTCCCTTGGGTGGGACGAAGGAAAAAACAGCGGCATCCAGCTGGGGGGAAAGGTTCCAGTCCGTGAGTGTCGCCGTCCATTGGGGAGACCCCTCAGCCAGCTTCTGAGTCAAGATGACCTTCCGTAGCAAGGGCTTCTCCCCCGTCTCGATCCAGACCTGGAGGTGCACCCGCCCCCGGTCGAAGGCCAGGTGGTGACAAGGCACGCCGCGCACGTTGTGAACGCCCACGTACAGCCCGTGGTGAAGGTCTCTGGAAACGTGCTCATACAGAGCGGGACTCGCCAGGTCTGAAAGGGCTACCGTCAGCCCCAGCTCCCTGTGGGCTTTGTCCAGGGCACCCTCGATGTCGCCAGGGGCCGGGCGAACGGCGTAGACGTTGTGATTCCCATCGTAGAGAGTGATGGTCTTCCCGTCAAAGTAGAAATGCTTGTTGATCACATCCCCCGCACCCGCGATGCGAAGCTTGTCGGGCCGCTGGACCTGAGCCTCCAGATCGAAGGAATGTTGAAGCCTCTTGCCGCCGTGATAGACCTGATCGTCATTGACCTCGGCCTTGTAGGAAAACTGCTGCTGAGCCTTCAGGAAGTCGCAGGCTTGCTGCAAAACCTCCCGTGCCCGCGGGTCCACCATTGCCGGGTCCTCCAGGGCCGGGCCCGCGGGCGCGGCCTTGCCCTTCCCGGCTTTCTGGGGAAACGCCGGCTGGACGGCCAGCAAAAGACTGCACATCAGCACGGTTGCCATCATCCTGAGTCGCATGTTGGTCCTCCTCGTCTGGTTGCTTGCCCCCGCTCACGGTTTTCGATCCTCCGCGCCTATCCTTCCCAGCAGTGTCCGCGCATCCCGGTACTCAGGGAATTTTTCGACGACGATCTTCAAGATTCCCATGGCTTCGGCCGTCTCACCCTTCTGATTCAGGGTGAAGGCCAGCGTATAAGCGTAGCGGGCATCCTCGGGTCGCAGCCTGACGGCCTCCCTGCAGAACCCCACAGCCTCCCGCAGCCGGTCCCGCACGAGAAGAACGCAAAGCTTGTAAGCCGCCTGGGCCATTTGTGGATCCAAGCTCAGGGCCGCTTTGAGAGACTCTTCCGCCTGCCCAGGCTCATCATGCTCGGCCTTCAGAAGCCCCAGGTTGAAGCGGGCCGCGGCATTATCCGGCGCCACCCTCAATGCCTGGCTCAGCGATCTCTCCGCCTCACCCGATTCACCCATCCCCGCCAGGGCCAAGGCTCGATTCACGAGGACCATGGCTGCCCGGGGCTCGAACGTCAGGGCTCGATCATAGGAGCCGACGGCTTCCTCGAGGGCTCCGCGGTTGAGATGATGGTTTCCCAGGTTGTAATGGGAAGACCACTGGTCCGGCCACGCCAGGAGGGATGTCATGTATTCCTCCTCGGCTCTCCTGATAAGCCGGCCCTCTTCACCGACGATCTTCAGGTCGGGGTAGGCCGAAAGGGCCGCCACGGCCCGTACGCGGACCAGCCGGCTCTCATCGCCCGTTGCCTTGACCAGGACTTCAAGACTCGACTGAGAGGGGAGCATCGCCAGTGCTTCCATGACCGCGGAACGAACCAGAGGAGACGGGTCTTCCGCTGCCTTGCGCAGCATCCGGGTGACGGACGGGTCCGTGGAGGGCGGGATCAGCCGGATGAGGGATGCCGCGAAAACTTCGTCCCGGTCCGGGCTCGTGACGTACTGGAGCATCGCCTCGCGCCGGCTCCAGTCCCGCTTCCGGGCGGCGTCGACCAGGCTCGCCCGGTGAAGCAGAGGAGCCTGGTAGTCACGGGGGCGCCATTCCCGCACGAGCTTGTCGGCCCAGGAGGCGTCCTTGTCCGTGTGGCACCCGCTGCAGGCGTTGGGCGACCCGAAAGCCAACGTCGCCGCGGAAGCCGGCGGCAGCATGGAGTGGTCGCTCCGGTTCATGCGGGCGAAGGAGGTCATGGGCATGTGGCACGCAACGCACTTGCTGCCGGCGCTCCCTTCCCC
>JALOPI010000083.1 GCA_025453975.1 Syntrophobacteraceae bacterium
CGACCGCACTCGACCAGCTTGGGCGAGAGGATTCACATGGCGCAGTCGTTGGTGGGATAGGTCTTGTCCAGCTGCGACATGACGCCGCCGATGCCGGAGCTCTTCTCCACGAGATACACGTAGTATCCCGAATCCGCGAGGTCGAGCGCTGCCTGGATGCCGGCAATGCCGCCCCCGACGATCATGATGGATCCAACGGGCTTCTGGTTCATGGTCTTTGCGTGTCCTCCTTGAGATTGACTGCGGGATCCCGCCGAGGCGCCATAAAAGGATCGCCCGGAAACGGGGCCGTTGAAGCCGTGGGTTTCGCCGTCCCGCCCTCGGCCAGCGCCGCCTGGCTCGCGAGCCACGCGCACGCTTCGGGGACGACCGCCCGGACCTCGGGGGAAAGGCCGGGCCGCACCGAATCGGGGATGAGGGCAGCCTGAACGGCCAGGATCCTCACCCGGATGCCGGCAAGGTCGCGCAATTCTTGGAGCAGGTTCACGGAGGGGAACTGGTGCAGCGAGAAGTCGACGGATTTGACGGCGGGCAGATCCTGGATTTCCATTTCAAACAGCTCTCCGGGCCGCCGGTTGGGGGCGGAGACCGCGTCCACGATGAAAATGTCCGAGGGGCGTCGGGGAAAAAGGAGGAGGTCGAAAAGGAGATCGCTGATGCTGGTTCCGACGTCGAAGGCGCCCGTGGAGGGAGGCAGGGAGTGGGCCGCGTGGAGATGCTCGATGACCTCGGGCCCGAAGCCGTCATCTCCGAAGAGGACGTTGCCGCATCCGAAGATGAGGATCGGCTTGGAAAAGAGCTCTTCGATCACAGGGGATCCTTCCGTGAGAGGCGTTCCTGTTGTGCGCGTTGTGCATTATCAATTGATGCACAATTTGTCAACATCCATTTCCGGGCGCCCGTCGCCACGCCCCGCGATGCCGGCTCCCGGGGCAGCCCGCGCGGCCGCGGGACCCGCGGAGTGGCGCTGGTCTCCAGGGGCGCATCCCTGGCGCCCGGCCGGATTCCAGAAAGACGTTGACTCCGGCTGGGGCCGGTGTTAGTTGCATACCTCCGGTCGGTATGTAAAAAAGGGGGGGGGGGTGAGGCATGAAGAAGCCCAGGGAGGTGCGGAGGGAAGAAATCCTCACCGCCGCCGTCAACGAATTCCTGGATAATGGCTACGAGGGGGCGTCGGTGGATGGCATCGCGCGGCGCGCGGAGCTCACCAAGGGCGGCATTTATCACCACTTCCGAAGCAAGGCCGAAATCCTCCTGGCAGCCAACGAGCGATTTCAGGAGCCCGTGACCTCCATGATGCAGACCGCCGAATCGACCCCCGATGCCGCCCAGGCCATCTCGGGCTTCATCGCGGCCTATCTCGAGCACTGGGCAACCCATCCCCGGGAAATGGTCTTCATTTTCCTGTCCTTCACGAAGCTCCTGGGCTCCCCGGAGCTCTGGACCCTATACGAAAGGCGCTGTCACCGGCTGAGGGTGTTTGCCCGCGGCCTTTACCACCGCGGCATGGAAGCCGGCTGCTTCCGCCCCCACGATCCGGGTCGGCAGTCCCTCGCTCTCCTGGCGGCCATGGATGGAGTGCTCGGCTATCTGATCATGGATCGCGAGCTGGATCGGGGACAGGTCATTCGAGATTTTCAGCAGTTCTTCGTGGTCGAGCTGATGGATCTGGGAGCCGGCAGGATGGTGCGGATCCCCTGACGCGACAATCCTCATCGAGCGCATGCCCTCGCTCTGACATGGGAGCCATACCCGTGGAACCTTCGCAGCGTGCATTACACCGTGCTCTCGTGGCCCTGGTGCTCATGGCCGCAGCCGGATGTGCCGTGGGGCCCGATTTTCGAGCCCCTTCGGCGCCGCAAGTCGAGAGCTACACCGAAAGGCCGGTTCCATTGGAGACGGCTTCCGCTCCCGGCGCGGGGGGAGAGTCCCAGCGCTTCGTCGAGGGAGGGGGGCTTCCCGATCAGTGGTGGACACTGTTTCGGTCCGAGCCTTTGGATCTGCTCATCCGGCGGACCCTGGCCGAGAGTCCCACCCTGGCGGCGGCGGAAGCGGCCCTTCGCCAGGCGGAGGAAGATCTTCGGGCGAGGAGCGGAACGGTCCTTTACCCGAGCCTCGATGGAAGCCTTTCGGCAACGCGCCGGAGGGTCACGGGGGCGTCCGTGGGTCTGCCGACCGGTGGCGCCGGGAGCACCTTCACCCTCTACAACGCCTCGGTGAGCGTATCCTATGCCCTGGATCTCTTCGGGGGCGGCCGGCGCGAGCTGGAGGCGCTGGGGGCGCAGGTGGACTACCGGCGCTATCTCCTCGAGGGAGCCCATCTCACCCTCACCGCCAACATCGTCACGGCCGCCGTCCGGGAGGCCTCCCTCCGGTCTCAGATCCGAGCCAACGAGGAGATCGTGGCATCCCTGGAGCAACAGCTGGAGATGGTGGAGCGACAGTTTCTCATCGGTGGTGCGTCGCGTGCGGAGGTCCTGGCCCAGCAGGCGGAGCTGGCCCAGACCCGGGCGATCCTGCCGCCGCTCCAGAGGGAGCTGGCCCAGACCCGCAACCTGCTGGCGGTCCTGAGCGGCCGGTTCGCGAGCGATGCGGCTCTTCCGGAATTCCGGCTGGATGGATTTCAGCTTCCCCGGGATCTCCCCGTGAGCCTGCCGTCGTCCCTGGCTCGCCAGCGGCCCGACATCCTCGCGGCGGAGGCGCTGCTCCACGCGGCATGCGCCCAGGTGGGCGTGGCCACCGCCAATCTGTACCCCAGGATCACCCTCACGGCTGACCTGGGCTCGGGCTCCACCCGTCTCGAGGACCTTTTCTCGCCCGGCACGTCCCTCTGGAGCCTCGGCACGGGACTGCTTCAGCCTCTTTTCCACGGAGGGGAGCTCACGGCCAGGCGACGCGCGGCCATGGCCGCCTACGATCAGGCCCTGGCCCGGTATCGGGAGACCGTGCTGCAGGCTTTCCGGGAGGTGGCGGATGTGCTTGAGGCCCTCGAGGCCGGCGCGCGAGCCCTTCGCGCACAGGCCGACGCCGAGGCCACCGCCCGGGATTCCCTCGACCTGACGGAAAAACAGTTCCAGTACGGCGCGGCCAGCTATCTGACGCTGCTGAACGCCCAGCGCCAGCACCAGCGGGCCATCGTCATCCTGGTTCAGGCCCAGGCGGCGCGCTTTGCCGACACGGCCGCTCTCTTCCAGGCCCTGGGCCGGGGGTGGTGGGACACGGAGGAGAGCGAATCCCGGCGTCTGCTCATGGAAGGCCGTCCGGACAGCAGCGACTCATCACCCGTCAAACCTTCGTCTCGGGAGCCCTACTGACATGAAGAAGCGCTTGATCCTCACCGCACTGGCACTGGCTCTCCTGGTCGCCGCCCTCGCCGGCGTCAAGGCCCTGCAGATCGGGGCCATGATCGACAAGGGGAAGAAATTCGTTCCCCCTCCGGAAACCGTGACCACCGCCGCGGCAAGCACCGCATCCTGGGCGAGGGAATGGACCGCTATCGGCACGCTGACGGCGGTCCAGGGGGTCACCGTGGCGGCGGAGCTGCCGGGAAAGGTCGTGCGAATCTCCTTTGAGCCGGGCAGCATCGTGAAGAAGGGCGATGTGCTGGTGGGCCAGGACATCTCCTCGGAGGAGGCGGAGCTGCCGGGCGCCGAGGCTCAGGTCCGTCTGGCCCGGGCGGACCTGGATCGCTCGGCCAGGATGCTGCGGGACAAGATCATCTCCCAGGCCGACCATGACCGGGCGACGGCCGCCCTCGATCAGGCGATCTCCCGGGTGGCCTCCATCCGCGCCACCATGGCCAAAAAGACCATCCGCGCCCCCTTCGGCGGCCACCTCGGCATCCGCCAGGCGAACCTGGGCCAGATCCTTCGGGAAGGGGATCCCATCGTGACCCTTCAAAGTCTCGATCCCATCTACGTCGACTTCACCCTGCCTCAGCAGCGGCTGGCACAGCTCAGGATCGACCTGCCCGTGAGGGTGACGTGCGACGCGCTGCCCGGCGTGACGGTGGAGGGGCGCGTCACGGCCATCAACCCGCTGGTGGAGAGCGGGACCCGCAACGTTCAGGTCCAGGCCACGGTGTCCAACGGGAAGGAGGACCTCCGCCCGGGCATGTTCGTCCAGGTGGCCGTCGGCCTGCCGGCGCGGGAGGAGGTGCTGACCATCCCCGCCACGGCGGTGCTCTACGCACCCTACGGCGATTCCGTCTTCGTCGTGGAGAAGGATCCGCAGAGCGGAGTGGAAGTGCTCCGTCAGCAGTTCGTTCGCCTGGGAGACAGGCGCGGGGATTTTGTCGCCGTTTCGAGCGGGCTCGCCGAGGGGGAAACGGTCGTGAGCACGGGGGTTTTCAAGCTGCGCAACGGCCAGGCGGTCACCGTGGACAACCGGCTGGCCCCGACCTTTCATCAGGCGCCCGCACCGGAGAACAGCTGAGCCATGAAGATCACCGACCTTTTCATCCGCCGTCCCGTGCTGGCCATGGTGGTCAACCTGCTCATCATCATCGCCGGACTCCAGGCGATCCGCTCCCTGAATGTCCAGCAGTATCCCCGGAGCGAGAACGCGGCGATCACCGTCACCACCGTTTACGTGGGGGCCAGCGCGGAGCTGGTGGCCGGCTTCGTCACCACTCCCCTGGAGCGGGCCATCGCCGCCGCCGACGGCATCGAGTACATGGAATCCCAGAGCACCCTCGGCCTTTCCACCATCAAGGTCAGGCTCAAGCTCAACCACGACTCCACCAAGGGTCTGGCCGAGATCAGCTCCAAGGTGGACCAGGTACGCCGCGACCTGCCCGTCGAGGCCGAGGTGCCGGTGATCAACATCGAAACCGCGGACAGCCAGTTCGCCTCGGCCTATCTGAGCTTTGCCTCGGATGTCCTGAAGCAGAACGAGATCACCGATTACCTGGTGCGCGTCGTCCAGCCCCGACTGGCCACGGTGGAGGGGGTTCAGCGGGCCGACATCCTGGGTGCCCGCACCTTTGCCATGCGCATCTGGCTCGATCCCAACCGGATGGCGGCGCTGAGCATCAGTCCAACGGAAGTCCGCCAGGCCCTTGCGGCCAACAACTTCCTGTCGGCCCTGGGCCGGAGCAAGGGGTCCCACATCCAGGTCAACCTGACGGCCGACACCAACCTGACGACGGTCGACCAGTTCAAGCGCCTGGTGGTGAAATATGAGAACGGAGCCATCGTCCGGCTGGGCGACATCGCCGACATCGTCCTGGGGGCTGAGGACTACGACGCCGAAGTGCGCTTCACGGGCCAGGTGGCCGTCTTCATGGGCATCTGGCCGCTGCCCGGCGCCAACTCCCTCGATGTCATCAAGAGAGTGCGGGCGGAGATGGCTTCCATCGAGAGCGACCTTCCCACCGGCCTCGACGCCCGCATCGCCTACGATGCCACCGACTACATCGCCAACGCCATCCGCGAGGTGATCAAGACCCTGGGCGACACCCTGATCATCGTGGTGGTGGTCATCTTTCTTTTCCTGGGCTCGCTGCGGTCCGTCCTGATTCCCGTCCTGGCCATCCCCATCTCCCTCATCGGCGGGGTGTTCCTGATGCAGGCCTTCGGCTTCACCGTGAACATCCTCACCCTGCTGGCCATCGTGCTCTCCGTCGGCCTTGTGGTGGACGATGCCATCGTCGTGGTGGAAAACGCCGAGCGCCATCTATCGGAGGGAAAGTCGCCCCTGGAAGCGGCCCTGGTAGGCGCCCGGGAGCTGGTGGGTCCCATCATCGCCATGACCGTCACCCTGGCCGCCGTTTATCTTCCCATCGGGCTGCAGGGAGGGCTGACGGGCTCGCTCTTCCGCGAGTTCGCCTTCACCCTGGCGGGGGCGGTCACCATTTCCGGCATCGTGGCCCTCACGCTGTCGCCCGTCATGTGCTCGAAGCTCCTCAAGCCGGGCAGCGGGGAAAAGGGGCTTGCGGGCAGGATCACGCGCGACTTCAACCGACTGAAAGCCTTCTACGGCCGGCTCCTGAGCGCAACCCTCTCGAACCGCCCCGCGGTCTACACCGTCTGGGTGGTGATCACCCTCCTCACGGTCCCCATGTTCACCATGTCCGCCAAGGAGCTGGCACCCACCGAAGACCAGGGGGTCATCTTCGGAATCCTCAACTCCGCCGCCAACTCCACCATCGACCAGAACAGCCATTTCGCCGCCGCGGTGAACGAGGCCTTCCGGAGCGTTCCGGAGACCGACTTCACGTTCCAGATCACCTTTCCCAGCTCCGGTTTCGGCGGCATGGTGGTCAAGCCCTGGGGTGAGCGCCGGCGCAACATCTTTCAGATCATGCCCGAGGTGGAGCAGAAGCTGCAGCGCCTCCCAGGGGTCCAGATTTTCCCCGTCATTCCGCCGGCGCTTCCGGGAGGGGGCGACTTTCCCGTGGAGATCGTCCTGGCCTCGACGGCCGAGACTCCCCAGATTCTCGAGCTGGCCAAGGAGCTACAGACGAAGGCCATGAACAGCGGCATCTTCGTGTTCCCGCCCCTCATCGACGTCAAGATCGACCAGCCCCAGTCCGAGCTCGTCCTGGACAAGGACAAGGTGGCGGCCCTGGGACTCAACCTGGCCCAGATGGGCGCCGACCTCGGAAACATGGTGGGGGGGGACTTCGTGAACCGTTTCGACATCTCGGGACGGAGCTACAAGGTCATCCCCCAGATCAGGCGCCAGGACCGGCTCAACCCTGACCAGCTCCAGGACATCTACGTCACCGGCCCCGGCGGCCGGCTCATCCAGCTCAGCACCATCGCCACGCAGCGCGACACCGTCGTGCCCCGCTCCCTCAACCATTTTCAGCAGCTCAATGCCGTGAAGCTGAGCGCCGTCCCCATGCGCCCCCTCGACGAAGCCCTGCGCTTCTTCGAAACGGAAGCGGCCAAGATTCTACCCAAGGGCTATGTTTTGGATTACACTGGTGAATCGCGACAACTGAGGAAGGAGGGAAACAAGTTCCTGCCGGCCTTTGCCCTGGCCGTCATCCTGATCTTCCTGGTCCTGGCGGCCCAGTTCAACAGCTTCCGCGACCCCTTCGTCATCCTGGCCGGCTCCGTCCCCCTGGCCATTTTCGGCGCCCTCCTCTTCAGCTTCCTGAAGATGCCCGACCCCAGCGTGTCCTTCTGGACGAGCGGCTGGACCACCACCCTCAACATCTATTCCCAGGTGGGGCTGGTGACCCTGGTGGGGCTCATCTCCAAGAACGGCATCCTCATCGTCGAGTTCGCCAACAAGCTTCAGCTCGAGGGTCTTCCCAAGCTGGAAGCCGTGCACCAGGCGGCCGTGACCAGGCTGAGGCCGGTTCTCATGACCAGCGCCGCCACCATCGCGGGTCACTTCCCCCTGACCCTGGTCACGGGCGCGGGGGCGGCCGCCCGAAACTCCATCGGTCTCGTGCTGGTGGGGGGAATGTGCATCGGGACCCTGTTCACGCTCTTCGTGGTACCTTCCATCTACATGCTCATCGCGCGGGAGCACCGCAAGGATACGGAGGGCTCCGGAACGTGAAGCCCGCCTTCCGTGCATCGGCCGGATGTTTCTCCGGTAATGCGCAAAAGGCGGGACCACGTACGGAAGCCAATGGCGGGGGTGGCAGGCCGGGGCCAAGGCGAGGAAGGGAAAACGTCAGAGACGGCTCAGCTCACTTACCGAGGCGGGCCAGCTCCAGTGCCAGCCGCCTCAGGTGGCCCTGCTCTTCCTTCACCAGGAGGCCGATCATTTCCTGGTCCTTCTTGTTGTCCGTGGCTTCCTGCATGGACAGGAAGAAGATCACCGAGTCCTTCTCGAATTCAATGGCCATCTTGAGAGCGTCCTTGACCCCCTTGAGCTGAGCCAGCGCGCTCTCCAGGCTCGCATCCGAGGTGAAGACGTGCTGGTCGGCCATCATCTTGAGGTAGGCCTCCATCTCGTTTTCGGGAAACCAGACGTCGGAGCCCTGGGGCTGGGCGGGCAGCCTGGCCCTGAGATCCTCGAAGTGCTTCTTGTGCTCCACCTCCTGGCTGGCCAGCTCCTGGAACAGCTTTTTCACCGAAGGATCGTCGATGACCCTGAGAGCATCCTCGTAGAATCGCTTTCCGTTTTCCTCGATCTTGATGGCAACACGAAAGACTTCCGCAGCATTGAAATTGAAGATCATCTTCTTGAGCTCCTCTCAGCCCCCTGCGGCTATTCCCTGGTAAAGTCGCCCTTGGAGGCGCCGCACACGGGACAGACCCAATCGTCGGGCAGATCCTCGAACCTGGTGCCCGCCGCCACTCCCGAGTCCGGATCCCCCTTGGCGGGATCGTAAACATAGCCGCAGATCTGGCACACATAACGGTCCATACTCACTCCTTGTCCTCGGCGAATTGACTACTCTTTCTCGAAATCGCTCTTCATGGCGCCGCAGATGGGGCACGTCCAGTCATCGGGAACATCCTGGAACTTGGTTCCCGGAGCCACTCCATTGTCGGGGTCTCCCTTGGCGGGGTCATAGACGTAACCGCACACCTGACAGACATAGCGATCCATAAATACCTCCTTCATGTTTGGGGTTGACCAGCTCGCTTCCACCGGATCCAGCTCAAAACTTTTTTACTTATAAACACGAGGCAAGGGATCCACAACAACTCAGACGAATTTATGCCGGCGCCACACCCACCGAAGCCGCAGAGCGTTGCTCACCACCGACACGGAGCTCATGGCCATGGCCGCGGCGGCCAGCATGGGGTTGAGGAGTATGCCGAAGAAGGGATACAGCACTCCCGCCGCGATGGGAATGCCCAGGGAGTTGTAGAAGAACGCCCAGAAGAGGTTCTGCTTGATGATCCTCATGGTGAGGGAGGAGAGGCGAATGGCCGCGGGCACCAGCCGGAGGTCGTCCCGCATGAGGGTGATGTCGCTGGCCTCGACGGCCACGTCGGTCCCCGCTCCGATGGCGATGCCCACATCGGCCGCGGCGAGGGCCGGCGCATCGTTGATGCCGTCTCCCACCATGGCGACGACCTCGCCGGCTTCCTGCAGCCTGCGGATCTCACCCGCCTTCTCCCCTGGAAGCACCTCCGCCAGCACCCGCTGGACGCCTAGATCGCCGGCCACCACCCGCGCCGCCACCTCCCGGTCCCCCGTGATCATGGTAACGTTGAGGCCCATGGCCTTGAGGGTCTCCACGGCCTCCCGGGAGGACTCCCTCGGGGTGTCGGCCAGGCAGACCGCCCCTACGGCCTCTCCCCCCACCGCCACGAACACGCAGGTTCTCCCCCGGGAGAGCATGGCGTCGGCATCCCCGGCGATGGCCGCCAGCGGGACGCTCTTCTCGCCGAGGAGACGTGAGCTGCCCACCAGCACCTCGCGGCCTTCCACCTCCCCACGGGCACCCAGTCCGGCCATGGCCTCGAATTCGAAAACCGGCTGCAATCGGACGCCGTCCGCCCGGGCCCGACTCACGATGGCCCGCCCCAGGGGGTGCTCGGAGACGGTCTCCAAGGAGGCCGCCCATTTCAGCAGGGAGGCCTGCTCCGTACCCGGTGCCGTGAGCATTTCCGTGATCTCGGGCCTGCCCCGGGTGAGGGTGCCCGTTTTGTCGAAGAGCACCGTCGTGAGGCGGCAGGCTTTCTCCAGGCTCTCCCCCCCCTTGATGAGGATGCCGCTCTCGGCGCCCAGCCCCGTTCCCACCATGACCGCCGTGGGCGTGGCCAGTCCCATGGCGCAGGGACAGGCGATGATGAGGACCGACACGAAATTGAGCAGCGCGCGCCCCATGTCCGGATCCTCCACCAGGAAGCCCCACACCCCAAAGGTGATTATCGCCAGGACCATCACCACCGGGACGAAGATGGAGGCCACCCTGTCGGCGAAGCGCTGGATGGGGGCCTTGGATCCCTGGGCTTCCTCCACCAGCCGGATGATCTGGGCCAGTACCGTTTCGGCCCCGATCTTGGTGGCGGTGAACATGAAGCTCCCCCCCTGGTTGACCGTTCCCGCGAAGACCTCGTCACCCACCTTTTTCGTCACGGGCATGCTTTCACCCGTGAGCATGGACTCGTCCACCGCGGAGCTTCCCGACTCCAGCCTTCCGTCGGTGGCGA
>JALOPI010000114.1 GCA_025453975.1 Syntrophobacteraceae bacterium
CACCTTCCCCGTCAATGCCTTCGTGGTGGTGGGAAACAGCCTTTTTTCCGAGCAGCGGCTGGGCGAGATCCTGGCTCCCTTCGGGGGGCCGAAAAAGACAGCCGGGGACGTCGAGCTGGCCCGGGCCGCCCTCGAGGCCTTTTATCACGAGGCGGGATACCCGACGGTCATGGTGAGCATCCCGCAGCAGCTGGTGGAGGGCGGCACCGTCACCCTCGAGGTCGTCGAGGCCACGGTGGGCAAGGTCAAGGTGACGGGGAACCGCTACTACAGGGCCCAGCGGGTCCTCCAGCGCGTGCCGTCCTTCACTCCCGGCGAGATCCTCTGGGTCCCGAGGCTCCAGGAGGAGCTGAACAAGGCCAACAGCAATCCCAGCCTCAAGATCACGCCGTCCATCGCGCCCGGGGACGAGCCGGGCACGGTGGACGTGGAGCTCGAGGTGAAGGATTCCTTCCCCCTCCACGGCCACGTGGAGCTCAGCAACCGCTTCAGCCCCAACACGAGCGAGCTGCGGCTCAACGGGCTCGTCAGCTTCGACAACCTCTGGCAGCTGGACCATTCGGCTTCGTTCCAATATCAGACGTCCCCCCTGGATACCGAGGAAGTGCAGGTCATCGCCACCTCCTACGTCATGCCCACCCCGTGGAACGAGAAGCACACCGTGGCCCTTTACGCCCTCTGGACCGACAGTGCCTCGGCTTTCGGCACGGGCTTCAACACCGTCGGCAAGGGAGCCATGGTGGGGGGCCGCTACGTGCTGCCGCTGCGCCCCTACAGGAAGTACAGCCACAGCGTGACCCTCGGCGCGGACTACAAGGACTTCGAGGACACCCTGGACTTCGGCGCCGACGCCGCCCTCGACAACACGCCCATCAAGTACCTGCCGTTCTCGGTGGCCTACAGCGCCTCCCTGCCCGATGAATGGGGGCTTACCCAGTTCAGCGGAGGCATCAACGGCGTCTTCCGGGGGTTGGTCACCAACCCCGACGAGTTCGAGAACAAGCGGTTCAAGGCCCGGGGGAATTACCTCTACGCCACGGCCGGCGTCGAGCGCATCCAGAGGCTGCCCGCCGACTGGAGTCTCTACCTCAAGGCCGACGGCCAGATGTCCGACCAGCCCCTCATTTCCAACGAGCAGTACGCGGCGGGCGGCATGGATAGCGTGCGCGGCTACCTGGAGAGCGAAGTCCTCGGGGACGACGCCTTTCACCTGACGGTGGAGCTGAGCGGCCCGGAGCTGGCCGGACTGCTCAAGCTGGGCGGCAAGGTGAGCGGGACCCCCTACGCATTTTATGACCAGGCGAGCCTCTGGATCCAGGACGAGCTGCCGGCTCAGAACGACGATTTGTTCATCAACGGGGCCGGCGTGGGCATTCGGGGCAACGTGACGCGCTTTTTCAACTACGACCTGTGCTGGGCCGTCGCCCTTTCGGAGGCGGATCACACGGAGTCGGGCGAGAACCGGTTCCATTTTCAGGTGAAGTTCAGGTTTTAAGGGTTTTCTGCCCGGGAGCACGAGGGTGAATAGAACGGGAGAGGTCGTCATGGTCAAGGTTTGGGCGGGATTTGCGGGTTTGGTCCTATTGGTTTGTGCGGTGTGCATGGCGCCGTCCGCTCATGGGCAGGGCATGGCGCCCGCCGTGGGCTCCGATGGAGGACCGGGAGCCATGGGCGGGATGATCGAGCTGCTCAGGATGAAGGGCGTCATCAGCGCCGACGAGGCCGCCTCCCTCATGGAAAGCGCCGGGGGAGCGGGAGCCGCCGGGCAGGACATGGGCGCCGTCATCGACCTGCTCCAGAAAAAGGGGGTCATCAGCCCGGAGGAAGCCGAGCAGTTCCATGCCCGTTACGGGAGGCCGGCTCCGGCGGGGGAAGGGGCCGTGGCCCTGGTGCCCGCGGCGCGGGAGGAGGAGTATGTCCGCCAGATATCCAAGAAGGTGGCCCGGGAGATCCGACAGGATGTGCAGGATCGCGTCAAGGCCGAGATCCAGGAGGAGAAGGCCCGGGACACCCGTGGGCTCTCGTCTCCGGACTGGGCCCAGCGCATCCGTTTCGGCGGAGACATCCGGCTCCGCTACCAGGGGGAGTTTTATGACAAGGACAACGCGGCCCTCCTCAAGGTCGGTAAAAACGGCACCGTGTCCGGGGACCTTCTGAACACCACCCAGGACCGCAACCGGTTCCGAATCCGGGCGCGCCTCAACGCCTCGGCCAAGATCCACGAAACGTTCTCGGCCCACATGAGGATCAGCACCGGCAACGAGGACGACCCGGTCTCCACCAACGAGACCCTCGGGGACTACTTCAACAAGGACGGCATCGTCCTGGACCAGGCGTACCTGCGATGGCAGCCCTTCGAGAACCTGACCTTCTGGGGCGGACGCCACCCGAATCCCTTCTTCTACACGGACATGGTGTGGGACCATGACATCAACTTCGAGGGCGTCGCCGGGAGCTACACCCATGTCTTTTCCGACCAGGTGCGGGCGTTCCTGACCGGCGGCGCTTTTCCATTGCAGGAGCTGGAATTCACCGAGCGCGACAAGTGGCTCTTCGGGGTCCAGGCGGGGGCCGAGGTCAAGCCCGACCCCGACGTGACCGCCAAGGTGGGCGTCGCCTACTACGATTACGTGAACACGGTGGGCAGGGCCAACACCCTCCAGCGCCCCGACCTGAACGACTACACGGCCCCGCTCTTTGTCCAGAAGGGCAACACCCTTTTCAACATCGAGCCCCAGGGGATCCGGGTGGCCCTGGCCTCCGAGTTCCGGGAGCTCAACGTCACGGGGCAGGTGGACATCGGCTTCTGGAAGCCCATCCACGTCATCGTCGTGGGCGACTACGTCCGGAACCTCGGGTTCGACCAGGGCGACGTGGCGCGGCGCACCGGCATCCGCGACATCCCCGAGGAGATCGAGGGCTACCAGGTGGGGCTCCAGGTGGGCTATCCCAAGGCCCGGAACTTCAAGGAGTGGAGCGCCTTCTTGTTCTACAAGCACCTCGAGGCCGACGCCGTCATCGACGCCTTCACCGATTCGGACTTCCACGGCGGCGGCACCAACGCCGAAGGCTGGATCCTGGGACTCGAATTCGGGCTCTACAAGAACGTCTGGCTCACGGCCAGGTGGCTGACCACCAACGAAATCTCGGGGCCGCCCCTGGCCATCGACATCTTCCAGTTCGATGTCAACGCGGGCTTCTGAGAGGGGAGGCGGGCTTCCAGTTTCGAGCTTCGAGCATCAAGTCCCTGGCTTCTGGTATCCTTTTCACCAAATGGAGGCGCCATGGAAGGCCTG
>JALOPI010000115.1 GCA_025453975.1 Syntrophobacteraceae bacterium
CAGCCCCAGTACATAATCGGAGACACTCTCGCCTCGCCAGGTTTTGTGAAGCTTGAGAGCGTGGCCCCCCAGCCTGTTTTTCTGCTCGATGATGTGGGCCTTGAATCCCTGCCTGGCGAGGGTCAGGGCAGACACCATGCCGGCCACTCCGCCTCCGATCACAAGCGCCGAGGGATTCACGGGAACCGACGGCATGGCAAGGGGCTCGATGAGCATGGCCCGGGCGACCGCCATGCGCACCAGGTCCTTGGCCTTGTCGGTGGCGGCGTCGGGATCGGCGGCATGCACCCACGAGCACTGGTCGCGGATGTTCGCCTGTTCGTAAAGGTATTTGTTCAACGCGCTGTTGCGCAACGTTTCCTGGAAGAGCGGCTCGTGGGTCCGGGGCGAGCAGGCCGCCACGACCACGCGGTTGAGCTGCTGCTCCTTGATGACCTGCACCAGCCGGTCCTGGGCATCCTGGGAGCAGGAGAAGAGGTTCTCCTGAACGTAAGTCACGTTGGGCAGGGTCTTGGCGTACTCGACCACCTCGGGGACGCGAACGGTACTGGCGATGTTGATGCCGCAGTTGCAGACGAAAACGCCGATACGGGGCGGTTCAGCCGCCACGTCCCGCTCTTCGGGGAAGGTCTTCTCCCGGACCAAAGTGTTGCGAGCCGAAGCCAGGTCACATGCCGCAGCTCCCGCGGCGGCCGAAGCCTCCATGACGGAGAGCGGGATGTCCTTGGGGCCCTGGAGGACACCGCAGACGTACACGCCGGGGTTCGTTGTCGCCACCGGGGTGAAGCTGCTGGTCTCGGCGAAGCGGTACTGGTCGAGGTCGACGCCGAGGGTGCCGGCCAGCTTTTCGACTTCATCCGAGGACTCGAGGCCCACCGAGAGCACCACCATGTCGAATTCCTCGGAGGCCATCTCGCCGAGCTCGGTCACGTAAGAGAGGCTCACATTGCCTGAGTCGGGCACCGGCTCGACGCTGTGAATCCTCGACCGCACGAAGCGGACGCCGCTCTCCCTGGCGCGGGTGTAATACTGCTCAAATTCCTTGCCGAAGGTCCGCATATCCATGAAAAAGATTGCGGCGTCCAGGCCGTCCTTGGAGTGCTCCTTGGCGATGACCGCTTCCTTGATGGCGTACATGCAGCACACGCCGGAGCAGTAGCCGTTGTCGCACCGGTTGATCTCGCGGGAGCCCACGCACTGGAGCCAGGCGATCTTTTTGGGCTCCTTGTGGTCCGAAGGCCGGATCAGATGGCCCTGGAACGGGCCGCCGGCGCTCAGAATCCGTTCGAACTCGACGCTCGTCACCACGTTGGGAAGGGCGGCGTAGGCGTAGGTGTCATACTGTGATGGATCGAAGGGCCGGAAGCCGGGGGAGGCGATGACCGCGCCCACATCCAGCGTGACGACTTCTTCCCGCATGGAATGATCCACGGCATCGGCCTTACAGGCTTTCACGCACTCCAGGCACTCGCAGCAGGCCATGCAGTTGAGGCATTTCCGAGCTTCGGCCTGTGCCTGCTCCTCGGTGAACCCCAGCTCCACCTCGGCGAAGCTCGCCCTGCGGGCATCCATGCCCACCGTGGCCTGGTGCGCCCTCGGCTGCCGCTCGACATCCTTGGGGATGGAGCTGAAATCGTCCTGGGGAAGCTCCATGCCCTTGCGGCCTTCCCGGAGATCTTCTCCTCGCAGGAAGCGGCCAATGGAAATCGCCGCTTCGCGGCCCGCCGCCACGGCTCCGATGGCCACCCAGGGCCCCGTCTGAGCGTCGCCGCCCGCGAAAACGCCTTCGCGACTGGTGGCAAAGGAGATCTCGTCGGCTTCGACGGTACCCCACCGGGTGACGTTGATGCCTTCCTTTTCCGCCAGGAACAGCGACTCGGGGGTCTGCCCGATGGCCGGGACGATCCACTCGGCCTCGATGGCGAATTCACTTCCGGGAACCGGCACCGGGCGCCGCCTTCCCGAGGAATCCGGAGCCCCCAGTTCCATCCGGACGCACTGGAGGCCGATGACCTTCTGGTCCTTGGTGAGAATTTGCTGAGGCGCCGTGAGAAATTGGATCTCGATACCTTCGGCCAGGGCGTCGGCCACTTCGTTCTCGCGAGCGGGCATTTCGGTGGCGGACCTTCGATAGAAGATGCTGACCTGGTCCGCTCCCAGCCGCAGAGCCGACCGCGCCGCATCGATAGCCACGTCGCCGCCGCCGACGATCACCACCCGGCCGTCCACCTTCTTGATGCCGCCCAGGTTGGACTTGCGGAGAAACTCGACGCCGGTCATGACGCCTTCGGCGTCTTCGCCGGGGATGTTGAGCTTGAGACTGCTGTGGGCGCCGATGGCGAGATATACCGCTTTGTAGCCGTCGGCCATGAGGCTGTCGATGGTGAAATCCTTACCCAGGGCCGTGTTGAGCTTGAGCTCCACGCCGAGCCGCAGGGTGGCACGGATTTCCTTCTCCAGGACCTCGGGGGGGAGGCGATAGTCGGGGATCCCAACCCTCAGCATGCCGCCGGCAGCCGAAAGGGCTTCGAAGATCGTCACGTCGTAGCCGTCCAGGGCCAGGAAGTGAGCAGCCGTCAAGCCGGCGGGGCCGGAGCCGATGACGGCGACCTTCTCGCCCCGCTTCTGAATCTCGGGAATGGGAAGGCTCTCGATATCCACCCGGTCCGCCACGAAGCGCTTGAGGGCGCAGATGGAAATGGGCTCATCCACTTCGCCCCGGCGGCACGCCGTCTCGCAGGGGTGAGGGCAGACGCGGCCGATGACGCCCGGCAGGGGCAGGTTGCGCAGGATTACCTCCATGGCCTCGGGGTATCTTCCCTGGGCGATGAGGGCCACGTAGGCGTGGGCATTGACCATGTTGGGGCAAGCGTTGGTGCAGGGGGAGCGGTCCAGCTTCTCGATGGCGTAGGCGCTGGGAATCGCCTGTGGATAGGGCTTATAGGTGGCCTTGCGCTCAGACAGGCCTTGCTCGAACTCGTTGACCAGGCTGACCGGGCAAACCTTGGCGCAGTCTCCGCACGCCGTGCAGCGGTCCGTGATGATGAAGCGGGGCTTCTGGCGGATGACGGCCTTAAATTGGCCTTTGGCTCCCGTGAGGCTTTCGAGATGTGCATTGGTGAGGAGATTGATGTTCAGGTGCCGGCCGACCTCGACCAGCTTGGGTGAGATGATTCACATGGCGCATTCGTTGGTCGGGAAGGTCTTGTCCAGCTGGGCC
>JALOPI010000049.1 GCA_025453975.1 Syntrophobacteraceae bacterium
TTCATCTCGAGAAACCGGCCCAGCAGGACCAGGGTGACGATCATGGCGGCGCTGTCGTAGTAGACGTGCAGCTCGTAGCCGGCCTTGGAAAAAAAATCCGGAAAGAAGGTGGCCGCCGCCGAATAAAAGTAGGCCGAAAGGGCGCCCAGGGCCACGAGGGTGCTCATGTCCGCCGTCCTCTGGCGGGTAGCCTTGATGGCTCCGGTCAGAAACCGGCTTCCCACCCAGAACACCGCGGGGGTCGTCAGGATCAGGAGAGCGATGAGCAGCCAGCGGTGCGGCACAGCCGAAAGCAGCGGTATCGAATGTGGCATGCTCCCGGCCATGATGAGGACGTTGAGGACGGCTCCGACGATGAGCTTCCGCCTGAGGTCCCGAAGCTCCCTCCTGGTGGCCTCCCGGACTGGATCTTCGGGGCTCTCGTCCATGATCCCCAGGAACTGGTAGCCCGTGTCCTTAAGGGCTTGTTGAAGCTGCTCCGGGCTCACTTCCAGGGGATGATGGGTCACCGTGGCCCGGGACGATGCAAGGTTGACGGAGGCCTCCCGAACCCCCGGGACATCCTTCAGGGCGTTCTCGACCCGGCGCACACAGGCCGCGCACGTCATCCCGCCGACGAAGAGGGTTGTTCGCCTCACGTCCACGGGCCGGAGGGGATTCACGTCCAGGACCTCGTAGCCCAGGTCCACCACTTTCGAGCGAATGTCGTCGAGCCTCACCCGCTCGGCATCGTAGGCGACCAGCGCCTTGCCGGTGGCCAGGTTGACCGTGGCATCCTGCACGCCGTCCACGGATGTCAGGCCGGTTTCTACCCGGCGCACACAGGCTGCGCACGTCATGCCCCGAATGTGGAGGATCTCCTTAGCCAATCTCGAACCCCGCCTTCTTGACCTTCTCGGCGATGACCTCGGGACTCACCGGCTTCTCTTCCTCGAATGAAGCCGTGCCCGCCGCCAGGTCAACCTGCACGCCGACGACCCCCTCGATCTCGCCCAGGGCCCGGGTGACGGCCTGGACACAGTGCTGACAAGACATTCCCTTGATCTTCACGGTTTTCATGGATATCGGATCTCCGTTTCGGCCATCAAATGTCGATGGGCCCGCTTGCCGGGGTACCGCTCTCAAGGGCAGCTCCCTGGGCGGATCGCTTCCAGAAAGCCAGGATGCCCTCTTTTCCGAAGGATGCCTGGATGAGCTCCCATCCCTTCCGCCCCCGCTCGGTCAAAACCTGCTGCAGCTTCCGGATCTGGTCCGCGGGAAGGCGCTCCAAGCCGCACTGGCCGTCGGGTGAGCAGAAGTACACCACTTCCTTGAAGTCCTCCGCCGAATAGGCCGTGATCTCGTATTCGAACTGGTTCATCGTTTGTCCATGCTCCCTGGATGGCTCGTGCAGGAGCCCAGCACCCTCCACGACCTCCAGCCGATCAAAGGCAGGGACCATCCGAGGGATCTCGGACGGCTGCGGCAGTTTAATGATAATGGCTCCAGTGCCTGGCGTCATGCCCCCTGAGCGCCCCGGTCCGAAGACCTGAGCACCGGGGCTCCCTGGGTGGACACGGGATGACGTGCCCACCCCTGGCCATTGGATGTCTGAAAAGACCGCGGAAGCCTTTGAGACGGGAATCGCCCCCTCGATCATCCCCCCCAGGGCATGCGCGAGTAGGCCTCGGAAAGCTTGTCCCGGTAGGTTTTGAAGAACGCCTCGTGCCCCTTCTCCCATCGGGAGAGCATCATGAGGGCTTCCTTGGCCTTGCCGTCCGTCTGGGCCGCCATGTTCTCGTAAAACTCGCTCAGGTCCTTTTCGATGAGCCAGGCCGTGTTGAAGACCGTCACATCGGGCACCATGGAACCTTCCAGGCACTGCTGCAGGAACTCGGAGCTGGCCCGGTCGTCGAAGAAGTTTGTGGGCTCGATCTTCACGGCCTTGAGGCTTTCAGCCTCGACGTCGCGCCCCTGGCGCAGGTCCTGTAAGATGGCGTTGATGAACTTGATGTGATTTTCCTCTTCCTTGATCAGCTGCTTGAACGCACTGACCGCCGCGCCAATTCCCAAGCGCTGGACCGAGACTTCGAAAAAGCTCCTTCCCGTCTGCTCCTGGTTCAACGCGTACTCGAAAATCTTGATGAGCTTCTCGTCTGCGGACATTCCCTTCTCCTTTCGTCAACCCAGCTTCGCACAGAGCCCGGCCACGCGCCTGCCCAGCTTCCTCGCGTTATCGGCCGCCCTGTCGTCGGGAGCGCCCACGCAGGCCACTCCATAATGACCCGTGGCATCCATCGGGTCTCCCACCACGATCATCCCATAGATCATGAAGCACTGAATGATGGAGAACATGGTGGTCTCCTTGCCGCCGGTGGCATCGCCGGAGGTGGCGAAGGCCGCGCCCACCTTGTCTTCCATCTTTTTGCGAACCCCCACGAATTCGTCGAGCACACGCTTGAGGTCCGCCGCCATCACCCCGAAGTAGACCGGCGATCCGGCGATGATTCCGGCCGATCCGACAAAATCGTCCTTGGTGACCTCGGCCGTCGTCTTGAGAACCGGTGTGACGCCGGGCACGGAGCCGACGCCTTCGGCGATGAGCTCGGCCAGCCTTCGAGTGTTGCCGCCCTTGGAGTAGTACAGCACCAGAACCTGCATCGATTTCCTCCTCCTTTTCCACCCGTGTCCATCAGCCTTTGAGGATCCTGGCGTCCACCACCAGCATGCCCTCGGGGTAGGCGAGCACCGGGTTGAGATCGATTTCCACGATATCCGGATGATCCTGGGCGATGCGGGCCAGCTTCAGCAGTCCCTCGACCAGGGCATTTTCGTCGATGGTGCGCTGTCCCCGGAACCCCCTCAGGAGCGGAGCCCCCTTGATCTCCTGCAACATGCTCAGCGCGTCTTCCCTTGTCAACGGAAGCAGCCGCATGGCCACGTCGCGGAAGAGCTCCACGGCGATTCCCCCCAGGCCGAACAGGATCACCGGACCAAACTGCGGGTCGCGATGCATGCCGAGGATCAGCTCGAGCCCCGGGGCCGCCATGGCGCTCACGACGACGCCGTTGACCCGGGCTCCGGGAGCGTGAGCCTTGATGTTCTCGTCCATTCTGGCGTATGCCGTGCGCACATCCTGGGCCGACAGGAGGTGGAGCCGCACCCCGCCGAAGTCCGACTTGTGCAGGATATCCGGTGAATCCACCTTGAGAGCCACGGGAAAACCAACCTGGTGAGCCAGGTGAACCGCCTTGCCCGGGCTGTCGGCGATGCGGCTGACGATACAGTCGAAGCCCCGTGACTCCAGGAACCTGAAGCTTTCGAACAAGCTCAGCTGAGATTTTCCCGAAGCGGCCGGGAAAGTCGTCAGGGCCTTCTGCTCCTTCAGCGCCGGGGTGATGACATGGCTCAAGGCCCGGATGCCCCGCTCGGGCGTTGGATAAACCGGGATCCCCTTCTGGTGCATGCGAAGCTTTTCTTCCCGCTCCACCTCGGCCCCCCCCAGAAAGATGACCAGCTCGTTGGCTCCGGGAGTGACCACCTGGGAAGCATCGAGGATGGGGTCCCCGAAGATGATGCCCAGCGTGTCGTAGTGGGGACGAGCCCGCTCGATGACCTCCCGGAACATCCGGGCGTCTGCGTCGCCGGTCAGGTCGAGGGGATTGCTCCGAATGGCGTGGGCCGGTATCACCCCTTCCAGGTCCCGGGCCAGCTGGGGGGGCAGCGGGGCGACGTTCAGCCCCTCCTGCTCGGCGGCATCGGTGGCCAGGATGGCCGCGCCTCCCGAAGTCGTGATATAAAGGATGCTGTTTCCACGGGGTGGCTCGAGGTAGGCCAGCGCCTTGGCGAAATCGTAGAATTCCTCGATGGTTTCAGCCCGGCACACGCCGTGCCTCTTGAAGAGCGACGAGTAAATGGCGTCGGCCCCGGCCAGGGATTTGGTGTGGGATTCGGCGGCCACCTTCCCCTTGGGGGTCCGCCCCGACTTCAGGACGACCAGGGGCTTTTTGAGTCTCGAAAGGACCTCCTGGAAGCGAACGGCGTCCTTGACGCCCTCCAGGTAAGCGGCGATGATGCGTGTTTCGGGATCTTCCTCGAAGTACTCGATGAGGTCAATCTCGTCGATGTCGGCGCGATTGCCCAGGCTGACGAAGCTGGACACGCCCAGCCCCTCCACGGAAAACCAGTCCATCATGGCGGCACCGACGGTTCCGCTCTGGCTGATGACCGCCACGCGACCCTTGGTGGTGAGGAGAGGCCAGGAGGCGCACATGGGGTGGTAGGGATTGTTGATCCCCTGGCAGTTGGGCCCCACCACCCGGACGCCACACTCCCGGGCCGCCTGGGCCAGCTCCTTCTGCAGGGCTTCCCCGTCGGCCCCCGCCTCGCTGAAGCCTCCCGAGATGACGATGGCGCCCTTCACCCCCTTTTCGCCGCACTCCCTGATGGTTTGGGGCACAAACCGGGCGGGGATGATGACCACGGCCACGTCGACCTGGCCGGGCACCTCCTTGACGCTCCTGAAGCAGGGCAGTCCCAGGATGCGCTCGCTTTTGGGGTTGATGGGATGCAGCGCGCCGGGAAAGCCACCGTCCTTGAGGTTCTTCAATATCTCGTGGCCCAGTTTGCCGGCGCTCTCGGAAGCACCGATCACCGCGATGCTGTCAGGATGGAAAAGCGATCTCAAATCGGTTGCGCCCATGAATTCCCTCCAGTCTCTCGGGCACTTGCCCTCCAGGGGTCCTCCCGGCGCCTTCACGCCAGGCCAGCTTTCCTTGCCTTGTCCAGCACCCGGGCGTTGAACTTGTCCGCCTGGATGATGAAGCGATCGTGATCGGCTTCGCCGATCTTTTCAGCCTCGTCGAAGGCTTCCAGCCGGAAGGTCAGCTTTCGGCCCTCCACGGCGGT
The DNA here is from genome assembly GCA_025453975.1 of Syntrophobacteraceae bacterium. Classification (GTDB taxonomy): domain Bacteria; phylum Desulfobacterota; class Syntrophobacteria; order Syntrophobacterales; family Syntrophobacteraceae; genus JALOOX01. The sequence continues at coordinate 4,888 of JALOPI010000049.1, forward strand.
GATCTCCGTTCGGACCCTCACCTCCATGCCGAGGGGAGTCGCCGCGAGGTGCTTGAGGTTCATGGATACACCGACGGACTGCTCGCCCGGACTCAACTTTTCGGCCATGAGCTCAGCCGAAGCGCGCTCCATGAGACCGCCCAGAAACGGCGTGGCGAAAACGTCCGGAAGGTTGCCGTAAAAGTGTCGGGCCGAATGATCCGCCGACGTCTTGATCTTCAGCTCGTGGCTCATACCCACTTCAAAAACAGCGCTCATCCCGGTTCCTCCTTGGTTTGTCCTGGTGTCTGCGAATGCCTGGCTGTTGGATCACGGCCTCCGTTTCAGGGGGAGCGCGCGCTGCGAGCGAGACCTCTTCTCCAGTTCATCGAGCCGATCAAAAGCCATTGCGAGGAGAGCGATCCTGAGCTCACTCACTATAAAACGATTAGCCCACCAGTGTCGAGCGCCCAGGAGGCTGTCCAGGAACTGCCATTTGGGGCGACAGCGAGAAATCTCGAATTTCATGATCACTGGATTCTTCGATTTCTCTCTTCCCCACGATCATTCTTCCTGCATTCGATCACGATCTTCCCTCCGCCCCCCTGGTCCCTGTTTTTAGTTTCCCCTTCATTCCACCCCATCCCCAAGCCTTCCCCCACCAGCGCGGGACTCCCCTCGCATCACCGTGCCATCGATTGACATCAGAAGAGGGATGCTTAGGTTCAACCCATTGCCGAGACGACCTTTGTGCCAACCCTGATTTGCTAACTGTATGAAAATGTTCTACGATTTAAAGGATAACGGCATCAGGAAAAAGGGCGGGCTTCTCGCCCATGCCAGTCCGTTGGAAACGAGCCCACAACGAAAAGGAGGCATGTATGTCAAAGACGGCTGAAAATCTGAAGGATGCTTTTGCTGGTGAATCTCAGGCCAACCGCAAATACCTGGCTTTCGCCGAAAGGGCCGAGGATGAGTTCCTTCATGGTGTCGCCAAGCTGTTTCGCGCCGTGGCGGCTGCCGAGACCGTGCACGCTCACAAGCATCTGCGGGTGATGGACGGTGTCAAGTCCACCAAGGAAAATCTGCAGGAAGCCCTCAATGGCGAGAATCACGAGTTCAAGAGCATGTATCCCGACATGATTGCCGCCGCCAAGGAAGAAGGTCAGAAGTCAGCAGAGATCAGTTTTCATTATGCCAATGAAGTGGAGAAAATTCACGCCAACCTCTACACCGAGGCCCTGAAGGATCCGGACAAATTCCCCGTTGAGGACTGGTATGTCTGCAAGATCTGCGGGTACACCGTGGCCAAGGCGGCCCCTGAAAAGTGCCCCGTGTGTGGAGCGGCTCAGAAGAACTTCTTCAAGACGGATTAGATCCGAGACCCAAGCGAATCCCACCTCCCATCCGTCAAAGTAACCGGGCTTCGGCCCGGTTTTTTTAATCCATCATCTGGATGGGATATTTCGATCCGCCCATGGACAGGCAAAAGTCTCCAGTTTCGGGGTCTTCCTCGACCCACTGGGCCAGCTGATAATAGGCCGGCCGGGAAAAGCGCGCCCGGTGCCTGCCCCCATGGACCCGGCAGTAGAGGACGTTGCTCGATGCGCTGCACAGGGTCCGGGGATCGAGAGCCACGGGCTGGGGGAGGTACTTGAGCTTGAGCAGGATCTTCCGAGCCCCGGGGACCGGTCCCTCCACGGAGTCGACGCGGCTCACCACGAAAGGGGTGTCGGCGGCGCGCAGGGCGCACCGATTGCCCTGCCAGGCGATGACATGGCTGCCGTCCGGAAGCTCATCGACGTGCTCCAGGAAGAACTGGACCAGATCTTCCCTGGAGATGGCGACGCCATCACTGTACCATTCGCCCTCCTCGTCCACGAAGATTTCGCTCGACTGAATCTCCGGCACCCATCCCTGTGCTGGGCTCGCTTCGACAGTGCTCACACCTCAACCTCTCTCAAAAGTGTTTACGGCTGTCCAGAAGGAGAGTCACGGGACCGTCATTGACCAGATGCACGCGCATGTTTTCCTGAAAGCGCCCGCTGGCCACCTGGACCGGGTAGTCCCGCATCCGCTCGACGAAGGCCTCGTAGAGGGATCTTGCCAGCCCCGGCTCCGCGGCGCCGGCATAAGACGGCCGCCGCCCCTTGCGGCAATCCCCCAAGAGGGTGAACTGAGAAACGACGAGGACTCCGCCGCCCGTGTCCATCACCGATCGGTTCATCCTGTCCTGGTCGTCGGGGAATATCCGAAGGTGAGCCACCTTGTCGGTGAGGACCCGCACGTCTTCCATGCCGTCTTCGGGACCCACTCCGACGAATACCAGGAGACCGGGGCCGATGCGGCCGACCTCCTCCATTCCCACCCGCACGAAAGCTTCCAGCACCCGCTGCACCACCGCCCTCACACAAGCCTCTCCTCACTGCAACGCGCCACTCGAACTGTCCCGTGAGAAAGCTTCCAAAATCCGGCTTTTTAGTCTACCGGCGACGCGGAAGTCAGTAAAGCTTGAAGAGAGTGACCAGCATGTCGCTTTCACGAAGTCCCTCGATGAGCTCAAGGATTCCGATGCCCCAGACGAACCAGAGGGAGTCGAAGAGCCGCCGCCGAAACACTCTTGGCCTCAGCTCATAGGTTTCAGGCTCTTGAAGTCGCGAAAAGGAAGGCCAGAACCTGGGAGTGGACCTGCAGTACGTTTCGAAGGCCTCGCCGTGGATCTGCAGAAGCTTCTGTTCTTCCTGTGCCATGACCGCGGGATAGAGCATCATGAAGCCAAGTGCCGCGACAATGGGAATGATGAGCGTCTCCGTTTCCAGTCCCAGCCCCACCGTGCCCACAAGGCTGAAAAAATAGAGGGGATTCCTGGAGATCGAATAAGGGCCGAAGGTGATCAGTTGATTGTTCTTGTAGCCCGAGATGTAAATGGAGCACCAGATTCTGCCAACCGTCGCCACACCCACCAGCACAGTACCCAGCAGGAATAAAACCGTCGACAGGATGCCGGTTCCCTCCCAGCCACTGGACGAAAACAGCAAGGGAATCGCGACGATTCCAACCAAGATGTTGGTTGTTTTGATCCGCTGGGTCTTGAAGCGCTGCGACAAATTCATTCTGACTCCCTGCTGGCTCACCTTCAGGCTCCATGGCTTCGAGCGAAGGCAACCGTGCGCCGGTCGCTCTGAGCAACACTCCTGACTTCGGATACGGGGCTTCTCCAGGGTGACGCGCCACCGCCCGCAGCCCGATGACTCCTCCCCCAAGGCATCCGTCTCGGCCTATTTGACCCGAACTCAGGAAAAAGGCTATAGAATTTGCCCGAGTGGAATCGATACGCTGACCAAACTGGCTCCAGCAGCCAACGGACGTTTGATCATGCCCAAGGCCCCCTTCATTCTCCTGGTCAACCCCTGGATCACGGATTTCGCCGCCCACGATCTCTGGGCCAAGCCCATGGGACTCCTGCTCCTGGGGAGCCTTTTACGCGGCGGTGGCTGCGGCGTTGCCCTCATCGACTGTCTGGATCGCCACGACCCCTGGACCATGGCTTCCCCGGACCTGCTGCCCGGCAGGGACGGAGCCTTCGGGACGGGCAAGTATCCCAGGGCCGTCATCCACAAGCCGCCCGCCTATGCCCAAGTCCCGCGCCGTTACCACCGGTACGGGATCCACCCGGAAAGCCTCACCCGTCAAGCCTTGGAGCTCCCGAAGCCGGACCTCGTCTGGGTCACCTCCCACATGACCTACTGGTATCCGGGGGTGTTCGAGACCATCCGTCATCTCAAGAGGGTGTTTCCCGACGTCCCCCTCTGGCTGGGGGGCACCTATGCCATCCTGTGCCGTCGGCATGCCGAGACCCTGAGCGGCGCCGATTTCGTGGCTTCAGGCAGTCTGGATGAGCTGCCCTGCCGGATCGAAGCCGCCACCGGGTACAGGCCGGCCAACGGTGCGTCATGGAGCCCGCTGCGTCCTCCCCTGGCGCCGGCCCTGGATCTTCTCCGGCACCTCCCCTACGCACCGCTCCTCACCGGCCTCGGCTGCCCGTATCGATGTCCGTACTGCGCCTCGTCGATCCTCCAGCCGTTCTCGGTCAAGCGGAGCGCCCCGGCCCTGGTGGAGGAGATCCTGCGCTGCCACGGGGAGCATGGTGTCCAGGACTTCGCCTTCTACGATGACGCTCTGCTCGTCAATGCCGACCAGGCCCTCAAGCCGGCGCTGGAGCGCATCGCCCGATTGGAGCTGGGTCTGCGCTTCCATACGCCCAATGCCCTCCATATCCGGGCACTCTCCAGGCAATGGTGTGACCTGCTGTGTGCCGCCGGATTCAGGACGATCCGGCTGGGGCTGGAAACGATGCGACGCGATCGGCAGAATGAATGGGGGGGGAAGGTGGAAACGGAGATGTTCTCGCGGGTGATGCGGAATCTGCGGGAGGCAGGGCTCGCTCCCGAAGACACAGGAGCCTACCTGATGGCGGGGCTTCCGGGCCAGACCGTGGAGGAGGTCCGGGAGAGTATCGACCTGGTCCGCGAAGCTGGAGCCCGTCCTTTCATCTGTGAATATTCACCCGTGCCTGGAACCGGACTGTGGAACGAGGCCTGCCGGCTCTCCCCCTTCGAGCTGGCGGCCGAGCCCCTCACTCACAACAATACTTTTCTGGCTTGCCGCCGCGAGGATTTCACCCTCGACGACCTGGAGCTTCTCAAGGCCCATGCCTTGGCAGCCCGCCGCCAGCCCCGTCAGGCCTCGAAACAAGATGCCGACCCGGCCTGTCCCCCCGGGCCTTCCGCCCGAAGCGTGAAGCCCCAGGATCGAGACTCGAAGCCCTGACCGGGGCTCACACCGGTATCTCGCGGCTCACCTGCCGATCCACGCAGCGGTAGATGTCTTCATCGGTGCCATAAATCTCCACGATGAATTTGTGATCGAGGAGCTCCTCCACGATGAAGGCCGTCAGATAGAGGCTGATGAAGTTCGGGCGGGGAACCAGGGTCCTCAGATTCGCCGTCTGATACTGCACCTCGAAGTCCTCGGCGGCGAGGAGCTTCTGAAGACAATGGTGAATCTGTCCTTCCAGATCCTGGAGGCTCGTCGTCTCGACCAGCTTGTCCTCGATGAGCTTCATGGCGACTCGGTCACTCAAAGCCTCGATGTTGTCGCGCAGCTGGTTCATGGCGTTGAGCCGCTGGCTCTCCTTGGCGTGATCCAGCTTGGATATCACGGCGGTTTCCCTGACGTTCGGCCGATATTCTCGTCCCATGGTACACCTCTTCTGTGGCATGTGCTTCGTGCTGGCCACTGTCAACGCCACTCTGGGCTGAAAGACGGATCGCGCGGGCCAGCGGCTGCGAAATTGGGGTACCCCAACATTCGGCCGGGTTCCGGAAATCCTCCACTCTAAAACGCACTCATCGCTCCCGACGTCCTTCGATTCTCCTCCAAGACACCCCGTATCAAGGCGATCTGGCGATCCACCACCCCTCCCATGGACTGAAGCGCATCGCCAGCCCTCTTTCCAGCTTGCCTCAAACCGTCTCTGTCGTTGAGCCATCTCCTCCAGGCCTTGAGCAGCTCCCGCGCATCCCTCACCTCAAAGCTGCCTCCGAAGGTTTGCAGCGTCAAGTGCTCATGACGCACCTTCTGGGTGTGGGGTCCATAAAAGACGGTTTTGCTCCAGGCCGCGGGCTCGAGGATGTTGTGCCCGCCGATGGGCTCGAGAGTCCCGCCGCAGAAGATGAGATCGCCCAGACCATAAAGGTCGAAGAGAATGCCGATGCGGTCGACGAGCACCACGGCCTCCCGTCGCGCCTCGACACCGGACTCGATGCGCGAGAGGAGCTGGAACGGGGCTCCCCTTTCCTCCAGCCACCGCGCCATGCCGGGGATCCGCTCCAGGTGGCGTGGGACGAAGAGTCCCACCAGACCGGGCCCGGTCCTGGCCAGCTCCCTGAATACGTCGAGCAGATCCGTGCACTCCGATCGTCGCAGACTTCCTCCGACGACGGTGACAGCGTCCTCGGGCAGCCGCAGCACCTGCCTCCAGTGGGCTACCCTGGCCTGGTCGACCCGGGAGGCCAGCCCTTCGTACTTCGAGCTGCCGAGAGCCACGGTACGCTCGGGGCGGGCTCCCAGCTCCACGGCATTGAGTCGATCCTCTTCCGAGTGCATGGCCAGCCATTCGAACTGTTGGAAAATGGGACGAAACAGAGGCTTCAGGAGAGTATACCGTTCGAGGGAGCGCCGGGTCACCCGGCCGTTGAGGAGGACCGATGGCACCCGACTCTCCCGCAGCGAAGACGCTAGGTTGGGCCAGAACTCGCTTTCCAATGCCACGTAAAAATCGGGGCGGATCCTCTGGAATGCCTTCTGGAGCACCCAGCGGAAATCCAGGGGGAAGGGCAGCACGGCGACGGATTTGGGGGCTCGAGCCCGGGCGGAGCGATATCCCTGCCAGGTCCCGACGGTCAGGGTCACGGCGGCATCGGGCCACGCTCCTGTCAGCCCCTGGAGGGTCGGCAAGGCGCCACTCAGCTCACCGACGGAGGCGGCATGAAGCCAGATCCTGGGGCCACCCGAGCGGGCATCGCGGCTCCCGGAGTCGCCATAGTCCCCCCATCGGCCCTTCCGGAACGCCTGCTCCCCCGGGCTTCTGGAAATCAGAGCCCTGGCGGCGGCATACCCTGCCGTTTCCAGGAGCAGATTGTAGAGGAAAAGACTCGGCTCCAAACAGGATTCCCCCCCCAGGCCTCATCCCAATGCCTGGCCATGGCCCGCCTCATCGATCTCCCTGGGCCGAAAGGCATTCCAAGCCCGTTCCGTGGCCATCTGGCGGCGGTGCAAGGAGAAATGGGCTCCGCCGCGGCCATTCCAAAAAGTGTTGATCTTCGGCTGTTCGAGTGGACCCCGTTTACAGGGAAACGCACCGTCGCACAACCTATAACTTCGCTGGGATTCGGTACCTCTCCACCGTGAAGTGGCTTACAGCCGCTAGGTCGGAACCCTCGGCTTCAGCCGAGGCCTCGGTGTCCAGGAGTATGAGGGCTGGTGGGATTGAACAGCGAGCCGCCGTCGCGGTGGAATGCCGGTGTTCGGCGATTTCAGGCCTGAATCCCCGAGCGGGCCAGGGAGGGGGATCCTCCCGGTCCGCTCACTGTCTTCACGCCTTTTCTACGGGTTCTCGGTCTCTTCTTCCTTCCAGCCTTTGACTGTCAGGGGACTCTGGTCCAGCTCGACCTTGATTTTGTGGATTCTGGCGTCACTCGTCTGAATCAGAACGTGCTGATTGGAGGAGTCCAGCACGGGCTGACTCGGCACGCCGCTGTCGCTGACTTTCGCCACGAAAGCCTTGCCGTCACCCCTTTGGGCGTAGTCCCCGACGGCGAGGGCGCTCTGGGCCGTCCCGGCGGCTTTCTTGGTGAAGCCCGATCCCTTCAATGGATCCTTGGTCAAAGCGTCCCCCGTATAGTTGAGGATGTACAGGTAGGCGTCGCCTCCGGAGGCGCAGTCGTCACTGAACGGCACGAAGGTCAGGAAGAAGACCAGTTTGCCGGCCACCAGCGCCATGTCCACGACCCTCTCCCCCGGCAGGCCAAAGTCCAGGACCGTGTGGGGATAGTAGGGATTGGTGACGCCGGTGGGAGGTGTCGTGGTAGGGATGGCGGTCTGGACATTGGTCTGGACCACGAATCCTCCCGCGCTCAACCCCTGGGAAAGGGGATCGCCGCCCACATTGATGGAATTCCCGGAGAATGTGGCCAGGGCTGGGCTGCCGGCCGAGAGGTCCGGAAGCGCTCGCGGGCTGGGGTCCACGATGAGATTGTAGAAGCTCATGCTGGCGGTGTCCGTCTTGTCGCTCTTGGCGCCCACCACATCGTCGAATTTCCCGGTTCCGAAGTAGGCTCGCAGCCTGTACTGACGCGTTGCGGGATCCCGGTCGAATGCCATGGCCGGCGAGGCCCCGATGGGCTGTCGCTCGGAACGGAACCTGTTGCTGGCCAGGTCAGCCGTGGGGATCACCTTGGTGGGCCAGATGTCCATGAGGATGCCCCTGGCCGCGGCCGAGCTCTCCAGGTTGAATCTGAGGCTGTAAAACTGACCGTTCAAATCACCCATGTAGAGGTGATCCACATCCCCGTCCTGGTTGATGTCCAGTGACACCGGAGCCGTCATGGCGTAGGGGATGTACTGGGGATCGCCGACGGAAACCGGATCCGCCCGGTCGGCCCAGGCGAGCCCGCTGGTGGATCCTTGATGGAGCATGGGCCAGAGGTGCTGGAAGATGTTGATGCCGTTTTCCATGTCGATGGCCAGGAAATAGGGCTTGATCGTGGCTTTCTTCCGGGCGTCGCGGACCGCGGCCGAGACCGAGGTGTCGCCGGGCAGATCATTGACGGGATCGAACACCCTCACGGCCCCCCCTATGAACGCATACCAGCTGCCCAAAGTGTAGGTGCCCGAATTCTTCCAGGCCACGGGATAGGGTGCCGGTGACGGAGTGCTTTCCGTGGGGGCGTAGGCCTTGGGCCAGGCCCAGAGCTCGATGCCATCCGGAATGGTCAGCCTCCCCACCGTGGGCGCCGACCATGAAGCGGGGAAATGGCTCACCTGCCTGTAGGTGTCCAGGGGCAGATAGGGAGCGACGGCTGTCTTGGAATCCGTGCTGCCCTCCAGCTGCACCATGTTTCGCAGCACCGAGTATTCCCACAGCACCCGCGGATTGTCGGGGTCCGTCACGTCCAGGGCGAAGTAGACGTCGCCGCCCTGCCGCTCGCCGCCAAGGATGACCGTCCGCCATTCCCTGGTGCCGTCTCCGTCGGCATCGATGAAGACGTCCCTGGCCTGGGGGGAGAGATCCACCATGAAACGGTGCCAGCAGGCGTCGGTGCCGTAGGTGCTCCGGGCCAGGTCCTTGAGCTCCGGGAGCAGGTTGCTCGGGATGAAGGCCCAGCTTTCCTTGCCGATCTCGGAGTCCACGGCGGGGTCGAACACCCACGTTTTACCGCTGTCGTTCCATTTGCCGGCCACGAAGGCATGGAGCATGCCGTCATTGGCGCCGACGTAGATCATCTTCTTGCGATACTTGTGCACCTCGCGATAACAGTAAAAGCACTCCTTCTCGCAGGTCGAGTCGGGACTCGAATCGGTGCAACCGCTGGAGCACGCCGTTCCGCAGTTGCCGACGGCGCTCTTGGCCACGGATCCCAGGGAGGGCTGCTCCACCACCACGGGCGTGGAGTAGACGATGTCCCCCAGGGTCCAGCTGCCGCGATTCCTCCAGAGGGTCTCCGTGGTGCCAGGCTCGTCACCGCGCACCCAGCTCACCAGCTTCCCGCAAGCGGCTCCGAGACTCAGGGTGCCCTTGAGGGCGTCCCCGGTGAGACCGAGCCAGTCAGCGGTATCGTTGCAGAGCGACGTGTTGGTGGAAACGAAATTCTGTTTGGCCAGGTAGCTCTTACCGCTTTCCTTCACGCCCTCGAGGACCGTGAAGATGCTGCGGCTGGCCGGGGCGGGCAGCATGCTTTCCGCATCCCAGCAATTCTTGTCCGTGGTCAGATCACTGCAGAACTTCCCTGAGTTGCCCGGATGCTGGAAGGAATACATCTTTCCGCCGCACTTGGTGCTCGCCGAGGGATTCCAGGAGCACCCGGGAATGGCCTTGCAGCCGGTCTCGCTGGTGAGATCCTTGCACCCCTCATAGGGCCAGTAGGATTCGAGGTGGCCTTTCCAGCTGAGCTCCTTGGGGTTGACGTCGAAGGTCTTGAAAGCCCCTCGCACGATGATGTCTCCGGTGCCGACCTGCTGCGTCACCGTGGCCACCGCCCCGGCCCCGCCCTGCTCCTCCAGGATCTCGGAAAGGAGGAGCTTGAGATCGCTGGCCAGCTTGTCGGGATCCCTGATCTCGAAATAGTTGTCGGGAATGCCGTCCGGTGTCTTGCTGCCCGCGACACCGTTGGTTTTCGTGTCGTATACGTCGCCCTTGGTGGTGTCGAGTCCGGGCACTCCGTCCACGTCCTTGTAGCCCCCCCACTTGGCAACATCTTTCAGCAGCTGATTTCCCGTGGTGCCCCCCATGGTGAAGACCGTGTAGAAGTCGATGGCCTGTGTCTTGTCCATTGCGGAATTGTGGTCGGTCTGGTGGGCCCAGTAAGCCACGGCCTTGGCGTAATTGGTCCCTCCGAACTGCAGGTCCTGGAGGGGCTCGTTGATTTTTCCGAGATAGGTCTGCACGTTGAGCGACGGGTCGGTCACGAGGCTTCCCGTGCCGGTGAAGCTCGACCCGGGCAGATTGCGGTCGTAGGTCGATCCCCCGTCGGACAGGAAGACCACCAGATTCCTCTGGCAGGTGCTGGCGATGGGGGACGTGTAGCTTCCCGCTCCATAGGCTGAGCTCTTGCCGCCATAGTATCGCGCACCCTCGTAGAACAGCTCCGCGATGGGGGTCCAGGCGTATCCCGTGAGGTCGTTGAACTGGCCGATGATCTCCGTGTTGCCTTCCTGTACGTTGGAAAAAATCTTTGCCCCGTCCTTGTCCTGGGCCGCGGTGTAGTAATAATTGCCAGGGTTCGCCAGCTCGAACCTGGACCCGTAATTGTTGTAGGCGATGAGCCCTATGTTGGCCTTGTCCTTGAGACTGTGGAGGATTCCCGTGGGCGCGGTGGTCTCCTCCTTGACGTTGAAGAGCGTGTCGATGGGAGCCTGATCCATCTGGCCGACGATGCCCGAATCCACCAGGATGGCGGGGGCATTGTTGTACGCCCCGGGTCCTCCCAGATTCGCCGACGGATCGATGATTTCCGGGGTCGTGAGCATGTCGCAGTAGTTCTTGAGCTCCTGGGCCACGCATGCATCGCTGGTCCACCCCGAGCCGTTCCAGCATTTCCCGAGAAAATCGGCCGAGCAGACGTAGGAGCCGTCGGAGGTGGTGATCTGGCTCGGCAGGATGGGCGGGTTCTTGGTGTACACGTTCTTGCAGGCATTCTGGTTGCTCTGAACGGAGCCGTCGCCGCTGGGCTCGCTCTCCTTCTTGCCCTTGGCCCAGCAGTAATGCATGGAATGGTTGAAGGAAGACAGCTCGTTGGAGCTCTGCGACAGTCCCAGGCAGGTGTCGGTGTTTTTCTTCAGGCATCCCTGCTGGTCTCCCATGAGACAGTCGATGACATCTTTGCAGGCGCTGAAGTTGAACCCTCCCGCGGGAGCCTCGTAGATTTCGATCCTGCTCGTCCCTCCGGAGTATATCTTCCCCAGGTCTCCCCCCGTGCCGAATTCCACGGACCCTAAGATGGAGAAGGCAATCCTGGATCCCACCACTTCCTTGACGAATCGCCTCCCCATGCAGCCCCTTGACTCGCCGACCAGGGTGGAATTCACGTGCTTGCCGCCCGTCAGGGCCTTCTTCATCAGATCGAGCTTGGACATGGTCAGCCAGTTGAGGAAGTTGCCTGAAAAGATGTAGGATTTGGTGTTCTTGGCGATGCAGAAGTAGTCGGTTCCCAAGGTATTCGTGCAGGATGAGGTATTATAAGTTGCAGTTGTTGACTTGAACAGCTTCAGCGTCGCATCATATATATATTTTTTGTTATTATCATAATACCCGTAATATGTTTTGCTATTGCCATATGTATTATCATAGCAAAATGAATTCTCCTTGGTGTATGCCAGATCATACATGCTCCCCGAGTTGTCGAATCCTATGAGGAGATTGGGCGGGGGGCTGACGTTGAGGAACGCCGGCACGTCGCACTCATTCAATGCCAATGCCCACGGGGTGGAAATGAAAAGAAAAACCATACAGATCATGGATCGTGCCGGGATCCTCATGGCCGTTACCTTCCTTGCGAGAAATTGAGCTTGATCAAAGGGATCGACAGCCTGGTCTGGCCTGGGCTGTCGCGGTCCAGGGCTGTTCCTCAGCGCATCACCCGCTCCGTCAGGCTCGACACGACGGACCTCGAATCGCTCTGCGTGGCCGGGAGAGGGATCGTCGCGTCTCCCATGGCTTTATTGAAGAGCCCGTAATAGTTGAGATAACCTTGTTTGTTCAGCATCCATCCCGGAGGCGGAGTCGTGCTGTAGGTCGCATAGAAAACGCGGGGGCGTATGGTGCCCTTGCGGAAAGGCTGTGCGGGAGCGGTGATGTAGGCCGGCAGCCCGGAGGTGTGCTCCCGTTGAACGGGGGAGATGCCCATGAGCTGGTTATAGCTGGGGGACGGGGGGGCATCCAGGAGGCAGCGATAGGCCAGCTGGGACGCGGCCTCGGAGAGGTTGAAGACGGACTCTCTCCGCTCCAGGGCCGACGTGGTCTTGAAGCCTGCTTCGCTCTGAAGGACCAGCCATATTCCGATGAGAGACAGCAGGCCGATCATGGGGATGACGAGGACCATGGCCAGGCCTCTTTCGTCGGTGATCATTTCCCGGCGATTCATGTTATGCCGCTCCTGTTTCGATGAAAAGGTGCTCAGCTCAAGGGCCCCTGGGACCCCCTGCGTCCCCCTGGAGGTCATCGGCTCAGATTCCTCGGGAGAACGGTGGTCGTGTAGGTCCTGTAGACGAAGCCGCAGTCCGCCGTGCTCGTCCCCGCGACGCGGTTTTCCGCCCCGGGCCGACAGGTCTTGGGATCGCTGGGGCTGCCTCCAATCCGATCCTCCGTCCGGGTGACCAGGGTGAGGCGTATGAGGGTGATGAGGGAGGAGTCGAAGGGGCTCCTGGTGCAGAAGGTATTGGCGCCGTTGCCCGCGCCAGTGCATCCCCCAAGACCGTACCAGTTTCCGGCGGTGTCCTGGTAGGCCACCTGGAGGTCCACCACGTTCTTCGAGAAAGGCTGCAGGGCTCCGCCCGTGCCGCGGTCACTCCGGCGCAGGACCCAATGGCTCCCGGAAGCGTGGCAGCCTGAAGCCGTTGTCCCGTCATCCACGCAATACGTGATGGCCGGGGCCACGAATCTGCTGCCGGCGATGGATTGGCTCAGGCTGAGGGTGTCCGTCCCCGTGCTGATGTTTTCTATCTTGGCGACCTTGTTGATGCCAGCGTCGGTGATGACGTGATGATTCCCATCCTTGAAGTCGAGGACGGTGTCGTTGTCGATGTCGAGCCTGGCGAGCTTGACCGATGTGCCGGGAGTGCCGACGGTGGGGGCACAGCCGGGACAGTCGGTGGTGTCGACGGAGACCAGCAGCCCCAGCTCATCATCGTCGAATCGGGTGTCGAAGGTGATGACGCCGGTGTCGTTGACATAGAGCCTGTCGCTGGCGTTGGCTCCGCCGTCCTCCACGAAGAAGCCCATGGAGGGCATCACGGACCAGCCGGCCTGGGCCACGTCGCGGCGCAGGATCTCGAGGCTCTCCTGGCTGATCTCCTGGATTTCCTTGGTTCCGTGGCCTCTGCTGTAGCTCCGCACCTGGCCGGAAAATATGCCCACGGAAAGAGTCATCACGAGGGCCGTGACCGCCAGGGCGACCATCAGCTCCACGAGGGTCATTCCCCTGGAATTGATTCGTTGAAGCATGGCAGACTCCAATCCACGGTTTTCAAACAAGACCGGCGATGATGGTGGCCATTTGCACGCGCCGCTGCACGATGCTGTTGGGACCGCCAAAGCCACCCGCCTTTTCCCGCCAGGTTATGGTGACGGTGATGGTCGCCCGCCAGGGGAGATTCGCATCGGTGGCGATGGCTCGGCTCAAGGTGAAGCCTCTGGTGGGCTGGTCGGGAAAGTCACCGCTGGGCTCGTTGAGAAGGTCGGCGAATCCTCTCTGCTGAGCGATGCCCCGCAGCCGCTCCAGCTCGGAATTGGCCATGGTGATGGCGCTGGTTTCCTGCTGGCTCCTCTGGTCCATTTTCATCGATGAAAAATGAAGGGCCCAGATGGCCACGAAGGCTATGGCCATGCAGGCCAGGGACACCAGGACCTCGATGAGGGTGAAGCCCCTGGATCCTCGAAGATCATAGATCGACACAGTCAATTTCGGCCCTCCCCAGGCTGGAGATCGTCACGGTGCATCGCCGCGCGTCAAGGTCCTCCATGACGATGCTCGAAGCCAGAAAGCCCCCCCCCGCATTTCGGGGCAGCCCCTTGATGTCGAAGCGAAAGTTGGTTGGAGGCGTGCTGAATGCAACACCCGGGAACTCCTGAGCCAGGCTCACCTGCCGGACGATGGGATTGGAGGCGGTGTTGAAGTCGCTCACCCCATCCCAGGGGCAGACGGTGTATTGGCTGCCGCTGAAGAGAACTCGATGGCTCTGGTGCTTCTCGGTGGCCATCATTCTCGCTTCCTTCAGGTGCGACACCAGGAGGCTCGCCGCGGCGGAAACCCGCTCCCTTTTTTGCACGGCCGAAAATCCGGTATACCCGACCCCCACCATGAGGCCCGCGATGGCCATCACCACCATGAGCTCCGTCAGGGTGAACCCGGCCCTACTTCGCGGAAGATTTGGAGCTGGCATGGTTTTCCCCCCCATTCCTCTCTGGCCACTGGGTCCTCACCTGGTAACCCAGCACCGTTTCCGCTCCCACGGCATCCCTGGCCGCGACATTGACCGCGAAGCTCGAGCTTTTGCCGGGCTCCGCCGCCCCCAATACCTCTCCCGTCTTGGGATCGACCTTCATGCCCGGCGGGCCGCTCATGAGGGAAAAAGCGATGGAGTCGTTCTCCGGGTCCGATGCTTCCAGTCGTGCCCGGTACACCCCCTTCTCGTCCATGGACTGCTCCGACAGCCTGAGCCGCGGAGGGGCGTTGCCGACGATAACGGAATGGCTCCTGGGAGGGCTCCCCGCGCTGAAGGCATCTCTGGAGGCGGCCTCCACCTCGATGATATCCCCTCGCTTGAAAGCCACCTCCAGGGCGTTCTCCCAGGACTCCTGGACCACGCGGCCGTTGATTTTCCAGGTGTAAAAGAACTGTGAACGCGGCGAAGCCTGCCCGTTTGCGGGGATGACCGCTTTCAGGGCATCACCGGTGACGGGCAGGCCGGGCTCGAACGTGAGCTGCTGGAGGGCAGCGGCTGGAGCAGGGGAGGATGCACCCTGGCCAGACTGCTCCATCCCAGAAGCCCCGGTTTGGGCGTCGGGGGGGGCCGCCGGGGCTGAGGCACGAGGAGGCCCGCTCGGCGCCGATTCTCCCTGGGCAGGAGCCCACTTTCCCTGCCCCCAGCAGAAAACCAGGGACAGGAGGAGACATAGCCATCCTTTCCCAGACCACCATGTGAAAGCTGTCTTCATCGCATTCTCCGCTGTGAGGCCCGCTCCTCTGTGCGAGGAGAAGCCCCCATGATGGGCTCGACGGGGGATCAATTGAAAATCCAATGAAAAATTGACCAGTTGAGCGCGTTCGGCGTATTGACCACCGGACGCGCCACCGTGTCGCTCACGTGCAGCAGATCCGTCTGGCCATTGATGCTCTTCCGGGCGCTGACTTGAAAATGTTGAGTGCCCGCCGCGCTGACCGTGACGCGGTATGAGCTGGCCGTCGTGTAGGTGGTGTTGGCACAGTTTCCCCCGAAAGAGGCCAGGCACCCGATGGTTGAAGCGTAACGGCAGGGAAAAGTGTCGGCCCAGAAAAGCTCCTGGTCCATCTTGGCCTGCATCAGGGCGTCCACGGCCTCCGTCTGCCTGGCTCGATGGACGTGATTCACATACGCGGGGATGGCCACCGACGCCAAAATGGCACAAATCGATACCACCACCATGAGCTCCACCAGCGTGAATCCTGGTTTTGACGACATTTCCCGCCTCCGCATGCATCAATGACGTGATATTTCCTTAAAGAATTCCAGTGCCCAGGCCTTCGCCGAGGGGGTGACACGCTTCCTATCGGCGGGGACTCGAGGATTCTTGAGCCGTGAAAAGCAGACGGCCCGGGGGAGAGTCCGGAGCCGCCTGGCGGGAATGATGGCGGGAATAAAGGGATAAAGGCGTGATTGAGGCTGCATTTCACGGGAGGTATGGGCGGCTCGAACCGGAATCGAGTTGCGCGGTGTTACAAATTTAGCCAGCCATGGCAGCTATTTAGGGCTGCATGGCCGGCTAAAAAGCGGTTTTGGTATGCACCTTGCTCTAACTGCTGGCCACAAGAAACTAACTCTTTCCTCCTCAAAAGCTAACCGGTCCTAGCCCCGCCGGTTAGTTTTTTTTTGCCGTCACGCCATGCCCTTTGCCCCCTGACATTCCGGCATCACCCTCGGCGGCCCCATGATATCGCTCCCTGACGTTGGACGCCACGGGCAGGGGAAGGCGGGATACGGCGGGGCAGTCGCTTGGAGTCATCGCCTTTCCCGGGAAGCATGGTCACTGCCGGCTGCTCATCCGGGAACCGTTCCGTGCGGCAAGGTCAGCCTCAGCCGCGGGGGGGGGAGGGGGCGTCGCTCTTTGGGCGACGGGCCCCCGATGGGGAGCGGGGCCGATGATGCGACTCGCCGAGGGGGCAAGATAGGGACCAATACTTCGCGATCCTCAGTGGCTGCCCTGCCAAGGGGCGTCCTCCTCAGATGGAAAAGAAGACCTGCACCTCGATGGGCAGCTTATTGGTGTTGGCTCGCAATTCGGGAATGAGGTACAGCCGGACCATCTGCTCCAGAGTCATGCTCTCGAAGCCCAGGAAGGACAGATAGGCCTGGGTCAGCGGATCCGTCGGCGGACCCACTTCATTGACGTGGTCGCAGACGCGGTGGCTGACGTGGAGACAGGCCACATAATGCCTCAGGCCCTCATCCAGCTCCTCGGGCAATGAATATGAGCTCTGTTCCGAAAGCTCGATGGCTTTGTGGATCGGCTCGGGGATCCCCCATTTGGCGAGGAGCATGGCCCCCAGTTTGGGTCCGCTCAGGTGATCGACCAGGAGATCCAGTCCATCATGCCTCTCCTTGATGAGGAATCGGAGGATTTCCCCGACGTCATGCAGGATTCCGATGGTGGCAACGATGGGTGAGGCCTTGCGCTCTCCGGCGGCGGCGAGCAGCCCCGCCACGTTGGAGACGATGACGGAATGGCTGTAGATATGGCTGAGCTGGCTGGTTTTTCCGGCCATTCCCCGCAGGCCTGCTGAAATGACAATCTGAAAGATCTGGCTGAGCCCCAGGTAGAGGACCGCGTAGTTGATGTCGCAGACCTTGTTCCGCAATCCGTGAAAAGATGAATTGACGACTTTCAGGACTTCCATGGACAGGGAAGGGTTGTTCTTGATGAATGCGGTGATTTCCGCGGTGGAGGACGAATCCGACAGGGACAGGCCGATGAACCTCTGGGTGACGGTGGGCAGGCTTTCCACTTCGCTCAAGGCTCTCTGGAGAAAGGGCGAGCTTTCGTAGCGGCCGACGAGGGAGCGGCGCTCCTGTCTCAGGCATGACCTGACATAGTCTCCTGGAGCCTCCTCGCGAGGGTCCTTTTTGAGGGTGGATTTCCTGATGATTTTGACCAGGCCCGCGGTGTATTGATCTATGCGGGACTGAATGGGCCCCCCGATGGTCCGCATGGCCGCGCTGGACACCTTCACCAGCTTGAAGGCTTCGGTGCCCTGGAGTGACAGGGCATGGAGCCCTGAATCCCGGAGCATGGCGGTGGAGATCCCCTCGCCTTCGCCCATGGAGAGGACGACCTCGTGGCCCCGTGGAAGCACGGATACGCGCCCCTTGGCGACAATGAAGCAGCCATCCTCCTCGGACGAAATTTCGAATCGCTCCAGCGGCTTCACATTGATGATCGTGCCCAGGCTGTACAGGATGCCGGTGCCCGGATCCATTGGCGTCACCCCGGCCCTGGCGTGACCGTTGGGCGGGGGGGGGTTGGATGAATCGGCCCCTTTCCTTCTCAGAAAACCGAACATGGCGATCCTCGCGGCTGGCTGAAACGATAATCCCGACTGCATGGGGCGCGGCGAAAAGAATCATGGATGATCGTGAATCCGTGAAGAATCAGACGGCAGCCATGGATTGGAACTTTAAGCTTTCGACGGCATCGTGGATGAGACCACCATGGAGCAGGGCTGCCGCGGGTTCGGCGGGTCCTTTTCCATCGAGCTTCCCATGCTGTCGGCGGAGCTTCTCGAGCGCAGGCTCGACCATGTGGAAGCCACCGGGGCGGGCATGCTGGTCAGGGATTCCCCGGGATGCGTGCTTCAGCTCCGCGGCGGCAGGGACCGACGCGGAGGCGGGGTGGATGTGAAGCAGCATCGCCGATGCGGTGGCCGAGGCCCGGAAGCGCCGAAAGCCGACGCCTATTCGGGCGGGTAGATCTCATTGAAGATCTCGTCGGCTGCCGCCAGCACGTCGGCATGGAGATAGAGCCCGATGAGCTCGGCGGTTTTGAGGTTGAGCGCGATGTTGGGGGATTCCTGAAACAACTGGATGAGCTGCCTGGGCTTGGCCCCATTGAAGATTTTGGCCATGATGGCGGCCTCGAACATTCCCACGGGCTTGAATCCCACCCTGGAGATGGACATGAGGAAGCCGCTCTTCACCCAATCGGCTCCCGTCTGGGAGAAAGTGGGGATGCGGTTTTCATTGGCGATCCTCACGAGCTCGGGAACGGTCTTGTCGTTCACGCCGCCCTGCTGGTTCACGTAGATGGCGTCGACCTTCGCGGCCAAATCCTTGAAACAGTGGATGACGCTCTCCCCGGCCCGGGTCTGGTCGGCGATGTCGCTCTGGGTGAAGCAGGGTACAATCTCAAAGCCACGCTCCATCGCGACTTTCTCGATGAGGTCGATGGCGGCGTAGGCCCTTCCGTAGTTGGAATCCTCGTAGGCCACTCCCAGCCGCCTGAACTGGATCATGTCATGGAAGACCCGGATCTGCCGCTCGAATCTCAAGGGGTCCACGCGGGCGTGGACATGGTCGTAGCCCGAGTCCTCGACGCTCTTGATGATCTCTGATTTCACCGGATCGCTGGCGGACATGATCATGACCGGGGTCGAGTGCTCGCTGTTGGCCAGGTCCTGACCGGCCCAGGTCCCCATGGCCAGGACGAGATCCAGATCCTTCTTCTCGTTCAGTCTCCTGATGATCCGGTCGCGCTGGCGTGCCCGCTCGGATTTTTCCCACTGTGCGCTGTAGTGGGCATCGGCCACGAACTGGATGTAATGGCTTTTGAGCTCCTGGGCCATCCATTCCCATACCGGCCTGGTGTCTTTGCCTCTGGGCTCGGGGATCGTGGCCTTCTCGACCCATCCCAGATCCATCAGACCTTTGACCGTTGCCGAAAGGTAGTTGTAATAGTTGGGGTCGTGGCCTCCCTCGTAGTATCCGATACGCCATTTTTCCCCATTCCTGGCCTTCGGGGTGGTCCCGAACTGGGCTTTGTCCAGTGCTGAAGCCCCCTGGACACCGAGGAGCAGGACCGTGATCATCAGGGTCAGAACAATGCGCGCTTTCTTCACGTCAATCCCTTCCATGCCTTATGGTCGTACTGGATGATGAACCGGATCGATCTGGCTCGGCACGGTCTCACTGGGGTGTGGCAATTTCCCTGAAGATCTCGTCCGCTGCACCCAGCAGCACCACGGGGGGATCGAAGCCGATGAGCTCGGCGGTCTTGAGGTTGATGGCGATTTTGGGAGGCTCCTCGAAGAGCTGTCCCAGCTGATTGGGCTTGGCACCGTTGAGCACCCTGGCGATGATGCCGGCGTGGAACTCCCCGATGTATTTGAAGCCGGCCTGGGAAATGCTGAGCAGGAACCCGTGCCTGACCTCCTCGGAGCCGGACTGGGAAAAGGTGGGTATGTGGCTCTCGTTGGCGATCTTGACAAGCTGGGGAATGCTTCGCATGTTCACGCCGCCCTGAAAGGTCACGTAGATGGCGTCGGCCGACCTGCTCAGCTCGTTGAAGCACTGTGTGACGCTGTCCTCGGCCAGCCGGGTGTCGGAGATGTCGCTCTTGGTGTGACAGCGGACCACCTCGAAGCCCCGATCCCGCGACATTTTCTCGATCTTGTCGAGGGCTGCGTAGCTTCGTCCGTTGCTGGTGTCTTCGTAGGCCACCCCAAGCTTTTTGAAACCCACGATCTCGTGGAAAATCCTCAGCTGTCGATCATAACGGTTGGGGTCCACCTGGGCGTGGAGATGCTCGAGTCCCGAGTCCTCGACGCTCTTGATGATGCCCGCGCCGAGGGGATCGCTGGCCGAGATGACGATGGTGGGGGTTTTGTGCCGATCGTTGGCGAAGTCCT
This sequence comes from Syntrophobacteraceae bacterium, assembly GCA_025453975.1. Lineage (GTDB taxonomy): Bacteria > Desulfobacterota > Syntrophobacteria > Syntrophobacterales > Syntrophobacteraceae > JALOOX01. Next base: position 25,020 of record JALOPI010000049.1, read on the forward strand.
TTCCCGCCGCGGTGCCCATGGCGATGAGGAGATCGATGTCCTTTTTCTCGTTGAGACGCTCAATGACGGTTTCGACGGTCTTCTTGCGCAGCTCGTCGTCCCAGTTCGTCGAGTAATGAGCATCCTGGACAAATTCCAGGTATTTGCTCCTGGCGCCGGTGGAGAGCCAGCTCCAGAGGCTTTTGGTTTCCTCTCCGCCCTGGGGCGGAATCTCCGCGGTCTCGATCCAGCCGAGCTTCATCAGGGCCCGTATGGTTTCGGAGAAGATCTTTTGATAGTCCGTGTACTCTCCGCCTTCAAAATAGGCGATTCGCCATTTCTGTCCGTTGTTGGTTTTGGGGGCTGCCGTGAAATCCGTCTTGCCTCCACCCATGGCTCCCTGGCCGAGCCAGAGGACGATGAAAAGGGTCAGTACGATGGATTGTGCGAATCTGCGCATGATCATTTCTCCCTCTCCTGACGTTTGAATACAATCACGATAGCCGCGGCGTCAGGCTCTCAGCCCGTCGCATGGCCACCCAAGTTGTTATCCATAAAGGAGCCGATCTTTTCCTTCCGCGTGGGAATCACGAATCGAAACACGCTCCCTTTGCCCAGACCTTCACTGGAGGCATGGATCTTTCCCCCGTGAAGCTCCACGAACTCCCTGGTGAGAGAGAGGCCAAGCCCCGTTCCCTGGTACTTCCTGCTGATGGCGCTCTCCACCTGCTCGAAGGGATTGAAGATCCGCTTCAGGTCTTCGGGGATGATCCCGATTCCGTCATCCCTCACCGAGAACTCCACGCACTCCACGGCCTCTCGCCCCCGGGTCGCGTCCGGTGTCAGCACATCGTCGACGATGGTGTAATTCTGATCGTCCGTCCAGCGTCGGCCTGGCCTGACCGTGGCCAGGGCTCCCCTCACTTTCAGCTCGATCCTGCCTCCGTCCCCGGTGAACTTGGCCGAGTTGGACAGCAGGTTGTAGAGGATCTGCTTGAGCTTCCTTTCGTCGGCCACGATGAGGTCGGGTGCGTTCTCCGCATCGACGGAGATGCTCACCCCATTCTTGATGGCCTTCTGCTTGATCATGGTCAGACTGCTTTCCAGAATGCCGCTGACGCGCACGGCGGAAAGGCTCAGATCCACACGGCCAGCCTCCACCTTGGACAGGTCCAGGATGTCGTTGATCAGGGAAAGGAGGTGGCGGCTGCTGTTCAGGACATCGTTGAGATACTCGCTCTGCATTTCCGTCAGGTCACCGAAGTGGCGGTCCACGATGAGCTCCGTGAACCCAATGATGTGATTCAGGGGGGTCCGCAGCTCGTGACTCATATTGGCCAGGAATTCGCTCTTGGCCCGATTGGCCTCCTCCGCGGCCTCTCTCTCCAGCCGCTCCTTGGCCGCTGTGGTTTCAATGGCTCTCAGAATATTCTTTCTGAGCTCGCTCTTCATGTACAGGAAGGCTTCGGCCAATCGACCGACTTCGTCCTTGTGGCGGGCGGGGAGATCGACGATGAGGTCCCCGTCGCCCGTTTCGGCGGTGAAGTCGATGGTGGGCAGGGTCTTGGCGTAGATCGTCAGATTCCTCAGAGGCTTGGACATTCGGGTGACCACCAGGAACGTGATGACCAGCATGACGGCGAAGAGGAGGCCGATGATCTTGCTGTGCCGTGCGACCAGGGTTCGAGTGGGGGTCTGGATCTCGTCCAGGGGGGCCGCCACCACCACATACCAGTCGAAGGCCTTGAAATAGCCCACAAAGCCTTCCATGGTCTGCCCGCTCGCCGTGAATGGATCCACGTAGCGCAGGGTAGACTGGCGGGAGCGCCAGCTTTCCATGAAGGATTGCAGCTGAGCCTCGATGATCGTCTGGGTCAAAGGGGACACGACCCCGCTGCCGGCGAAGCTGGGCGGCGCGATGAGGAGCTTCTTGCTTCCCTCGAAGAGAAACACGTGGCCCGTGTTGGCGATCTTGATCTTGGAGAAGGTATTCTTGAGCCCTTCGAGGATCTTTTCCATCTTCTTCTGGCTTTCAGCCTCGATATCCTCGAAATTGATGGTGGCGCAGAGGGTGCACTCCCAGGCGGGGATGGGAATGAAATAGCCCATGAGCTTCTTGGTGTCCCGATCCCCCGGCTTCTTCCACGGGAAGACCGCCGAAAGGCCGCCGGCACTGATGGCATCGTCGCGCATTTCCCTGGCGATGAGGCGGCCTTTCATGTCCCGCACATCGGCCAGGGACATGCCGACGGCGCTGGCGTCCGAATGGGCCAGAATCTTGCCGTCCCTGTCGAAGAGGCAGATCTCTCCCTTGTCGAGATCGAGACCGTTGAGCCATTCAAAGGCCAGTGTCCTGGCGGTGGCCTCGGACAGGAACCGGGTCTCGTGGAGGTTCACGTATTGCTGTATGACCGAGCCGGCGACGGTGGCCAGGTGCTTGAGCTCGTTGTCCAGCCTGGAGAGGATCTCTGTTTTGTCGTAGATGAGCCGGTTGTAGCCCGCCTGGATGTTGAGCTCCACGAGCTTGAGCACGTTCTGGGCGGAAGCCTGCTCCGCGCTCAGAAGGACATGGCCCACGTCCCTGTGGGTGTAGAATAGGATCGCCGCCGCGGTGATCCCCATCATGAACACCATCAGGGAGATGATTTTGGACTTGAACGACTTGAACATGGGCTCACACTCGGGCTCTTGAAAAGTCCAGAACCGCTGTCGGAAGCAGCATGACTCTGAACCGCCGTCTCACTTGATCACGATCCTGCCGCCCAGCAGCGCGGCGCAGTCCTCGGCAAGCCGGGTCCTCCAGTCGGAGGGATAGGATCGACATTCCGCCAGGTCGGCAAAGGTTTCGGACATGGAAGCCAGATGCGCCTCGCGGAGCGTCAGGGCTCCGATCCGCCCCAGATCCTCCCGGGTCAATCCCCCGCTGGAAATGATCTCCAGGGGACCCGCGGGCAGCAGGTGGTCCTCCCCTCCACGGGTCATGACGGTCTGCATCCCGGAGAGGTAGCCGTCTGTCTTCACGCCGCCGACGCATTCCGCCATGGCCCTGTATTCGGGTATGGCACGAAGGCCTTTCACAATGCCTTCCTGAATGGCGGGAAGGTACTCCGCCTGGTAGTAGCCGCCCAGGCAGGTCACGCCCCTGGCCAGGGCGACGGTGAGATAGCAGGTGAAGAGCGAGGGAATGAGCCGATTCTCCAGGAGTCCGTCCATGAGAGCCGATGGCGTGAACGGCAGATCCCAGGCTTCTCCCCGGTCGTCGACGCCTCGAAGCCTTTCGTCACTCCCCAGCCTCCTTTCCAGGGTGAGGGGAACCTTCCTTCCCGAACCGTCGACTCCCCAGAAGAATAGGGTCCCGCAGCCATTGGAGGAGACGGACTCCCCATCCTGACTCGTCGCCGTGCGGAGTCTCTGGCTCAGATTCCTCCGGCTCCAGCAGATGCGCTCGCCGTCCAGCTCCGCCAGCACACGCCTTCTCAGCCTGTGATCGAACATCACCCTGGAGGCCAGGCT
>JALOPI010000011.1 GCA_025453975.1 Syntrophobacteraceae bacterium
GAGGAAAGGCTCCAGAACCGGCCCGAAAGACCCGACGCCGACCAGCGGCAGCAGCAGCTCGAAGAGCGAAGGAGAATGAGGGAGGAAAGGCTCCAGAGCCGGCCCGAAAGACCCGAGGCCGACCAGCGGCAGCAGCAGCTCGAAGAGCGAAGGAGAATGAGAGAGGAGAGGCTCCAGAACCGGCCCGAAAGACCCGACGCCGATCAGCGGCGGCAGGTGATCGAAGAGCGTCAGCAGCGCGATCAGCGGCAGCAGATGCGGCAGCAGCGAATCCAGCAGGAGCGTGAGCAGCAGATGATGCGGCAGCAACAGCAACAGGAGCGCCAGCAAACGCAAAACAGCCGCCAGATGCGGGAGGAGCGCCAGCAGCAGCTGCAGCAGCAGCGCCCGGAACAGCAAAAGCAACAGCAGAACAGAAGACGCCCCAGGGATCAGGAAGAGCAGCCCCAGGAGGGCGTGCGTCCACAGTAAAGCCATTTCGGCCCGCGCTCCGATGGGGCAGCACCAGTGCCCCACCGGAGCGTCACTCAGAGCCCAATGCCTGCTCGTCCCTTATGAGCTGCATCAGCTCCTCCGCCGTAACCCTGCCACTGATTTCGCTGCCGTCCAGAAGACTGCTGGCAAGATCTCGCTTTTCGCCATGCAGCTTGACGATCTTCTCCTCGATGGTGTGCCTCGTCACCAAGCGGTATACCGTCACCGGGTGTCGTTGACCAATGCGGTGGGCCCGGTCGGACGCCTGGTCCTCCACGGCGGGATTCCACCATGGGTCCATGTGGATCACATAGTCCGCGGCCGTAAGATTGAGCCCCAGCCCCCCCGCCTTGAGACTGATGAGAAAGAGGTCCCCCCGCCCCTCCTGGAAACTTTTCACCTGATGCTGCCGCTCCCAACGAGAGCCTTGTGCTTGCTCTCGATGAGCTCGGCCACGATCTCTCCGAAGACCTGGAGCTTGGAGCTGGGCAGGTGGGACTGGGGCATCACCAGGCGGGGGTTGCAGGCGGCCTGCCGCAGCTTCGTGATCTCGGCCAGAATCCTGATACGCTTCTGGGCCGCCGGGGAATTGTCCAGCTCGAGCTCCTCGAGGGCTTTTCGACGGAGAGCCTCGTAAAAGGCCGTCTCCTCGGGGCTCATCTCCACCTGCAGGATCACCTCGGTGCGGGGAGGAAGCTCCTCCAGCACCTGGGACTTGAGGCGCCGCAGGATGAAAGGCTGAATCAGCTTCTTGAGACGCCTCCTGGCGTCGCGGTCGTTGTTCCGCTCGATGGGAATGGCGAATCGCCCGTTGAAGCGCCTCTGGGAACCGAGCAGTCCCGGGTTGATGAAGTTGAAGAGGGTGTAAAACTCACCCAGGTGGTTTTCGATGGGCGTTCCCGTCGTGATGAGCTTGAAGCCGCCCCTGAGGCCCATGGCCGCCTGGGACCGCTTGGTGGCCATGTTCTTGATGGCCTGGGCCTCATCCAGGACGATGGTGCTCCATTCCACCGACGTCAGCAGCTCGGCCTCCTGCTGCAGGAGACCGTAGCTGCACACCAGGACATCGTGAGGTCCCAGCTTCCGCACCATGTCCTCCCGGTGCGCGCCTCCAAAAACACCCAGCCTCAGGGTGGGCGCGAAACGGCCCGCCTCCCCGACCCAGTTCATGCACACCGAGGTGGGCGCCACCACCAGCGTCGGCCCCTGGGCGGCTCGCTCCAGAATGACTCCCAGGGCCTGGATGGTTTTTCCCAGGCCCATGTCATCGGCCAGGCAAGCCCCCATTCCCATGGAAGCCAGCCTCACCAGCCACCGATAGCCATCCACCTGATACTCGCGCAGCTCCGCCTTGAGGGTCGAAGGCACCGTGGGGACGACCTGCTCCAGCCGGCCCAGGCTTTCCACGCGCTTTTTCCATGCCTGGTCGACCTCAAGGTGCTCGAGCCGATCCGTGAGGTCGCCCAGGGCCAGGCTTGCCAGGGGATGGATCCGGATCTCCTTGCCCCTGCGGTCCGAGAATGCCTCCAGGTCCTTGAGTCGCCGGTGAAGCTCCTGGCTCAACGCCAGATAATGGCCCTCCCCCATGAGCACAAAGCGGGAGCTGCCATGCTCGATGAGCTCGATGAGACGCTTCATGTCGACCACCAGGTCGTCTTCCAGCTGAAGCTCACCGCTCATTTCGAACCAGTCCACCTTCCCGCGGATCTTCATGCGCAGATGCTGGAAGGACGCCTCCCGCGTCACCCGCAGCTTCTCACCCTCGGGCCATTCGACGATGGCCTTCCCCTCCTCCTGGACGGCCTTGAGGTCCAGCAGGAGCTGAAGGCAGTCCTCGGGATGGTCGACCTCCCAATGACGGTCCATGTCCGCCACTCCGGCCAGGATCGAGCAGCGGGCTTCCACCTCGTCGGCCCGCCGAGCCTCATCCTTGAGGTCCCGCCGGGTCTGGAGCCGTTTTCCCTCGATCTCGGCCAGCAGGTTCTCCGCCCCCACCCCGGGCTTGAGGTAAGGCCCCCCGTCGCCGAAAGGCCTCACGTAGGCTTGCAGGCGCAAGCCCCCCCCCGCCGGGAGGAGATGGATGTGGGGCCGCGGATCCGCATCCACCGCCACCACCTCCTGAGCAGCCCCCGCCACGGAGGAGTGAACCGTCACGAGGGAAGAGATGCCCGCAATGGCCGTCAGCACATCCTCCCGACCGGAAGCCGGAACCTTGAGGCCGCTCTCGCCCAATATTCTCGCAATGCGCCGATGGTCTTCCGTGACCTCCACGACCTTGAAGCGCGTGGGGGTCTCCTCCACCAGAATGAAGCGGTTGCCGGTAACGGCATGGCTGAAATGGATGCTCAGGGCTTCCGCCACCTCGCTGACCACGATCTCCGGCTCTCCCCTGACGAACTGCACCGGCACTTGAGGGGCCCTCTCCAGGAAGAGAAGCGGATGTCCCACCAGGGCAGGAAGCAGCTTGTCCCATTCGAAACGGAGCTCGGTCCCGTAGTAGAGATAATCTTTCACAAGGGAATTCCGGATGGGCTGGTCGTGGGGCGACAGCGGCTCCAGGCTGGTGCCTTTCTGAAATCTCGCCAGGGCCACCGGGCGCCCGCGGGTCCACTCCCCCCTGGCGTTTCGCTTCTGCTCGAGGGGGTGCAAATCGATGCTTCCATCGTGGACATTCACCAGCCAGACCAGCCTTCGCCGAGCCCCTTCGGGCGCGCGGTCCTCTCGCGTCGATGACGCCACCCGCACCAGCGCCTTCAGGCCCCGCCTCCATGGCTCCTCGATCCGGAGCGAGCCGATGATGGAGCGCATCCCCGCCTCCCGGGCGATCTTCTCGACGGTCTTTCGGCGAACCGGGGTGTCCTCCTCCGTCAGGCGAAGGAGCTCGGCGCACTCCATGGCCAGCCAGTCGAGGCCGATGCTGCGGGCGCCCATGAACAGGCGGCTCAGCTGATCCACTCGATCCTGATCCAGGGAGCCTTCCAGCCAGAAGGATGCCAGGGAGCCCAGGAGAATCGAGAGGGAATCCCTGGCTCCCTGGACCGCCTTCAGGGACTGCCGGGCCAGATCGGGCTCCAGGTTGAGCACATGCAGAATGGCCTTGATGCTGGTGTAAACCCTCGCCAGGCTCGAGCCCTGGGGGATCTTGCCTTCGGCCCAGGAGGTGACCTGACCAAGACGGGCGAGCTGGCCGGGATCATCCCGGACGAAGCAGGCGAGGGGGTAGAAGATCCCTTCGATGCCTCCAAAATAGGCGCTCTTGCGGCCCGCCAGGCGGCGGACCTCCTTGAGATCGGCCTCATAGCACTCGATGGCCTCTCCGACCTCCCCCGCCAGGAGGGCTACCCAGCCGCGCAGACCCACGCCGTTGATCTCGCTGCCATGCTCTTCCAGAATCCTTCGGACGTCCGCCAGACGCCCGCCAATGAGCAGCCGGGCGCAAATCAACCACAGAAGCTCGGCCCGTTCATCCCGCTCCACGCGGCTCGGCAGGATTTGCTCCAGGACGCAGCGCAGCACCTCGGCGTCGGGCTCCAGAAGATTCAGCGACTGGGCGAATGCCACCCGGACCACATGGATCTGGAGAAAGTGGGGCTGACTCACGAACCATTCAGGATCAAAAGGGTTGCAGCAAATGGCCGTCACGGGGTCTGTTCCGGCGATCTGCTCGGTGCAGTGCACCCTCAGCAGACCACCCGCCGACTGGATGGTGGCCTGGTCCCCCAGATAGACCCCGATCCTCAGATCCCTCAAAGCACGTCGACAATATATCGACCGGGAGCTGAAATGGACCCCGCTCAGGGGAAGCTCGTCACGAACGGTCTTGGCGAGCCTCGCAAAGGTCGTCCTGAGAGCGATGGATTGGACTGGAGACGGCTGCTCACCCCAGGTCGGAGCCATGCGCAGCCACACTCCATCGCTGGCCACCCTGCGAACCGACGGCTCCCGGTCCTTGAGGAGCTTCACCTTGATCTCCATGGCCCACGGCTCGGTACGGTCCTTGACGCACTGAGCCAGGAATCGGCGGACCTCGGGATTGGAATGCTTCATGGCCCGCTCAAGCAGCTTCCGGAGACCCTCGTGACGCTCGGGATTCAGCCAAATGGCCACCTGCACCGCGCCCAAAAGAGCGCGCGCGTCCTTTGAGCCAATGGCCTGGAGATGTCGAATGACTCCCTCTCCCAGCAGGAGCACGGCCCCCGCGGCGGCTTCCCTCACCGTCTGATCCGCGGGGTGATCTGAATTCAGACTGAAATTCGATAGCAGCAGGGATGCCATCCCCTCCCATTGGGAAGCATTCATGGCCGAGACCGTCGGCAACAGCATCTTGAATTGCCAGAGCGCCGCCAGCCGCGACCGCAGGCCATCCTTGCCGGCGAGGGCCCGCTTCCACCGAGCCAGGGGCCATCCGGAGAGGTCCTCCCTGGAGAGGGCCGATTGGGCCACGTTTCCGAAACAGCCCAGGCACAGCGCCCCACGCATCGTCTTCAGCCAGGGACCGGCCAGCCGTTTCTCACAGTGCAGGCAACGATCCTTGGACGACGCTTCCAGCCCCCAGGCAGATGCGTCTTCCATCCCGTCCAGGAGGAGGCCCTCGTCGTCGTCCTCCCGCGACTTCACGGCATCCCTGCAGACGATTTCGATGATGGCGCGGTTGACCTGGTTTTCGGCGTCGATGAGCTTCAGATCGAAGAGGGTTTGCAGGCGCGGCACCAGCACCCGAAGCGAAGTGGTCCTCTCTCCCGGGGGCTCGATGCCGGACCTCTGGAGACACCTCAGAATCGTCGCATGATTGACCGGCTCGAAGATCACCGCCAGCAGGTGCAGCAGCGTCCGTTCAGGGGGATTCAGATTTCTGTACGATTTCAGGAGCTTTTCCCGGCGGGTCTCCCTGGCGCTCACTTTGGTCCTCGCAATGTCTTCATTCCATACGGCCCATCATGACGACGACGGGGGCTCCTCCGTGGGAGACCTTCCATGCCCTGGCCTGGCGCATTCGAAGCTTCATGGCCGATTCCCGGTCGGGTGCCAGGACAACGGCCCGCCAACCGCCGAATGCCTCCCGAAGATGCGCCCCCACCCGTTCATAGGTCCTGGCGGGATTCTCCCTGAGACGCCTGCCGTAGGGGGGATTCAGCACCACCGTTCCCGGCGGCAGCCCCAGCTTCCCGGGATCGAGCTGGAAGAAGTCCGCCGGCACCCACTGAATGGCGTTTTCCAGTCCGGCTCGACGGGCATTCTCGCGGGAGATCTCCAGGGAGGCCGGGTCCAGGTCGACGCCGAGGATGGGAGCCCCGGGACGGGCTGCCGCCTGCTCCTCGGCCTTCCTCCGCAGATAGGCCCAGGTCTTGTCCTCGAAGGATGGCCAGCTCTCGAAGAGGAATGGGCGGCGCCCCCCGGGGGGCATCCCGCAAGCCATCAGGCCCGCTTCGATGGCAAAGGTTCCCGCCCCGCACATTCCGTCCACCAGGGGGGTCTCCCCGTCCCATCCGGACCGCATGAGGATGGCGGCCGCCAGGGTTTCCCGAAGGGGAGCCCCGGCATGCTTCAGGCGATACCCCCTTTGGTGAAGATGCCCTCCCGTCATGTCCAGGCTGATCGTGCACAGGTTGTCCTCCACATGCACGAGGACCCGCTGCCGGGCCAGAGGGTCCGACGACGGCAGCTCCGGTTCGCCGCGGATCGCCCAAGGCGGCGCCACGATTCCCCTGGATTCGAACCGGCGCTGTATGGCCCGATGTACCGTTCTGGTCGCCGCCCCCTCATGCTCGATCCGGGAATGGATCACATGACTCTCGACACTCAGGGGAATCGTCCCGGGAAGCCACAGCTCCCAATGAAGGGCCAGGCAGCGGCTGAACAGCTCCTCAACCGCTCCGGCCCGAAATCGGGCCATGCGGCACAGCACGCGGCTTGCGGTCCTGAGCCAGAGGCTGGCGGTATAAGCTGTCCTGAGCTTTCCCGAGAATTCAGCCCCCGCCGGGCTCGCCTCGGCGGACTCCAGGCCCAGGCTCAACAGCTCGCCGAGGCAGATCGGCGCCAGCTCGGGTGGAGCCACAGCCACGAAACGATGGACCGGAGCATTGACATATCGACGGATCTGCCTTTCCACCGCCCTGCTCGGAGCAACGAGTGGCCCGTTCTCCTCCATGTGATCCATAACGCTCATCCTGTTGGGCGCGGCCTCCCCTCGGCTCCGCGATGGACATGGGCGCGGCCGGGAATGGAAAGGAGATGCCCCGGGCCGGCGCCGGGGCGCGCGGTATCACGGCACCCCCGATCCCGAAAGTATATTTGGACGGGGACGGCTGATGCCCTTGACGAAACGCCGGCCGTTGGATAATCTGGCCTCCGTTCGGAAGCAGGGGCCCAGCTCGGACTCGCCCTCCTCCTTAGACCGCCATTGCGCTCATCCCACTCCGCCTGTCCAGCTCATCCGCGAAGAGGAGTGCCATAATTTGCAGAAGAGTTCCACCGCTATTATGCTGAGTATCGATTTCCCCACCCAGTTTCGTCCGAGGCACTGCTCAGCGCTCTGGCTAGCCCCGCTGAACGACTGGAAGAAGCGACTCCACGAGACAGCCGAGCGATGGATGTGCAGCCATGTATCGTCCATCTTTTTCCGAGCCGACGACATCGGGGCGGGGGGCCGCGCCTTCGAGGCTCTCTGCCACCTGTTCAGGGATCATCAGACCCCCCTGGCCATGGCGGTGGTCCCGGCATGGCTCAGCCAGGTCCGCAAGGAGCAGCTTTTTCGATCCGCCCCGGTGGATGAGCCCCTCTGGGGATGGCATCAGCATGGGTGGAGACACGTCAACTGGCAGCGGACCGGTAAGAAATCCGAATTTGGAGAGCAGCGCCCCTTCGAAAAGCAATGGCGCGATATCTGGCAGGGGCGCCAGAAGATGGAGGAAATCTTCCAGGCCCGGTTCATCCCGGTCTTCACTCCCCCCTGGAACCGCCTTTCGCCCTTGACCGTCAAAATCCTTCAGCAGCTCCATTTCGAAGGGATCTCCCTGGCGGGCCCCCTGCCCCGGGGAGCACGTCCCCCCTCCGGACTGACCAATCTCCGCGTCCAGGTCGACCTGCACACCCGCAAGGAAAGGGATCCCGAAAAGGATTACCTGGACCTGCTGGAGGAGATGACGTCGATCATGGGCCGAAAGGAGCCCGTCGGCATCATGATTCACCACCACCGGATGAGCCGGTTCGCCTTCGAGTTTCTTCACGAGCTTCTCACCATCCTGAGCCATCGCACCCATTTCCAGCTCCAGGGCTTCCAGGACATTCTGGTCACGAATGATGCCGGGTAGGCCCAAGCTGCTTTACGCCGACACCGAAGGCAGGATTCTCGATTTCCCCCAGCTCGAAATGGCGGGGCGGAGCGGTGGCCGGTGGCGGCGCCTCCAGGAGGGAGACTGGATTCCCCTCCCCGAGGGAAGCGAGCTTTTTCTGCTTCCCGGTCGACTCCCCGTCGGATACAGCCCGCGGCACAAGCGTTTTCAGGCTCTCCCGCAAGACCCCTGCAATCCAGGCGGTCGCGTACAGGCCGTGGCGGCCTTCATGGCGCCGGCACACACCCAGATCTACTCGGCCGCCTGGAAGAATCTTCCCCACGCCCCCCTCCTCCCTCTTTTCGCCTACACGGCAGTCGGCTGGCATGAGGGAGGCTTCGTGGCGGCGGGAGTCCGGGTGGACCCCGACGAGCGCCAGGATCATCGACACTTCGACCCCGTCCGTATCAGGAAGAACGCCAGCCAGCGAATGAAACGGGAGCCCGGCAACCGCCTCGTCCAGCACCTGGGCCATTGCGCCCTGGGCTACGGCTGTCCCGCCGCCCGCAACCTGTTCATGAACCGGTGGGAGGCCCCACTGCCCACCTCTCCGATCTGCAATGCCCAGTGCCTGGGGTGCATCAGCCGGCAGGATCGCCAAGATCTTTGCGCCACCCAGGAGCGCATCCGATTCGTTCCCACCGTCGAGGAGATTTGCGGCGTGGCCGTACCCCATCTCAAGAAGGCCCCCGGGGCCGTGGTGAGCTTTGGGCAGGGCTGCGAGGGAGAGCCTTTGCTTCAGGCCGGGACCCTGGCCGAGTCCATAAGGCTCATGAGGCAGTCGACGGGACGTGGCACCATCAATCTCAACAGCAACGGCAGCCTGCCCGCCGCCGTCGATGGATTGTGCCGCGCGGGTCTCGACAGCATCCGGGTGAGCATCAACAGCTGCCGCATTCCCTGTTACGAGGCCTATTTCCGACCGCGAGGCTACGCCTTCGAGGACCTTGCCGGCTCCCTGCGCGCCGTGAAGTCCCACGGCGGTTTCGCATCCATCAACTATTTCGTGCTGCCCGGCTTCACGGACGCCGAGGACGAGTGGAAGGCCCTGCGCCGTTTCATCCAGGAGACCCGCATCGATCTCATCCAGCTTCGCAACCTGAACATCGACCCGGACTGGTACATGGAGGAGCTTGGCGTCGCCCGGACCGCCGGAGGCATCGGCATCCGTCCCTGGATGGAGCGGCTGAGAAACGAGTTTCCCGACCTGCGCCTGGGGTATTACAATCCCTGTCTGGACCCCGAAGCCCTTTGAGCCATGAACGGAAAGAGTCGCCCCATGAGATTCGAGCAAGGGCCCATTCGGCCCCCCAGCGAAGCGGGGAGCCTGTTGCTCCGGTTCACCCGCAACTGTCCCTGGAATCATTGCACCTTCTGCCCGGTCTACAAAGGCCAGCCCTTCAGCCGCCGCTCCCTCGACGAGATCAAGGGCGACATCGACGCCGTCGCTCGAATCCTGGAGGACCTGGCCGCACGCTCCCATTCCATGGGCCATGGCGGTCGGCTGACCCGGGAAGTGGCGGGTGCCGCCCTGACGGACCCGTCCCTGGTCGATCAGAGCCGTCAGGTCATCCTCTGGGCCATGGCGGGCCGAGGCACCGTCTTCATCCAGGACGCCAACAGCCTGATCCTGGAGACGGATCTCCTGGTAAAGGCCCTCCATCACCTGAGAGAGCGTATTCCCGGTATCCAGCGGATCACCTCCTACGCTCGGAGCAGCACCCTCTCCCGCAAGTCCCTCCATGAGCTCACGGCCATCCGGGAAGCGGGGCTTGACCGCATCCACATCGGGCTCGAGAGCGGCTCCGACACGGTCCTGAGATTCGTCAAGAAGGGGGTGACCGCCGCCCAGCACATCGAGGCCGGAAGGCGGGTCATCGAAGCCGGGATGACCCTTTCGGAATATGTCATGCCGGGACTCGGCGGAAAAGCCTGGTGGAGAGAGCACGCCCTCGAGACAGCCAGGGTCCTGAACGAAGTGGATCCCCACTTCATCCGGCTGAGGAGCCTCCGCATTCCGCCCCGCGCTCCCCTGCACGCCGACCTCGAGGCCGGACGGTTCATCCCCCTCACCGACGACGAGACGGTGCTGGAGATCCGCCTGCTGGTGGAATCCCTCCACCCCTCCCGGAGCACCCTCGTCTCCGATCACATCATGAACCTGCTGCCTGAGATCGAGGGCACGTTCCCGCGGGACAAGGCACGCATGCTTTCGGTGATCGACCGCTATTTCTCGATGCCCCGGGACGACAGGCTCCTCTACAGGCTCGGGCGTCGCGGAGGCGCCCTCCAGTCCCTGAACGATCTGAACGATCCGCGCGTGCGCGGCCGCCTCGAGCATGCCCGGTGCGAGCTTGCCGCCGGGACGGAGGGAGACATTGAAAAGATCATCGTGGAGCTTGGCGATCAGTACATCTGATCGATCCCTCCCCGGTCGGCCCTTCCGTCCCGCCGTGATGGCGGATGGGGCTCATGCCCCCGAGGGTCAGCCTTTCCGAATCCAGGGCTCACCGTCCACACGGGAAGGGGAGGCCAAAAAAAACCCGTCCGGCGGCGGGATGAGCTGGAATCCATCGCGGCCACCGGGCGGGCGATCTTCTTTCGGAGCTCCCGACGACCCCCTCCAAGGGGGACCGTCGGCGGGCATTATGGTCTCACACAGCGTCTAGATGATACCCTGGGCCTTCATCTCTTCCAGCTGCGCCGGGCCGAGGCCGAGCTTGACATTGTAGACGTGATCGTTGTCGCTTCCCACCGGCCGGCAGATCCACTTGATGCGCGGGGGTGACTCGGTCATCTTCCAGGCCTGGTTGGCCACGACCATTTCCTTGTAATGCGGGTCGTTGATGGCTTCGAAGGACTGCCTCACCCACCAGTTCTCGGCCTTGAAGGTCTCCATGGGGGCCGAGATGCGCCCGGGAACCACGATGCCCTCGCCGATGTTCTTGTTGTAATCCATGACGGCGTCGTAGATCTCGTCATAGGTGTGATCCAGCGTCCACTTCTCGATCTCCTTGTACATCACCTTCATGTTGGAGATGTCGAGGCGGTCGAAGATCGTCGGGAACTGCTCCCGCAGGTCCGGACGGTTCAGGATGGTGCAGAGGGCCTTCCAGTTGACGTCGGAGAAGCCCGAAAGGAAGGCGTAGCCGTCCTTGCACTTGAAGTAGGTGTAGGGGAAAACACCCACGTCGTAGTTGCCGACCCTGGGGATGGTTTCCTGCCGGTCCTGATAGTAGGTGAGACCGTAATTGATGCAGCGCCCGAAGGCCTCGGCCGAGGACACATCGATGAACTGTCCCTTGAGGCTCTTGGTCCGGTAATGCAGGGCGGACATGATGGCCACGGCGGCCCAGGCTCCTCCGGCGTACCAGCCCATCCAGTTGCCCTGCTTCGTGGGCACTTCCGAAGGCCGGGGATTGTCGGGATCTTCCGGGGGCTCACCCGTCACCGAGGAAACTCCCGAATAGACCTGGTTGACGATGTCCACATCGGCCTTGCCGCAGCCGGCCCTGGGGCCGAACTGCCCGTAGGTGTAGAGGGCGCAGTAGATGAGACCGGGGTTCTCCGCACTGAGCTGCCTGTAGCCGATTCCCCACTCGTCCATGACTCCCGGCAGGAAAGTCTCCACGACGACGTCGGAGCGCTTGGCCAGCTTGCGCAGGATCTCCCTGCCCTCGGGCTTGTCGAGATTGGCCGTCACATGGAACTTGTTCCGCCCCTCGTTCAGATAGCCCAGCCCGGTCTCCATGTGCATGTAGCCCCACGGCGTGTAGGTCCTGGCGGGGTCCCCCTCGGGGGGCTCCACCCGGATGACCTCCGCACCCAGCTCCCCCAGGATGGAGGTCGCAAAGGAGCCGGCCATGTTGGCCAGGCTGCAGTCCAGCACCGTGATGTGATCCAAAGCCTCGGGCTTGTGTCGGTTGTTGGCCGGATCGTCCAGCTCCTTGATCCAATCCCCCCAACTCTTTTCCTTATCGTGATGCGACATGAAATGTCCTCCCTGGATATCGCGATTCTTCATCTCGGAATTCGAGCGCATGGACGCTCTTCCATGGGTAACCCCATCGGGGCGTGACGGGTGCCCGCTCCCCAAGGATCCCGTCACTCCCGTCCTGAAGCCACGGGAGCCTCAAGTGAGGATCAATCCCCTCTTTCCGTCCCAGCCTTCGGGGGGCCGCCTTCCGGGGGGCTTGTCCACCCACTTGCCGATGATGTTGCGCTCCTTGAGACCCTTGATCCGATCCGTTTTCATTCCGAGGAAGCGCTTGAGCACGTATTCATTGTCGAACCCAACCGGCTTGCCCACCCATTTGATGCGTCCCGGCGTCTCGGACATCTTGGGCACGATCCCTTCCTCCAGGACCTCGCCATAGATGGGATCATGAACCGTGTAGGTAAAATTCCGCTTGATGAGGTGCTCGTCGTGGAAATGGTCCTTGCCGTTGCACACCTTGTGGGCGCCGAAACCGTACTGGCCGGCCAGCTGATCGATTTCCGCGTAAGTCTTCCCGGCCGCCCACTGACGGATGGCATCCAGCAGGGCGACGGCGTTGTCTTCCTGCAGCCGGCTCAGGTGCGTGGAGAAGCGGGGATCCGTGGCCAGCTCGGGCTTGCCCATGGCCTTGCAGAGTCCAGCGTACTGCGCATCGCTGGCCGCGCCGATGCCCACCATCTCGTCCTGGCAGCGGAAGATGTCCGAAGGACAGATGGACACGTCCCGGTTCCCGTAGCGCTCACGCTGCTTGCCGGTGAAATGCTGGTAGAGCCAGGTCCAGTCCATGACCCGGATGAGATTCTCGGCCTGGGAGTATTCGATGAACTGTCCCTTGCCGGTCTTGTCTCGGTAAGCCAGGGCACCCAGGACGCCGGCGGCACCCATGAGCCCCCCGAAGTAGTCGGCCAGCCAGATTCCGGATTTCAGCGGCAGCTTGTCGGGAAAGCCCGTGATCCAGGCCATGCCCGATTCGGACTGGGCGATGGCATCGTAGGACGGCCTCTCCAGGTAGGGGCCCCACTGGCCGAAGCCGTTCAGGGCAATGTAGATGATCCCCGGGTTCACTTCCCTCAGCTGGCGATAACCGATGCCCCACTTGTCCATGGTGCCGGCCCGAAGGTTCTCGACGACGACATCGGACCGCTTCACCAGATCCCGGAAAACCTCCTTGCCTTCGGGCACCCGGACGTCGATGGCCAGATGATACTTGTTTCTGGCCTCCTTGAGCCAGCCCAGGGCGCACCCCCGGAAAAACCTGGCGAAAGGCGTCAGGGACCGCATGGTGTCACCGGCCCCCGGCAGCTCCACCTTGAAGACCGTGGCGCCGAGCTCCGAAAGGTAGCTGGGCAGCGAGGGCCCCAGAATGAGCGTGCACAGCTCGACGATCTTGATGTCCGCCAGAGCTTCCGGCTTTTCAAAGGTCTTGGCAGGATCCAGAAGAGCCTCTGCCCACTTGAAGTATTCTTCCCTTGCCATCTAACTTCTCCTTCATTTGAAGTGATGATGTCGGAGCCTGTCTGACGCACCTCCGCGGGGCCCCGCTGGCGAGAATGCTCCGGAGCCTCCGCCGCCAGGAGCCGCCTCCCCCCGCATGGAGCCTTCGCCCGTCTCCAGGGGCGGTCTTTCATGGCATCCCCACCTCCGGCCGGTCATCCCCACGGCATGGAACGGGCAGGGGGTGAGGCAGGGGCTCCGCAAGGCCCCCTCCCGTCCCTTGCGGATCCCGCCACCACCGCCTGCCCATTTCAATTCACGTCAGAATCCCGAGCCTCAGTGATGATCATGGGTGTAGAAAGGCCATTTGTGGAAGAACCACTCATTCCACAGCAGCGGGATGATCCACCAGAAGTTCCAGATCAGAGACTCACCATGGACATACCTGTCGCCGAGCCCATGGGCCATGTGATCGTTGCCCAGACCCCAGTATCCCCAGTTCACATGGTAGAAGATGTAGTAGTTGATGACACAGAGAACCAGCACGCCAGCGGTGCGGAACCAGAAGGACCCCCAGGAGTCCACGTCGGACATGGGCACCATGTCGTCGAAGTAATGATGCCAGGCCAGGAACGGGATGAGCGTGAAGCCGGCGATCTCGGCCGCGTGGTACCAGAGGAACCGCGTGGGATTTCCGGCATCACCCGCGGGAAGAGCCTTGATGACCTCGTCCATGTTGATCCAGGACGGAGCGATCTTGACACAGATGAGCGCCAGGATATAGCCCGCGATGACATTCAGGAAGAAGGACACCAGCCCCTTGGCGGGCTGCGGGAGCTTGATGAGGGTCCAAGGCTTCATGCGCCAGACGTTGGGCGTCATGAACAGGACGATGATCATCCACTCCCACCATCCGAAAACCCAGTGGACGTGCTTGATGCCCGCGATCCCCTCCCACCAGGGCATGGCCAGGCCGAAGGATTTGCCGAAAACCGCGCCGTAAAGCAGACCCCAGAAGGGAACGATGAGAACGGTGTAGAAGAAGAGAGTCAAGGTGCTGGTCCAGCCGATCTCCGCCAGGCCGGCCTGGGGCTGCGGCAGATCACTGGGACGGATGGGCCATTTGCCGAAAAGGATCGTGATGAACGGATAGGAATAGAAACCGATGAGTACGTAGGTAACGACCGCGCGCTCCGCGAAGCGGGCCGTCGGGTTCACCAGCGCTTCGTAGGTCAGGGTCTTGGCAACCCCTTCCGGCATGACCGTCTTTCCGGCCTGCGCCAGCATTTCGAGATTGGACTGGCTGAGGAAGTTGAATCCCAGGCCCAGCACCCGGTAGAAGACCACATGGATCACAAACCACACCAGGATCAGGTTGACGATGGTCTGCACGATGCCTCGGGCGGGCTGGGACATGTTCTGAAAAGGCCAGTCCCCCAGGAACATGTGCTGCCACAATCCCACGAGGATCATCATGGCCAGGTACATGACGAAGGGATAGGGGAAACCGCCCACGGGTCCCCGAGGATCGCTGAAAAGATACCAAAGAATCCAGGCTACGACGGTAAAGGTTACGAGTGAAACGATGCCGGTCAGAGGTTGCCCCCATCGGGGCCGAAGTTGCCCTGCCATGTTGTGCTCCTTATTGTCGGAATCCCACACCCTCGCTCAAGATCGTCAGTGATCGCAAGCCCACAGTCTCATTCGATGTTTACGCCTCCACCCCCTTTCCATCCTCGGGTACGAACCGATCGGCCCTCCCCGGGCATGCAGATATCCGTTCGCTGGAAGGCTCGCTTCCAGACACACGGCGGGTCGCTACAAAAACCCGAACGTAACCGTTATGAAGAATCGAAGTATGAATGATCCGTGGCCGGGATTGATCGGTGAGCGGCAACAGAGGGCAGGAGATCTTAACGAATGAAATCACTTGGAATCTCCTCAGGAGCCGTTTTCCGCTCATTGCCGGGCAGATATCTACTACCGCACAAGCTGCGATTGGGTCAAGAAAATATTGTTTGACATGGCAGAACTTGCTGAATTAAGACTTCTAATAAGGATCGGTTTGCATATGAAGGCCTTCGCCGCGGCTCGTTTCGGGAGGTCAGCGACCACCCGGCCAGGGTTGCCGGCCTCCAGACCGGAGACCGATTCCCGGACCAGACCTGTCGTTCTAATGCTGCTTCGGTGGATGAATGCTGAGCTTCAATGCTGCTGCTGAGGAGAAACGGTCAACGGTGCATCAACGAGTGGAAAGCTGAGGAGTGGAGAGCCATGGGACAAAAGATGCTGTCTGAATCCGCTGTGGAGAGAATCGAAAAAGAATACAAGGACTGGCTGTCGGAATACCAGAAAGCCGTGCAGAAAGTCCCCGAGCGGCTGGGGCGCTTCTCGACGGTCTCGGATATGGAGATCAAGCCTCTTTACACCCCCGCCGACATCCGGGACAAGGACTATTCCGAGGACATCGGCATGCCGGGATTCTATCCCTTCACCCGCGGCGTTCAGAGCACCATGTACCGGGCGCGCCTCTGGACCATGCGCATGTTCGCCGGCCTGGGCAGCGCCGAGGACACCAACAAGCGCTTCCATTATCTCATTGAGCATGGCGAGACCGGTCTTTCCACGGCCTTCGACTTCCCGACCCTCATGGGCTACGACACCGACTCGCCCCTGGCACGCGGCGAGTGCGGCAAATGCGGCGTGGCCATCGACACCCTGGACGACATCCAGCGGCTGTTTGCCAACATCAACCTGGAGCAGGTCACCACCTCCATGACCATCAACCCGCCGGCGTCCATCATCTGGGCCATGTACATCGCCAACGCGGAGAACGAAGGCTTCCAGAGGAAGAAGCTCGGTGGAACCATTCAGAACGACTGCCTCAAGGAGTTCATCGCCCAGAAGACGCTGATGCTCCCCCCCGATCCCAGCCTGCGCCTGGTGGTGGACACCATCGAGTTCGGCACCCGTGAAGTTCCCCGCTGGAACACCGTCAGCATCAGCGGCTACCACATCCGCGAGGCCGGGGCCACGGCTGTCCAGGAGCTGGCTTTCACCATTTACGACGGCATCACCTACGTGGAGGAGTCCATGAAGCGCGGACTTGCCGTGGACGACTTCGCCGGCCGGCTCTCCTTCTTCTGGAACTCCCACATCGACTTCTTCGAGGAAATCGCCAAGATGCGCGCCTCGCGCCGCATTTGGGCCCGCCTCATGAAAGATCGGTTCAAGGCCAAGAATCCGCGATCCATGCTCCTGCGGTTCCATACCCAGACTGCCGGATGCTCCCTCACCGCCCAGGAGCCTTACAACAACGTCATCCGGACCACCACGGAGGGCCTGGCCGCCATCCTGGGGGGCACCCAGTCCCTGCACACCAACTCCCTGGATGAAGTCTACATGATTCCCAGCGAGGAGGCCGTCCTCATCGCCCTGCGCACCCAGCAGGTGCTGGCCGAGGAAACGGGCGTCTGCAACGTCATCGACCCCCTGGCCGGCTCTTATTTCGTGGAGGCCCTGACGGACCGCATGGAAGAGGAAGCCAACGCCTACATCAAGAAGCTGGATGAGATGGGCGGCATGGTGGCCGCCATTGAGCGCGACTATCCCCAGATGGAGATCGCCGACGCGGCCTACCATTACCAGCAGCAGGTCGAGAAGGGGGAGAAGGTCATCATCGGCGTCAACAAGTACCCGTCGGACCGGCCCGAGCTGGAATTCATCCTGAAGATCGACGACGAGACGGAGAAGCGTCAGGTCGAGCGCACCGCCGCTTATAAGGCCAACCGCGACAAGGCCAGCTTCCAGAAAGCCATGGACGAGCTGCGGCGACGCTGTGAAGGACCTCCCTGCTGGGAGAACAACGTCATGCCCGCCCTCATCGACGCCGTGCGGGCCGGTGCCACCGAGCAGGAATGCTGCGACCTCTACCGCGAAGTTTTCGGCACTTACACGGATCCCGGCACGTTCTAGCCTGACGGCAGGATAATCAAAGAAGGAGGTACGTTTCCATGAGCCAAGATCGGAAGCTTCGCATATTGGTGGCCAAGCCTGGCCTGGATGGACATGACCGCGGCGCCCGAGTCATCGCACGGGCCTTTCGGGACGCGGGATTCGAGGTGGTCTACACGGGATGCCACCAGACTCCGGAGCAGATCGTGAGCACCGCCGTTCAGGAGGATGTGGATCTCATCGGACTCAGCATTCTCTCCGGGGCGCACACATACTCCTTCCCTCGCGTCATGG
This sequence comes from Syntrophobacteraceae bacterium, assembly GCA_025453975.1. Lineage (GTDB taxonomy): Bacteria > Desulfobacterota > Syntrophobacteria > Syntrophobacterales > Syntrophobacteraceae > JALOOX01. Next base: position 17,485 of record JALOPI010000011.1, read on the forward strand.
AGCTCCTCAAGGAGCAGCACGCCGAGGATATCCAGGTCATTGGCGGGGGTATTTTCCCCCTGGAGGACATTCCCACCCTCAAGTCAGTGGGCATCAAGGAGATCTTCGAGCCCGGGGCCAAGCTCCAGGATATCATCGACTGGGTTAAAAGCCATATCACTCCCCGGACTGGAATGGCCGCATAGAAGGGGAAGTCATGAGTGTTGTGGAACAGATCCTCAAGGGGGACGTGCGCGCCACCGCGCGCCTGCTGCGCGACATCGACGACCAGATGCCGACTACCCACGAGATCCTGCGGGAGCTTTATCCCCACACGGGCAAGGCACACGTGGTGGGCTTCACCGGCTCGCCCGGCGTGGGCAAAAGCTCCCTGGTGGATCAGCTGGCCCTGTGCTGCCGCAAGGATGGGATGACCGTGGGCATCCTCGCCGTGGACCCCACGAGCCCCTTCAGCGGCGGTGCCATCCTTGGAGACCGCATCCGCATGCAGCGGCATTTTCTGGATGACGGCGTCTTCATCCGCAGTCTGGCGACCCGCGGCCACTTCGGCGGCCTCACCCGATCGACCAACGACATGATCAACGTCCTGGACGCCATGGGTAAGGACATCATTCTGGTTGAGACGGTGGGCGTGGGTCAGGACGAGGTGGAAGTGGCCAACAGCGCCCACACCACGGTCCTGGTGACGATCCCGGGCATGGGCGACGACGTCCAGGCCATCAAGGCCGGGATCATGGAGATCGGCTGTATCTTCGTGGTGAACAAGGCCGACCGGGAGGGGTCCCGCAAGACCGTGCGCGAGCTCATGAACCTCGTCGAGCTTGGACTGCGGCGGCGCGACAGCGACGGCTGGGAGCCCCTCATCATCGAGACCGAAGCCATCAAGGGCCGGGGAATCGAGGAGCTTTATCAGGCGATTCGCAAGCACCGCGAGTACCTGTCGGCCAACGACCGGGGTCAGATGGACGATGTCCTTGAGAAGCGCGCCCGGAGCCAGCTCATCGAAGCCCTCAAGGACGAGGCTCTCCGCACCCTCCTCCGTCGCCTCGAGTCCAGGGGCGTGTCCCTCGACACCCTCGTCCATCAAATCAAGTCACGGGAAAAAGACCCTTACACCCTGGTCCAGGATGTTCTGGCCAACGAGCTGCGCGATTTCACCTGCTGATGTCCCCGCGGTCCGGGTGCTCCATCCCCGGGCCGCTCCCCCCATCACCATTCCGGATCTCATCCCGCTCAAGGCAGCCGGCATCGAAGCACCTCATAAGCCTCCGTGATCTGGATGAACTCCTCGTGCTCCCCTCCCCCGTCGGGGTGCACCCGTTTGGCGATCTTCCGATAGCGCCGGGTCAGCTGCGTCCGGGTCATGCACCTGAATTCCTCCTCGGCGATCCTCAGAAGCAGCAGGGCATTCTCCAGCGGCATCGCCGCCCGAACGGCCAGCACCCTCCCATGGGCTCTTCGCCGATTCATGAACTCACGATAAAAAGATGGGTCGATTCGCTGGGCAACAAAGTCATGGTCGAAGAAGAGGGTCACATACTTTCTCAGAAACGGATGAAGCGTCCCCGAGTCCCGATTCCCAACCCCCGCGAAGAATTCCCTGTCGCTGTTGAGGCGGCAGACTTCCTCCAGGAAGCACGCATCGAGCTTCTCCGGGTCCAGGGCAATGGGGTGGTCCTTGAGGAGGTGCCCCCGGAAGTAGCTCTCCAGGTGAAAAGCGGTGTAGAGGTAATTGCGAAGCTCGTGGGGACGCAGCTGGGATTCCATGCCCTCGATGATATGCTCCACCTCGTCCCGACTGCGCTTGAGAAGCACCCTCAGAAACTTCCATGGCCGGGCGTCCAGGTCGCCGCAGTCGATGCGGCCGAACTTGAGAAAATGCAGCCGGCGCTTATCGAACCCGTGCAGACCCAGGTGAAGCTCGGCCAGCTCATCATCCGTCACTCTCCGGCCCTGGCTCCCCCTGGCCGACGGCTGACGGTGAGCGAACATCTCCACGATCCGTCGGATGTCGCCGCGCAAGAAGGGCAGGAAGGCCCTTTCAAGCTCCTCGGCCGTGTAGACCACCCCGCCGTTCTCCAGGGCATCTTCCACCTCGGACTTGAAATAATACCCCCTTCCGCCCGGATACTCGATGACATCCCCCGGATCCGACCCCAGATCCAGCAGGTCTCTCGAGGTCCAGGAGCCATCCACCTGAATGGACTCTCTCAGGACGTAACGCACTCCATCCGCCTGTCGAATGCATCTCACATACAACGTATCCACTCCGCTGCTGAAAACCGACATGAGAACGATGAAGAATCCGCGGCGCCCGCGCCCAATGCGGTTCCATCACGGCCCCCCCCGGTGCTTTTGATTCAGGATCGCGCCACATCCCCCTCTCCACCGTTAGGGCGGAGAGGAGGCCTCAATTCAACCTCATTGCCGAGCGCGCCTCTGGCCGAGGGAGAAGAATCGCCTTCAGACTATAACAAAGCATTGGATTATGGACAGGGGGTGGAGTGAGCGATGCCAAAAAGAAATGGCCCGGAGGATTGCTCCCCCGGGCCGGACTTCAGCTGTGATCACGACCGAAGCCGTCGATCATCACTATTCAAACATTAGAACGACCACTTCAGCTGAGCGCCGAGCTCGAGAGCGTCGTCGTCGTCATCCTGGAGGCTGTAGGCATCGTCGGCGATGAGGTAGGCCGCTACGAGATCCAGCATGAGGCCGTCAACGATCTTCTGGCTGATGAAGAAGTTGAACTCGTGGCCGATGCTCGTGTCGAACTCCAGGTCCCCGGCGGTCAGAGGCACACCGAGAAAGTTGGGATCGAAGTAAGCTCTCACGCGCTGCGATTCGGTCACATCGCCCAGGGCCGCGGGGCCGCTGCTCTTGAAGCCGGAGACCACGTCCTCGGACGTCGAGAAGTACCAGTAGCCGAAGCTCAGCTTCGTGCCGGGAAGCACCTGCCAGGCTGCGCCGACATTGATGGTCCACAGGTTGGTGGGGAACCCGTAGCCCCTCCACTGCAGATCCTCGTGAGCCGGGGCGTTGTTGTCGAAAATACCGCCACCCACGATTTCAGAGAAAGCCTTGGAGGTTGCCAGGGGATACGTGAACCAGGTAATATCCATCTTGGTGCGCGTTCCCTCCAGAGGCGTGGAGAACTGCTCCTTGATGTCCTCGGGGCCCGTGGTGTAGAAGCCACTGAGGTTGAAGGTCCAGGGACCGCAGTAGTAAGCACCGCCGGCATCGATCATCCAGCCGGTGTAGTCGGACGTGACGGTGTTGTTGCCGGGGTTGTCCACCAGGAAGCCGCCCGCCGAATTGAAGCGCTTGAAATCCACAGAGCCCAGGTTCTTGACGAAGGTCATGTAGGCGCTCCACACATCGTCCTTGTACTTGACCTGGAAGCCGAGGTCGACGAGGTTGTTCTGGCCCGCCTGCACGAAAGCGGCATCACCCGCCGGGGCGAAGCCGTTGTTGTTCAAACCGCTGGCATCCTGCAGAGCCCTCTGGAAGAAATTCCGGGGAAGCTCGTTGGCGAATATGCCCGTGCCAGTGTTCGGGAGGCGCCCGGGGATCGTCGAGAAACTGCCCGTCGATCCAACAGGAGTCTGAAGAGTACCCGGATCGGCACTCACCGCGGTGTTGTGGCCGGCCTGGGCGAACACCACGAAAGAGGCGCTCCAGGGTGCGCACACATAATCCACATGCATGAAATAACTGTCGATGTTGTCCGCCGACTCGAACAGGTCGGCATTCTGGGCGGCGATGTAGCCCAGGCCGATCTTGTAGGCGTCGAGGGTGGTGTTGAGATAAGCGCCAGTGAAGTCATCGTCCACGATCCACTGATCCATGAAGACGAACTGCTGGGTACCCACCTTGGCGTTGAGGGGCATCATGCCGTTGGGAATGTTGAAATCGATGTAGAGATTCTTGACCTCGACATCTTTCCCATCGGCGCCCACACGACCGGATGTGCCGGGACCGCCCCAGATCACGTCACCCACCTCGAAGCGGGTAACGAGCTTCAGGTTCTCGCTGGCGGTGAAGTAGAAATAGAGGCGCAGCCGGTGATCGAAGCGATCCAGATCGTCATCCATCGCTCCCGTCACGCCATTCAGAGCCGTGCCCACCCCGTCGACCTGGGAGATCGGCGTGGTGAAATTGCTTTGAGCCATGTACCGCACGCGGAACTGGCCGCCGTAGCCAAACTCGACCTTTGCCATGGCCGGAGCGGCAATCGCCACTGCTGTCAGCAGGGCCACGAAAACCACGAGAAACTTTTTCATCTCTTTCCTCCTCAATAGCTAACCCAAAACCTCTTTCCACAAATGCCATCTGCCCCGATGATCCGCATCACCTGTGGCCACCACCCCCTTTCGACTGTTCCTGAAGCGGTCAATATCTTGCCCCTTTTCCTCATGTCTGCCGTCTACAGCAGGAGTCATGAGACTGTCAACAAAAAAAGTTATTGGAGCCCCCTAAAATCTTGTCGTGATCCTTACCTTCGTTGATGTTGCCGGGTGGGGTCGTTGAGCACCCCGTCTGCGCATGCCCATGGATTTTCCCATTTTCAAACCAGAGGGAATCCGATATTCTCAGTTTTCGAGCGAATCGCCCCCGGCGATCGTCTGTCATCTCTTGCCTCAACGAGGTGCCCGAAGGTTTTCGAGATCGGCCAAAAGGAGCGTCACCCACCATGAAGATTTCCAAGTGTATCGTCACGTTTATCATTGTCTTGACATTTTTTACAGCCTGTCTTTCTTCCCGGGCTGCCGCGGCAACGGGCGGCACCGTGAAGAAGGTCGCCGTGCTGCCCTTCAACATGCACACGCCAAGCCAGCTCTCCTATCTTCAGGACGGCATTCGCGACATGCTGACCTCGCGCCTTTCACGCCAGGGGCAGGTTCAGGTTTTTGACAAGAGCGTCATCAACCAGGCCACGGCCGGCATCAAGTCGGACATTTCCCTCAACGACGCCCTGAGGATCGGAAAGAATCTCCACGCCGACTACGTCCTCTTCGGCAGCGTGACCTCCATGGGGCAGGCCGTCAGCATCGACGCCAAGATGGCCCCGGTGGCCGGAGACAGGGAGCCGGTGAATCTCTTCGCCCAGACCAAGACCCTGGATGAAGTGATCCCCAAAATCAACCTCTTTGCCCAGGAGATCAACCAGAAGGTGTTCGGGCGAGGCCCTGACCCGGGCCTCGCCTCCGCCGGAGATGAAGGGTCCAGCACGAGGAACCCCGAGCTCCTCCTCCCCGACTCCATGGCCAGCAGTGATCGGATTTCCTACCTTAACCCCAATTTCCTTGAGATCACGCCCGAAGGATCCCTGGGGCAGCCCGGGCTCTGGAGAAGCCAGACTTTCGCCGGGGGAATCCTCGGCATGGATTTGGGTGATGTGGACGGGGACAAGCAGATCGAGATCGTGACCATCACGCCCAACAAGGTCTTTGTCCATCGCAGGGAGGCCAACGGACTGCGCCTGCTGGCCACGCATGCAGGCCACATCATGGACAGCTTCGTGTGGGTTTCCGTGGTGGATACGAACCGTGACGGGATAGCCGAAATCTACGTGACCAACTTCCGGCGCGCCAACACGACACGCCCGCCAACCGGTAACAGCATTCTGGAGGACCAGGGCTTCACGGAGGGAATCTCCTCCTTCGGCCTCACACTGGCCAACAATAAACTGCAGCCCACCGCCAACCGGATCCCCTACTTTCTGAACGGGATCGATTTCCCTGGACGGGGAAAAGTTCTGCTGGGTCAAAAGCGTGGAGTTCTGACCGAGGGGCCCTTCGATTCCGACATCCTCGAGATTCAAATGATTGGAGCCTCCCTGAACCCGGGCTCTCCCGTCAGTCTCCCGGCACGCTGTAATGTATTCAATTTCGCCAGGGCCGACATCAACAGGGATAACAGCGACGAGACCATCCTCATCGATCGTCAGAACGCCCTCGTGATCCTGAGTGCCTCGGGCGAGCAGCTGTGGAAGAGCGACAAGCTCTTTTCGGCCACCACCAACACCTTCGAAGGCAAGGTCATCGACCGCCGCTACAACCAGGTGGAGCTCTACGCCATCCCCTCCCCCATCATCGTCACCGACCTCAACAAGGACGGCATTCCCGAGATCGTGCTCAACCGCAACACAGACACCTCGGGTCGGTTCATGCCCAGCAGCATGCAGTACTTCGATCGCGGGGAGATCATCTCCCTTTCCTGGGACAACATGGGACTGGTGGAGAACTGGAAAACCCGTGAGATCAGCGGCATGGTGACCAGCCTCCGCGTGGGGGACCTCAGCAACGACGGCACTCCCGAGCTGGTGGCCAGCCTGGTTCTGGCCCGGGACTTCCTCAAGCTGTGGGAAGCCAAGAGCACCGTGTTCAGCTATGACCTGAACATCTCCAGGGCTCAGAGCGTTTCCAAGAAGCCTTAGCACTGCCGGGCGCGACCGACCTCCCAACTCCGCTGGCTCCAGAGCCTGCGCTTGGGAGCCAGCAGCCCGCCACAGCTCGGTCCCCGGCGGGTGACGTCAGCACGAGGGTATTTCCGTCCGCCATGTTATTTCGACCGGCGGCGGCAGTCCCTGTCCTGTCTCACTGAGCCCCGAGCCTCCAAGCCTGAGCCTCCACGATCCCAACAGCATGGCGCAGCAGCGTGGAGCAGGTTTTGCATCGCGGAGCCAGGTCGAGAAGGCCTTATGGATGCTGCTGTTTTGTGGCCAACTTTTTTATTGACAGTCCTATTTAATCTACTGTAGACGGTTTACGTGAGGATAAGGGGCAAAATTCCAACCATTTGCGGCAGCTTGAAGGGGGTGATGCAGAAAGGTGATCGAAACCATCGGGGCTAGAGGGGTACATGGATCGAATTTCATGGTTGGCTGTTGAAGAGGAAAGAGACGAAGAGGAGACATAAAATGAAGAAGAAGAATTTGGCGCTTGTTTTCGCGGTTCTCGCACTGGCTATCATCGCCGCGCCTCATGCAGCGTTTTCTCAGGTATCCAGCCTCAACTACGGGGAAAGCCTCAGCGACAAAGTGGGCTGCGTGGCCGATCGTGACACCGGCGAGCTTTTCTGTGATCTGGTCCCCACCTACAAGACCAGCCTGCTGGGCACCCTCGTGCTTCCCAGGGAAGTCATCAGCGAGATCCTCGCAGCACCCGGCGGAGCCATCATCCTGATCACCCTGACGGGCACGGACCTGCTGGGCGGTCCCATCACGCTCGACATCTCCCCCGGCGCCTTCCCAGCGGCGACGTGCTTCAGCGCCGGAAGCAGGGTCTGCAAAGGGACCGCAACCATCACGGATGGGCTGACACCCGCGACCGTTCTCGAGACCTTCACCATCAACATGCGTGCAACGCCCAACACCCTCCGATTCACCCTCAAGTCGCAGATTCTCGATGCCCTGGAGGCAGGGCTCTTCGACCTGGGCTCGGCTCTGTTTGGGGCTCTTGCATTCACGCCCATCAATGAGCTCATCGATGCGGAAGTTTCGGTCACCACGGCCGATCCCCTCCAGCCCGAACAACTGCTCACGACTACTCTCGTGGCTAGAGGCGCCGCCGCCGCCGAGCGGCTGGTCACCGCCAGGGATGGGACCGAGCTTCCCTTGAACAGAGTCTTCTTCAAGGCTACGGGGCGTGGCGTTTTCGCAGCCCAGCTGCTTCCGGCAGTAGTGACTCAGTAGCACCCGGTTACAGCACCAAATCTTCGGTAAAGAAAGGCCCCCGGGATTCTGGATCCCGGGGGCCTTTTTATGTCCGTTTCCCGATGCCGAATTAGCCCAGGCTTGCTCTGCCGTTCTACAGCTCGTAATCTCCGTCCATGGTCAGGATGTATTCGCGGTCACGATCCCCCGATTTCACGGAAAACGTTCCGCCTCCCTTGATGGTTTTGAGCTTGCCCATGCCCTTGTATATTCTCCAGGCTCCGTTGGTCGTCTTGGTGGCGGGATCCCGCGTCCCTTCATAGACGCTGCAGATGGAGCCGTCCTCGAAGTTCGTGATGGCGTAGCCCTTCATGGACCCGCTGCCGCGGGTGCGGTCATGGAAGGTGACGCTGCGCCGCGAGACAAACGGGCCGGCTATCCCGATCTGGTATTCGATGGGCTCCCCCTCCATCTCCACCAGCATGAGTGAATGATCGAACTCGTCATGCACATAAAGCATTTCCCGGCGAGTTACCATCAATCGATAGGTTGCTTTGCGCTTCATAGAATCCTCCTTCTTGTTCCCATCAACGCCCAGCCCATGATCCCGCAATGCTTCCCGTGCCCTCGACTGGAGTGGAGACCCGAGCACACCCCCCTCCTATTAGCACAGAACTCCAGCCGATCGTAAGAAAAATCAGCCCCATCCCGCCCCGCCACACCCGTCCGACACACTGGGACCCGGGAATCCCCTTGACACCCCATGAACACCTGGTTAACCTGGTTCAACGCAATGGATAACCAAGAGAAGACGACGCCGAAGCTGTCTTCACGGGTTCATCTTCAAACACCCCAAGGAATGTATCCCATGCCGCTCTGGATGCTCCATCGAATGGCACACACCTCGCTCATGGCTGCCCTCATAGCCGTCGGCGCACTCATTCACCTCCCCATGGGACCCGTTCCCGTCGTCCTCCAGAATCTCTTCGTGCTCCTGGCCGGACTCCTCCTGGGAAGCCGCCACGGCCTGACCAGCGTCCTCCTCTATATGCTCATCGGTGCCATGGGATTTCCAGTCTTTGCCGGCGGCAAGGGCGGCATCGCCCACTTCCTGGGGCCAACGGGGGGCTACCTCCTGGGATTCGCGTCGGCCGCATTCGTCACGGGGCTCATCTCCGAGCGTTTCCCCCGGTCCACGGTGGCGGACAGCTGCGCGGTCCTCGCCGGATCCCTCCTCATTTACGCCGTGGGCATCCCCTGGCTCAAGGCGGTGACACAGATGACCTGGATCAAAGCCATCACCGTGGGCATGCTGCCGTTCCTTCCCGGTGACATCATCAAGGCCATCGCCGCCGTTCTCCTGGCTCGTCCCGCCCGCCTCATCCTGGCCAGACAGATCCGTGGGGCCGCCGCATGATCTCCATCGAAGATCTCTCCCACAGCTACCCCGACGGAACCCAGGCCCTCAAGTCCGTCTCACTGCGAGTCCGTTCGGGGGAGCTCGTCCTTTTCTGCGGAGCCAACGGCAGCGGAAAGACCACACTCCTCCGCCATCTCAACGGCCTGCTCAAGCCCACCCGGGGGCGAGTGCTCCTGGACGGGATGGATGTGTCCGAGCACGCCTCCCAGGCGGTCACGCGGGTGGGCATGGTCTTTCAGGATCCCGACAGTCAGATCCTGGGGGAAACGGTGTGGGAAGACGTGGCCTTCGGCCCCGAAAATCTGGGGCTGGCCCAGGATGAAGTGCGACGGAGGGTTGAGCAAGCCCTGGCCCTCACGGAGCTCCATGAGCTGGCTCACAAGTCTTGCCTGTGGCTCTCCGGGGGGGAGCGCAAACGACTCGCCATTGCCGGAGTCCTGGCCCTCAGCCCCGAAACCCTGGTTCTGGACGAGCCTTTCGCCAACCTGGATTACCCCAGCACCCGCCAAATTCTCACCCAGATCGTCCAACTGCATTCCAAGGGACACACCATCCTGCTCTCGACGCATGAAGTGGAGAAAGTGGTGGCGCACGTGGACCGCATCGCCGTCCTCGCGGGGGGCGAGCTGAAGCTCGTCGGGCCTCCCGAAACGGTCCTTCCCGAGCTGGCGGCCCATGGCGTGCGCCCCCCCTGCCATCATCTCATGGGACTTCCGGTGGCTTCATGGATCAACATCTGACCCTCCAGTACATCCCTGGAAGCTCCTTCCTGCACCGGCTGGACACGCGCTGCACCATACCGGCACTTTGCGCCTCGAGCATGGGCATCGTTCACATGAGCCCCGCCGGCCTGGGCATTTTCAGTGTGATCCTTGCCGGACTCGTCGCCCTTCTGGGGCGATGGAAAGGGACCTTTCCGGGCATCGTCAAGGGCTGGATTCCTTTCCTCCTCCTCGTCTTCGCCGTTCAGTCCTTTTCCCTGGAGCCGGCCCCCCGACCCATTGCCTGGCTCCCCGCGACCCGGGAGAGCCTCGGGCTCGCCGCGCTTTCCTCCTGGCGCCTCGCCCTCCTCATCGCCTACGCCTCCCTCTTCGCCATGGTCACGTCTCCACGACAGCTGGAAAAGGCCATGACCCGGCTCCTCGCCCGGCTTCCCTTCATCCCGGCCCGCCGCGTCGGAATGATGGTCAGCCTCACCCTCCGATTCCTGCCCCTGCTCCTGCTCCAGGCCCGCGAGGTCGGGCTGGCGTTCCGCTGCCGCCTGGGAGGCAGGCGGAAGAACCCGCTGGCCCGCATGAGGCTCCACGCCGTGCCCATCCTTCGGAAATCCCTGGTGCGAGCGGACGAGGTGAGCTATGCGCTGGCGGCCCGTGGGTACCGGGATGACCTGCCCTTGGAGGCCGAGCCGATCCCCGGGAGCCAGCTGGCCCTGCTCCTGGCCTGGATTGGAATCACCGTGATGACGGTCTGGATGGCGTGAGGGGTGGGGAATCGCTGATGGTTCAGGCCGGCTGCCGGCCGGCCGTTGTGCTGCATTCGTCCTGGACTTGGACGTTGATCACTCCAAAATCGCTGGCCGGGGGTCCGAGAACATTCCGCCCGCCGGTCCAAACGACCCCAATTGCGGCTCGCAGCCGCTTTCGGTTTACCGTTCACTGTCACCGGACGGGCTTCCCGGCAAGCCCGGCCTCACTCCTTCTGTTCGGCGAGGATCCGCCCGAGACTCTCCTCGGCACGACCCACCGTTTCGGCCGAAACCTCAAAAGCCTCGGTCTGCCCACCTGCTTCCACCCAGACTGTGCGGGCCGCGGGGCCCTCCACGGGCACGGGCTCTCCAGCAGGCACCGCTTCCCACGTGAGGACGGCCAGGCTCCCGCCGTTATTGAGAAGCTCCACACGCCCATGGGGTTTCGGGGGCTTTTGGGGGGCGGGCTCCACCTTTCGCTGGAATTCCGCCTGTTGCAGATCCCAGAGCAGGGAGCTGACCTGCCATGGCTCCTTCAATATCTTGGCGCCGCCACTCCCCAGCCTGAGCTCCCACTGGTTGGATTCACGCTGGGCCACATGGCCCGCCGCATCACCCAAGGTCCATTTGACTTCCCTGGCATCCTTGCCCCTGGAGCCGATGATGGAGCGGTCCTCGAGACCGGACAGGTCCCTGGGCAGATCCTGGAGGATGCCGGCGTCGACCTGCACGACGGACGGCAGCTCGGAGCCCACCGCCTTGATCTGACGGTCAGCCTCCCCGGTTTTGGCGGCCAGCTTGAGCTCCGCCGTCCTGTCGCCGCCGAGCCGGAGACGAAGGGTCACCTGGGGCGGCATCAGCCCGTGGGCTTTGAGATTCTCCAGTCCGTCTTCGACGAAAGTCTGGGCGCGGAGCCACTGCACCTGCTCGATGACGTTCCGAACCTTGCTTTCCTTGATCTTGAGGTCCGCCCGCTCCGGCGCCCGCCAGACCGCGGCGCCATCCTCTTTCTGGACCTGGATGGAGCCTCCGCCCGCCCATTCAACCCCAAGGCCCAGAACCTCCTCGGGCTCGAAGGTGAACAGGGCGCGCCGGCGCAGCTCGTCCAATCCCTTGTTGAGAAGGGACCAGCTGGAGGCTTCCACGAGGAAAACCCCTTTCCCGTCCCCGCGCCTGGCATAGTAACCGCCCCCCACGGGGTTCTTGTCGCCCACCAGAAGGTCGAGACCCTGCTCCCCGGCCGTGAAGCCGACCTTGAGGGCAACGGGCTCAATCAGGCCGAACGGCTTGAAATCCTGGGATTCCCGGGCCACCTCCACTTCCCAGGAGAGGCCAGCCAGCGTGGCTACGAGGGAATCCACCGCGGACTTCTCGACATCGGAACCCAGGGGCTCGGTGATTTTCCACTCGCCATTTTCCCGCTTGAGCCGGACCGTCGGCTTATCCTTCGCCGTCAGCTCCAGGGCCGTGATCTGATCGGGCTGGAGCCCGAAGATCCTTCTGGCCTCCTTCTCGGCCTTTTCCTTCTCCGCGTGCCGGACTACCTCGAAATAATAATAGTAACCGGCCACGGCCGCCAGCACCGCCAGATAGATCAGCGAGCGCCCCCACTTCATCGCTGAGACCTCCGCTTGACGTAAACCCCCAGCCCCGCCAGGATCACGGAGAGCGGCACCAGGACCATGACCGTCAGGAGAAAGAGATTCGCCTGGCCGGGCGTCATGAGCATGGGCCGGGCGCCGGGCTCCCGGGCGCCGATGGTGATGAGACTCTCTTCCTCGGTCAGGAAGTTGGCCATGTTCAGAAACAGGTCCCCGTTCCCCGAAAGCTCGAAATAGTTGTTGGAGATGAAATCCGAGTCTCCCACCACCAGGAGCTGCCCCTTGGGCCCGGGCTCGGAATGGGCCTGGTCATCCTTGTGGGGATCGGCCTTCCGATCCCCTGCCCCCTCTTTTCCCGCCGGCACATCGATCTCGGCGATGACCGCGATGGGCACGGGACCGGGGAGATCCTCCTTTTCGTCCTGGCTGGCCTGGCCCTGGCTCAGCATGTCGAAGTTGACCTCTCCCCAGGCATTGGGGGATGTGGACGCCAGGATCTCCACGCGAGCCCCCGGAGGCGGCTCCTTCACGGCCCCGACACTTCGGGCTTCGGCATAAAAGGTCATGAGGGAGAAGCCCTCGCTGATCTTGTGAAAGCCATACTCCGTGACGACGGGCATGAGGTAGCTCCCCCCGAAAACCCGGCTCAGCTTGTCAATGATGATATTGTCCCCGAGCTCGATTCCGTATCGCTTCAACAGGTCCCTCATCCCCGCATCCTGCTGGGGATCCAGCAGCACCGCCAGCCGCCCGCCACGCTTCAGGTAGCTCTCGAGGCTGGCGATCTCCTGGTCGAAGAGCTTCTTCTTGGGGCCCGCAACGACGACCACGGCCGCGTCTTCCGGCACCTGGGCCTGCTGCATGAGGTTGAGATCCTCAACGGCGTGGTTCTCCTTCTGCAGGGCGGCCCGCACGGCCGAATAACCTTCACGCTCCGGGTCGGTGATGGAGCGCTCTCCATGGCCCGTCAGGAAATAGATCTTCTTCTGCTGTCCGCGGCTGAGCTTCAACAGCGCGTTGGCCATGCTCTGCTCATCGGCGGTCTGAATGGACTGTTTCCTCCCGAAGCCCTCCAGAACCAGGGTTCCGTAAGCTTTCACCTCGTATTTTTTGGCCACATCGGGGCTGCGGTCGGGATCGATGAATTCGTATTCGATCTTGCCGCCGTGGTAGCGGAACGTGTCCAGGAGATCCTTGGCCCTGGGCTGCTCGGGAGCCCCCGTGGCGAAGAAGGCCTTGACCGTTACCGTCTGATCCAGGCTATCCAGAATCTTTTGGGTCTGCTCCGACAGGCTGAAGCTTCCGCCTTCGGAAAAATCAGCTCGCCAGAAATGTCGCTCGGAGATGAGCGCCACGAAGACCACAATGCCGATGAAGACCACGGTGACCACGATGGTGCTGGAGCCGTAAGCCCATTTCACGGGCCTCTTGACTTGGGCTGACATATACATGACCTCCGCTCACTCGGCCGGCTTATCCTCGCCAGCGATGGGATTCCATTTGCCTGAGGGTGAAAAAGAGAAAAAGCGCCATGAACAACAGGTAGTAAATGGCATCGCGGGAGTCCAGCACTCCCTTGGTGAAGCTCTCGAAATGCCTGGTGAGGGAGATATAGTCCACAAAGCGGCCCATGCCCGGATCCACCAGGTTCTTGACCCAGCCGATGACCCAGAACATGAGCAGGGCGCCGAAGGACAAGACGGCGGCCACGATCTGGTTCTGCGTCAGGGCGGAGGTGAAAAGCCCGAGGGCGATGAACGCGCCGCCCAGGAGGGCCGTCCCCAGGTATCCGCAGAGGAGACCCTTCCAGTTGGGGTCCCCGACATAGCCCAGAAGAAGCATCCCCGGCAGGGTGCCCGCGAGGATCATGAGGTAGGCTGTCAGTACCGCCGCGAACTTGGCCAGGAGCGTGGAACGATCCGAAATCGGATACGTGAAGAGCAGCTCGATGGTCCCCGTCTTGCGCTCTTCCGCGTAGAGACGCATGGTCAGAAGGGGCGAGATGAGCAGGAGGACGATGCTGACATCCCCGAAGAAGGGTCGCACCACCATGTCCGACATGTTCAGCTGCTTGAGGGCCATGGGGTTCTGGCTCGCCTGGAAGCTCAGGATGTTGTAGTAGGCCACCAGGCTGTAGAGGAAATACCCCGTGATGACCAGGAACACCACCGCCACCACATAGAAGATCGGCGATGCGAAGAGGCTGTAGAGCTCCTTCCTGTAGACCGCTGCGAAACCTTTCATGACTGACTCTCCTCCTCCCGGGAATCCTGATCCTGGGGGGATTCCTCGGTGACCAGCTGCAGGAAGATGTCCTCGAGGCTCAAGTCCATCAACCTGAGCTCCAGGAGCTTCATGCCGCGCTCCACCACCATCCTGGCGATTTCGGGCCTCAGCTCGCGAGACCGGTCGGACTCCACGAGCCAGCGCCCCCCCTCCTCGTCCCGAGCCGTCACATCCTGAACCCCCTCGATGGCCCCGAGGAGGGCGGGAAGGTCCTGATGTCCGTTCTCCACTGCCACGAGGATCCGCGACGAGCGCTGCAGCTGGTGGACCAGGTTGGCCGGCGAGTCCGTGGCCACGATCTGCCCCCTGTTGATGATCATGACCCGCTGGCAGATCTGCGCCACTTCTGGCAGGATGTGGCTGCTGATGAGCACCGTGTGCTCCTCCCGCAATTCCTGGATGAGACGCCGGATCTCGATGATCTGCGTCGGGTCGAGCCCGATGGTCGGCTCATCCAGCACGAGGACGGGGGGATTGTTGAGGAGGGCCTGGGCCAGACCGACGCGCTGCCTGTAGCCCTTGGAAAGATGCCCGATGATGCGGTTGGCTACCTTTTCCAATCCGCAGATTCCCGTCACCCGGGACACCTCGCTCTCCGTGCGCCTGGCCTCCACACCCTTGGCGCATGCACCGAATCGCAGGAACCGCCGTACGGTCATATCCGCATAAAGGGGTACGCTCTCGGGCAGATAACCCACCCTCCGGCGCACCTCGATGGAGCGCTCGAAGCAATCCAGTCCGTCGACCCGCGCGACCCCCAGACTCGGTGGCATGAAGCACGTCAGAATCCTGATGGTCGTGGACTTCCCCGCGCCGTTGGGCCCCAGGAATCCCACCACTTCGCCCTTCCCCACCTGGAAGGTCACATCGCGTATGGCCGCAAGGGGCCCGTAGAACTTCGTCAATCCTTCCGCTTCGATCATGGCTGGACCATCCTCGTTCTCGATACAGGAGTCTTGCATATCATGACATGGCTTCGGGAGCCCCACCGCACCCCGCCGGCGTCGAGCCCCCCGCCCTCGAGGCGGGTGCAGCTCCGCGCTTCCCGCCCCTCGATCAATGGCGAAGCGTCGATTCCATCTCCAGTGGCGGGCTCATGGGATCAGAAGGTGCGCTGGGCGATTCTCTCGAACCGTTTTGGTTCCCACCGAAGCGGCACAGGCCATGCACAAATACTCGTGCAGCTCACCGTCTGGAAGAACCAAAAGGAGGCGGCTCCGAACCGGCATGGCCCGCTTGCATCGGGGGCACCAAAGCTCGGATGCGTTGAATTCATCAAATTGGCGCTGACGCCGCGGTCTCGCCGTGTCGCGAACCATGATTGAGCTCCTCGCCGCGTCCCGAAGGGTCAGTTATGGGCCTGCCGTGACGTGTCGGAAGCGCTTTCCTGGCCGCGCTCCTTGCGACGATTCCATGGCCATTTCCTGACCTTCTGATCTCCCTTTTCCTTCTCGAGCTCGGCAAACTCCCGGAGGAGCTCCTCCTGCCTGGAGCCGACCTTCCTGGGAATCTTCACATCGATTTCGATGTAGAGGTCGCCGCGCCCGTATCCCCTGAGCCTAGGGGCCCCCTCGCCAGAGAATCGAACCACCGTGCCGGGCTGAGTGCCGGGCTCCACCTTGAGGGATTTCCTGGAATCCAGGGTGGGCACCTCGATTTCATCGCCCAGGATGGCCTGCACGACGGAGACCGAAATCTTCCCGTAAAGATTGTCGCCGTCCCGATCGAAAAACTCGTGGGGCTGCACATTGAGCCGGACATAAAGATCCCCGGCCTCTCCTCGGCGAAACCCGCTCTCGCCCTCACCCTTCAATCTCAGGCGGGTTCCGGAATCCACACCCGCCGGGACCCTGACCTGAACCTTCTTTCGCCTGCGGACCCGCCCCTGTCCCTGGCATTCTCCGCAGGGAGTATTCAAAACCCGGCCCGAGCCCTGGCAGCGCGAGCACGTCGTGCTGATTCTGAAAAACCCCTGGGCCTGGACCACCTGCCCCCTTCCCTGGCAGGTGGGGCAGCTGCTTTCCAGGGTACCGGGCTCGGCCCCGGCACCTTCACAGTGCCCGCAATGGACCATCGTGTCGATCTGGATCTCTTTTTCGGTTCCGAATATGGCTTCCTCGAAGGTCAAGGTCATGTCGAAGAGAAGGTCATCGCCGGGACGGGCGGCCGTTCGGGGGCGGGCACCCCCTCCTCCGCCAAAGCCAAAGGAGAAGAAATCCTGGAAAATATCCCCGAACGAGCTGAAGATATCATCGAAGCCTCCAACCCCGCTGAACCCGGCACCTCTCAGCCCTTCATGACCATAAGTGTCATAAATCCGACGCTTCTGGGGGTCCCGCAAAACTTCATAGGCCTCGGAAGCTTCCTTGAATTGCTCCTCCGCCTCCTTGTCTCCTGGATTGCGATCCGGGTGGTACTTGAGAGCGAGCTTGCGATAGGCCTTCTTCACCTCCTCCTCGCCCGCCTGCCTGGAAACACCCAAGACCTCGTAATAATCCCGCTTCTCCATTCAGCCTCGTTCCTTCCACCCAGATGCCACGGTCCACAGGTCGACCCGGAAATGAGCCATTGATATAACAGATTGAAATCCTGGAATAATCTTTAGCAAGCGCTCCCCTCGGGATTTCAAGATTTTCCTAAGAACGCCTTGGAGCGTTGTCAAGCACCGGGGTGACGGAGACCGGCTCTCCGCGTGCGGCCGTTCAAGGCGTCACGGTGTGGACGTCGTTGTGGCAGAACCTTCATCGTCTCCCGCAAGGCGCAGCGCTTCCGCCGCGAAAGAGAGCTTTCCCCGGGACCGGGCGCTCTCCCCCAGCCGGCGCCACTGCTCCACATCCGGCTCCACTTCCAGCACCTTGAGGAGGCGCTTGAAGAGAAAGAGGTCTCCTTCGTCCACGGCCAGGCCCATCAGCCGTTTCAGGGGCTCGTGAGCACCGGCCTTCCGATAGAAATCAACGGCATCGTGCAAAAGCCCGGATTCCTCGAAAAACCCGCCCCAGCGCAAAAGCGTCTCCACGGAGACGGCATGCTGGTTGAGCAAGTCACGCTTGGCCAGACAGTTCAAACCGGAGCCTTTGGTCATCGATCTACCACTCCCGCGGCCTGGAGGATTGAGCACCCCTCGAGGTTCTTCACTTGACGGACGCAAGGGCCAAGCGCTGGCCCGCAGCCATCCCAACGTGCATGGATGGGCCTCCCTTGGCCGCTGACAGCCTCTCAGGCTCAGGCCCAGGGGCTTGCGTCAACAGAATGACCCAATCCCAGGAGCATCCCCAGAAGCGGCCGCTCAATCCTCTTCGGCGGCGGCGTCCGCATCGAGCTCCTCGAAGCCCGCCGACGCATCGTACTGAGGAGCGGCCTCGGTCTCGAGGATCTCCTCCACCTCGCGGCGGGTCGCCTCTTCCTTGGCCTTGGAGGCGGACTCAGGCAATCCCTTGACATCCTCCAGCTCCTTGATGTTCTCCCAATGGACGCGTCCCGCGGCGATCTCTCGCAGGGCCACCACGACTTCCTTGTTCTTGGGTGCGTTGACCAGGGGGGGAGCGTTGCCGCGCAGCTGCAGCACCCGGCTCACCGCGAGATGAACCAGGGAAAAACGGCTCTCCACATTGTCCAGGCAGTCTTCAATGGTTACCCGTGCCATCAGATCTTCCTCCAGATATCAAACATGATGCCATTCGAAGTGCCGCCCAGCTCGGGCGCATGGCTTTGGCGGCGACGAACCGCCGCTAAAGATTTCACGCTGCAGATCGAAGCTCCCTCGAAGCGCGCCGGGGCGGCAAGGCCTGCTGTCCGGCTCGCTTTCCCCCCTCCGGCGCCTGAAGGCCGCTCCCTGGAGCCTCGCAGGAGCCACCCGAAACCGTCGCGGATTGACCCTTCCGAGGCAACCCGGGCACTCCCGCGGCAAGGCCGCCGAATCGAAGCCTTCATATAATCGATTCCCGAGGGGAATGGCAACGACGATCAAGATCCATCGGTGGAGGCCCAGGCTCCCAACCTCGGTCGGTCAGAGCATTTTCCCGGCCCGATGGGCTCCGGGACAAAGAAAAGGCTGAATCCCCCGCTTTTCAGCGGGGTCTCCAGCCTCAACCGTGGCGCAAAGCTCTGATCTTTCGGACCAGTACTGGCGGGCGCGGGGGACTGCCCGGACCGGCTCCCGGGCCGGCAGCCGTTCAGGGACTCGCGCCCGGCCTTCCTAATACATGTCTTCCATGCCGCCGCCACCAGGAGGCATCATGGACTTCTTCTTCTCCGGCTTCTCGGCCACCATGGCTTCCGTCGTCAGGAGGAGCGACGAAACACTGGCCGCATTGAGCAGGGCAAACCGCACAACCTTCGTGGGATCGATGACGCCCGCCTCGATGAGGTCGCCGTATTCCTCGGTCTCCGCATTGAAGCCGTAGGCCCCCGTGCCGGCCTTGACGTGCTCCACGACCACCGACCCCTCGTACCCGGCATTGTTGGCAATCTGCCGAATGGGCTCCTCAAGGGCCCGCATGACGATCTTCTTGCCGAAGGCGTCCTCACCCTCCACCTTCAGATCCTCCACGGCCTGGCGGCAGCGAAGCAGCGCCACACCGCCGCCGGGCACGATGCCCTCTTCCACGGCGGCACGGGTCGCATTGAGCGCATCCTCGACGCGGGCCTTCTTTTCCTTCATCTCGGTCTCGGTGGCGGCGCCCACCCGAATGACCGCAACCCCGCCCACCAGCTTGGCCAGCCGCTCCTGCAGCTTCTCACGGTCGTAGTCGCTGGTGGTCTCCTCGATCTGGGCCCGAATCTGCTTGACGCGACCCTCGATGTCCTTGCGCGATCCTCCGCCGTCCACGATGGTCGTGTTGTCCTTGTCCAAGACGATGCGCTTGGCCGTTCCCAGGTCATTGAGGGTCACATTCTCGAGCTTGACCCCGATGTCCTCGGAGATGACCTGACCGCCCGTCAGGATGGCGATATCCTGGAGAATGGCCTTGCGGCGATCGCCGAATCCGGGGGCCTTGACGGCGCAGACCTTGAGCACGCCGCGGAGCCGGTTCACCACCAGAGTGGCCAGCGCCTCCCCTTCCACATCCTCGGCGATGATCATCAAGGGCCGGTTCATGCGGGCGATCTGCTCCAGAATCGGAAGCATGTCTTTCATATTGCTGATCTTTTTCTCGTTGCAGAGGATGTAGGGCTCCTCGAGCTCCACCTCCATTTTCTCGGGATTGGTGACGAAATAAGGCGAAAGGTAGCCCCGGTCGAACTGCATGCCTTCCACGACATCCAGGCTCGTCTCCATGCTCTTGGCTTCCTCGACCGTGATGACGCCTTCCTTGCCCACCTTGTTCATGGCTTCGGCGATGATGTTGCCGATGGTGGCGTCGTTGTTGGCCGAAATGGTGCCCACCTGGGCGATCTCCTTCTCGTCCTTGGTCGGCTTGCTCGCGGCCTTGAGGGCATCGATGGCCGAAGCGACGGCCTTCTCGATGCCACGCTTCAACGCCATGGGATTGTGGCCCGCGGCGACCAGCTTGGACCCCTCACGGTAGATGGCCTGAGCCAGAATGGTCGCCGTGGTGGTGCCGTCTCCGGCCACATCGCTCGTCTTGCTGGCGACTTCCTTCACCATCTGGGCGCCCATGTTGGCGAACTTATCCTCCAGCTCGATCTCCTTGGCGACGGTGACGCCGTCCTTGGTGACCGTGGGAGACCCAAAGGACTTCTCGATGACGACGTTGCGACCCTTGGGACCCAGCGTGACCTTGACGGCATCCGCCAGGACGTTCACTCCTTCCATGATCTTCTCACGGGCTTCGGCGTAGTATTTGATCTCTTTGGCAGCCATGGCGTTATTCCTCGCTTTGGGTATGCATCCGTTCCGTTATTCGAAAAGGCCGAGAATGTCATCCTCTCGCATGATCAACAGCTCTTCGCCGTCAACTTTCACTTCAGTTCCCGCATACTTGGAGAAGAGAACCCGGTCTCCTTCCTTCACAACCAGCGGCACCACTTCCCCTTTTTCGAGAATGCGCCCCTTCCCGACGGAAATGACTCTACCCTGCTGAGGCTTCTCCTTGGCCGTGTCCGGGATGATGATCCCTCCGGCCGTTTTGTCCTCTTCCTCCAGACGCTTGACAATGACGCGGTCGTGCAAAGGACGGATCTTCATTGCATTGCTCCTCTCTTTTTCGTTTTTCTCAATACCATGTTGTCATGACGACTGACCCCATGCGGGACGGCATCGGTGACACTCCGCTCCACGGAAGCCCGAGGATTTGAAGCCGAGGGCCCCCCGGAGGTGACATTAGCACTCAGTCAGGCTGAGTGCTAATGGTATGTAGCCGCAAGGAATTCAAAAGGCAAGTCCAAAAAAGGCGGAAAGAAGTGGCATCGCGAGGATCTGTTCCCTCATGAGCCTTGGCCTGCTGAATATTTCTTGTGATTTCTTGAGTTTTCACGGCAGGATGATAGGGGAGATGTTTTTGACCTCCCATCAAAACCATGGGCAGCCCACCGGCTGCCCGCATAACAAGACTGACCCACTCCAATATCGGCCTCGCCCTCGTCTCAGTGGGCCGTTCCCTCGTGAAAAGTCGTCAGATTCTCATCTCCTACCCACTGCTTCATTTCCTGGAGCAGATGATTCGTGGCTTCCTCGATCCGGTTGATGTCCTTCTCGTCCACCGAATCGTCCGTGACATACTGAAGCGAATCCCTGAGGCGCCTGAACTGTTCGACGATCTCGGGCTTGATCCTGCCGTCTCCCAGCCGCTGATCCAGGTCCAGAATCGTTTCCACGCAGCTCTCGACCCGCAGTCGAAAATATTTCCGGCCCTGCTTGTGCAAAAACCGTTTAAAGATCATGATTCATCAGACCATGAGCATGCACGATCCATCGCGCCGAAGCGCCATGGAGCCAGAACCGAAGAGCACGAACGACGCTCTCAGTACTCTCCCCTCTTCTCAAGCTCATCGGCGAATACCTTGTAAAAGTGCTTGTGATCCTTCATGGCGCGGACAAACAGGACTTTCGCCTTGTCCATGTCCTGGACATGGAGGATCATATCGACCCCATGATTGAATGCGGACATGCGCTCCAGGGTGGGCAGCTGCTCACTCAGGAGGCACAGGAACAGGTGCCTGCGACTGTGCATGGGCAGGAGCTGGAAGTGCTGCAGCACGACGTTGTCACCCGCTTTCGTCCCACCGTACACCTCATCCAGGACCACCAGGTCGTACTGATTCCGGTTGAGCTTCTCCAGAGCCTCCTTGGGAGAAAACGCCGTGCTCACATAGTAATCCAGCTGGCGAAGTGTCTGCTCCATTTTGTACGAGCGGGCCGTGTCCCACACGCAGACCAGAGCAGCACGGACTCCGTCCTCGATGATATCGGAGGGAGCATGATCCATTTCCGGATCATCCATGCCCACGGGGGAATAGCCCACCGTCGATCCTGCCGCCGGAGGCGCCACGGCGGCCCGGGGCTCCTCCTGGGCTCGTTCAACGGGGATCCGGCACCGAGGGCAAAGAGCACGGATCTCCTTGTCCGCGGGGAGCTTGTCATCGGCCAGAGAAAACGTTGCCTTGCAGCCTGGACAATAGAACTTCACGCGCCACTCCTCCTGTGCCATTCCGGATCCAGCCTACGTTTGAGCTACAATACTCGCCCCGGAATGGATTTGACAATTCAAATCTTCCACGAAGTTTCGACCGATTCGCCGGTTTCCTGGAGCCCGCTGGATGCGCTCCAAGGAGCCCATCCTCCCATCTACGGCATACCTTTTCGGGATCGATCTCCAGGGGAATCCCACTCCCAAACCGCCGAAATCTCCCACAACCGACGCTGGACAGCCTCCGCCGCAGCCCCTAGAATAGGCAATGATCAGTGGTCGGCACTCCCGATGCGGGCGACTTGCCCACGCATCATCGAGGCAGCCGGATGAGCTGCCCACGGTTCCTTTGGATCGTCCCACAATGGACTACTCTGAAAACATTTCTCGTTAGGAGCATCCAACATGGCACTCATGGACATGATAAGCTTTGGCAGGACCGATCTCCACGTTTCCCGAATGGTTCTGGGCACCTGGGTCACAGGGGGGTGGGCATGGGGAGGCGCCGACGATGAGGCGTCGCACAGGGCTATCCTCCGATCTCTCGAGCTGGGGGTCAATTTCATCGATACCGCGCCGGTCTACGGGTTCGGGAAATCGGAGGAGGTGGTGGGGCAGGCCCTCAAGGAATGGGGCCGGCGGGACACCGTGGTGGTGGCGACCAAGTGCGGCTTGGAATGGGATGAAAAGGAGCGAATTCGCAGGAATTCCAGACCTGACCGGATCCGGTCGGAGGTCGAAGCGAGTCTCGCGCGCCTGGGAGTCGAGCGGATCGACCTCTACCAGATCCATTGGCCGGACACTCAAACCCCTTTCGAAGACTCCATGGAGGCCATGAAGCGCCTGCAGGAGGAAGGCAAGATCCGCTGGATAGGACTCAGCAATTTCAGCCCGGAGCAGGTCCGGCCATGTCTCGAGACCGGTCCGGTCCACAGTCTGCAGCCTCCGTACAACCTCTTCGAGCGCGGAGCCGAAGCGGAGATCCTCCCCTTCTGCCTGGAGCATGAGGTGGCGACCTTGGTGTACGGTGGCCTGTGCCGAGGGCTGCTCACGGGAAAATTCAAGGGAAATGAAGCGTTTCCCCGGGGCGACCTTCGTCGGGGGGATCCGAAATTCAAGCCCGACCGGTTCAAGCATTACGTGAAAGCCGTCGGAGAGCTCGGCAGGATGGCGGCGTCCTATGGCAAGACCTCCGCCCAATTCGCTCTGCGGTGGGCCCTTCAGCAGCCGGGTGTCACTTGTGTCATCGCCGGCGCCCGGACCCCGGCCCAGGCCGAGGACAACACGGGCGTTTCAGGGTGGATGATTTCTGACGACGACCTGAAGAAGATCAGCGCCATCGTGGCCCGGCACGTCCCGACCCCCGTCGGACCCGAGTTCATGGCTCCCCGTGTCGAACCGGCATGAATACATGATTGGGCATTGAATTTGACCTGGGCAGCGTCCCGTGGTGATCTCCCCATTCATGATCCAACTCTCCATCCTGGCCTGGAGGGCAGCGCGATTCGGCGTCCTGATCCCGGCTCGATCTGACCGAAGGAGTATCCCCCATGAATTCGATCAAACATTTTCCCGTTCTGACTCCCGAGGAGGCCGTCGCCCTCATTCCCCATGGAGCCACCGTGTCTTTCAGCGGCTTCAGTCCCGCGGGCGCCGCCAAGGTGATCCCCCGCGCCCTCGCAGCCCGCGCGCGCCAGGAGCACCAGGCCGGGAGTGCCTTCAAGGTCCGCGTCCTCACAGGTGCTTCCAGCGGAGAGAGCATCGATGATGAACTGGCCAGGGCCGAGGCGATTTCCTGGCGAGCCCCCTACCAGAGCGGATCGAGCCTGCGAAAGCAGATCAACCGTCAAGAGGTTGAATACGTGGACATGCACCTGTCCCACGTTCCTCAGACGGTTCTCTTCGGATTCTTCGGGAAGATCGACTTCGCCGTGGTTGAAGCCACCGAGATCACACCCGATGGAAGAGTTTACCTGACGACTTCCATTGGCGCTTCTCCGACCTATCTCAAGTACGCCGACCACGTCATCATCGAGATCAACCGTGGCCACAGCATGAGACTGCGGGAGATGGCCGATATCGTCGTGCTTCCAGCCCCACCCCATCGAAGTCCCATCCCCATCTACGAGCCCATGACCCGAGTCGGTTGGCCCTATGCCATCGTGGATCCCAGCAAAGTGGTCGGCATCGTTGAGAATGAAGAGCCCGATCACGTGGTCCCCTTCGACGCTCCCGACACGCCGAGCCACAAGATCGCCCAGTTTCTGGTTCGCTTTCTCATCGATGAGATGAAGGCCGGTCGCATACCCCAGGAATTCCTTCCCCTCCAGGCCGGCGTCGGCAACGTGGCCAACGGCGTCATGGCCGAACTGGGAGCCAATCCGGACATTCCCCCCTTCACCATGTACTCGGAGGTTTTCCAGGACTCTCTCGTCGGCCTGATGGAGCGAGGGAAGCTTCTGGGAGCCAGCGCGACGGCCCTCACCGTGACGACGGATATGCTCAGGCGAATGTACGAGAACATGGATTTCTTCTGCCCGCGGATCGTCCTGCGGCCCCAGGAGATCTCCAACCACCCCGGCGTCATTCGAAGACTCGGCGTCATAGGACTCAACACGGCCCTCGAAGCCGACATCTACGGGAACGTCAATTCATCGCACCTGTACGGAATGGATATCATGAACGGGATCGGAGGCAGTGGCGAGTTCGCCCGCAACAGTTATCTGGCCGTTTTCATGTGTCCATCCACGGCCAAGGGGGGCAAGATCTCCTCCATCGTTCCCATGTGTCCTCACATCGACAACAACGAGCACTCCGTGCAGGTCATCGTGACCGAGCAGGGGCTGGCCGACCTGCGCGGGCTGGGCCCGTCTCAGCGTGCCCGCAAGATCATTGATAACTGTGCCCACCCGGCCTACCGCGACTATTTGAACCGTTACGTGGGGCGCGCTCGCACCGGCCACATCCCCCACGACCTGGCCACGGCTTTCGAGCTGCACCGAAACCTCCTCGAAACGGGCTCCATGCTCCCGGGCGTGTTTTGACGGCCGGGCACCGGCACTCCGGCGGCTTTACAGGGTCATGGACGATGGTTAAGAAAATTACGGGTATTGAAGACCGGTAGAAATAGCACACGAGCGGCGCACGGGCTCGACCGGTCGTCTGCCTCACCCATGAAATGGAGGATGAAATGAATGTTCCTAAGCTCGGAATACTGGCCGTTCTTTGGGCCACGTTGCTTTTATATGGCTGTTCGGGAATGAGTTACACTCAGCAGCGCATGCTGTCGGGCGGTGCCATTGGCGCGGCGAGCGGTGCCGTGATCGGAGCCGCTACGGGCGGCAGTGCCGCCACGGGAGCGGCCATCGGCGGTGCCGCCGGAGTGGTGGGGGGTGTCATCGTGGATCAGTACGAGAAGAGTCAGGGCCGCTACTGATCCCATCCGTCCGATCGACCATACCATATCCGGGATCGGGCCTTGACGGCAGGACGAGCTCCATGGGGCATGGCTGAGCTCGAGCCCCGTTTCTGTTCGATACCAGCTCGTCAGATCATGCTCCACAGACGAGAAGGCCCCCCCGCCCGGGGCGAGGGGGCCTTCCTATGTGGTACAGCTCGGGATGGTCCAGGCCATCACCGCGAGGCTCGTCAGGAAACGACCTCTTCCTTCACAGAAATGGCGACCTTGTAGAGCACCGTCAGCACGAGAAGTCCCGTGGCCCAGATCCCAAGGGCGATCATCAGCTCGGGAATGGTCGGCATATATTCCCGGACATGCTCGAAGGGATTGGGAATGAAACCGGCCACCACCAGTCCCAGGCCTTTCTCCAGCCACATGGAGACGAAGACGCAGACACAGGCGATCTTGAGGGTCTTGTCGTCCTTGCGGGTCTTGGGATTGATGAGCAGCGCCAGCCCGGCCAGGGCCAGCAGCACGAAGGCCCACATGAAGGGAACCAGCTTCCCGTGTCCCTCGAGGCCCACGAAGAGGTATTCCAGGGCGTGCTTGTGGGACGGGATGTTGCTGTAGAACGCCGTGAAGAATTCCAGACCCACGAAGAAGATGCTGATGATCATCGCATAGGTCATGATGACGGACAGCCGGTCGATGGCCTCCTTGCCCGGATCGAACTTGCTGAACTTCTTCACCAGGTAGGAGAGGAGGATCAGGAGCGCCGGGCCCGAGCAGAACGCCGAAGCCAGGAAGCGGGCGGCCATGATGGCGGTCAGCCAGTAGTGGCGGCCGGGAAGGCCGGCGTACAGGAAGGCGGTCACCGTGTGGATGGAGACAGCCCAGGGAATGGAGAGATAAATGAGGGGCTTCAGCCAGTTTTCGTAATGGACACCCTTCCGCTCGGCTTCGAGTACGTTCCATCCCACGATGATGTTGATGAAGAGATAACCGTTGAGCACGATCATGTCCCAGAAGAGGATGGAGTTGGGTGTCGGGTAGAGCAGAACGTTCAGCAGGCGCATGGGCTTGCCAAGGTCGACGATGATGAAGAGGAGACACATGGTCACCGCCGCCACGGCCAGGAACTCTCCCAGGATGGTGATCCGTCCGAACACCTTCACATCGTGGAGGTAGTAGGGGAGCACCACCATGACCGCCGAGGCGGCCACGCCGACCAGAAAGGTGAACTGGGCGATGTAGAACCCCCAGGAGACATCACGGGAGAGTCCCGTGATGGTCAGACCCTTGTTGAGCTGGACCAGGTAGGTCGCGAAGCCCAGCCCGATGAAGACCAACAGGATCGTCAGCCATCGGTAGTATTTCTGATCTCCGGAAAACGCCCTCTCAAGCATGTTGCACCCCTTATATGATGTAGTAAACGTTTGGCTCGGTGCCGAGCTCGGTTTTCCGTCGGATGGTGAAATTCGTGTCCAGCAGCTTGCGGACGGCCGACTTGGGATCGGTCTGGTCCCCGAAGCTCAGGGCCCCCGCCTTGCACGCCTCGACGCAGGCCGGTAGCTGGCCCACCGCCAGACGCTCGTCGCAGAAGCTGCATTTCTCCACCACACCCCGCTCCCTGCCGGGATACTTGTAATTCAGATCCTTGACGTATTCCCGGGGCTCGCGGAAGTTGAAGCTGCGTGCACCGAAGGGGCAGCCCGCCATGCAGAAGCGGCACCCGATGCAGCGATGGTAGTCCATCATGGTGACGCCGTCCGCGCGCTTGAAAGTGGCCTGGGTCGGGCAGACCCGAACACAGGGCGGATTCGAGCAATGGTTGCACAGGACGATGAAGGGCTTCCCCTTCAGCTTCTCGTTGGTGTACGGGTTCCCCAGCCCCGGGAAGGTGTTCTCGTAGTGCTCGGTCCAGATCCACTTGATCTCTTCCTCGGGGTCCTCGATGGTCGGGACGTTGTGAAGCTTGTGACAGGCTTCCAGGCAATCCTTGCAACCGTCCTTGCCCTTTTCCCAGCACTTTTTCATGTCAATGACCATGGCCCACTGCTTCCCCTTGAGGGCCTCCGGATTGGCCATGACCTGGGGAGCATTGCCGGCCGCGACCCCTCTGGCGAGCGGCAGGGCCCCGAGCCCCAGGGCGAACAGTCCGCTGACTTTCAGGAACTCTCTTTTGCTCTTTTCCATTACTTGGCCTCCTTCGGGGCAACGTGACAGGTCCAACAGTAGGGGATTTGTCCCGTGGCCAATCCTGCATAATTGTGGCACGTGTCACAGAACTGGGATTTGTTGGAGTGGCACCTCATGCACTCGTTCTGGAGGCTCATGTTGTACTTCTTGCCGTCGGCGGCCACGTATAGGCGCTTGCTGTTGCGCACGACCTCGGTCCGCCAGTCGTTGAGCAGCTGCATGTGGCCCGTGATCATCTCAGCCTTGGGGAGAACGCACTGCTTTTCCTTCAACTGGTTGATGACCGGGGTGTCGATGCTGGGCTTGGGGGCAGGAGCCGCCTTGCCCATGTTGTACCAGATGGGCACCGTGACCAGCACGATGAAGATGCCGAGCCCGGCCAATATATATTTCCCATTATAGATCTTCATTCTCAGCTTCCTCCATTCCCGCTAGAGGTTCCCCACGGAGATCGGTCGTCCGCTCGGTTTCGCCCTCCATCACCAGAGCGTTGCCCACCAGCTCGTGAACACCCGTGACACCGACACCGGGAACCCAGTAGTTCATGAGCGGCGGGAGCACGGCGCGGTCGATGGCGCAGATGCACGACAGCATGTTCACATCGAATTTCTCCTGAGTCCACTTGACGGCGTTGGCCCTGGGCAGGCCGCCCCGCATCCGGAGCTCCATGATCTCGTCGGTATTCAGACCCGAGCCGCTGCCGCAGCAGAAGGTCTGCTCCCTCGTGGTGCCCGTCGGCATCTCGAAGAAATTGTTGCAGACGTTATGGAGGACGTATCGGGGCTCTTCCAGCAGCCCCATGCCGCGGGAGGTGTTGCACGAATCGTGGTACGTCACCCGCAGGTGATCGTTGCGGGAAGGATCGAGCTTCAGCTTGTTGTTCTTGATGAGGTCGGCGGTGAATTCCACCAGGTGAACCATCTTGGTGGCCTTGGCATTATCGAACCTGGTTCCCGTGATGGGCGAGACCGGCTCCTCGAGGAAATCGGCGGGGCCGTTCATGGTGTCCATGTACTGGTTGACGACGCGCCACATGTGACCGCACTCGCCACCGAGGATCCACTTCACCCCCAGCCGCTTGGCTTCGGCGTACATCTTGGAATTGAGGCGCTTCATCATCTCATGGGACGTGAAGAACCCGAAGTTGCCGCCCTCCGAGGCATAGGTGGACCAGGTGTAGTCCAGGTCCAGCTCGTGGAACAGCATGAGGTAGCCCATGAGGGTGTAAGTGCCGGGATCCGCGAACACGTCCCCCGAAGGCGTGATGAACAGGATTTCGGCGCCCTTGCGGTTGAACGTCGGTTCGATGCGAACGCCGTTCAACGCCTCGATCTCCTCCACGAAGAACTCGATCATGTCCTTGAAGGCGTGTGGCTGGATCCCCAGGTGGTTCCCGTTGTGGTAGCAGTTGGCGACGGGACCCACGACCCAGTCGATGTTGAGCCCGAGGAGGTTCAGAAGCTCGCGGCCGATGATCGTCACTTCGGCGGTATCGATGCCGTATGGGCAGAACACCGAGCAGCGACGGCATTCGGTGCACTGGAAGAAGTACATGAACCATTCCTTGAGCACGTCCTCGGTGAGCTCCCGGGCACCGGCCATCTTGCCCATGATCTTGCCGGCCAGGGTGAAGTCCTTGCGGTAGACGGACCGAAGCAGCTCGGCGCGGAGCACCGGCATGTTCTTGGGATCACCCGACCCGATGTAGAAATGGCATTTGTCAGCGCAGGCGCCGCAGCGCACGCAGATGTCCATGAACAGCTTGAGGGACCGGAATTTGTCCAACCGCTCCCGCAGCCCTTCAAGGATGATCTCTTTCCAATTGGAGGGCAGCTTCCAGTCGTCATCCAGGGGAGACCACTCCCTGGGGTTGGGCAGCCCAACCGCCATGAGGTTCTTGGCCTTCCCCGGATAGGCAAAGTTCCCCGGCCGGAAGACCGCCGGCGTGTCCCACCAGGGGGTCTTGGGCAGCGTATAGTCAATCGCAAGATCTTTAGCTTTGGGAATTGCAGCCATTTTTACTCCTTGTCCACTGGTAGTCCGGCTTCGATCATCTTCTCCCTGAAATGGTCCTCATACTCCGCGTACGTATGAGTCTTCACGGGATAGTTCCAAGGATTGACGTGCCGCCTGATACGGTTGTCGTTGGGAAGGTTCCGGGTGGGGCTCAGGAAGACACCGCCCAGATGCATGAGCTTGCTGAAGGGGAAATAAGCGAAGAGCGTACACACCAGCACCAGGTGGATGTAGAAGATCACGCCGATTCCCTCGGGAACCACGGGCTGAAACGTGACCAGGCCGACGGCAAGCTCCTTCACCTTGGTGATGTCCACCTTGATGAAGTAGCGCATGAGGATGCCGGAAACACCCATTCCCAGGAGAACGAAGAGCGGAAAATAGTCCGCCGGCAGCGAAATGTACTTCACTTGCGGAATGATGACTCTGCGGATGAAGAGATAAGAAACGGCCGCCACGAAAACCATGTCGCTGAGGTAAACTCCCGGAAGCCCCCACTGGAGGAAGCCGTCGGCCCGGTCCAGACCCAGGATGGGCATGGGAACGGGCTCCAGGAAGAACCGGAGGTGCCGAATGAAGATGACCAGAAAGGAATAATGGAATGCCAGGCCCGCCAGCCACAGCCATTTTTCCAGCTGGTAGGAAACCTTGGGGCCTTCCCGCATTTCCAGCTTGGTATTGCGGAAAAGCGACCGGAAGAGGAGCACTTCCAGCGCCATGCGGCCGATGGTCTGCAGCGTGGTCGTCGGATTGTCCAGTTTGTTCTGTTTGATCCAGGGAAAAGACAATTGCTGCCCAGCCGTGGTCGTGATGCGGAAGGGAACCGGAGACCTGGCCCAACCCAGGATCCGGAGGATGAACCCCCCCAAGAATGTGAAGATGGCGATGTACGGGACGACCACTCCGAAGAAGTAGGTCATGCCAGCCACCTTCACGCCCACGAAGGCCGTCGCAACCAGCGCCAGAACTATGCCTAAGGAGAACTCCATGCCCATGTAACCATCCCTCTTTCCAAAACATTTGTGGTTGTCAAGCTTCGCTGTCTCCCGACCCCTCCTCCGACTCCGAGATTTCCGCCAGCAGATCGGCTCGCTGGAGAAGTCGGAAGGACCTGTTTTTCACCTCGTTCACCCTGAGCTCGTACAACTTTTCACGACAGTCCGAATACACGTTGAACGCAAGAAGCGCCATCTCGTCGATCTTCTGCTCGAGCTCGAGCAGATCATCCTGGGAGATCAGGCTCGTCCAGGTCTCCTTTTGCGATTTCTCTCTAATGATCTTTTTGAGGAGAAAGACAAAGGCAACGGCTTGGGCGGGCGAAAAATCCTGAACGGCCCTGATCCGGATGATCAAGTCCAGGTAGCCGCGCATCTTATCGGGACGCAGATCCCCGACCAGCTCTCCGTAAACGCCTTCGAGACCCTGCCGCAGGGTGTGGCCCACGGGGTTGGAAAACTGGTTCTTCTCTTTCAAAATCCGACTGGCGGTCTCTGGATTGTACGTCTCGATGATCAGACGAAGCCACTGGCTCAGGATGGCATCTCGTTCCTGCTTCAACAACTTGGAAACCTGCATGCTCACAAGACCTTTCCCTCATGTTCGTTGATAAAGCCTTCTCGCTTTCCGCCATCCCCCCTTTCCCTCTGAAGACGCCCCCTCCAACGGAACAGACCTCACCCGCCTCCGCCAGGTCATCAGGCAAAAGACTCCAGGCGAAACAAATTTGTGAATGTGGGCACG
The DNA here is from genome assembly GCA_025453975.1 of Syntrophobacteraceae bacterium. Classification (GTDB taxonomy): domain Bacteria; phylum Desulfobacterota; class Syntrophobacteria; order Syntrophobacterales; family Syntrophobacteraceae; genus JALOOX01. Next base: position 48,858 of record JALOPI010000011.1, read on the forward strand.
TTAGACGAATTGAAAAAGCAAGTCAAGATGCAAACGGACAGCCCGCCGGCATTTGACCCCATGTGCCAGGCGAGCGTCATCAGACCTTGACAAAGGCCATGGACTGGGGTTCAAAGTCCAGTGTCTCTCTGGACCCCCCGCCATCAATGGCTCAATCGTGGAGAACATCGCCCATGATCCATTACACCGGCATCAACCACCTGGCCATGGCCACCGGGGACATGGACCGCACCGTCCGTTTCTGGCGCGATCTTCTGGAGATGCGCATGGTTGCGGGGCTCGGCAAGCCCGGATACCGCACCTATTTCCTGGAGATCTCGGCCACGGACATGATCTCGTTTTTCGAGTGGCCCAACGTCGAGCCGCTCCCCGAGAAGGACCACGGATACCCCGTGACCGGTCCCTTCGTCTTCGATCACCTCTCCATCGGCGTCCGGGAGCTGGAGGATGTCTGGACCCTCAAGGACCGGCTGGAGGCCGCGGGCTTCTGGGTTTCGGAAGTGGTGGACCACGGCTTCATCCACTCCGTTTACTCCTTCGATCCCAACGGCATCCCCATCGAGCTGAGCTGGAGCGTCCCGGACGTCGACCTCCGCGCCCACCCCGTCCTCGTGGACTCGCATCCCTCCCCGGTGACCCTGGAAGGCCCCGGGCCCCAACAGGGAGTCTGGCCCCGGGTCGATTCTCCCACGCCCCGGGAGGAGCGGCGCGTGTACCCCGGCGAGGGGACGGAGCTCACCGCCGGCACCAAGCGCAACTGGTTCGAGGACACCCCGTGACCACCCTGGTTCTCACCGAAAAGCCTTCCGTCGCCAAGGACTTCGCCAAGGCGCTCCAAGCCGGAAGCCGCAAGGACGGCTATTTCGAGGGAAAGGATTACATCATCACCTGGGCCGTGGGGCACCTTCTCGAGCTGGCCGAGCCTCAGGACTACGATGCCCGGTGGTCCCGATGGCGCATGGATACCCTGCCCATTCTCCCCGACACGCTGCGCTACAAGCCCATACCCAGGACAGCGAAGCAGCTCGGCGTCGTGCAGAAGCAGCTGGCGCGGAAGGACGTCGACCATGTCGTCATAGCCACCGACGCGGGCCGCGAAGGCGAGGTCATCGCCCGCACCATCCTGCACTCGGTGGGCGACTTCGATTTCCACCGGGCCTCCCGTTTCTGGACCTCCCAGGCCCTGACGCCCCAGGTGGTGAAGGAGACCCTGAGCCAGCTCCGGCCCAGCTCCGATTTCGACCGGCTCTGGCATGCCGGCCAGGCCCGCCAGCTCGCCGACTGGCTCGTGGGCATGAATCTCTCCCGCGCCGCCACCCTCAAGCTGGGCAGCCACAAGGATGTCTACTCCGTGGGGCGCGTCCAGACGGCGGTCCTGGCGCTCCTCGTGGACCGCCGACGGGAGCGGGAGCAATTCACCCCGCGGCCCTACTGGCTGCTCCGGGCCGCCTTCAGCCATCCCAAGGGCAGTTGGACGGGGACCTGGTTTCGCGGGGACGAGACACGCTTCCAGAATCACGACGCCGCCCGCGAGGTGCTGGAGCGCGTTTCGGGGCGGACGGGCCAGGTGACCTCCGTCAAAAAGGAGAAAAAGAAACAGGCTCCGCCCCTTCTTTACTCCCTGACGGACCTCCAGCGCGACGCCAACACCAGGTTCGGCTTCTCCGCCAAGCAGACCCTGGACATCGCCCAGAAGCTTTACGAGGAGCGCAAATGCCTCTCCTACCCCCGGACGGATTCACGGGTGCTCGGCTCGCGAAACGTGGACCTGGCCCGTCAGATCATCCAGAAGCTCTCGGGCGCCTACCCCGACCTGTTTTCGGGCCATGAGGCCAGGCTGGTCAGCGCCGCCAACAAGCGGGTCTTCAACGACGCCAAGCTCACCGACCACCACGCCCTGATCCCCCTGGCGCCCCTCCCCGAAGGCGCATCGCCGCAGGAAAAGCGCGTCTACGACCTCGTCCTCGGGCGTTTCGCCGCTGCCTTTCATCCCGACTACGAGTACGAGGCGACGGAGATCATCACCGAGGTCTCGGGCGAGCGCTTCCGAACCAAGGGGCAACGCCCCCTCAAGCCGGGCTGGAAAGCCGTCCACGGAGCCGAGGCCCCCCCGAAGGCCGCGGGCCAGGGCGTCGAATCGGACGAGGCCGAGGAGGAGAGCCTGCCGCCCCTGGAGAAGGGCGACGAGGCCCACGTGGACGAGGCGAAGCTCGAGGAGAAGATGACGCAGCCTCCCCCGGAGTACACCGAAGCCCTGCTCCTCAAGGACATGGTGAACCCGTCGCGCTTCGTCACCGAGGAGGAGCTGCAGAAGATCTTCAAGGGCGAGGTGGGGCTCGGAACCCAGGCCACCCGGGCCCAGATCATCGAAACCCTGATCCTGCGCCAGTACGTCCTGCGGGACCGCAAGCATCTCCTCGCTTCCGACAAGGGCTGTCATCTCATCGATCAGCTCCGTCGGTTCGACCGGGCCAGGGCCCTGGCAAGTCCCGAGGAGACCGCCCGCTGGGAGATGGAGCTGGAAAAAATCAACCAGGGCATGGGCCGGCCCGAGGCTTTTCTCGAGGCTGTAAGAGCCTTTGTCGAGGCGGGGATCCGGGAGATCAAGACCTCGTCGTCCCAGGCCCGAACCACCCATCGGTCCCTGGGGGCCTGCCCCGCCTGCGGCGGCCGGATCATCGAGGGCCGCAAAGGATTCGGGTGCTCCAACTGGCGGCCCCACAACGGCGGATGCCGCTTCGTCGTCTGGAAGGAGATCTCGGGGCGCCACATCGATGTCGAGGTGGTCCTTCAGCTCATCGCCGGGAAGACCGTGGGCCCCCTGGTCTTTCGTGACGGGAACGGCCGCGACTTTGCCGCGTCGCTCGTCCTGGAGCGCCAGGAGGGTGAAGGTGAAAACCGGGCCTCATGGAGCACGCGCATGGTCATGTCCCAGGCGCCGTCGGCGGAAGGCGGCCCGCCCCCCAGCATCCCTCCGCCGCCCTCCCCCCTGGACGTCATGGGCAAATGCCCCCGGTGCGGGGGCCGTGTCATCGAGGGCAAGAAGGGCTACGGCTGCGCCAACTGGCGCCCCCAGGACGGAAAGTGCGGGTTCGTCATCTGGAAGGTCATCGCCGGCAAGACCCTCACCCGAAAGACCGTGACCGACCTGCTCAAAAAGGGGGAAACCGGGCTGCTCAAAGGCTTCGTCTCCAAGAGCGGCAAAAAGTTCTCGGCAAAGCTTCGCCTGGAGGGGGAGGATTTTCGGACCGCCTTCGTCCTGGCGGGCTCATCGGAGCCTCCCCGGGAGTGATCCCCTCCCGCACCCGGGCTCATTCCCCGGGAGCAAAAGGTTCATCCAACGACGTGGCCCCCCACCCGAAGATGGAGTTTGAACATGCGCCTGAAGTGGCTCATCGTGCTTGGCCTGACCGTCGCCCTTCGTGGACCCGCTTTCGCCCAGGAACCACCCGAGGCGCCCCCTGCTCCGCAGCCCTCCCCCCAGCGCATCCCCCTGGTTCTTTCCGAAAAGCCCGAGGAAGGCGCGCAGCTGTCCGTGACCCAGCACTCCATCGTGAGCGACACCGTTCTGCCTTACACGGCACGGGCCGGCTGCCTCCCCCTGAAGGACGAATGGGGCCGGCAGACCGCCGAGCTATTCTTCGTGTCCTATGAGAAGGACGACGTGGGCGACGCCGCCGATCGGCCCATCGGCTTCGTTTTCAATGGAGGGCCCGGCGCATCTTCCCTTTGGCTCCACTTCGGTGCCATCGGTCCCAAGCGCGTTTCCTCCGATGCGGGCAGATCCCCGTCGCCGGGCACCGAGCCCCGTCTCGCCGACAACGAGCTTTCCTGGCTGGCTTTCATGGACCTCGTTTTCGTCGACCCGGTGGGAACGGGATTCAGCCGCCCGGCTTCGGCCCAGGAGGCAGGACAGTTCTTCTCCGTTCAGGAGGACATTCGCGCCATGTCGGACTTCATCCGGCGATTCGTCACCCGCTTCAAGCGGTGGCCCTCCCCACGGTTCATCGTCGGAGAGAGCTACGGGACCATCCGGGCCGCCGGTGTGGTCCAGGATCTCTTCGAGAGCCACGGGATGGAGATCGACGGACTTGTCCTGGTTTCGCCCGCCCTCAGCCTGCCGGCCATCACCTTCGGCCCCGGGAACGATCTCCCCAGCGCCCTCTTCGTTCCGGCCTACACCGCCGCCGCCTGGCATCACGGGAAACTGCCCGGCGACCTGCGAAAGAGCCTCGCCGACACCCTCAAGAAATCCGAGCAGTGGGTTCTCCAGGAGTACTGGCCCGCCCTCCTGAAGGGCAACACGCTGACCGAGTCGGAACGAGCCCGCGTGGCCGAGGGGCTCGCCCGCTTCACCGGCCTGCCCCAGACCCTCGTGGAAAGAAGCCATCTGCGCGTGGCCCGCGAGGACTTTCAGGGCGAGCTGCTGCGGGACCGGAAGCTCTTCCTGAGCCTCTTCGACACCAGGCTCGCCGCTTCGCCCAAACCCGCCTCCCTCGTCGATGATCCGGCGGTTCGCCCCACCGTCGGTCCGCTGGTGTCGTCCTTTCTCCATCACCTGAAAGATGAGCTGCGCTTCGACACGGACCGGCCCTATCGATTGTTCTCCGAGGACGTCAACGTCCGGTGGGACTGGGGCGCTCCCGTCGAGGGCGCAAGCCCGGGACTGGCCGCCCTCCAGAATGTCATGAACCGAAGCCCGAGGCTGCGGGTGCTGGCCACCGCGGGACTCTACGATCTGGCCACCCCTTACACGACGGCCCAATACACCATCCAGCACCTGGCCATCGACCCTGCCCGCCAGAAGCATATCGATCTCAAGACCTACCCGTGCGGCCACATGCCGTACCTGGACACGGCCATTCTCAAACAGTGGACGACCGATGTGGCGGAGTTCGTGAAGGTTACGCTTCAGGAGGGCGCATAGAGCCGGATGTGTGGCGCGAAGCGGCCGTCATGGTTATAAGTAGCTGGATTCTCAAACCCACCAGACGAGGGAAAATCCGCGATGGAAAAGATATTGGCGGTTTATGGAAGTCCCCGGCGCAAAGGCAACACGGCCTTGCTCCTCCGGGAGGCCGTTCGAGGCGCCCGCGACGAGGGCGCCGACGTGGAAGAGGTCGTGCTCCGAGATCTCAAGATCTCACCCTGCCTCGAGATCTACGGCTGCAGGAAGGCGGGACGGTGCGCCATCCAGGACGACTTCCAGCCCCTTTACGACCAGCTTCTGGCCTGCCGTGGCCTGATGCTCGCCTCGCCCATCTTCTTTTACTCCGTGAGCGCCCACGCCAAGGCCATGATCGATCGCTGCCAGTCTCTCTGGGTGAAGAAATACTGGATCGACGAGTCCAGGATGGTGATCCGGGAGCCCCGGCGCCTGGGTCTCTTCATCGCCGTGGGGGCCACCAAAGGTCCCAGGCTCTTTGACGGCACCCTCCTCACCCTCCGCTACTTCTTCGATGTGCTGGACATGGAGCTGTGGAAAAGCCTCCTGTACCGCGGCATGGACTTCGAAGGCGATGTGCTGAAGCAGCCCGAACACCTGGAGGAAGCTTACGGGGCCGGTCGGGAATTCGCCCGAGCCGTCCGGCAGTCCGCCCCGGAAACGGGGCCCGCCCAGTGAAATGGCTCCTGGGCGGGGCGAGCACCGCGCCGCCGACCACATCCGAGACCACGAGCCCCTGGCGGTCCTTCGGCCTCATCCGAGCTTACTTCCGTGACCACTGGGGCCGCCTGGCGGCAGGGCTGGCGGCCCTTGTCATCGTGGACCTCCTGCAGCTCCTCGTCCCGAGGGTGATCAAGGAGGTGGTGGACGACCTCCAGCAGGGACGGGCCACGGATTCCGGGCTCCTCCGACATGTCGGCGTCATCGTCGCCCTGGCGCTCATCATCGGCGCTCTGCGCTTCGTCTGGCGCCTGCTGCTCCTCGGCTTTTCGCGCCTGGTGGAGCGGGACCTCAGGAACCGGTTCTTCTCGCACCTCCTGCTCCTGGACCGCCCTTTTTTCCAGAGGCGGACCACCGGCGAGATCATGGCCCTAGCCACCAACGACCTCTCGTCGGTGCAGCTGGCCACGGGCATGGGCGTCGTGGCCGCCGCCGACGCCGTGTTCATGGGCATCGCCGCCTTCGCGTTCATGGCCTACATCGACCCGGTGCTCACCCTCGTGGCCATCTCCCCCATGCCCGTGCTGGCCCTCCTGACCCGCGTCCTTTCATCCCGGCTGCACCAGCGGTTCAGCAAGGTTCAGGAGCAGTTCTCCCACATCACGGAGCTCGCCCGCTCCACGTTTTCCACCATCCGCATCGTCCAGGCCTACAATCAGGAGCAGCCCCAATCCGATCGGTTCGACGCCATGGGGCGGGCCTACGTCCGGGACAATCTGCGCCTGGCCATGATCTACGGGACCCTTTTCCCCATCTCCGGGTTCATCGGCAACATCGGACTCCTCCTCGTCCTGGCCCTCGGCGGGCGCATGACCATCCGGGGCGACATCACCACCGGGGATTTCGTGGCGTTCATCAACTACCTCTACCTCATGACCTGGCCCATGATGGCTCTGGGCTGGGTGGCCGACCTCTTTCAGCGCGGCATCACCTCCCTGAACCGAATCGACAGCCTTTTCCAGGAAGCCCCCACGCTGGTGGACGCCCCCTCGGACCCCATGCCCCCGCCGCTCACGGGGAGCATCCGGATTCAGGATCTCACCTTCACATACCCCCGGCAGGACCACCCCGCCCTGGAGCACGTCGACCTGGACATCCCCGCCGGCACTTTCATGGGCGTGGTGGGCAGGACCGGGTCGGGCAAGACCACCCTCTGCCATCTCCTGGCCCGCCTTTATCCCGTCCCGGAGGGAGCCATCCTCATGGACGGTCGGGACGTCAACAGGCTCTCCCTGGCCGACGTGCGCCGGGCCATGGCCTATGTGCCCCAGGACGTCATCCTGTTTTCGGAGACCATCGCGTTCAACATCGCCATGGGCCGGGCCGATGCCGCCATGGAGGAGATCGAGGGGGTGGCCCGGGCCGCCGCCATCCATGACGAGATCGCCGCCATGAAGGACGGCTATCAGACCCGCATCGGGGAGAGGGGCGTGAAGCTTTCGGGAGGGCAGCGGCAGCGGCTGGCCATCGCCCGGGCGCTGCTCCTGGACCGGCCCATCATCATCATCGATGACGGCCTTTCGGCGGTGGACATGGAGACGGAGAGGGCCATCCTCCGCTCCATCGCCCCGCACCTCCGGGGAAAGACCGCCATCGTCGTTTCCCACCGGGTGGCCCCGCTGGCGGACGCCCACACGCTCGTCGTCATGGAGCGGGGAAGCATCGTGGCCCGGGGCAGCCACGAGGAGCTTCTGCGGACGAGCCGCTATTACCGGACCATTTACGAGCAGCAGACGCGGAACGGGCCATGAACCACGACTACGGATACTTCGAAGACGAGCACCTGGGGCAGATCAGCGACCTTCGGCTCTGGCGCCGCATCGTCCGTTTCGTGCGCCCCCAGTGGAGGTGGGTCCTCCTTTCCATTCTCCTCGCCTCGATCATCACCGTGACCAGCCTGGCCCTGCCCCGCATCATGCAGCTGGCCATCGACGGCTACCTCGTGGCGGGAGACCTGGAAGCCGCCGAGCGTCTGGCGGGAGTCACCACCCTGGCGGGAGCCTTTTTCGGGGCCGTCCTGGTGGGCTTCGTCGCCAACTTCTTCCAGGTCCTGGCCCTGGAATGGGCCGGCCAGAACGCCATGCACGCCATGCGGCAGAGCCTCTTTTCCCACGTGGTGGGGCTCGATCTCTCCTTCTTCCACACCCGACCCGTGGGGCGCCTCGTGACGCGGCTCACCAACGACATCCAGAACATGCACGAGATGTTCACCTCGGTCATCGTGACGCTCTTCAACGACGGCGTGAGGCTCGTGGGGATCCTGGGCATCATGTTCTGGATGAACTGGCGCCTGACCCTGATCCTTTCGGTCACGTTCCCCCTCATGCTGCTCATCACCCTCTGGTTCGGGCGGCTGAGCCGCGATGCCTTCCGGGAGATTCGCTCCCGGCTGGCCGGGATCAACGCCACCATCCAGGAAACCGTCAGCGGCATCGCCATCATCCAGATCTTCCTGCGGGAAAAAGACACCCTGTCCCACTTCAAGGAGCTCAACCACCGGTACTACCGGGCCACCTTCACCCAGATCCGCATTTTCGGCGTCTTCATGCCCCTCATCGAAGTCATGAGCGCCTTCACGCTGGCCCTCATCGTGTGGTACGGCGGAGGCCAGGTGCTGCGGGAGCACATGACCCTCGGGATCCTCACCGCATTCATCGCCTACATGCGCCTCTTCTTCCAGCCGCTGCGGGAGCTCTCCCAGAAGTATTCCATCGTGCAGTCGGCCATGGCCTCGGCCGAGCGCATCTTCCAGATGCTCGAAACCCCCAGGACTCTCACCTGGCCCCGCGACGCGCCGACCCCGGAAGCCGTGCGCGGAGACATCGTCTTCGACAGCGTCACCTTCGAGTACGAGCCCGGACGGCCAGTGCTCCGGAATCTGCGGTTTCACGTGGAGCCAGGCGAGACCCTGGCCATCGTGGGGGCCACGGGGTCGGGCAAGTCGACGATCATCAACCTGCTCGAGCGGTTTTACGATCCATTGGAAGGATCCATTCGGCTGGACGGCCGGGACCTGCGGGACCTGGATCTTCGCTGGATCCGGGAACAGATCGGGCTCGTCATGCAGGACGTGCTCATCATCCCCGGAACGTTGAGGGAGAACATCGTTCTGGACCGGGAGATCGGCGAGGCGGAGATCGAGGAGATCGTGAGTCTTTCCCAGCTGGGGGAGGTGGTGAAAGGCTTGCCGGACGGCCTGGAGACGCATATCGGGGAGGGAGCCATGGATCTTTCGGCGGGGCAGCGGCAGCTCCTGGCCTTCGCGCGTGTCCTGGCCCGCAACCCACGCATCCTGGTGCTGGATGAAGCCACGGCCAACGTGGACACGGAAACCGAGCTGCTCATCGAGCAGGCCGTCCAGTCCGTCATGGCCCACCGCACCAACATCATCATCGCCCACCGGCTGTCCACCATCCGGAGGGCCGACCGCATCCTCGTCATGGATCACGGGGTCATCGCCGAGCAGGGAGCCCACGAGGAGCTCATGGCCCGCCATGGCGTTTACTACCACCTGCAGATGCTTCAGAACGGCACGGCTTGAAAGCCCGCATGCCCGCGGAGGCACTGAGAGCACAGAAGAGAACCTGAAAGATTACCTCTGGAGAGAAAAGACAGTGGATTGGTTCACGGCGTCCCCTGCGCCTCCGCGGTGCATGAGAGGGGGCTACCGCAGAAAAGCCCCGATGCCGCCCTGGGCCTCGAGCCCCGCCCTGGCCTCGGAATCCCGGATCTCCTCGCTTTTTCCGCCCGCGTTCAGGACCTTTTCGGACGCATACCAGAGGAGGTCCTCGGTCTCGTCCATGGGCGTCGAGCAGTACGGGCACCCGCAGTCGGGCGGACAGTGATCCATCAGGACACCGCAGCCCGCGCAGTGATGACCGCGGATGGCCAGACCGCCGGCGTAGATCAGGCGGTGCACCCGCCCCTGGTTCACGGCGTCCATGACGGCTTCGGCGCCGAGGATGGCCTTCTCCACCGTGGGGCTGCTCTTGCGGGCGATGGTGACCAGGTCGTTGACCAGCTCCCGCTCCTGCTCCCGGGCGATGCGATCGATGACGGGGAGCGCCGTCCGCAGGACGTCGGCGGGCTTCGCCGTCACGGCCATGCGCACCCGCTCCACCAGGCGGGAGGCCACCGCCCTGGGCAGCAGGCGAGCCATCTCGGCCGTCACTTCCTCGGGACCGGCCAAAATGATCCGGTCGACGCTGTACCGATTCATGATGTCGTGGAGTATGGCCGCCGCATCCTTGAGGAACCATTCACTCCACTGGGCGGCCCGCCTCTGGTTGACCATCTGGGAGCGCATCTGGTCGCTCCCGCTGGTGGAGCGATGCTTGAACGGGGGATCCTGAAACACGTCGGAGACTTCCTCGATCTGTCCCATGGTGACGACGAAGAATCGCACCTTTTCCCGGTCCACCAGGACCAGGCCGTAGCGCTCGTACTCGTCCATGGCCTCCCGAAGCAGCCGCACGTAAGGCGTGCTCCCGTACCAGACCTGGTTGGCCAGGCGAACGGGAAGGTCCTCCTCGAAGTGGAACGATTCGGAAACGTCACAGAAAACGACGAGGCTCCTTCCCCGGGGGATCAGATACTCCACCTTCTGGCGCACCCAGTCCGCATCCTCCTGAAACTGTTTGAGCCGGCCGTCATCCTTGATCTGGGCTTCCAGCTCCTTGAGCATCCCGTCCAGGGCCACCTTGTAGCCGCCCCGTCGGTTGACGGGGTTGGTGGGATCGAGATTCAGGTAAACGCTCAGCACGGGAGATCCGTCCCGGGATGCCCTCTCCGCAAGCTCTTGAACGGTTTGAGGTTTAAGCAGTCTCATACGCCCGTCCTCCTTCATTCAGGAAGTTCCCGTTGAACTAAAGCCCGCCCTCCCCCGCGACGGTCTCGCCGCCGCTGGCCATCCAGGCGAGCATGCCCCAAGAGAGATACGAGACTTGCTCGAATCCGAGCCGTTTCATGCGCCAGGCCGCAACCGGGGCGCGATGTCCCGAAAGGCAGATGAGAACGAGGTGCGTTTGCCGGGGCTCCATGGACAGCGCGTCAGGGTGGAACAGCAGGTCCGGCTGGCTGACGGCGCCCGGAATGTGGGCCCACCGGTACTCCAGGGCGGTTCGAACGTCCACGATGAGCAGGCGGCTCGATCCTTCGCCCGCCTCAAGGGTCTTGAGCTTTCCGGGGAGCAGGGGCCGGATTCCAGCGGCCCACCAGGCCACCTCCCAGCCCACCAGCAACAGCAGAGCCAGCAGAATCCCCTTCACGCCCTCACCTCACCTTTCAAGCCACCCCTTCACCCATGGTATAAGCACAACGATGAGCGGCGCAACCACAAGAGCCGGAAGAAAACTGGCCAGTCTCAGCTCCTTGATCTCCAGCAGGCGGAGACTGATGCCCACGATGATGAGTCCCCCCGTGGCCGTCATCTCAGCGATGAGAGGGTCCGTCAGGATCGAGGCGAGGAAATGGGCGAAAAGGGTGACGGCCCCCTGGTAGAGGAGGATGGGGACCGCGGAGAGGAGCACGCCCCAGCCCAGGCTGGCCGCGAAGGCAATGGACGCGAAGCCGTCCAGCATGGATTTGATCGCCAGGAGCCGGTAATCCCCGTTGAGCCCGTCCTGGATGGATCCGAGGATCGCCATGGGACCCACGCAGAAGACGAGGCTCGCCGTCACGAAGCCTTCGGCGAACAGACCGGATCCTCCCCTCGCCAGGGCCGACTGCAGAAAAAGCCCCGCGCGGTGGAAGGCATCGTCGATGCGCAGCGCCTCTCCCAGCATCGCCCCGAGCATCAGGGCCCCGAGAACGATGAGGATGTTGTTCGTCTTCATGGCCATCTGCAGGCCGATGAGCAGACAGACGAGCCCCAGCCCGTGCATCACCGTGGAGCGCATCTTGTCCGGCAGTCTCGCCCCGATGAGCACTCCCACGAGGCCACCGCCCAGGATGGCCCCCACGTTGACCATGGTTCCGACCATACGCCACCCGATGGAGAAGGAGTTTCAGATTTCAAGCTTCAGGCTCCGCCCCGGGAGCCGCCGCTCCCCGGCTCAGTCCCTGTGCGCGGAGAGGGCTCACTGCATTCAGGGGCGTCGGGCCTCTTCCCGGCTTCCCTGGAAGCCATTCAACAACAGAGCGATCCGTTCCGCAAGGGGGGATGGGAAGAATCCAGGGCCAGGTGCGGCGAGTGGGGGCATCGCGCGGGCCGGAGATGGAGTCCCCCACGGCTGGCAAACGCCACGATTTCGGCCGCCGATTGTCGGGTCCGGTTGATTTTTGTCCTCCCCTGCGCTATGGTGATGGCAATATTCCGACGAGAGACAACATTGTTCGCGGCACGAGAAGAGGACCTTCATCATACCCGCAAGGAAAGGAGTTGGAGATGGCGATCTGGAAATGCAACAACTGTGGAAACACCGTGGATTTGATGGGACCGCCCGAGATCTGCCCTTCCTGCAAGGAAAAGTGCGAGTTCGTCGATGTTTCCTGCTACATTCCGGAATGTGGTGGCCCCGATTCCAAGAACATCAACCCCCAGGTTTTCCAGGAAAGCTACAAGGCCGACAAGAAATAGCCCAGCACCTCGACATCGGCCCCGACCAATTTCGATTCACCCCAGAGGCGCCAGGGACGCCAAGAAGCCCTGGTGAAATTTCAAAAGGCTTCAGGGCGTTCTTTGCGCCTTTGTGGTGAAGAGTCAATCCCTTCTAAGGCTTTGAGCCAGGCATCCTCCCCAGCCCCATCTGCTTCAAGACCGACATGGCGATCTGCCGCTGGGAATCCCCGTAAAATTTGATGTAATGGTAAACAGGGACGACCTCGTAGCCCCGGATGAGCTTGTGCTCCCCTCCGAACCCCGGGTCCATGACCTGGATGCCATGGTGGATGGCATGCCGGATGGGCATGTAATAACACGTGGCGAAATGCAGGAACGGCGTCTCCCGGAAGCATCCCCAGTATCTCCCGTAGAGATGGGAGCCCTTTCCATAGAACAGAGCCATGCCGATGCGCTCGCCGCCCAGACGGGCGACGGAGAAGCTGCAACGGTGCCGGAAGTTGACGTAAAGCAGCCTGAAGAACGTCTCATTGAGGAAGGGGCGGATCTGGTGCCCCATGTGCCTCGTCCAGGTCCGCTCATAGAGCCTGTAGAGATCGTCGAAATACGCCAGGGGAGCCTCCAGGCCGTCCACCATGTCGATCTCGATCCCCCGGCCCTCGATGCTCCTGATCTCCCGCCGGATCTTGGTCCGGCGGCTCGATCTGAATCCGCCCAGGTAGTCGTCGAAAGACCGGTAGTCCCGGTTGATCCACAGGCAGTATTCGCTTCTGAGCCCCACGTAGCCCTGCCGGGCCAGCTGGGCATGGAGCTCCGGGGCGTCCTGATCGACGAAATAGATGCGCGACGTGGTCAGTCCCTGGGTCTCGCAGTGGTAGTCGATATAGGACAGGATGGACCGCGTCAGCTCCCGTCGATCCGCCCCCGGGGCGAAGAGGAACTGGTAGGCGGGGACGGGGGTGAACGGCAGGGTCCCCACCAGCCCGTGATTGAAGGGAATGCCGGTGAGCTCCGTCAGGAGCTCGATGAGCCCCCCGTCACCGAACTCGACCCAGGCCCTGTCCCGCTCGTAGAGGGGAGCCAGAGCCAGGGGCCGGGAGGGATCTCCGCCGTGGGCCAGGAGGTGCATGGGGCGATAGCCTCGCTCCGGGCCCACGGCCTCCGACTGCTCCAGGGCATGGTAGTATTCCCATTCCATCATGGGGCTGGCGTCGGCGGCCAGGCGATTCCACTCCTCCCGGGGCAGGTCCCGGGCGCTGGACAACAGTTCGAAACGGGCTCCCATCCTTCCTTCCTTCCGGTCATTTCATCAGGGACCAATAAATTCTATTATAACTCCAATCCCCCGTCAGGCCAGATCCATTCCCCCCATCCCGCGGGTCCCCCTTCTCCCGTCAATCCCGCCGCCACTTCAGACCTCCGCCCTCCAACCGCGGACATCCGTTTTTCGTTGCTCTCTCCATCAAACTGAGTATGCTTCCCGCCAATGCAGGCACATTTGACAAGCACCCAGAAAGAACACCAGGAAGGAGCGACTTCATGATCCCCCCGATCATCCTCGATAAGATGGAAAGCAACCGGAATCGCTATGTCGACGAGCTCCTGAGCTTTCTCAAGATTCCCAGCGTCAGCACGCTTTCGCACCACGGAGCCGACGTGCGGCGTGCCGCCGAGTGGGTTTTCAACAGCCTCAAGCGCCTGGGCCTCCAGGCCAGCCTCCATCAGACGGAGCGGCATCCCATCGTCTACGCGGAGTCCCCTCCCCTCCCCGACAAGCCGACGCTCCTGGTTTATGGCCATTACGATGTCCAGCCCCCGGACCCCCTGGACGAGTGGGTGAGTCCGCCTTTCACGCCGCAGATCCGGGACGGCTACGTTTACGCCCGGGGCGCCAGCGATGACAAGGGCCAGTTTTACACCTATCTCAAGGCCATGGAGGCCATCATGGCCGTGGAGGGCGGGCTCCCCATCAACGTCAAGGTCCTGGTGGAAGGCGAGGAGGAGATCGGAAGTCCCAACCTGGGCCCGTTCCTGCGGGAGAACGCCGCCATCCTCAAGGCCGATGCCGTGGCCATCTCCGACAGCTCCCAGTTCGTTCAGGGGGTGCCGGCCATCACCTACGGCCTGCGAGGCCTTTCCTACCTGCAGATCGACGTGCAGGGACCGCGCTTTGACCTTCACTCCGGCTCCTTCGGCGGCATGGTCCAGAACCCCATCATGGTGCTGACGAATCTCCTGGCCGCCCTGCGCCATCCCGACTCCACCATCGCCATACCGGGCTTCTACGATGACACCCTGGAGCCGGCGGCCTGGGAGCGGGATGAGATGGCGAGCCTCCAGTTCGATGAAGGACGTCTCAGGGAGTATCTCGGGGTGAGCGAGCTGGTGGGAGAGCCGGGGTATTCCCCCCTGGAGCGGAAGTCCGCCCGACCGACCCTGGATGTCAACGGCATTTGGGGAGGGTTTTCGGGCGAGGGTGCCAAGACCATCATTCCGGCACGGGCCGGAGCCAAGGTGAGCATGCGGCTGGTTCCCAACCAGAAGGCCGCCAGGATCAACGCCCTGTTCCGCGCATTCATTGAAGGGCTCACCCCGCCGGGAGTGGAAGTCCGGGTGACGGAGCTCCACGGCGCCGAGCCGGTCCTCATCTCCAGGGACCAGCCCAGCGTCAAGGCGGCCGAGCGGGCCATCGAGATCGGCTTCGGCAAGGCCCCGGTCTTCATCCGTGAAGGCGGCTCCATTCCCATCGTGAACCTCCTCGCCGAGATCCTGGGCTCCGACAGCATCCTCATGATGGGCTGGGGAAGCCCCGACGACGGCGCCCATTCGCCCAACGAGCGGTTTTTCCTGGACGACTTCCACCGCGGCATCCGCTCCGCCGCCGCCCTTTTTTATGAGCTGTCGAAGTGAAGACGGATTCAACATCGGGCAGGCAGCCCCTCCCACTAGAGCATCATCAGCCCGCTCAGGACCCAGCCTGTCATCCCTCAATGCCGTTTGTCCGAAAAGCGGCCCCGTTTTCATCCTGCGTTGCGGGATAAACCCCAGGGGGGCTGAATCTAAACCTGGGAAGCACTCCCTCTCCTCCGTCCGGGGAAGGGGGCCGGGCTCGTTGCTGCTGACTTCAGCTCAACCCTTGGCACTCTCTCCCCCAGAATCGTGGGAGAGAGACGGGGTGAGGGGGAAAGAGAGCCGATCATCCGAGACGCGCGATGCCCACATCATCCCAGCCCCGCCTCCAGCCCATCGAAAGTCCGAGCCACAATAACCCAACCGTGATGTGCATGGCTCGCCGCGGCAGTAGACCCTGACCCACGCCTCCCTTTCACCCGGAGGGCACGGAGCCCCAGGATCATTCCCGATTTGGCCTGCCGTCGCCGCCCCGCGATGCTGCTGACGAGAGAGGTCTGGCGCCGGTTCCCCCTCCCCCGGTCCGGAAGAGGGGGAGGGGGCGCGTTCATGAGCCAGCAAGACATGGCGGGCCGGGGCGAGGGTGCCGGAAAAGCGGATCTTCCCTGCCCCCGGCCAGCTCCTTGGGGCAGAGGAAACCTGATGTTCACAACATCGCCCCCTGAAAGACTCTCATGTGCCAAAGAAATACGTAGTAAGACCTAGATTTTATGCTCTAGTGAATGAAAGAGCGTGATCGAGCAATTAATAAATTAAAAAGATCTATTTTCAGGCTATTTCGGTCGAAAAGGATTGCAATATGGAGATCACTTCGGTATGAAGCCAGCGATGCGGCTATCACGGGGATGGATCCCACGCGCCAGGATGGGACGTCGTCCGGACCTTTCCGACCCGCGCGTCAACGTCGAGATTGAGCTCGCGGGCTCTTTGCGATTCCATGGCCCAAGTCGCGCCGGGCCGTCATCACTGCGCGTGCACGGGTTGTCGATGCGTGTGGGGAGCTGAGGGAGAGCAGGGGGGATCTTTTGGGAAAGTGATCACGAGGTTACTGCCGGGCAGTCCCATGACCACTTCTTGAGGGAAGGCTGGAAGCCACAAAATATGGAGTAATGCGTTCGATATGAACCCTCATTTCATGAGAATCAGCAATAAGTATCACAAAGTCGTGCGGGCCCAGTTGCGCCGTTCCGTGGTTTTCTGCCTGGCTGCCCTCGCCATTTTCATCGGTTCGGCTCCCGGCGCTCTGGCGTCCGCCCTGACCCTGGCCTGGGACAAAAACCCCGAGCCCAACATCACGGAATACTACCTGGACTACGGACTCTCCAGCTGCGGAGGCTCCGCGACCTGCGCCTACCCCAAACGGGTTCCGGTGGCCCACAACGCCGCCTGCCCCGGCGATCCCTCCTCCATCTGTTACACCTTTCCCGACGGTACTCTGGAGGAGGGAAGGATCCATTACTTTGCCGTCAAGGCCCGCAACGGTTACGGCGTGAGCGGGTATTCCAACGAACTGGAATACCGGCCCGGAACCTCGACCAGCAATCAGTCCCCGTCCGCCGCCAACGGCACCCTGGCCGTCACCGAAGACACTCCGGCCGGCGACTTCCTATCGGCTTCGGACCCCGATGGCAACACTCTCTCCTTCAGTATTGCCGCCCCCCCGGTCAAGGGCACCATTTCATCTCTCGACACAGCCACCGGCCAGTTCACCTACTCGCCCATGCCCAACGCCAACGGAGCCGACTCCTTCCAGTTCAGGGTCAGCGACGGAGTCCTCAGCTCCACGGCCACCGTCTCCGTCTCCATCAGCGCCGTCAACGATCCCCCCGTCGCGGCCCCGGATACCGCCGCCACCTACGCGAATCAGCCCGTCACCATCAGCGTTCTCGGCAATGACACGGATGTGGACGGGAACCCCCTGAGCCTGGCCTCCGCGGCATCTGGCCGCCACGGCACTACGGTCCCGAGCGGCACCGTCGTGCGTTACACCCCCTCGGGGGGCTACATCGGCAAGGACAGCTTCAGCTACACGCTGTCCGATGGACGAGGGGGAAAGGATGAAGGGCTGGTCAGCGTGACCATCCATGGGGATACTTCCCGGGGCAGCACCCCAGGAAATCCAGTCATCATGGCCATCAACGCCGGAGGGGGTCCGTACACCGCCGCCGACGGCACGGAATACAGGGGTGACGTCTATTATTCCGGAGGCTCCGTTCATTCCGAAGCTGCCTCTGTCGCTGACACCGCGGACGACATCCTCTATCAGTCCGAACGGTATGGGAGCTTCGCCTACCACATCCCGGTGGAAAACGGCACCTACCTCCTCACCCTCAAATTCGCGGAAATCTACTGGGACACGGCCAACAGGAGAGTCTTCAGTGTACTGGCCGAGGGCCTGACGATCGCCGGAAACGTTGACATCTGCGCAACGGTTGGTGCTTTCAGGCGCTACGATATCACTGTTCCCGTAACCATCATTGACGGTCGCCTGGACATCAGCTTCACCAGCCTCGTCAACCATTCGAAGCTGAGCGCCATTCTTCTGGAAAAGCCATCAGAAGGGATTCTTGCGGCTTTCAATGCGGGGGGCGAGAGTTACACCGCCACGGATGGATTGACATACGCTAAGGACTTCGGGTTCACCAGCAGCAAAACCTATCAGACTGCCGCGGACATCGCAGCAACCGAGGATGACTTTCTCTATCAGTCGGAGCGCTTCGGCAATTTCTCCTATGCGTTGCCGGTAGCCAACGGCCTATACCAGGTGACCCTGAAGTTCGCCGAGATCTACTGGGACGAAAGTGGAAGGAGGGTTTTCGATGTGCTCATCGAAGGACACAAAGTCATAAGCGAACTGGATCTGTACGCCCGCGTCGGTAAAGACTGCGCTTACGATTTTGTTGAGATGGTGAATGTGGTGGACGGCAGCCTGAACATTGATTTCGAGACAATCCGGGACAATGCAAAGGTGAGCGCCATCCTGGTCCAGCCGATTTATTGAGAAGAAGGATCGAGCCGGAAAGATCCTCGCTCCATCAGGCCGGCCATGAAGAAGGAGGTTCGTCAGTGACATTGATAACGTTTGGAAGCATGGGATCACAAATCTTCAGAACATTGACGAGACAGCGCCAGGTGATCATCGGCGTGATGATTCTCACCTCATTCGCGGTGCCGGTCCCGCCCTCATCCGCCCTGCAGCTGACCCTCAAATGGGCGGATGGCTCCAATGGAATGGCAAAGGGCTACAAGCTCCATTATGGGACCGAAAAGGGCAATTACACCACGGTCATTGATGTCGGAAGAAGAAACAGCCAATCACTCACCGACCTTCAGGACAACCAGGAGTATTACTTTTCCGTGACTGCTTACGATGATAAACGGGAAAGCATTCATTCCAGTGAGCTGCAATACATTCCTCAGTACAACAACACCCCTCCCATCGCGGAGGATATGAGTATCGTGTCCTCGGCCCGTCCATCGGTTACCGGCAGGCTTTCGGCTTCCGACAGGGATTTCAACGTTCTCCGTTTCCACATCGTGCAGCCTCCCTCCCGGGGCACCCTGACCGAGCTGGATACCGAAACGGGAACATTTGTGTATACCCCGGGCCCCGACAGCACGGGGGTGGACTCGTTCGTTTTCCGGGCAAGCGACGGCATGGCAGCCTCCAATCCCGCTACGGTCCGTTTGAGCCTGTCTTCGTCCGAAACGCTTCCTCCCGATTTCCCACCCGTCTCCAGCCCCCCTCCGGATGCATCGCCTCCCCCTGAGCTCCCGACGGGTGCCGGGGAGCGCGTCGTTCATGCCATCAATGCAGGGGGCGGTGAATTCGTCGATCCAGCCGGCACCACCTACACGGCGGACGCCTACTATTCCGGCGGCTCTACCAGCTCGACGACAAAGGACATAGAGTGCGCCGGGGATGCCGTCCTTTATCAGACCGAGCGTTTCGGTGACTTCGCATACAACCTCCCCATCGAAAAC
This sequence comes from Syntrophobacteraceae bacterium, assembly GCA_025453975.1. Taxonomy (GTDB): domain Bacteria; phylum Desulfobacterota; class Syntrophobacteria; order Syntrophobacterales; family Syntrophobacteraceae; genus JALOOX01. Next base: position 67,976 of record JALOPI010000011.1, read on the forward strand.
GGATTCTATATCCTGACACTGAAATTCGCCGAGATCTATTGGGAAGCTGCCGGGACGCGCGTGTTCGACGTGTGGGTGGAAGGGCAGCCAATCGCTCAGAACCTGGACCTGTGCGAGTCTTCCGGGCCGTTGAAGCCCTTCGACCTGCAGATCCCCATAGCCGTGGAGGATGGCTCCCTGGACATCTCATTCGCCTCCTCACGCAACCACTCCAAGCTCAGTGGGATCCTGGTGCGGCAGTCATCGGAGAACGTCCTCCTGGCCATCAATGCCGGCGGCCCGAACTTCACCACTTCGGGCGGCCTGGTCTATGGCGCGGACTCGCCGTGCGCGGGTGGTGCCACCCGATCCACGCCCCACGCCATCCAGGGCACGCCTGATAGCGCCCTGTACCAAACCGAACGTTACGGGGATTTCGCTTATGATATCCCCATCGCCAATGGCGCCTACCTCGTGACGCTCCAGTTCGCCGAAACCCAATGGAGCCATGCGGATCAGCGTGTTTTTGATGTATGGGTCGAAGGAGAGGAGATCGTCAGCGATCTCGATCTGTACGCTGCCGCGGGGGAAGATGTGGCCTTCGATTTCACCCACACCGCCGTTGTCCTGGATGGGCGTCTCAATATCTCGTTTCATTCCAACCGTGACCATGCACAGGTTTGTGGCGTGCTGATTCAGGCCTTCAACTGAGAGCCTCGGCCCCTGATCGGGAAGCGGAAGCAGGGGACCCCACCGGGCGGGCCCACCAGCGGTCCTCGCCTGGACCCAGCTCTCCCCTTACTTCAATGCAGTTGAATGAAGAGACGGCAAGCACCCCAGCCCCCTCCCCAGATTCGGGGGAAGGGGCTGGGCAATACTGCTGACTTAAGGACCAATTGTCATTCCGGCGAAAGCCGGAATCCAGGTATTATGAGGGTTTCTGGACCCCGGCCTTCGCCGGGGGGACGTTAAGTCAACAACATTGAGAGGGCGGGGGGAGGGATCCTTTACCCGACAACATGGTCCCCGTGCCCCCACGTTGAAAAGGATTGTCTCCAACCCCGAAGCCTGAGCCAAACGGTTCCCGCCTGATTTTCAGCCCCCAGCCCTCAGCCTGACCGGCAGTGGGAAATTGCTGCCTAGTGCCTGTCGATCCAGCTCCCCATTCCACCCGGGCACTCCATCCGTTGATGCGGCATCGTCCGCCCCTTTCTCGGCAGGACCTCAAGTCCCACGGGATCACGTCTCCGGCCTTTCATGAGACGATCCGGAACGGCTCCCCTCTCCCCCCGCACGCACCAGGGTCCCTCTCCTCATCACGGCATTGAATACCGCCCATGAAGTACCAAATGGAAATACCTGCCGCATGACACCATCAATCCGGGTAGGAAGTCAGGCCCCAAAATCTATTTTGTGATGTTATTTCCATAACTAACATACTGGCACGCCATTCGCTTACAGCCGCGCAAGGTGATCGCAATCGTCGACTCCGCCTGTCAAGTCGCTAAACCACTCGAAAGGGTGGGGCAGAAAGCTACTGGCCTAAATCCTCCCTAATGGGGACAAGGCAGCAGGGCTACCGGACGGATGCAGCACCCTGTAATGCTGGATCTGAAAGGTTCTCAAAGTCCAATTCAGGAGGTACTGCATCCAATGACCACAAGCTTTTCTAACAGATCGCCCCATGCCTCGCTTTTGCTCCGTGGCCTCAGGTCCATAACCTTGCTCGGCGCTGCAGCCTTGATGTTCCCCATCGTTCCCAACGCACTTGCGGCCACTGTTCAGCTCGCATGGATTCCAAACAGCGAATCTACTCTTGCCGGCTACAAGATCCACTATGGACAATCCAGCAGGAGCTATTCAGCTTCTTTGGACACGGTGGACAAGAACACTTGTTCCATTGGGGACCTGCAGCCGGGCAGAACATATTATTTTGCCGCAACTGCGTATGATGTCCACGGTGATGAAAGCGATTATTCCAATGAGATCTCCTATTCGGTGCCTCACTCCGCCCCTTTTGCACAGGACGCTACTCTGGCTGGAACGGAAGACATGACCGCATCCGGAGTCCTGCGCGCGAATGATCCTGAAGGGCAGTCGTTGAAATTCACTATCGTTGTTCCGCCTACCAATGGAAAATTGAGTCTCGCCAATGCGGCGACCGGGGCGTTCACCTATTCCCCCAATCCTGACTTCAACGGCGAGGACACGTTCACGTTCAAAGCCCACAATGACTTCATGGACTCGAACGTGGCGAGGGTGTCCGTCAATGTGGCACCGGTCAACGACCATCCCGTCGCCTTCGCCGATCAGGGGACTACCACGCAGCGCACGTCCATCATGCTCGACCTTCTCTCCAACGACAGAGACCTCGACGGGGATGTTCTCTCGATCTCTTCCGTCACTCAGGGCAGGAGCGGCAGAGCTACCTTGCTGGGGAAGCAGGTCCAGTACACTCCCAACGCCACATTTTCAGGCGCTGACACCTTCAGCTACACGATTTCAGACCAGAAAGGGGGAACGGCCTCGGCAGGAGTTACCATACAGGTCCTCTCCGCCAACAAGCCCCCAGTCGCCTCCGATGGCCGCATAACGGCCAGTCCCGGTGTCACTGTCAACGGCGCCCTCTCAGCCAGCGACCCCGATGGGGACCCTCTTAAATACTCCATCGTCAGCGGACCGGGGAAGGGTACCTTGAAGATCAACGACATAGCCGGTGGAGGTTTCAGCTATGCCGCCCATGCCGGTGCGGATGGAGTCGACAGCTTCAGCTTCAAGGTGAGCGATGGGATGGTGGATTCCAATGTGGCCACGGTTTCCGTTGCCTTGGGTGGCGCTGGGCGAGTCGTTCTGGCCATCAACGCCGGAGGCCCCCGTTATGTGGACTCGAAGGGAATGGTATACGAGGCAGACACCCTTTATGCCGGTGGGAACAGTTACAGCAGTACAATTCCGATAGCCGGCACTCTGGATGATCCGCTTTATCAATCCGAACGGTATGGGGACTTTGGATACCATGTGCCCATTGCCAACGGTCACTACATGCTCACCCTCAAATTTGCCGAGATTTACTGGGGCTCCAAGAATCAGAGGCTCTTCGACATCTGGGTCGAAGAGCGAGAAGCCTTGAGCGACCTGGACTTATTCACGGCAGCATCGAAAGCCAATGCCTATGACATCAGAATACCTGTTCGGATCAGTGATGGAATGCTGAACCTGGTGCTGAAGTCCAACAAGGACTTCGCGAAGCTCAGCGGCTTCGTCGTGCAGGAGATGGGAGCGAATTTCGTTTGGGGGCTCAATGCGGGAGGGACGCGCTACCTGGATCCCCTAGGCGTTTTATACGAGCACGATGTACTGTATTCGGGTGGCCAGACTTATGCAGCCCAGACGGCCATCAACGGCACTCCGGATGGCGTCCTCTATCAGTCCGAAAGGTACGGAACCCACCGATATGCCATCCCATTGCCGGCGGGGACCTATCTTGTGACGTTCAAGTTTGCGGAGATCTTCTTTGACAGGCTCGCCAAGCGCAGCTTCGACGTGATCATGGAGGACAAGATTGTTGCTGCCGGCCTTGATCTGTTCGCAGCTGTCGGCAAGAACCAGCCACTTGAGGTCCCCATCCTGACGGCAGTGACGGACGGAACGCTCGACATTCACTTCCAGAGCATTGTCAACAATGCGAAAGTGAGCGCTATTCTCATCGAAAAGCATTAGCGGGCCCTCCACGGGGCTTCAAGGGAGCTTCCCCCCAAAGGCCGAAATCACCCTCTTGAGCGAGAGGCTCCGGAGGGCCAAAGCAGCTCAGCCCGAAGGACCATGTCCTCCGGGCTGAGCCCATTGACGTTCAGCATGCCCGAGGTGTCGCGCCAAACCCTGCTTTTCGCCGCCTCAAGCCATCACCACCGAAGAGCGGGGGTAAACTGGCCGCCACGGATAAGTCACAACCCACTTCGCATGATTTCTCGATCACTCCGGCGGCCACGGATAAGTCACAACCCACTTCGCATGATTTCTCGATCACTCCGGCGACCAAGAACCCCAAAGGCACGACAACGGACGGTTTTGCGGCGTACAGGGCTCGGAGTCCATGTAGCTTCTGATCCAGCCGATCCCTGTCGACTCCCTCTCACCGCGCTGGCCGCTGCCAGATGGCTCTATTGACCAATGGGAAGGTCACAGTACTCCAGGTCCTGCAAGCCATTCTGGTAGTGCTGAACAATGGTCGACGCACTGAGAGCGCCTCTGTAAATGGCAACCTCGTCGATGGCTCCCAGGAAATACTTTCCACCGGGACTGCCAGCCCGCCACCCCATGGTGACTCCAGCCGTCGGGGATGTGAAGCCTGATCCGTAGGTCGCGGGGGCAGTGTTCTCCAGCATTCCGTCGACGTAGATCCTCAATTCACTGCGAGTAGCATCCCGGACGCCCACCACGTGATGCCAGGTGCCATCATACAATGATGTCGTGCCCGTGACTGCCTTCAACTCGCCAGTATTGCTGCGGGCACTGAATTCAACGCGCGTTGAATTGAAGCCGAGCTTCAGGGACAGCGGACTCGTGGAGCTGCGGCGCTCAACGATCACTTCCTCACCGATGTATGCCCCTGCATCGCGTTTAATCCACGCCTCCAAGGTGAAGCTGGAGCCTGCCGGAAAATCATAGCCCGCTATCCTGGGAGCCGAAAGTCCGTTCGAAGTCCCGTTGAAATATTGTGCTCCATTCACCTGTCCGGCCACAGGGGCTGGAATATTGAAGCTGGTGGCCCTGTTTCCACCATAGATGTCCGCGTAAGTACTGCCGGAAGTTTCATCGAGCTTCCAGTAAGACACCATTGAAGTCGGACAGACCGTGCCCAGACCAGCCGTCACATTGACGCTGAACGACTGGGTAGCATCGGGACTGATACCATTCGCCGCCTTCACGGTCACCGCGAATGACCCTTGGGTGGGGGGGGTCCATTGAATCAGGCCAGTCGAGGAGTTGATGGTCATGCCGCTCGGCGCGGTTGTGAGCGAGTACGTCGGGGTAGGACTTCCGGTCGCATTGACATCATAGGAATACAACTGCCCCACGGAGCCTGATGTGACCGGGCTCGATGTGATCCTAGGTGCCGAGGTGGAAACTGGCGCGGTCCCGTAGCGCACCA
>JALOPI010000084.1 GCA_025453975.1 Syntrophobacteraceae bacterium
CATCCCGAGGAGGGCGCGCTCCCCATGGAGCATGCCCCCAGAGGCTCCGCCCACCAACCGGGCTCCCCCAACGGCCAGGAGTCGATTCCGGACGGCAGGATCGTCTCTCTCAGCAACGCCGACAGTCCCATCACCGATGGTGCCCCGAGGGCTGAAGAGCCCGCCGGCACCTTGACTGAATTCCAGGCCGAAGCGATGGCGCCGGGAGATCATCCCGACGGTCTGGAACAGAGGGGCTCGGGCGGCTCGTCACAACAGGACCGGGACCGGGGAAGCCCAGCCCAGACTTTTCAGGAAACCCGGGGGACGGATGGAACGTTCGATGTGAGCATGCCGGAGAATGAAGCGGCCTTCAGGGTTCCTGCCCCTTCGGGAAAACCTGACAGCATCGTCAGCGGGGAGGGGCGAAGCGAGCGCATCAGCCTCCACCAGCCGGAATGGGCTCAGAAGGTCTCGGAGCAGGTGGCGGAGAGGGCCCGTTCGGGCAAGTCCTCGCTGGTGGTCGAATTCGAGCCCCAGGACCTGGGTCAGATGACACTGCGGATCGAAGCGGACCGTCGACAGGTCACCGCGTGGATTTCCACTCAAACCGAGGAAGCCCGGGCCATCCTGCTTCAGGGCTCCTCAGCCCTTCAGAAGCACCTGGCCGATCATGGTCTCACCCTGGGCCAGTTGAGCGTCAGCGTGAGCGACGGACGCGCAGGTGGAAGAGGCGCCGCGGAGCATCGAGAATCGCGCAGGGCATCAAGAATCGGCGGGAAAGCCACCAGGGATCTCTCCAGCGGATCCGCCGCCCCCGGCATCCACCACCGGGTCGTTGGCCAGGGCGGCAACCAGTCCATCAACCTGGTGGCCTGACGACATCCACCTACCGAAAGCATAGACGGGAGATCAGCCATGCCGGACATGACCGTGCAGCCGACCACCAGCGCAGCATCCCCTGTGACATCGCAGAAGGCGGGAGCCTCCGCATCGAGCATGCTGAACATGAATGCGTTCCTCACCATGTTCACGACGCAGCTCAAATATCAGGACCCCACAAACCCGATGCAGTCCTATGAGCTGGCGGCGCAGCTGGCCCAGTTCAGCTCGGTGGAGAAGCTCGCCGGGATCGAGAAGGGCATGACCGACATGCAGGCTCACCTGTCAGCCCTGCACAACGCCCAGATGATTCAGGCCGTCGGCAAGGAAGTCACGGGATCCAGCAACATCCTCCAGGTGAGCGAAGGCCAGATCACCCGGGCCGGCTTCCAGATCAACGTCGCGGCGAGCGGTGCCGCCGCGAGGATACGCACCCAGTCGGGCGAGGTCATCCGGACCATGGCCCTGGGGGAATTGGCTGCCGGTCAGCACAAGCTCGAGTGGGACGGCAAGGACGATGCCGGTCAGAAGGTCCATTCGGGGGTCTACACGTTCGAGATTCTGGCGGCGGGGAGTGACGGAAAAGCGCTGGACGTGGACACATCGGTCACCGGGACCGCTTACGCCTTCCGCATGGTGGAGGGGTCGCCCTTCCTGGTCCTGAACCATGACCAGGGGCTCCTGATTCCCACGAGCTCCATCCAGCAGGTCAACAATACAGCGGCTTGAGGGCCCCGGATGGTCCGATTCGGGAGCCCTTGTCACGCACTCGAGGCGATTCTTTTCCACGCGGTCTGGACGGATCATCGGCACCAACTTTCATAGGGAATGAGAAGGGAGAGCATCATGGGCATCAACAGTGCGATGTACAACGGTGTCAGCGGCCTGAACAGCTTCAGCACGGCCATTTCGGTGGTGGGCGACAACGTGGCCAACTCCAATACCACGGCTTACAAGACCAACCAGGTTCATTTCGGTGACATGGTCAACCAGTACCTTTCCATCAACTCCAACGACACCGAGAGTGAAGGGGCCGGGAGCATGATCCTCGGGATCTCCACCGACTACGCACAGGGGCTCATTCTCAATACTTCCAACTGGGCGGACCTGGCCATCGGCGGCGAGGGGTTCTTCAACGTACGGGACGACCTCTCCGGCAAGGTGTACTACACCCGGGACGGCAGCTTTCACCTGGACGACCAGGCCTTCCTCGTGAATCTCCAGGGGCACCGGGTGCAGAGAGTGGGGGGAGGCGACATCCAGATCAGCAACATCCAGAATTACGTGAGCTTTCACGTGGAGACCGACGGCAGCGTCTACGGGGTCGACAACACGGGGGCTCAGAACTTCATCGGGCAGCTGGCACTTTCCAGTTTTTCCAATAAGGATGGCCTGGTGCGCCAGGGGAGCAACCTCTACATCGCCGGCCCCGAGGTCGGTCAGGTGTTCGACAACGGGACCACCCCAGAGATCTTCGGCAAGGTGCTGGACTACTCCCTGGAGAATTCCAACGTGGATCTGGCCAAGCAGATGGTGGACATGATCATCTTTCAGGCCAGCTACAATGCCAACTCCAAGACCATCACCACCTGCAAGGACATGATCGACGCCACCATCAACATGGTCCGGTAACGGCGGCCCATCCCGGTCCCCCTCAGCCCACCTCTGGAAATGACGCGGCCGCCCCCCCCCGGGGTCGGCCGCCCTCACGTCAAGGGATTGACCTGTCGACACCCCGCAGAAGCCCTTTCGGCTGCTGAGCCCGGCCCGTTGACAGGGAGGGAGACGGGCGCCCCGGTCCCCCTTTCGCCTCGGCCGCATGGCCCGGAGTCTTCCCCCTGGCCGTCCCCGGAACGACAACGGTACCCCCCTCTCCGCACAGCCATCCCGCCGCCAAAGCCACGGGGCAGTGGCATATTCGTTGCTTAAACCCCATGCCGCAAGCTTCCACACTGTGAGGTCGCCGGACGAGCCAGCCTCGCCGAAAGCATTCCCCATGGACACCACACCCTGATTCACGAGAGGAGCAGCACGATCCATGGCCAGTGAAGCCCACGAGAACGAGGAGCTCAAGGAGCCCAAGAAAGGATCCCCCCTCATCAAGATCATCATCCTGGTGGTGATCCTGGCGGGGCTGGGCGGCGGAGGCTTCTTCGCCTACGGAAAATTCATCAAGAAAGCGCCGGCGGAGGGCGAGCAGAGCCCGGTGGCCGCTGCGCACCCCGAAAAGCAGGTCATCTGTGACTGGGATCCCATGCTGGTGAACCTGGCGGACCCAGGCGGCAAGCGCTACCTGAAGCTCGGCATGAAAGTGGAGCTCAACAACGACCGGGTCCTGGAAGAGGTGAAGAACCGCAGCTTCCAGATCAAGGACGCCATGCTCATGGTCCTTTCGAGCAAGGAGTTCGACGACATCGCCACTCCCTCGGGCAAGCAGGCCCTCAAGCAGGAGATCGTCGCCCAGATGAACAAGATCGTGAAACAGGGCCAGGTCAAGGACATTTTCTTCACCGACTTCATCGTTCAGTGATTCCGGGCCGCTCCCATCATGGAAAAGATCCTGTCCCAAGAGGAAGTCGACGCCCTGCTGAGAGGCCTCTCCACTGGCGACGTGGACTCGGAGAAGAAGCAGGATGTCGAAAAGAGCGGCATCAGGCCCTACGATCTCACCAGCCAGGATCGGATCATCCGGGGGAGGATGCCCACCCTCGAGATCATCAACGATCGCTTCGCCCGACTTTATCGGGTCAGTCTTTCCGCCTCCCTGAGAAAGGTCATCGACATCACGGTGACCCAGACGGAAATGATCAAGTTCGGCGAATTCTCGCGAACCCTGCCGGTTCCCACCAGTCTCCACGTCCTGAGGATGGACCCGCTGCGGGGCCACATCCTGCTGGTGGTCGAGAGCCGGCTCATTTTCAATCTGGTGGACTGTTTTTTCGGGGGCACGGGCAAAAGCAGCTTCAAGATCGAGGGCCGGGACTTCACCTCCATCGAGCATCGCCTCATCCACAAGATCGTCGAATCGACCCTGAAGGACCTCGACCAGTCGTGGAAGCCGGTTTGCCCGGTCACCTTCCAGTTCATCCGGTCCGAGGTGAACCCTCAGTTCGCCACCATCGTACCGCCGTCGGATGTGGTCATCGTGGTCCACTTCGAGCTGGAGCTGGATCGGCTCATCGGGAAAATGATCCTGTGCCTGCCCTATTCGACCATCGAGCCCATACGGGACCGCCTTTACGCCAGCTTCCAGAGCGACCAGCTGGAAGTGGATTCCCGATGGGCCGATCGCCTGAAGAAGCGACTGCGGAGCGTCGCGGTGGACCTGCTCGTCGAGCTGGGAAGAACCCAGATCAAGGGACGGGATCTCCTCGAGCTGGGTGTGGGAGACGTCCTGCTCCTGCATCAGGACATGCACGAGCCTCTGACGGTTCGCATCGAGGGTGTGCCCAAGTTCAAGGCACTTACCGGGATGAGCAAGGGGAACAAGGCTTTTCAGATCACGGAAGCCCTGATGCCACCCACTTCCGAGCTGGATGAGGAAAAGGGAGAGTGACTCCATGGACATAGAGGATATCAAGGCCGAGCTCATGCAAGCGGAAGCTGCCTCGGACAGCGAGGAAGATCGGGCACATTTCCCGGACCTGGAGGCGGCCACGACCCGAAAGCCGACCATGAGGGAGCTGGATTTTCTGCTGGACATCCCGCTGGAGGTCTCCGTCGAGCTGGGCAGCACCAGAATGCTCATCAACGACCTGCTGCAGCTGGGTCAGGGCTCGGTCATCGAGCTGAACAAGCTGGCCGGCGAGCCCCTGGAAATCCTCGTCAACCATACGCTGATCGCCAGGGGCGAGGCCGTGGTCATCAACGAGAAGTTCGGGGTCAGGATCACGGACATCATCAGCCCGACGGATCGTGTCAAGCAGCTGGGCTGAGGCCGGAGACCCGCCCGCCCATGGATCGGGGGCGAGTGGAGCCGTCGGTCCCGCCCGAAACGGGCACCCCCCCTGGAGCAGCGGAGCCCCCATGGAGGATGGACTCAATTTCGGATTGCAGCTCGCCAAAACGCTGGGGGGACTCGCCGTGGTCCTGGCTGTCCTCGTGGCGTGCACCCTGGGCCTCAAAAAAACGGGACTGTGGATCAGGCGGCCCGAGACCGAGCCCTGGATCCGTGTTCTGGCGCAGCGAGCCATTGGCGTGAAGCACCAGGTTGTTCTGCTGAAGGTTCAGGACCGTACCCTGCTGGTGGGCGTTTCACCGCAGGGGATCAGCCTGCTGACCCAGTTCGAGGAAGAGGCCCGTGATTCAGCCGCGGCCCCATCCGTTACCATGTCGAGCCCCCATGAATCCAGCCAGACTCAGCAGCCACTCTGAATCAGTCTCCGGGGCAGCCCCGCGTGGAGTGTCCATGTGGCCCTTCCTGGGAGCCCTGGCGACGCTCACCGCCATGGTGATCCTCCATGCCCACGCGGCCTCGGCGGCAGAGCTGAGCCTGCCCGGACTTCGGTTCCAGCTCGACGATCCCGACGCCCCCAGGCAGATCTCCGGTGTGCTCCAGATCCTGTTCTTCCTGACCATCCTCTCCCTGGCACCGGCCATCCTGATTCTGATGACCTCCTTCACCCGCATCGCCGTGGTGCTCGCCTTCCTGCGGCAGGCCCTCGGCACCCAGGGGTCGCCCCCCAACCAGGTCATCATCGGCCTTTCCCTCTTTCTGACCCTCTTCATCATGCAGCCCGTCTGGCAGAAGATTCACCAGGAAGCCCTGACTCCCTACCAGAAGCACGAGATCTCGGGGGAGGAGCTTGTGAAGCGGGGGATGCAGCCCATCAGGGAGTTCATGCTCAAGCAGACCCGCAAGGCGGACCTGGCCTTCTTCACCTCCCTGGCCCAGGAGGACAAGCCCCAGAGTGCCGAGTCCCTCTCCATGACCGCCATCATCCCCGCCTTCATCATCAGCGAGCTCAAGACGGCGTTTCAGATCGGCTTTCTGCTTTACCTGCCCTTCATCATCCTGGACATGGTCATCTCCAGCATTCTCCTCTCCATGGGCATGATGATGCTGCCCCCGGTCATGATCTCCATGCCGTTCAAGCTCATGCTCTTCGTACTGGTCGACGGCTGGAGCCTGCTGGTCACTTCCCTGGTCAAGAGCTTTCGGTGAGGAGGAATCCATGACACCCGATTTTGTCATCGGACTGGCGCGGCAGGCCATCGAAACCCTGCTCCTGGTCAGTCTTCCGGCGCTCCTCATCAGCTTGATCGTTGGGCTGCTCATCAGCCTCTTTCAGGCCGTGACCCAGATTCAGGAAATGACCATCGCTTTCGTTCCCAAGATCGTGGTCACCTTCCTGTCCCTGCTCCTCTTCGGAGCCTGGATGATCGAGAAGCTCGTGGACTTCACCCGGGAGATGATCCAGATGATCCCTCAATGGATCCACTGACGGCGGCACGCTGAGCCGGAGCGCCATGGGGAGGAAAGGCCGTTGGTCAACTTCCAGGTGAGCACAACGGAAGTCGGCATCCTGCTGGCGATCCTGCTCCGCGTCAGCATCATCCTCTTCCTGGTGCCGATCTTTGCCGGCCGCCAGGTGCCCGGCGCCGTCAAGGCCCTCGCCACCCTGGCCCTCAGCGGCATGATGTTCGGTCTGGCCCACCGGTCCGTGACTCCCCTCCCCTTCGAGCCAGCCTCACTGCTGTGGATCGTCATGGGCGAGCTCATCCTGGGAGCCTTCCTGGCATTGGCCGTCCAGATGATCTTCTCGGGGTTTCAGCTGGCCGGGGAGCTCATCAGCTTCCAGATGGGCTTCGGCTTCGCCCAGTCCGTGGACCCCCAGAACGGCGTCTCCATGATGATCCTCAGCCGCTGGCTTCAGATCATCGCGACGCTCATCTTCTTCAGCCTGAACGGGCACCACGTCATCATCTCCGCCATCGTGGAGAGCTTCCGCCATATTCCCATGGGAGGCTTCACGGCCGGCGCTGCCATGATGCACCACCTCAACACCCTTTTCAGGGAGCTCCTGATCATCGCCATCAAGCTTTCCGCCCCCATCACCGTGGCCATGCTCCTGGGCCAGCTGGCCCTGGGCCTTGCGTCCAAATACGCACCCCAGGTCAATATTCTGGCTTCCGTATTTCCCCTGACCATCCTGCTGGGATTTCTGTTTCTGGGAATTTCGGCCACCCTGTGGGGAGAGGTCGTGGCCACCTCTCTGGGCAGCATCATGAGCTTCGTGAGCCATTGGCTGAGCTTCCCCAGGGCCGCACCGCTCTGAGGTCCGCCGGCGGACAAAAGATTGACTGAGTCGCTCATTTTGACGTGGGATTGAACCAATGGCGAGTGGCCAGGAAAAGACCGAGCAACCGACTTCCAAGAAGCTGAGCGATGCCCGCAAGCGGGGTCAGATCCCCAGGAGCAGCGAGCTCAACGCCTCCGTCGTGCTCCTGGCGGGCGGCGCCGCGACCTACAGCTTCGCCAGGGTCATCCCCGAGCAGTTCAGAATGCTCATGGAAGATCTCTGGGGTCAGGGGTTTCACACCGCCTTCGAATCGCCCCTTTCCGGAGATATGTTCCTGGTCGTGATCCGCCATTTTTTCCTCATGATCGCGCCCACCCTTCTCGCCTGCATGACGGCGGCCATCGCCATCAGCATCGCGCAGACCAAGGGCATAAGCTTCTCCTGGGAAACCATTCAGCCCAAGCTCTCCAAGGTGAATCCCATGAGCGGCTTTCAGCGACTGGTTTCGTTTCGCTCCCTGCTGGAGCTTCTCAAATCGATTTTGAAGTTCATCGTCATCGGCGCCACGGGCTACTCCGTCTACAGCTCCGAGCATGAAGCGGTCATGAGCCTCATGCGCGGGGCTCCTTCCCTCACCCTGGAAACCCTCGGGACGCTGTCGCTGCGCATCGTCCTCCGCGTGGGGCTCATCATGCTGCTCCTGAGCTTCCTGGACTACTACTATCAGAAGTGGCAGCACATGAGGGACCTGCGCATGACCAAGCAGGAAGTGAAGGAGGAGCACAAGCAGAGCGAGGGCAATCCCCAGATCAAGGGGCGAATCCGATCCCTTCAGCGGTCCCTCGCCCGCCAGCGCATGATGTCCAGCATACCCAAGGCCAGCGTGGTGATCACCAACCCCACCCATTTCGCCGTGGCGCTTCGGTACGACTCACAGATGGAAGCCCCCACGGTGGTGGCGCGCGGAGTCGATTTCCTGGCCAGGAGGATCATCAAGAAGGCGCGCCGGCACGGGGTCCCCGTGGTGCGGAATCCCCCCTTGGCACGTGCTTTGTATCATCAGGTGAAGCTGGAGGAAGTGATACCGGCCAACCTCTACAAAGCGGTGGCCAAGGTCCTGGCCTATATCCATCAGCAACGTTACCGGAAGCCCCACTGACGAGAGGAACCCTTGAGCACCCTCGCCACCACACCCAGCCCGCTCCTGCAGCGCCTCAAGAATGTATCGGATGGGGACGCCATCCTCGGCATCGGCATCGTCGTGATCCTGTCGATCATGCTCCTGCCGCTGCCCAGCGCCCTGCTGGATGTATTGATCGCCGCCAACATATCGGCCGCCCTCGTCATCCTGCTCACGGCCATCTACAGCATCCGCGCCGTGGACTTCGCCATCTTCCCCTCGATCCTCCTCATCACGACCCTGTTCCGCCTGGCCCTGAACATCTCCTGCACCCGCATGGTTCTGCTCCACGGCCATGAGGGGACCACGGCCGCCGGACACATCATCGACGCATTCGGCAGCTTCGTTGTCGGCGGCAATTACGTGGTGGGACTCGTGATGTTCATCATTCTGGTGATCGTCAACTTCGTCGTGATCACCAAGGGGACGGAGCGCATCTCCGAAGTGGCCGCCCGCTTCACCCTGGACGCCATGCCTGGAAAACAGATGAGCATCGACGCCGATCTCAACACGGGCATGATCAACGAGCAGGAGGCCCGCAGGCGCCGGGAAGGCATTGCCCAGGAAGCCGACTTTTACGGCACCATGGACGGCGCCAGCAAGTTCGTTCGAGGTGATGCCATCGCCGGCATCCTGATCACCTTCATCAACATCCTCGGGGGCCTGCTGATCGGCGTTCTGCAGAACGGCATGAATCTTCTGGATGCTCTGAAAAACTACACACTCCTCACCGTGGGCGACGGACTGGTCTCCCAGATCCCCGCGCTGGTGATCTCCACATCGGCGGGCATCCTCGTCAGCAAGGCGGCTTCAGACTCGGGAATGGGGAAGGCTTTCGGCAAGGTGTTCCGGCTCCAGCCCAAGCCCCTCGGCATTGCCGGCCTGCTCCTCTACGTCCTGGTCCTGGTGCCCGGCTTTCCGTTCCTCCCCCTGGCGACGGTGGGAAGCCTTCTGGTTTTCGCGTCCTACGTTCTGTCCCGGCGGGAAGTGCCGGACGAGGCGCTGGCCATCGACGGGGCGCAGGCTTCCGCCGATTCCTCGGCGGAGCCGGCCAAGCTCCCGCCACTCATGGAGGTCCTCGAGCTGGAAGTGGGCTACGGCCTCATCGCCCTCGTCGACGAATCCCAGCACGGAGACCTGCTTTCGCGCATCAAGGCCATCCGGCA
>JALOPI010000012.1 GCA_025453975.1 Syntrophobacteraceae bacterium
GTTGTCTTGCTGGTCTTGGGAGTGAGTGTGCTCTGTTTTCGCGATTTGGCCCCGTCTTCCGCCTTCGGGCCTGAGCCCCAGCGGAATGCGGAAGCCAAGGATTATGCTGGCTCCCAGAGCTGTCGGGAGTGTCACGAGCGGTTCTACCAGCTCTGGTCCACCTCCTTCCATGGGCTCGCCATGCAGCCATACAGCGACACTCTGGCGCAGGAGAACCTCACCCCACAGAAGGAGGACGTGGTCATCGGCGTGTATCGCTACCGGGCCGAGATCGGCAGGGGGCAGGGCTGGGTGCTGGAAAAAGGGCCCGAAGGGATGAAGAAGTACCCAATGGCACACGCCCTGGGCGGCGCTCGAAAAGGGGAGGCTGCAGACCCTTCCCGTCGCCTACGATGCAAACAGGAGAGAGTGGATGGACATGGCGGCAAGCGGCGTGCGGCACTTCCCGGGCGACCAGCGCCCGGAAGAGCCCTTCAACTGGAAGGAATGGCCTTACACCTTCAACACCGCGTGCTACAGCTGCCACGTGAGCCAGCTTTCCACGAACTACGACCTCAAGACCGACACCTACCGCACGGTCTGGGCAGAGCCGGGAATCAACTGCGAAACCTGCCATGGCCCGTCCGCCGAGCACAACAAGATTGCCCGGGAAGCGCCAAAGGGACAGCCGCTTTCCGACCCGAAAATCATCAGCACCAAGACCATGACCACGGAGCAGCGCAACCACCTCTGCGCTTCATGCCACGCCAAGACAACCGCTTCCCTGACAACGTCCTACCCCCCGGGGGGGAGGTTCTTCGACCACTTCGACCTGGTCACCCTCGAGAGCCCGGACTACTATCCGGACGGTCGCGACCTGGGAGAGAACTACACGTACACCTCGTGGCTCATGAGCCCCTGCGTCAAGTCGGGGAAGCTCGACTGCATGCACTGCCACACCCCGCTACCGTTTCAAGAAGTCTGAAGACGCCAACAAGGCCTGCCTCCCCTGCCATGAAGAACGGGTCAACAACGCCCCGGCCCACACTCGCCATGAGGCAGGGAGCGCCGGGAGCCAGTGCATATCCTGTCACATGCCCATGACCTCCTTCGCGCGCATGAACCGGAGCGACCACTCCATGCTGCCGCCGGCTCCCGCGGCGACGGTGGCGTACCATTCGCCCAATGCCTGCAACATCTGCCACACCGACAAGGACGCGGCCTGGGCCGACAGGCAGGTTCGGGAGTGGCGGCCCCGCGACTACCAGGCCCCTCTGCTCCACCGGGCGAGTCTCATTGATGCCGCGAGAAAGCGGGACTGGAGCAGACGGGAGGAGATGGTTCACTACATCACGAGCCCGGAGCGGGACGAAATCTTTGCTGCATCCCTCATTCGCCTGGTCCCGCCAACTTCCGAGCCCAAAACCTGCCAGGCATTGCTCAAGGCGGCCAGTGACCCGTCTCCTTTAGTGCGTGCAGCGGCTGTGGAATCCCTGGCGATGATCCCGTCCCAACAGAGTCTTCAGGCCATCGTCGGGGCAACCACGGACGAGCTCCGCCTTGTCCGCATCCGAGCCGCTGCGGCTCTTTCCGCGTATCCCGATCTGAAGGTCGGCGGCGAGTATGGAGAGAGCATCAAGAAGGCCGACGCGGAGCACGTCACATCCCTGTTGGCGCGGCCGGACCAGTGGTCCAGTCACTACAACCTGGGGAATTATTATCTCAACCGCGGGAAGCTCAAAGAGGCCATCTCCTGCTATGACCGGGCTCTCAGGATCGAGCCCCGCGCCGTCATGGTCCTGGTGAACGGTTCCATCGCCTACTCGCGCTTGGGGGATTTGGACAGGAGCGAAGAATCGCTGCGGAAGGCCCTCAGGATTGCACCGGAGAATGGTGCGGCCCTGTTCAACATGGGGCTTCTCAAGGCTGAGCTGAACGATTCTCGGCAGGCGGAGATGTATCTCAAGGCCGCCCTGAAGAGCGACCCACGGATGGCCCAGGCAGCTTATAACCTCTGCGTCCTTCTCGCCAGCGACCGACCACGGGAAGGCGTCGTTTTCTGCAGGGAGGCGGCCGGGCTGCGTCCCGATGATCCGAAGTATGCCTGCGCCCTTGCTTTCTCGCTGCAGCAAACGGGTGAAACGGCTGAAGCGATCACCGCTCTGAAAGCGATTCTGGAGAAGTATCCCGATCATCAGGATGCGCGGGCGCTTCTCCGGCACATATCAGCAACGACTCAAGGACCCTGAAGAACAAACTTCCTTGGCACTCTTCCGTGGAGAAACGGCATGCGTTGCAGAGTTGAGGCGAGGGATTCCAGTGAGGCTTTGGGGGTGTGTCCTGCATTGTGTCATTGGATTCTGGGGGTCATCCTTTTTGGGGCCGTGGCAGGTTGCGCTCACTACCCCGTCAATCAGGCCGTGAGACAGGTCGACCCTCAAGGGGGCTATCGGGGCCAGAACCTCATTGACCCCGCCAATGACGACCAGTTGCTGCTCATGCTCACTTTTTCAGGCGGGGGGACCAGGGCTGCCGCCTTTTCCTAAGGCGTCCTCGAAGCGTTGCGGGATACGAGCGTCACCATCCGCGATCGACACAGGCGCCTGCTCGACGAAGTGGACTGGATCTCCGGAGTCTCCGGCGGGAGCTTCACTGCCGCCTACTACGGCCTCTTCAGGGATCGAGCTTTTGAGGACTTCGAGCCCCGGTTCCTCAAAAAGAACATCCACGGCTACCTTACCCGTGGGACACTTTTCAACCGCATCAATTGGGGAAAGCTTTTTTCGGCATACTATGATCGCAGCGACCTGGCCGCGGGCGGACCTCGAGATGGAGCTTCTCAACGCAGGCCATGACGAGCCGTCTTTCTTTGAAAAGGCGATCGTGTATTGCCGAGAATTTTGCGACCTCTTTCCGGATTCCGATGAGCTGCTCCTGCACAATATGAAAAGGGCGGAAGCGGAAGCAAACTTCGCCCTCGGACGGGAAGAAGAGGGCGACCGGCTTTTTCAAGCCTTGATCGATCGGTTTCCGGAAAACCCGTGGGGCTACATCGGCTGGGGTGACATGTATGCCTGGCCGATGAAGGCGGGACGGCTTCCGGATCCGGAACGGGCCAAGCAGATTTTCGAGATGGGCTTGAGCGCCAATGTGACCGACAAGACCGACATCCTCGGCCGGCTGCGGGATTTGGACGAGGAGCGCTGATCGCCATCCCGGGCTCTTCGGCGGCAGCCTCCCCCTGGAGGAGACCCTCGGCAAACAAGGACTGGATTTGAGCTCGTACCGATAAGGGAATCATTGAATGGCGGCAAAAAGCAGAAAGACCGGCTCATCGGGGCCCTCCATTGCCGGAAGGCTCATTGCTGATCTGATAAATTTCAGGAAGCAAAAGGTTGTCGACCTCAAGGCGGTGAGAAACGCTCGAATCAGGGCGGAGGAGCTCGAGGCGGTCATTGCATCGGAAGAGGAGCTTTCCCGGCTTGACCCCGTGCATGCAGTCTATGTGTACGCACAAAACAAGATGGATATCTTCGTCGCACAGTTGGGCTCCGTGCCGGCCGTCAAGGGGCTCGTTGCGATCTGTGTCGATGCCGACCGCGAATACATGCCCCATGGGCCACCCATGAGCCCCCTGACCCTCTCTTACTTCACATGCTGGTCCTTTTTCGATCTGTGCAGCGGGGCGAGGAAGGAATCGTTCGGCACGATCACCATCGAGGTCTTCAGGGCCCTCAAGGCTGACCCCGGCCTCATCAGGCTCTTGGAGAAGATGCAGGCATCCCGGATGGGCTTCTATGTTCATGAGGGGTTTTCCGGTCAGCACGTTCGATTGCGGGAACTGGTGACGGAAAGAGGCCTGACGGCAACGGTTCCAAGCGGGCACAAGGGGCAGCCGGGAGAAATCTGGCTGGCGAGAATCATGCCGGACCCTTTTGAGGAGCTTCCTTTCGGTTATTCTGTTGTTTTCACGACCCCTTACGTCATTTGGAGGCTTGAGGGTGACTCAGTGTTTGAGGTGGGCGACGAGAGAGGATGGCTGGCCTTTTTCGAGAGAACACTTGGCAAGACCGGCAAACCGGACAGGCTCGCCGCCTACGAGCACCTCATGAAATACGGTCTGAGTCGGCATTATTGGAACGAGTACATTTTCGAGGCGTATCTGAATCATGTCCATGAGGCGATCTTTCTGACGGGGTTTCCAGATTTGCCGTTGAGCCGGCCCCATTCGAGGGAAAGTACCGACCTGAGGAGCTAGGCCCATGTTGATCGCCAGACCCACCCCATATGGACCAGAGCTCATACTCTTCGGGGACCGGTGAGACCTGCAGAACCGCCACCGAGCATCCATGATGTGGCTGCAAGCCCGGGGCGATCATGGAAGGCTCGAATTTGCGGCCGCCGATTCATGCCCAGACGGGATTTGGATAGCCGAGCAGGGCGAGCTCTTCGATGAAGCGGTAATCGCGTTGGTTCTTCGAAATCAACGGCCGGTCGTGATGGAGGGCTGTCGCCGCGATGAGTGCGTCCACAATCAAAAGGCCGTGGCTCAAACGGGTGCTCCTGAGCAGGCCGACGGCTCGTTCTGAGATGGCTTCGCTGATTTTCAGGATGGTGAGCCGGGAAAGGAAACGATCAAGAGCCTTCAGCTCCTTTTTGTTCCGACGGCCGATCATGAGCTCCATCTGTGTCACAGCACTCACGGCCGGGATTGCATGGTGCTCGATCTCGCGGAGGCATCCGGTTGCTTCCCTCACATCGCGGGCGACATCGATCAGGATATCGGTGTCGATGATGACGAGCTCTTTCATCAACACTCCCATTCGCGCCTGCGGACCCCACGAACCCACTCGCTGCTGTCTTCCATATCCTCTCTGTCACGCCAAATGCCGACAAACGCCTCTTCAGCCAGTTGAGTCTTCGGGCGCTGCTCTTTCGCACGCGTTTGCTTGTAGCGTTTTCGAAGAAACTGGATGAAATCCAGAACCTCCTGCTGAGCCTCCGGGGGCAGAGCGGCAATCTCACGCCACACTTTTTCCTGATTCATTTCCATGCTCCCGAGTTGTCTCCTTCGTGAAAAAGCGAAGACCGGCCCTTGGAACAGATACTCTTACGATACTGATCGACCCAAAACCGCGGACTTCATCGCCAAGACAATCAAAGCTCAAGGACACTCCAAGCGTGCTGGGGAATCTCCAATTCTTTCTCAAAGGGCATATCGCATCTTACCATACCATAAATCGATCTTTGAGGCCGTCCGGCTAACAGTTCCCCCTGCCGGGCCTGTAGAGGACTTGCACCTCCAAGTGAGTACGCCCTCGGCGGGCGCACAAATAAAAAGGGCTCAGTCAAATCGACTGAGCCCTTGAACGTTCTGGCGGGGTGGAAGGGACTTGAACCCTCGGCCTCCGGCGTGACAGGCCGGCGTTATAACCGTCTTAACTACCACCCCATATTCAGTTTTGGTGGGCATCCGCCCCTCCATGGGCCGCTCGGGGCAGGTGCGAAATCGTTCAACCCAAGCGAGAATCACTAGGTACATGATGAGCCCCTGGAAGTCAAGCACATTTTCCCCAAGGCCTTCGGGTGAAAAACGTTGACAAGGCCTCGGCCTCTTGCAAGTATTTTCCCGTCGGAGCGCCGGCAATGGAGCGGTCGGGAGACAGGGACGAACGCTGACGAAGATCGACAACAGTGGAATTCGAACGAAGCGAGGAGGATGAACATGGATCGCCTGTTCTTTTTTGACACCACACTCCGCGACGGGGTGAAGGCTCCAGGCACGGTTCTGACCAGGGAAGAGAAGATTCGCATCGCCAAGCAGCTGGCTCATCTTCAAGTGGACGTCATTGAGCCGGGCTTTCCCGCTGCTTCCGAAGAGCAGTTCGCCGTCTGCGAGCAGATTGCCCGGGAAGTGAAGGGTCCGGTGATCGCCGCCCTGGCCCGTGCCACCAACGCCAAGGATTTCGAGATCGCCTGGAAAGCCATCGAGTCGGCCGCGTCGGCTCGCCTCCACACCTTCGTGCCGGCCTCCCGTCAGTATCGCGAGCACTTCCTCAGGAAGAGCTTTGCCGAGGTTTGCCAGATTGCCGCGTCGGCGATCAAAACGGCCCGTAAGCTCTCGAAGCAGGTGGAGTTCTCCCTGGTGGACGCCTTTCGGGCCGAGACGTCCGAAGTCGTGGACCTGGTGCGCGTGGCCGTGGATGCCGGGGCGACGTCGGTCAATCTGGCGGATACCGTGGGCTGTGCACTGCCCGCCGATGTCGAGGGAATGGTTTCTGCGGTGCTGGCGAAAGTGCCCGGGACATCACTCAGCATCCATTGCCACAACGATCTGGGCCTGGCCGTGGCCAATTCCCTGGCGGCCATCCGGGCGGGGGCCCGTCAGATCCACTGCACCGTCAACGGCATCGGCGAGAGGGCGGGCAATGCGCCCCTGGAGGAGCTGGGGGCTCTTTTCGCCCTGCGCTCCGCGGATCTTCGGATGGAGAGCGGCCTCAAGCTCGACCAGATCTACCCCACCAGCAGGCTGGTCCGGCGCTTGACGGGAATCGGGGTGCAGCCGCACAAGCCCATCGTGGGATCCAACGCCTTCCTGGGTGAGCTGGCGGCTCCCCAGCTGGCCGACGCCACCGCGCCTCCACCCTTCGAGATCATCCAGCCCGAAGCCCTCGGGATCCATACGGGAATGGATGCCCTGGGCCAGGATGCCAGCCTGGAGGCTTTGGGGAATCGACTGTCGGAGCTCGGCTACAGTTTCGGCTCGGGCGAGGTGCGGGAGCTTTACACCGAATTCCAGGAGCTGGCTCTGCGCAAGGAGAATGTCTTCGATGCCGATCTGGAGCTCCTGGCGGGGCAAAGGGCTCCTTCCGAGGGGTCGCGCTACCGGCTGCTGTACCTCAATGTGACCGCCGGATCCATATCCGTCCCCAATGCCACGGTGCAGCTCGAGGTGGATGGCGAGATCGTCCAGGACGCCGGCTTCGGGCAGGGACCGGTGGATGCGGCCTTCAAGACCATCCTTCGGATGGTGAAGCGTTTCCCGAAGCTCGTCCGCTACGAGGTGAACGCGGTGACACCGGGAGCCGACGCCCAGGGTGAGATCAGTCTCAGGCTGCAGGAGAACGGGGTCTTCGTGGACGGGAAAGCCGTTGGGACGGATATCGTTCTGGCCAGCGCTCAGGCCCTCATCGACGGGCTCAACAAGCTGGAGCATGTGGTTGCCCACACGGGGATCTCCGAGTTCACCGAGGAGGAAGGCTGGCTGCCCAGGCTGTAGGAGCCAGTTTGGCGGGGCCCACGACCGCCGGCAGTGAGCCGCATCCGGGCGGGCGCAAAGCCCGCCCCATCATCCAGGTCGATGGGGATCCGCGCGGCAGGGCGGGAAGCCTTCCCGCCCTGCCGCGCGCTCCCATGAATGGCCAGATGGGCGTACGGGCGGGGCGGGCGGGTCAGCTCACCGGAAGGCTGCAGCATGCAGCACTTGAGGTACTGGGTTTCGGGCATGGAGAGGAGGATCGGGTGGTCCGGGGCCTGGCCCCGCGCTTCCAGGAGTCTCAGCCCACGACCGCTGGCCTGGCCAGCCTGGAGAAGAACCTTTCGGAACAGCTCTTCCGAGAGGTGATAAGAGCAGGAGCAGGTCACGAGAATTCCACCGGGCTCCAGGGCCAGCATGGCGCGACGGTTGAGGTCCGTGTAGCCCTTCATGGCTTCGGGCAGGGCCGACTTGGTCTTGGCAAAGGCCGGCGGGTCCAGCACGATGAGGTCGAATGCATTGCGGGGCAGCGTCCTCAGGAACTGGAATGCCTCGCCGACCTGAAACCGGCAGCGATGGTCCATCTGGTTTCTCGCCGCATTCAGACCGGCCTGCTCGACGGCCTCGGAAGAATCGTCCACTCCCAGCACCTCGACGGCTCCGGACGCTCCCGCCGCCAGGCTCCAGCCCCCGTGGTAACAGAAGACGTCCAGCATTCGGGCCCCCGGGGCCCATCGGCGCAGCGCCTTGCGATTGTCCCGCTGGTCCAGGTAGAAGCCTGTTTTCTGCCCACCCAGGGGATTGAGCTTCTGCTGAATCCCGTCCATGTCGACCCAGATCTCCTCGGGCAGCACCCCATGGGCGATGCCCTTGCACAGCTCCAGCCCTTCGAGATGCCTCACCGGGGTGTCATGTCGGTAGACCAGTGCCCGGGGGGCGAAAAGGTCGACCAGCAGCTCCTTCAAAGTGTCCTCGATCCTGGACATTCCCAGGGTTCCGATCTGATAGACCAGAATGTCTCCGTAGCGATCCACGATCAGGCCCGGCAATCCGTCGGATTCCCCGAAGACCAGCCGACAGCAGGATGAGTCGGGGTAGAGCTTCCGGGCGCGGAAGGCTGCCGCCTTGATGAGGCGCTCCCGGAGCAGATCGACGGAGGGCTTTTCTCCGGGAATGCAGACCAGGCGAACGGCGATGAGGGACCGAGGATTGATGTAGCCGCTCCCCAGCAGAGCCCCCTTGCTGGAATGGACTCGAACCCAGCTCCCGGGCTCGATGCCGCCCAAAGGCTCCTGGATCTCGTTGCTGAACACCCATCGGTGGCCCTGAGCCACGCGTTTCTCGCGGCCTGGATGCAGGTGTATGGAAGCGAGCTCACCCCAGTCCATCGTCACGTCTTCACCCCTCCCTCATCTCCCCGGAACAAAAAAAGCGCCCGGGCGGGGCGCTTCCCTCAGCCAGAACCAGTGCAGCTCAACTCTCGCCGGCAGTGCGTATGGTCTCGAGAAGAATCTGATAATTTTCGTAAATGTCCGCGGAGCTCTCGATCACTTCATAAAGATCGTCCAGCTCCATGTTGATGACGGCATCCTTGTCCGGCGATTCTTCCTTGAGCTCGATCCATATCCAGTCGAGGAGCATCTCCTCCCGATCCTCGTAGCCTTCCTCCCTGACGTCCAGAGCGCCATCGCTCACTTTGCGCGAAACTTTCTTCAAAGCCGCCCTGACGAAATCCTTCATGTCCATGTGCGGGTGCCTCCAAAATGATCGGACCATGCGCCTGCATGCTCCGAAAGGGTTGCCGATTTCGGCCGATCCTGAGCCAGTCCAAATCATATGATGCGGCTTCATAGCTCATTTGTCAAAGTGATTCAATGGCGGAAGTCATGGTTTTGGCATGTCAGGGGCTCGGGGATCGCCAGGGTCGGGCAGGAACCCCGGCGGGGCGAGGGGTCGCAAAATTCTTGATTTTGAGGGAGTCTGGGCTAGACTGATGCTTTTCCAATGGAAGTATTCACAACGAGCGAGCCCGCATGCGAAATCAAGCCAACGAATTGGGGAAGGGACGAGGGATGCCCGAGCGGCAATACATCATCGATGCGCTGACCATCCAGGATTCCTGGCGTCTTTTCAAGATCCTGGCCGAGCTCGTGGATGGATTCGAGAAGCTTTCCGAGCTGTACCCGGCCGTGTCCATTTTCGGCTCGGCGCGCGTGAAGCCCGAGGATGAAACCTATGAAAAAACCGTCGTCATCGCGCGAAAGCTTGCGGAAAACGGCTACCATGTCATCACGGGGGGCGGGCCCGGCATCATGGAAGCCGGAAACCGGGGAGCCCGGGAGGGCGGGGCCAAATCCGTCGGTCTGAACATCGAGCTTCCCCTGGAGCAGGAGCCCAATCCATACGCGGATCTCCGGCTGGATTTTCAGTACTTCTTCGTGCGGAAAGTCATGTTCGTGAAGTACGCCCAGGCCTATATCGGCATGCCGGGGGGGCTGGGGACTCTCGATGAGATCTTCGAGGCCCTCACCCTGATTCAGACCCGCCGGATCAAGCCCTTCCCCGTGATCCTGGTGGGCAAGGAGCACTGGAAGGGCCTGATCGGATGGCTCAAGGACAGGCTCCTCGCCAGCCGCTACATTTCTCCGGAGGATCTCTCCCTGGTGACCATTCTGGACGACCCCGAGGAGATTGTGCAGCACATCAAGCGCTACGTCATCGTGTGACGGCTCTCGACGGGTCGCTGCGCCATCATCCTTCCCGGGGGACGAATTCGATGTGCCCCGCGTTGGCCGGCACCCCCGGCGCGGCCTCGATGACGATGAGCACCTGGAACCGCTCTTCCAGGGAAACGATATCGCCGCGCTTCTGATTCAACAGGTAGTTGGCGACCTCGGGGGCCACGGTAGCCTTGACGATGGCCACCTTCCTGTGGGCCAGGGTCGCCCAGATCTTCCGAAGATAGGAGAGGGCGGCGGCCTCGTCGGAGCGCACGATGCCCGCTCCCTGGCAGAGGGGGCACGGGCGGAAGGAGCCCCGCAGGATGTTGAGCCCCAGGTGCTGCCGGGAGAGCTCCAGGAGCCCAAAGCGCGAAATCTTCCCCAGGGTGATCTTGGCCTTGTCCTTCTTGACCTCCTCCTTGAGACGCCTTTCGACTTCCCGGCTGTGCCGGTTTTCCCTCATGTCGATGAAATCGATGACCACCAGTCCCCCCAGATCCCTGAGACGGAGCTGACGGGGGATCTCCGTGGCGGCCTCCATGTTCACCTTGTAGACCATTTCCTCCAGGTCGCCCTCACCGTTGGTCCGTCCCGAGTTGACGTCAATGGCCACCAGAGCTTCGGTTTGATCGATGAGGAGGTGCCCCCCGGATTTGAGGGGGACCTTTTTGCGGAAGATCTGCTCGATCTGGTCCTCCAGGTTGTACTTGGCGCAGATGGGGCCATCGTCCTTATGAAGCTTGACGGAATTCTCGTGGCGCGGGCTGATGATGGTGAGGAATTCCTTGACCTGTCGATGGACCTCGCGATCGTCCACCAGAATGGTCTTGATGTCGGGGTTGAAATAGTCGCGAATGACCCGGATGGCCAGGTCCTGCTCCTTGTAGATGAGCGATGGCGCGGCGGACTCCTGGACTTTCTTTTTCACCTCCTCCCAGATCCGAAGAAGGTGATTGAGGTCCTTGGCGATCTCCCGCTTGGTGCGGTTGAGGGCCGCCGTGCGGATGATGATGCCCATTTCCTCGGGGACGGTCAGGCTGCGGACCAGCTCCTTGAGCTGCTCCCTCTGCTCCGTTTCGTCGATCTTGCGTGAGACGCCGCGCTGGGATTGGCCCGGCATGAGCACCACGTCGCGACCGGCCAGGGAGATGTAGGTGGTGAGGAGGGCTCCTTTACTTCCGATCTCCTCCTTGACGACCTGGACCAGCACTTCCTGTCCCGTTTCCATGACGTCCTGGATCCGGACGGGCTCCGGGAGGTCCTGGCGGTAGTATTCGGGGTGGATCTCCGTGAAGGGGAGGAATCCGTTGCGCTCCATGCCGAAGTTGACGAAAGCGGCCTGGAGGCTGGTCTGAACATGGGTGATGATCCCCTTGTAGATGTTGCCGACGACCTTGCCTCGGCTGGCCGTCTCGATGAAAAAGCCCTCCAGCGTCTGGCCCTCGACCAGGGCCACCCGAAA
Source organism: Syntrophobacteraceae bacterium (assembly GCA_025453975.1). Taxonomy (GTDB): domain Bacteria; phylum Desulfobacterota; class Syntrophobacteria; order Syntrophobacterales; family Syntrophobacteraceae; genus JALOOX01. The sequence continues at coordinate 11,417 of JALOPI010000012.1, forward strand.
CTCCTCGGGCTGCGCCGCGTTGATGATCATGACCTGCTGTGCCATGGAGAGTGTTATCGCTCCTTTCCTTGCCCGCCGACATCCCTGTGCTGTCTGGCCTGATACAGAAACGTGCGCAGGGCCACGTCGCGGTTGGGCTGGATGGCGCCGTCGTAGGGCGCGTCCAGGTAGGGGACTTTCATTTCGTGGAGCAGGGGTCTGAGGACGGATGAAGCGATGGTGCTGGGCATGCAGGTGAAGGGAAAAACGTTCACCACCCCGTCGTAGCCGTGGTGGATGTATTCGAGGGCCCCCCCGATGCTGAGCACGGCCTCGGTTCCGATGGCAAAATGAAACAGCCGGTTGTGGTCGAGGCGCTTCTTGACCGCCTGGATGCCGTGGTCGGGCTCGATGTCGAGGTGCTCCCGAACAGTCCGGTAGACCTGACACTGACGCCACCTCTGGTAGTACTGCTCGATTTTGAGGCCCATCCACCGCCTCGCTACCTCCCTCAGTCCGCCGTGGCTCCGGTCCCGCCAGGCTTTCTGCCACTGGTGCTCGGACTTGCGGATGGACTCGAAATTCACGAAGTTGACCCATTCGCCCAGGGAGGCGTTGACCACCTCCCCTCCATAGGCTTCGAGCTTCCGGATGATGTCCTGGTTGGAACAGGGATGGCTCCGGAGATAAATCTCGCCGATGATGCCGATTCTGGGCCGCCGCCGCTCACCGGTCTTCATGAGACTTCGCGCTCTGGCGGCGATGTCGGCCAGGGGGCCCAGAAGCCTGCCGAAATCGAGCTCCGGTCCCATATGCTCCACAGCCTTGACCATTTTGTTCAGGGCATCGGTCATGAGTCCATCGGTGGATCCCGCTTCTTTCTCGTACGGCCGGACACGCCAGGTGATGCGGTCGAGGACGTCGGCGATGATCACCGCCACGTAGCTCAGCTTCCTGAAATAAGAGGACTTTCCGGGGGGGACGATGTCAGCGGTGGCGTAGTTGTTCCGGGTGGAGATGTAAACGATGGGAACGCTCCGGTAAGCGTCGAAGCGGTCCAGGACCAGACGCTGGAGCTTGTTGTACATGCCGAAGCGGCAAGGGCCGTCGGCCTCGGGCAGGAAGTAGACGTAGCGCTCGGGTGCGAATGCGCTTCCGAGGCGCTGGCGCTCGGTCTCGAGGTGATGAAGGATGTCCCCCAGGGTCACCTGGCACGGGAAGCACTCCTTGCCCGACGTGTATTCCCTGCCCAGGGCCAGCCCCCGGTAGGTCTCCATGACGACGGCGTCGGCCCCGACGGCCCGGAAGCTGGCCGCGATGAGCCTCGATCCCGTGGGCGACATGTCGGGGATGAGGAGTCTGCGACCCGAGACATCGAACTGCTGAACGCTTTCTCCAAGGCGGTTGAACGCCGATGATTCCATAACCTCCCTTTGCATGGGATTCGGGCCCGGAAGCTGAATCCCGCCGGCCAGGACCCCGTCGATCCTCACTGGCACAAAATCTCGTAAGGCTTCCTGCTCTCGAAGCATGCCTCCCGCTCGCGTCGCTGCAGGTTTTTCACGACGTTCTGGTAGGCCTCGATGCGCGTCAGCATGCCGGCGACGGCGCTGTGCTCATCCAGCTCGAGGATGAGAAAAGGCTTCTCGCGCAGGAGGTGCCGGTAAAAATGCTCGATGAAGGAATCCGCCCCGCAGCTGAAGTTGGTCAGGTGCACGCCGAACCAGCCGGGAGTGCGAGCCACCCGCTTGGACGTCCGCAGGATCTTGGCTCCCAGCCCCCAGTACATGCGGGGGAAGTCCGTCAGATCCTCCCCGTCGAGATCCAGGAAGTCCATGGGAAGCGCCTTGATGCCGAGCTTGGCCAGCTGGCGGCCCAGCTGCAGGTTCAGCCGCTCGTCGTGGAGATTGTAAGGGCGCCCGGTGACGATCCACAAGGCCTGGTCCGGCGAGGTCCGGGAGAGGATCTCGCTCCCCCGCCGAATGAGATCCCGCTTGAAACGTATCTGCCGCTGCCAGGCCTGGTCCACGGCTCGCCGCAGCTCGCGTCGCGACGGCCTCATCCCATCCGGGAAAGCCTGGAAGAGGGGCTCCACCAGATGCTCCGGGCCGTCCTTCATGTGCAGCACGGGCCGGATGAGCCGCTCGTCGGGGATGCGGAGGGCCGAGCGCACCATGTACTGGGAGCTCTGGACCAGCGGGCAGAAGAGCCCGTTCTCCGAAAGGTCCGGTACGGGCATGTTGATGACAGTGGGAGCGAAAAGGAGGGGGGCGTGGTCCAGCAAGTGGTGGACGTGGCCGTGAAAGACCTTCACGGGGAAGCAGGTTTCGGCCGTCATGCTCTCAAGACCCCGCAGCACCACCTTGCTGTTGGTCCGGGGACTGACCAGCACCGGAAAGCCCAGCCCGCCCAGGAGATGCGTCCAAAAGACTCCCCACTCCAGGGTATGGAGCCCCAGGGGAATTCCCACGGTGGGGCGGGTGGACCCCCCCTTTCGGCTCACTTCCAGGCGGGCCGCGCCGATCTCGTCCAGGGCCTCGTCGAAGAGCTTCTGCCGGTAGAGGAAGTGATTCTCCTCGGGCTGCCCGTCGTACCGGCTGGCCTCGTAGCGACCGCAATCCCCTCCCCAGATGCTCCTGGATCCTCCGAAGCCATAGATCTTGAGCTTGCACTCGTTGTGGCACTTCTTCTCGGCTCGACAAATGGTCTCGCTGAACTCCACCTTCATCTGGACCAGGCCTTCCAGGTCGCGGACCCTTTCCGGTATCTCCTCCTTGTGGAAAAGCTCCCGCACGGCCAGGGCCGCCCCGAACGCCCCCATGACCTCGCGGTGTCTGGGCACGATGATCGGCCTGCCGAGGACCTTTTCGAAGGCGGCCACGATCCCCTGGTTGAGGGATGGTCCCCCCAGAAACATGACCCGCTGGCCGATGAAGCGCTTTTCGACCACCCGGTTCAGGTAGTTGTAGACGATGGCGTAGCAGAGTCCCGCGATGAGGTTGTCCCGTGATGCCCCCTTCTGGGCGTAGCCCACCAGATCGGACTCCATGAACACCGTGCAGCGCTCGGCCAGGTTGATGGGCGAGGGGGCCGAGAGGGCGATATCCTCAAACTCGCCCACGATGTTGATCCGCATCTTGTTGGCCAGCTCGTGGAGAAAGCTCCCCGTCCCGGCGGCGCAGACCTTGTTCATGTCGAAATCCAGGGGATGGGACTGATCGATGTGGATGTATTTGGAATCCTGCCCGCCGATCTCGAAAATGGTGTCGATGTCGGGGTCGACGGCTGCCGCGCCCCGGGCGTGGGCGGTGATCTCGTCGATGACGAGGTCGGCGTCCAGGAAATCCCCCACCACGTTCCGCCCCGAGCCGGTCGTGGCGATGCCCTTCAGCCGAATCCGCTTCCCCACTTCGGTGACCAGGGTGCGGATGAGCCGCTGGGTCACCTCGATGGGCTTGCCCTGGGTGGGGACGTAGCACTTGTGAATGAGCTGTCCCTCGTCGTCGATGAGGGCGTACTTGGTGGAGGTGGACCCGATGTCCACCCCGAGGAAGGCCGAGATCTCGCCTTTCCTGCGGGCCGCCCAGGGAGAGAGCCCGTTGTCGGGGTCGAAGGCGGTCATCTCCAGGGAGAGGGGCTCCGCCTCGGGAAAGGAGTAATGGATTTGGGATCCCAGCCGGTCGAGTCGGGACACGTCGATGCGGCTGGTCCAGCCCTGCTCCTGGGCCTGGATGGCGCATCCCAGGGCCCCGAGGGAGGTGTGGTGAGGCGGAACCTGGATCTGGGGGAAATACTGTCTGAAAGCCTGGACCTGAAGGCGGTTGGAGGCCAGTCCGCCCACGAAAACGATGGGCTCCCCCAGCTCCCGACTGGCCACGATGGTGCTGACGTAATTGGCGGCATTGCCGTGATGCAGGCCGGCGATGATGTTGGGGAGCGTTTCCCCCTTGTTCTGCAGGTGGATCATGTCGGACTTGGTGAACACCGTGCAGCGGCAAGCCACGGGTGCCGGATAGGTGGCCTGGGCACCCATGGCGATGAAATCCTCCAGCGTCTGCTGGAGCTTTTCCTGGTTCATGTGGAAATCCGGGCCGTAGAGGGATTGGGCCAGACGCTCCGCCTGCTGGTCGATGAACGATCCCGTGCCCGATGCGCAGGGGCCGTTCATGTTGAACGATTCGAGATGCCATTGCCGTCCCTCGTGGGACAGCTGGAAAAGGGCCGCGTCCTGCCCCCCGATGCTGATGACGGTCCGGACTCCCGGCACCACGTGGGTCACGCCCAGCACCTGGGCGATGGTCTCCACTTCGAAGGGGGCTTCGAGGATCTCAGCCAGAAGCTGGCCATGCATCCCGGTGAAGGTGATGGACCGGATCTCTCCGGCGTGGGCAAAGGCAGCAGGGTCCAGAAGCCGGGCGAGCAGCCGATGAGTCTCCTCGAGGAAGAGTCCGAAGTGGCGCAGGTAAGGAGCTTCCAGCACCACCTGGCGGTCCTGGTCGATCACCATGCAGTTGATGCTGACCGAACCGACGTCCACTCCCACATCGTAAGCCATGGTGCGTTCCTTCCATGCATGGATGAGACACTTCCCGTTGTATTCTGCCAGCTTGAATTCTCTCATGGTCACGCCTGAGTGAATAGTTAAAGATTTCGGCGGGTCCGCGCAACATTTTTCTACGGTCCGAGCTGCGGAGTGGGTCTTCAAAGGGCACGCGCCCATCCGCGATGCCCCGATTCCAGGGATGGGGAAGAACTGACGGCCCATCTGTCATATCAAGCCCCTGGTCATGCATGCTCGAGCCACCACCCCCGGCGACCCGAGGGTGCCGGCCGAGCCCATCATCCCACGCTCATCCCCTCGGGGTCGGCCAGCAGCCTCAATCCGGCTTCGAGCACCGGACCGATCGCGAGATCCTCGAGGTGTTGGCAAGCACCGTCAGGCTGCTCATGAACATGGCGATCACCGCCAGGATGGGGTTCAGCAGCCCCGCCATGGCGATGGGGATGGCGAGTCCGTTGTAGGCGAAGGCGAAAAAAAGATTCTGGGCGGCGATCCTGCCGTGGAGCTTCGAGAGGGCCACGGATTCCTCGATTCCCGACAGGCATCCCTGGATCAGGGTCACGGTCGAGACGTCGCCAAGGAGATGGGCGCCGCTCCCCACGCTGAAAGCCACATCGGCCTGGACCAAGGCTGGAGCATCGTTGATCCCGTCTCCCACCACGCCGACCCGAAGCCCTTCCCGCTGGAGCGCTTTCACGAATTCAGCCTTGTCCGCCGGACGCATGGCCCCCTGGTGCCCGTCCGTCTCCAGCAGCTCCCCGACCCACCGGGTGGTCTCGACGGAATCGCCGGAGACGAGAAAGACCCTGGCACCGGAAGATTTGAGGCTGCGGATCGCCCGCGGGCTGCCTGCCTTGATCCCGTCCCCCAGCCACAGGAAGCCCCTGACGGTGCCGCCCCAGGCGAAAAACGTCGTGGTCATGCCGTGGGATTCCATTCCGAGGGCGTGGTCGTCGATCTCCCCATGGAGGTTGCACCCGCTTTGCGCCATGAATCGGCGGTTGCCCACCCGAACCGTCTCACCGTCCACGACTCCCAACACCCCCATGCCGTTGAAGCTTTCGAATGCCGCGCAATGGGACGGCTCGATCCCGAGCGCCAGGCATCGCCGGACGATCTCGCGGGCGATGAGATGCCCCGAGCGGGCTTCCACGGCTCCCACGCGCCGAAGCACCTCGGCTTCCTCGTCGTCGGGAGCCGCGATGCCGCGCAGGGAAAAGACGCCTTCCGTCACCGTTCCCGTCTTGTCGAGGACAAAAGCGTTCAGGCTCCTGGCCCGGCCGAAGGCCTCCGGGTCCCGGACGACGATCCCCCGCTCCCTGCCCGCGCTGATGGTGGCCACCCTGGCCAGCGGGATGGCGATTCCCAGGGCGCAGGGGCAGGTGATGACCAGCACGGCTAGGCCGCGCCGCCAAGCCTCCTCGACGGCGCCCCCGGCACTCCAGATGGCCATCCCCGTCGCCGATGCCAGGATCAACACCGATGGCACGATCCAGCGCATGACACGGTCCGCCATCCGCTCAGCGGGGACTTTCGACGCGAGGGCCTCCTGAATGACCTGAATCATCTGCTGAATGAAGCTCTCCCGGGCGGGACGCAGGACGCGGGCTCGAAGCTCGCCCCTCAACACCAGGGCGCCGGCCAGGATTTCATCGGGAGGCTTCCGGGAAGCGGGCTTGACCTCCCCCGTCAGATGAGATTCATCCAGCTCGGCCGATCCCGCCAGCACCTCGCCGTCCACGGGCACCCGCTCGCCCTCCCGGACCAGGAATTCCTCTCCGGGGGACGCCGCGTCGCCGGCGACCCAGATCTCGCGATCCCCCCTCAGCACCCGGACCTTGGCCCCCGCCGCGCTCAGAAGGTCTCTCACCCCACGGGAGACCTTGTCGCGGGCAGCGGCTTCGGTGAGCTTCCCCAAAAGCACCAGCGTCACCAGCATGGATGCGGTGTCGAAATAGACGTGAAGGCTTCCCGAGAGCATCCGGGCCAGGCTGAAAAAGTAGGCCGTGAGGCAGCCGACGGCGATGAGCGTTTCCATGGAGGGGACCCCCCAGCGGAGCCCCCGGATTCCCTGGGTCAGGATGGGGGCACCCGCGTAAAAGACGACGGGAGTCGAGAGGAGCCAGAGGGGCCACGAAAGGAGGCGCGCTCCATCGTCTCCCAGGTCCTGGAAGAAGCCGATGTAGAGGGCCCAGGAAAGCATCATGACGTTGGCCGTGAGGATGGCGGCTATCCCGAGCCGAAGCTGCAGCCTTCTGCGCTCTCGGGCGGTCTCGGCCTCGTCCTCGCAGGGATGGGCCGTGTAGCCCAGGCGCGAGACTCGATCCAAAATCGCCCCGGGTGGCGCCAGGTGAGGCAGGTAGCGGACCCGGGCCGAATCCGAGATGAAGGAGACCCTGGCGTCCACAATCCCGGGGGTGGCGCGGAGGATCGATTCCACGAGGGCGGCGCAGGTGGCGCACCACATGCCGGAGACATGGAAGGTGAGCTCCTCGCCCCGTTCCAGGCTCTCGGGGCCATCGTCCGGACCGGGGGGCAGGGGCGTGGAGTCATGGAGGGATGGGGCCCGTGGCTGCGGAAGCGGGCTCGGCCGGGATGTGGGCTCCGGCGCCTGCTGGGCCGGTATGATGCCCGCCTCGACGCAGGCACGGTAGAGGTCCGTCGCCCTGTAATCACCGGGCGGACCCTCGGGACGCTGGTACAGGATGTCGAAGACCATCCGGCATCCATGGCAGCAGAAATGAAGGGTCCGTCCCCCCGCATCGAGATCCACTCGAGCGCGGCCGATGGAAGCCCCGCAAAGATCGCAGCCCGCCGCTTTCAATGAATTGGACAATGGTGTGCTCACGCTCGAAATGGACCGGGGATCCATGGCATATGGCAGCGGTCGGCGCTCACCCGAAGATGAGGTAAATCCCCATGGCGACCAGGATCAGCCCGGGGAGCTTCTCCCCCAGCCTTCGATACAGCCTCACCAGGGTGGCAGCGGAAAGTCCCGCCAGGAAGAGCGCGGGGATGGTCCCGATCCCGAAGACCACCATGACCAGGCTCCCCTGCAAGGGGGTGGGGGCGGCCGCGGCCGTGATGACCATGGACCCCGAGAGGCAGCACGGCAGCAGGCCCGTGGCCAGCCCCAGGGCCAGCATGGAGCCGGGGTGACCGGTCGAGGACAGTGCGGGGATCCTCTGAAAGACCCCGATCCTCTGAAAGACCCCAAGGAGCGGATTGGAAAACAGCGCCGCACAGGACGCCGGCAGGGGTACGATGCGCATGAGGGCCAGGCCGAGTATCACGAGCATCCCACCGTAGAGTGAGGTCAGAACGCTTTGAGTGTGGGCCGAGGTGAGGAGCTTCTCCGCTGTGCGGGTGAAGAGCGCGGCCATCCCTCCCAGGAGCCCATAGGTCATGAGGCGTCCCAGATGAAAGGCGGTCTGGAGCAGCAGGGTCCACAGGGAATGCTTCAAGGCGGATCCGCCGGGGGATGCTCCCCATCGCAGCGAGCTCGCCACCACGATGGGTCCGCACATGCCCAGGCAATGCGCGCTGCCCAGGAATCCTACCACCGCGGGAAACCATAAGGGAGCCATGAGTCGGTCCTGAGATCGGCCGCCGCGTCAGGGCATGAGGTAAAACCCGAGCACTTTCCGCATGTGCTCGTCGGGTGCCGCGAACTCGACGCCTACATCGCGCTCGCTGATGCTCCTCACGACGACGCTGGCTCGAATGAGGGACTTCTTGGCGTCGTCCAGGTGAAACTCCACCGTCAGCACCTCCCCCAGCTCGAACATGGTCTTGCCCGTGGGCTCGAACCGCAGCCCACCCAGGGAAAGATCGCAGATCGCCATGGGGCCGAGCTCGTCTCCCAGGGCGGTCTTCCTGAAGAAATGCCCCTGAAGAGCCGTGTCCTTCCGGTATTTGGCGCGGGCCTCGAACACCACCTGGAAGCTGTTCCCGCAGCTCTTGCATCGAATCTGGGCCGTCTTGCCCCGAATGGCCGCGGCATCGGCTTCGATGGTCTTGGACTGACCGCACTTCTGGCAGACAATGAGAGCCTCTGATTTGCCCGAGATGAAAACCTTCTGAGTGGTCATGAAACGGTGCCCCTGTAGATTCCGCACGAAGCATTTTCCAATGCGTGCCCGCCTGAATCCGTCCGGCGTGGAGTCGGCGAGTTCAACGGTCTCATCTTCATGAAATTACCTTAAACTAAAACAGGGCGGCGCGGTAGCGTTTTTGTGAGACCGTCGCTGGTGGACATTCTCCGGTCTTGGCGTTAATGTGAAAAGGCGCATGAGCCATCCGTCAGGAATACGCGCCAGCGACCGTGAAGCCGATATGCAGCTGGCCCTCAGCTCTCGAAACGTTTTGGACCGGACCATGATTGAGCATCATTGCATCACGGGATCAGGCTGGAGGCGGCCCGTGCTCCACCTGATCAGGATGCTGATCTGTGCTGCCTGGCCTTGCTGTTGGACGGTGGCTCCCGAGGCCTTGACCCTCGAGGACGCCCTGGCCCAGGCGGAGCGCCACCTCCCGGCTCTCAAGGCCGCGGATGCGCGGGTGGGATCCAGGGATGAGCTTTACAAGGCGTCGCTCTCCCCCTACCTTCCGACCCTGGATGCGGCCACGACTCAGGAGAAGATCAAGCAGAATTCACGGAGCTTCGACCTGAGCACCTACGACGCCACCCTTTCCTACACCCTGTACGACGGCGGCCGTCGGAGGGCCGATCGCAACATCGCCCGCCTGAACCGGGATTCCGAGCGGGAACAGCGGGGAATAACCCTGCTGGACCTGCAGTTCGACGTGAAGTCCTCGTTTTTCAGCACCATTGCGCGGCGCGATGTCCTGGGGCACCGAAGGGCCCAGGTGGAGGATTCCAGGAAGGGCCTCGAGGTGGCCCAGGGCCGCTACGAGCTCGGTGTGGCCAAGCTTTCGGATGTTTTGCAGTCCTCGGTGCGCTACGAGCAGTCCAAGTTCAGCCTGGGGCAGGCCGAGGGGGAGCTTCAGAAGTCCCTGGCCCAGGTCAACTCGCTCCTCGGCCGATCCCTGAATGAAGATTTCGATCTCGTCGGCGACCTGGAGCTGCTCACGGCGATGCCCGGCATGGAAAGGCTCGCCCAGGCCGTGGTGGACCGACCCGAAATCAAGCAGAGCGAGAACACCGTCCAGGTGGCCAAGAACCTCAAGACCCGTCAGCTCAATGAATATCTCCCCACCGTAACGGCCAACGCCTCCTATGGCAGGTCCGAGGCCAACCGATTCATCAGCGATCTCGAAGATACCTCCGTCGGCATCCGGGCGACCTGGAACATCTTCGAGCTTGGAAAATTCTACCGGACCCGCTCGGCCGGCTTCGACCTCCAGGTGACCCGGGAAAACCTGGACGAGACCGTGCGGCAGATCCTCCTGGAGCTACGAAAAGCCTACGAGGACTACCTGACGGCTTCCCGGAATGTGCGTGTGGCCGAGGAACAGCTCAGGCAGGCCGAGCACAATTACGCGCAGACCTTCGGGGAATACAGGATCGGCAAGACGGACATCATCGCCCTGGTGGCGGCGGAGATCGCCCTGTCCAATGCCAGGGAGCAGCACACCGTTTCGAAGCTGAACCTGATCCTGGCCAGGACCTTGATCGAGCGGGCCACGGGGGTCGAGCGGATCGATCTGCTGCAATAGGCACGTTTCACGTTTCAGGCTGGAGATCGCAGAGCGTGGGTGGGTGTGCTGGCCGGTGTTTGGTCACGGGCGTGGCGGGCCTCCCCGCCGTGGAGGTTCTTGTTTGAAAAGGGTTTGGATAGGGCTGGTTCTGAGCGTCCTGGTGCTCGGTGGTGGCTTCCTGGCCTACCGTAAGGCGTTCAAGGCGCCTTCCGTGCAGGTGCTCGAGTCGGCCACGGTGGAGCGCGGCAGCATTCGCGGCGTCCTGGTGGAAACGGGCATCTTGAAGCCCCAGGTCGGGGCGGTGGTGAAGATCGGAGCGCGGATCACGGGGACCGTGGTCTCCATGAAGGTCAAGATCGGCGACCCCGTGGAGGCCGGACAGCTCATCGCTCTCATCGATGACCGCGAGCTCCGCCGGAGCATCGATCGCCAGAAGGCCGCCCTGGAATCGGCTCGCTGGACTCTGGACCAGGTGGAGCTGACCTATCCCCAGCGCATCAAGGAGGCCGAGGCCAACCAAAGGTATGCCAGGGCGAATTATGAGCGTGAGCAGAAGCTGATGGAGCGGGAGTTCACGACGGGGGACGCCCTGGATCGGGCCCGGAGCCAGTTTGAGGCTCTGGAGGCCAATGTCAAGCGGCTGCGGGACGAATACAGGACTCAGCTCCAGATTTCCGGGGCTCGCGTCGAGGAGCTGGAAGCCCAGCTGAAGCAGCTGGAGGTCAGTCTCTCCTATACCCGGATCCATGCCCCCATCGACGGCGTGGTCTCGGATGTGACCATCCAGGAGGGTGAGACCATCGTGACGGGGCTCCAGGTGGCGAACCTCGTGACCATCCTCGACACGTCGCGCCTGGAGATGTGGATCTACGTGGACGAGACCAACATCGGCCGGGTCCAGGTGGATCAGGCCGTCGAATTCTATGTGGACACCTTTCCCGACCAGACGTTCCACGGGAGGATCCAGCGCGTGCACCCGCAGCCCATCAACCGGGACAACATCGTGTATTACCTGGCCATCGTCCAGCTGACCGCCAGGGACGCCGAAGTGCTCAAGCCCGAGATGACCACCCACGTCAGGATCATCTACGAGCAGAAGGACAGTGTTCTCACGGCGCCCAACGCCGCCCTCAAGTTCGAGGAAGGCAGGCAGGTGGCCTACGTGGTGGTCGGAGAGAACAGGGTGGAAAAGACCGACATCAAAAGTGGCGTGCGCGGCGAGGATCGGACGGAGATCCAGTCCGGCCTCAGGGAGGGGGATCGGGTGGCGACCAAGATCATCCTGCCGGCGGAGAAGAAGCCCTGACCGCGGTCTCCAATCATCCAGACGTGAAGGCTGAAGCCCGAAATGCTCGTGACCATTGATTACCGCGGCGAGGTTTGCTAGCCATCTCCGCCCCGTGTCGGGGGAGAGGGAGCAGCCGCAAGCCCGGGTACTGACGGAAGGTCTCGTTCCAGGGGGCTGTTCGAGACCCGCCAGAAATTCTCGGACAGCCCCCCGGTATCATGCCCGCCCACGGAATGCCATGGCCCTTTGCGTACTGGAGAACGTCAGAAAGACCTATCACCTGGGAGAGCAGGAGGTCGAGGTGCTCAAGGGGGTCGACCTGGTGGTCGAGGAGGGGGAGCTCGTCGCCATCATGGGCCCGTCGGGCTCGGGAAAAACGACGCTCATGAACATCATCGGCTGCCTCGACGTTCCCACCTCCGGGCGTTACGTCCTGGCGGGGAAAGATGTCACGCGGCTCTCTGACGACGAGCTCTCGACCTATCGTAATGAGCACATCGGATTCGTTTTTCAGAGCTTCTTCCTGCTGCCCTACGCGACGGTGCTGGAAAACGTTCTGCTGCCTACCCTTTACGTCGGCCGGTCCAAGTGGGCCGACACCCGCAGGCGCGCCATGGAAATCCTGAGCATGGTGGGTCTCAAGGACCGGGCTCGGTTCAAGCCCAGCCAGCTTTCAGGGGGACAGCAGCAGCGGGTGGCCCTGGCCCGGGCCCTGGTGAACGATCCGGACCTCGTCCTGGCCGATGAGCCCACGGGCCAGCTGGACAGCGTCACGGCCGCCGAGATCATGGCGCTCCTGTCGACCATGAACGAGCGCGGGAAGACGGTGGCCCTCATCACCCACGACCAGTCCATCGCCGCCCACGCGAGACGGGTCATCCACATCAAGGACGGCCTCATCGTCTGAGCCCGCGGGTGGCTGCCATCATGAGCCGATTCCTGAACATCATGAGCCAGGCGCTCCAGGCGGTGAAAGCCTTCAAGCTGAGGACATCCTTCTGCCTGGTCAGCGTCGCCCTGGGCATTGCCTCCATCACCATCATCGTGGCCGCCACCGAGGGTGCGTACCAGAAGGCCTTCGACATCGTGGCCCTGTTTGGGCCCGACTCCCTCCTGGTGCTGAGCGGAAGCGACGAGGCGCGGGCCATCGGACAGCGTGAGAAGACCCTCACCCTGGAAGACGTGAAAGCCGTGGAGGAATCCTTTCCCCAGGCTTACATGGTCATGCCCATGCTGGCCTCCCCCGGCACGAACATCGCCTATCGCCAGAACAAGCATCAGACCCTGGTGGTGGGGTCCACGGCGGACTACAGCCGGGGCTGGACCTGGCCCGTGGTCCAGGGGTCGGACCTCACCGACGAGGATGTCCGGGGCGGGCGCAACGTCGCGCTCCTGGGTGCCCAGGTGGTGAGAAATCTGTTCGGCCAGGAGGATCCCATCGGGAAATACATCGTGGTCAAGGGGATCCCGGTGCAGGTGGTGGGAGTGCTCTCGGAGCGCGGCATGACGCCCACGGGCGCCAACATGGACGATCGGATTGTCATGCCCATCACGACGGTCATGCGAAAGCTCGTGAATGAAAGGCGCTACGTTTCGGTATTTCGCGTCCGGTTCACGGACCAGTCGAGGCTGAGCGAGCACCAGGAAGAGCTGCGGCTCTTCCTGCGGCAGAGGCACAATCTGGCGGACGGGACGCCGGACGACTTCCGGATCATCTCCCCGCGGGAGGTCATCCTGTTCCTGGTGGCTCTGACGGGCTCCCTGGTCCTCTTTCTGGGGCTGGTGGGAGGCATATCCCTGGTGGTGGCGGGATTCGTCCTCGCCAACCTCTTTCTGCTCTCGGTGAGGGAACGGACCCGGGAGATCGGGATCCGGCGGGCCGTGGGCGCCACCCGGGGAGACATCCGGTTCCAGTTTCTCGGGGAGGCGGTCATCATCACGACGCTGGGCGGTCTGGCGGGCTTTGCCCTGGGAGTCGTGGGCTCCCGGGTGCTGACCCTGGTGGCCGAGTTTCCCATTCATTTCTCGTGGAAGGCGTTTGCGGCGGGAGTCCTCCTCTCCTGGCTGGTGGGTGTCGGCTTTGGCTTGAAGCCCGCGGCCACCGCTTCGAATCTCGAGCCCATCGAGGCCATGCGGGGATGAAACGGGTTGCCATCAATCTCAGTATTGCCCTGCGGTCCCTTTACAGCTTCAAGCTGCGGACGGCTCTGGCCGTTCTGGGAGTGTTCCTGGGCACCTTCTCCCTCATCGTGGTCACGAATCTTTCCAGCTCCCTGCAGAAGAAGGCCGAGGAGGAGGTGGCCCGACTGGGACAGAACGTTTTGGTGGTGAGGAGCGGCACCATACTGCGCCATGGCGGGCAGGCCCGCCTGCTGAGTGAAGCCAGGACCCTCGCCCCGGAAGACGCCGTGGCCATCCTCAATGAGACCACCCTGGTGGCCGCCGTCTCCCCCTCGAGCCACAAGGTCTTCCCGCTGCGCTATGAGCATGTCAAGCTCAATGCCATCCTCGTTACGGGCGTGACCTCCAATTTTGCCGAGGTGAGGAATTTCCGAGTCAAGGAAGGCCGTTTTTTCAGCGATGAAGAGGACAGACGCCTGGAGCGGGTGGTGGTGCTGGGCAGGAAGGTGGCCGGGAAGCTCTTTGGAGAAGAGAGTCCCCTGGGCCGGCACATCCTGGTCTTCCGGGTTCCCTGCCGGGTCATCGGGGTCATGGAGGAGAAGGGGGTCGATGCCTCCAACGTGGACCAGGACAATCAGGTCTTCGTCCCCCTCGGCACGTTCCTGCGCCGCCTGGTCAACCAGAGCTTCATCAATACCATTTACGTCCAGACGGTGAGCGATGCGGTGATGACCGAATCCCGTCGGCAGATCGAGGAGCTTCTGAGAAAGCGGCACAACATCGGGCCGGGTCAGAAAGACGACTTTGCGGTGATCGACCTCAAGGATGTGATTGCGCTCAAGACCCAGGCCATCTCGATGATCAGCGTCCTCGGGCGGATCGCGGCCGGCGTGTCGTTCACCATCGGGGCCCTCGGAATTCTGTCCATCATGATCCTCATCGTGAGCGAGCGGCGCATGGAGATCGGCATCCGCCGGGCCGTCGGGTCCAGGAAGCGCGACATTGTCCTGCAGTTCCTCATCGAGTCCTCCTTCATTTCCCTCCTCGGGGGTGGGGCGGGGGTGCTCTTCGGGGTCCTCGTGTGCGTGGTCATCTACAGGTTCTCGGGATTGCCTTTCGCCATGGCGCCCCTGGGGCTGGAGGCTTCCTTCGCCGCATCGGTGGCCGTGGGTATCCTGGCGGGCATTTACCCATCCCGTCGGGCTACGGCCATCCAGCCCGTCGATGTCATCCGGAGCTGAGGGCTTTTCGTGAGCTGAGCTGAAATCCCCCGGGCCACCGTGGGAGCGTTCTCGGTAAGAATTCGGGAATATTAACAAAAGCACTTTAGCAGACCTGAATGATCATTCAGGTCATCTTGTTGACTTCAAATATCCCTTGTGCTAAGAGACGGCGGGACTTGAGGCGGGGAAACCGGCGACGACGAAACGTCAGCTTGATTGAGAGACGGTTGTTTTGGAGCAGGAATTCATTGTAGCGAACCAGTTGGGAATCCATGCGCGGGTGGCTGCGCAGATCGTAAAAATCGCGACCCAATTCGATGCGGATGTGCGCATTTCCAAGAGTGGCAGCACCGTCAACGGAAAGAACCTTCTGGACCTGCTGACGCTGGTGTGCCCGAAAGGCAGCAAGGTTCTGATTTCAGCCCGAGGTCCGGACGCGGCGGAGGCCCTTTCGGCATTGGCTGCTCTTTTCCAGGCTAAATTCGGAGAAAGCTGAACCGGTTCCCGACCACCTCCAGGGGGGATTGGGCCGGCATCGATCGTGGGCCGGCAGCCGATTCCGCCGCCATCACACTTCCAGCCTTCCCGCCGAAACGGTATCACCATGCCTGAACGCTCAGCCCCTGACGGGTTGAATTGTCCCCATGCCTTTCCTGCCGGCGATGGCTTCGTACCGTGGATTTTGACTGATGGATCGTGACGCGAGAATCATAAAGGGTATCGGCGTTTCCCCGGGAATTGCCATCGGGAAGGCCCACGTTCTGGAGCGAGGCCGGGTGACCGTCCCCTATTATGTCCTGAAGGACGATGCCAGCGTCGAAGCGGAGTGTGCCCGGTTCGAAGCGGCCATCGGCAAGGCCGAGAAGGACCTGCAGGACATCAGGGACAAGATCCGGCCGGAGCTTCGGGAGCATGCCCATGTCATCGAGTTCCATCAGATGATCCTGAGGGACCGGCTCATCTACGACGAGACCCTGAGGCTCATCCGGGAGGATCGCCTCAACGCTCAGTGGGCTCTGGTGCGGGCCCTCAGGAAAGCTCATGACGTGTTCGGGGGCCTGAGGGATGAATATATTCGGAGTCGCGTCGCCGACGTGGATGCCGTGGGAGAGCAGGTGCTCCGCAACCTGTCTGGCCGCACCGATGACTGGCTGGACGGCATTCGGGAGCGGGTCATCGTCGTCGCCCACGACCTGTCCCCCGCCGATGTGGGCCAGCTTCGGCTGGAGCGGACGCTGGGACTGGTCACCGACATCGGGGGACGCACGTCGCACACATCGATCATTGCGCGCTCCCTGAACATTCCCGCCATCGTCGGGGCCGAGGGAGCCACGGAGCTGATATCGACGGGCCGCGTGATCATCGTGGACGGAGCTGCCGGGAAGCTCATCACGAATCCCACCGAGAGGGAGATCAGCCAATACTACGAGCGCCAGGACGAGATCGAGACCTACGTCAAGGAGATCAATCGCAAGGCGCACCTCCCGGCCAGGACTCGGGATGGCTTCCAGGTGGGTGTCGAAGCCAACATCGAGCTTCTGGAGGAGGTGGTGGCGGCCAAGGACAACGGCGCCGAAGGCGTGGGCCTTTACCGGACCGAGTTCTTCTTCATGAATCGCAAGGAAATGCCGGACGAGGAAACCCTCTGCCACGAGTACCGGGAGCTGGCGGAGCTCATGGCGCCCCAGCCGGTGACCATGCGGACCCTGGATCTCGGGGCGGACAAGCTGGCCACCTGGTATCCCCGCCTGGAAGAGGCGAACCCCGCACTGGGCCTGCGATCGATTCGACTTTGCCTGCACTACCTGGAGCTCTTCAAGTCCCAGCTTCGGGCCATACTGCGCGCCAGTGCCACGACCCGCAACATCCGTCTCATGTTCCCGCTGGTCTCGGGCATTGGAGAGCTGATGGAGGCCAAGCGGATCCTCAGGGAGGTGCGGGAGGAGCTGACGGCCAGGCGGGTCCCGTTCGACGAGGAGATGCGGGTGGGAGTCATGATCGAGGTGCCTTCGGCCGTGGCCATAGCGGATCTTCTCGCCCGGGAGGTGGCGTTTTTCAGCGTCGGCACCAACGATCTCATCCAGTACAGCCTGGCCATCGATCGTGGCAACGAGCACGTGGCGTACCTGTACGAGCCCCTGCACCCGGGGGTGCTGCGGTTCATCAAGCAGGTGGTGGATGCCGGTCACAAGGCGGGGATCGAGGTGAGCATCTGTGGGGAGATGGCCGCCGAGCCCGTCTACACCCCGGTGATCCTGGGCTTGGAGTTCGACAAGCTCAGCATGAATCCCCAGGCGGTCCCGCGGGTGAAGAACCTCATCAGCCGCTCGGTCATGAAAGACTGCCGGAAATTCGTGAGGAAGGCCCTGCAGATCAGCACGGCAGCGGAGATCGGCGATCAGCTGCACGACATGATGGTGAAGAAGTTTCCCGAGGAATTCCGGGTATTCGACCCGAGTGCCCTCATGGCTCGTCCGGCTTTGCCCCGGGCCAGGCGCGATCTTTGATGGTGAGGGGAATGAGCTTAGGCACGCAAAAGAGTGGAAAAGGCGCCGCCACCGAAGGCAGGCGACTCGTATGTCAGAATAAAAAAGCCTACCACGATTACGAGATCCTGGAGACCTTGGAGGCGGGGATGGTGCTTCTGGGCACCGAGGTGAAATCCCTGCGTAACGGGCGGGCCAATCTCAAGGACAGCTACGCCAAGGTCAAGAAGGGGGAGGTGTTCCTTTACGGGCTGCACATCAGCCCCTACACCCATGCCACCTATGACAACCACGACCCAGAGCGCGTGCGCAAGCTCCTGCTTCACAGTCACGAGATCAAGCGGCTTCTGGGCAAAACCCAGGAAAAAGGTCTCGCCCTGATTCCCCTCAAGATTTACTTCAGCAAGGGCCTGGCGAAGATCGACCTGGCCCTGGCGCGGGGCAAGAAGGACTACGACAAGCGGGAGAGCCTCAAGAAGAAGGAAGAGCGGCGCGAAATGGATCGCATGCGCAAGGAGCGCTGACCATGGGGCGCCGGCCTGGCGTGGGGATCGGGGGGGAGACCGTGCCCCGTGGAGGCGCGACGTTCATGAGCCCACGTCACATGGGTATCCCCGAGTCTTCCGTCGCCGATCCATGAGACGTCAACCGACATCGCCTTCGATGTACACTGTCCGGTTTGACCCACTGTGAGCATGAAATCATTGATCCTCCGCCGAGCCGGCAGACTCGAGCTGATCGAGGGACCGGCTCCCGAGCCTCGTGAAGGCGAGGTTTTGCTCAAGACGGCGCACTGTGCCCTCTGCCGCACCGATGCCAAGATGTGGCGCCAGGGGCATCGGGATCTGGAGCTTCCCCGTGTGCCGGGGCACGAAGTGTGTGGCGTGGTCGAGGGGGAGCCCGGGCATTTCGTCGTCTGGCCCGGCGCCGCCTGCGGCCACTGCGGGGCCTGTCTTTCGGGCCGTGAGAACCTGTGCGCGGCCATGCGCATCCTGGGTTTTCACCGAGACGGCGGACTGGCCGACCTCGTGGCCGTCCCCCGCGGGAGCCTGGTTCCCGTGCCGCATGGCCTGGAGGGTCACCTGGCCGTGCTGGCGGAGCCTCTGGCCTGCACCCTCAACGCCATGGACCGTGTGGCTCTGGGACCGGGCGAGCGGGTGCTGATCCTGGGCGGGGGACCCGTCGGGCTGCTCATGGGGCTTGCCGTGCTGGCCGCTCGGGCGTGCCCCTCCATCGTGGATCCCGATCGCCGCAAGCTCGCCAAGGGCCGGCTCTTTCGCCTCGGGACCGGCATCGAGGCTTCCGAGGCGCCGGGCGCGGGCCCGTGGGATGTGGTCGTCAATGCGGCCCCCGATGGAGCCACTGTCCTGGAGGGGATCTCGCGGGTCAGGAAGGGCGGGCGTTTCTGCCTGTTCAGTGGGCTCACGTCGCCGGAGGCGGTTCCCGTCTCATGGCTGAACGAGATCCACTACCGGGAGATCCAGGTTTCCGGAGCCTATGGCTGCACGCGGGAGCAGATGCGACGGGCTTTGGGCATCATTGCGGCCCATCGCGCGGGCGTCGAGATGCTCATCGAGGAGAGGGTGTCCCTCGACCACGTCACGGATTCGCTGTCGGCCATCTGGGACGGGCGGGCGCTCAAGGTGGTGGTGGATCTTTGATGGCTGGAATGTGGAGCACGGGCTCACCGGATCCATCGATCGCGGGGGGGGGCCGTGGATTCTTTGAGAGATCTGCAGCGGAAGGGCGGGACATGATGGATGAAATGGGGCTGCGCGGGTTCGGCCGGCTGATCTGTTCGGTGGCGGCTGGCAAGCCGATGACGCGGACGGAATGCTGCGAGGCCTATCGACAGGTCATTTTGAACGAGCAGCCCGAGCTGCAGCAGGGGGCCTTTCTCATGGCCCACATTGCCCGGGGGCCCACCACCGAAGAGCTGTCGGGGGCCTGGGACGCTCTGGACCGCTATGATACCGCCAAGATCCATGCCGACCTCCAGGAGACCGTCTGCGACATCGTGGGCACGGGGTCCGACCCTCTGAAAACCGTGAACTGCTCGACACCGGCCTCCCTCATCGCGGCCGGCTGCGGACTGACCGTGGCCAAGAAGGGGGCGAGACTGGTGACGGGGGTTTCTGGAGCTTCGGACATTTTGGAGATTCTCGGCGTGGATCTCTCCTCTCCCCTTTCCCAGGCCGAGGCCTGCCTCCGGAAGCACGGTTACTGCTACCTCCCTGGAGAAGCCTTCCTCCAGTCCGGATGGGCCCGGCTCATCCAGTCCATGCGGTTCACCTCGGCCTTCAACATCATCGGGCCCCTCACGCGTCCCTGCGAGCAGACGAGCCGCATCGTCATCGGGGGTTATTCGCCCCAGGTCTGTGACCAGCTCATCGCGGTGCTTAAGGAGATTGGCATGACCGCGGCCCTGGCGCCCTTTGGAATGGCGGACGGCATGAGCCCGGAGCTGGGCATGGACGAGTTTTCCCTGGCCGGCTTGACTCGCGTGACGGAGCTTCGAAACGGTCGGGTCCAGACCTACCAGGTGGCGCCCGAGGACTTCGGGGTGAAGCGCGTGGATTTTGAGCGGATTGCCAGCCGGGGAACGGCACGTGGGAATGCCCAGGCCATCCTGGAGGTGCTGCGGGGCCGCTACGATACGCCCCTGGCGGATTTCTTCTGCATCAATGCCGCTTCCGCTCTTTATATCGCGGACCAGGCGCGGGACTGGGCTCACGGTGTGGATCTGGCCCGTTCGGCCCTGGCTTCGGGCCAGGCCCTTCAGAAGCTGGAGCATCTGCTTCGGTTTCAGGGAAAAGTCCCGGCCTGAGGGATCGGGTTCCCCGGGCGGTGGCGAAAACGGTGAAAAATGCGCTTGAGAGCACCTTCCGGCAAAAACGGGCATGGGTATGAATCAGGCGCGGGACGGGATCCGGGCAGATGCAGGCGGGTCTACCCGGTGTTTCTCCCGCAGTGGGGCTGCCCGCACCAGTGCGTCTACTGCAATCAGGGGGTGGCCGCTCCGGCGGCCGGCAAAGGCGCGGCCGGGGAGGGCGGTCTCGCCTCCGTCAAGGAGCGGATCGCGGGCCTGGCCCGGGACGCGCGGCTCAAGGGATTGCCGGGGGAGCTGGCTTTCTACGGTGGAACGTTCACGGGGCTGCCCGGGGCTTGGCTGGAAAGCATTCTGTTTACGGCCGGCCTGTTTGTGGAAGATGGCGCTTTTTCGGGAATCCGTTTCTCGACGCGGCCCGACGCTCTCGCTCCCGAGGTCCTGGAGATTCTGGACCGCCACCCCGTGCGGACGGTCGAGCTGGGCGTCCAGAGCCTCTCGGAAGCGGTGCTGCAACGGAGCCGCCGTGGCTACGGCGCCGGCATCGTGAGGGAAGCCGTCCGCCGTGTCCGCCTGAAAGGCTGGAGGCTGGGGCTTCAGCTCATGCCTGGCCTTCCCGGGGACAGCCGCCGGCGCTTCATGGAATCGGTGCGGGGAGCCCTGGATCTGTCTCCGGATTTCGTCCGCATTTACCCGACCCTGGTCCTCAAGGGCACAATCCTTGCCGATTGGCTCGCAGCCGGGGAATACGCTCCCTTGACCCTGGACGGGGCCGTCGAGTGGTCGGCGGCGGCACTGGATCTGTTCTGCGACGCGGGCATTCCCGTCATTCGCATGGGGCTCCACCCGGATCCAGAGCTTCTGAAGCCCGGTGTCATCGTGGGTGGACCTTTCCACCCTGCCTTCGGATATCTGGTGAAGGTCCGCCGGTGGCGGGACCGGGTCGATCGATGGTGCGCCGGTCTGGACCTGGCTTCGGAGGGCAGGCGGGCTGTTGTGCGTGCTCCGCGCGAGGCGGTGAGCGAGGTGATGGGACCGGGCCGGGAGAATCTGGCCCACTGGCGGACCCGCTGGGGCTGGGCCGGCATAAGGGTCGAGGCCATGTCGGACTGGCCACCCCATCGGTTCGAGGTGTTTGCCGAGACCGGAGCGGCCGGTGCCGATCCCGACGGCGGTTTTCAGGACGATGACGCGAGGCGAGAACATGAAAGCAACTGATGGGCACAAGCCCTTCAAGTCCGGGTATGTGGCCCTGGTCGGGGCGCCCAATGTGGGGAAGTCCACCCTGCTCAATCAGCTCCTCAAGGAGAAGGTCTCCATCACGGGTCCCAGGCCTCAGACCACTCGGAACCGCATTGCGGGCATCCTCAATCGGTCCGACTGCCAGATCATCCTCCTCGACACTCCGGGGATCCACAAAGCCAGGGATGCCTTCAACCAGATCCTGGTGGATACCGCTCTGGGGACCCTGGGCGAGGTGGACGTCATCTGCATGATCGTCGACGCCACGGCGACCCACCGGGAGATCGACGAGATGATCCGCGAGAGGCTCTCCAGGATCGGCATCCCTGTGGTGCTGCTCCTCAACAAGGTGGACCTGGTCCGCAGGAAGGGCGACCTGCTCCCCATGCTCGGGGAGCTGGGGGAAAAGTGGGCCTGCCACGCCATCATCCCCATTTCCGCTCTGAATGGAGACGGCGTGGACCTGGTTTTGGACGAGCTGATGGAGCTGCTCCCCGAGGGGCCGCGCTATTATCCCGAAGATGATCTCACCGATCAGCCCGAGCGCTTCCTGGTGGGCGAGCTGGTGCGGGAGAAGGTGTTTCATCTGGCTCACCAGGAAGTCCCTTACGCCGTCGCCATCACCGTGGACCGTTTCAGCGAGGATCCCGAGCGGCGCCGCGTCGAGATCGAGGCGACGATCCATGTGGAGCGGGACTCTCAGAAGGCCATCATCATTGGAAAGCAGGGTCAGATGCTGAAGGAGATCGGGAAGCAGGCCCGCCACGACATCGAGGCTCTGCTGGGCTGCCATGTTTTCCTGGGCTTGTACGTCCGGGTCCAGAAGAACTGGAGGAAAGACCCCCGTGCCCGGGCGGATTTCGGGTATCGACCCCAGCGGTGAGGTGGGGCTCGGGAGACGGTCGTGATCATGGGCCTGATGAACGTTGGAAACGTTTTCAAGGCCGAGGGACGTGGGGGGAATGTCCGAAGCTCAGGCCGCTTCACTCACGAGCCATCCAACGAATGACCCCATCATGCCGGATGTGATCATCATCGGAGCAGGCGCATCGGGGCTCATGTGCGCCATGGAGGCCGCCCGCCGCGGGCGGTCGGTGCTGGTCCTCGACCATTCTCCGGAGGTCGGCAGGAAGATTCTCGTATCCGGGGGAGGGCACTGCAATTTCTCCAACCGGAGCGTCACCCGGGACCACTACCTTTCCGGGAACCCCCATTTCGTGGTCTCGGCGCTGTCGCGCTATACGACGGAAGATTTCCTGGCACTCCTCCTCAAGCACGGCATCGGCCACCACGAGCGCAACGAAGGCCAGCTCTTCTGCAGCGGGGGCTCACGCCGGATCGTGCACATGCTGAAGGAGGAGTGCCAGAGGGCTTCGGTCCGTTTTGGCCTCAACTGCGCCGTTCAAGAGGTCCGGCGGATTGCGGGGGTGAAGGACGCGCGGTTCTCCGTGGCCACGGACCATGACTCGTTCCAGGCCGCATCGCTGGTCGTCGCCACGGGGGGACTGTCCTGGCCCGGCCTGGGAGCCACGAGCTTTGGCCATGCGCTGGCCCGGCGTTTCGGGATCGCCGTCACCTCCCCGCGGCCGGGGCTGACTCCCCTGAGGCTGCGCCGGGAAGATGCCGAACGATTCTCGTCCCTCAGCGGCATCTCGGTCCAGGCTGCCGTCAGCAGCGGAGGGCGGCGGTTCGAAGGAGGGGTTCTCTTCACCCACAAGGGTCTCAGCGGTCCCGCGGTGCTCCAGCTTTCGTCATACTGGGACGGCAATGCCCCCGTCGAGCTGGGTCTCCTCCAAGGGATCGACCTGGAAGGGCATCTCGCCGAGAAGCGCGGGAGCAAGATGCAGCTCAAGACCTTCCTGGGACGGTTCCTGCCGGATCGCCTGGCGGGCTTCTGGTGCGACCTTCACGGCCATTCCAGGCCCATCGGCCAGTATTCACCGAGGGAGATTCAGGAGGTATGCCGCCTCCTGCGCCGCTGGGAGCTCAGGCCCGCGCGGGTCGAGGGCTTCAACAAGGCGGAAGTGACGCTGGGTGGCGTCGACACCCGGGAGCTGTCGTCCAGGACCATGGAATGCAAAAAGGCTCCCGGACTCTATTTCACGGGGGAGGTCATGGACGTCGCGGGTCAGCTGGGAGGCTACAACCTTCACTGGGCCTGGGCCTCGGGCCAGGCGGCCGGCCAGGTGGTCTGACCCGAGGCGCCGTCACTTCGTGTGGAGGCGGTCCATGGTGAGATAGGTGCCGCCCATGCGCTGAGTGATTTCATATCCATAGCCGACGGCCATGGGGTTGAACTCGGTATCCACCAGGATGGACTGGATCCCCAGGCGACGGATTTCCTCGGCGGCACGAAGAGCCTCCTCGAGGGGATCGCCGCCGAAGCAGCTGATGTTCGGACGGCCGTCGGAAAAGATGAGCATGACCGGCAGGGTTTCCGGGTTTTTGCGCTTTTCCTGGGTCAGCATTCGAATCCCCAGGTCCAGTCCCGCCGCGAGGGGGGTTCTCCCTCCCACGGGAAGCCGCTCGATGCCGTCCACCGCATCGCGGATGTTCTGGCTTAAGGGGAGGATCACCTCGGCTCCGGTGTGACGGAAGGTGATGATTCCCAGCTTGTCCCGCCTCAGATACATGTCCTGAAACAGGGCCTCGATGATCCCCTTGGTCACGGACATGCGATCGTTGGTGCGCATGGAAGCGCTGGAGTCGACGATCATCACCAGGGAGAGTCCCGTCTTGCGGGAGCGTTTCCGGATTCTGAGATCATCCGCCAGAATCCGCGGGGAGACGTCGCCATTCCCCCGGTTCTGCTGGCGGGGTGCCGCGGCGCGCAGGGTCCCCATGAGCGAGACATCCCGAAGTGCCTCTCCACCTCGGGGAATCCGGCTTCCATGGACGGTGCCGCCGCGCTGGGGGGCGGGCACCAGGAATCTTCTGCCCCGATGGCTGCCGGCCATGATCCTGTGCCAGGGAATGTCGGGGTGCACTGTGCGGCTTCCCTTGCAAAGATGGGTGACGGCGTCAATGGGAGACTGACAGGCTCTGGTTCTGGAGACCGACCGGGGCGGATTCTGGTGAGTGGGCGACCATTCTTCCCCGGCGCCTTCGAGGGAGGATGCCTGGCTCATGATCTCCTGAAGCTTGTCCTCGCTCAGCTCCGAGCGCCTGAGAGGGGACTTCCCGATCCGGTGGGGCAGGGCCAGACGGGCTGCCAGCTGGAGGTCTTCCGGCGACACCCGGCTCCGCCCTTCGAGGGCCGCGTTGGCGCGGGCCGACTTCATCATGACGATGTCAGCCCGGTGCCCGTCCGTTTCCATGGCCATGGCCAGCCTGGACGAGGTTTCCAGAATGGCCTCGGTGAAGGTCACCTGGGGCAGCGATTCCTTGGCTCTCACCAGATTCCGCGCCAGCTCGGCGTCCTTTTGGGCCCAGATGGCTCGGAAATCCCGTGGGTTCTGCTCGAAGCTCAGGCGCCTCTTGACGATCTCCACCCGCTCGGAAAGGGTATGGATGCCCTCGATGCTCACCGACAGGCCAAAGCGGTCCAGGAGCTGCGGGCGCAGGTCTCCCTCCTCGGGATTCATGGTACCCACCAGCACGAAGCGGCTGGCATGGGAGAAGCTGATGCCCTCCCGCTCCACCAGGTTTCGGCCCGAGGCGGCCGCATCCAGGAAGAGATCCACGATCTGGTCATTGAGGAGGTTCACCTCGTCGACATAGAGGATGCCACGGTGAGCTTCCGCCAGCAGGCCGGGCTCGAAGGCTTTTTGCCCGCTCTTGAGCGCTTTCTCGATATCGATGGCTCCCAGGAGCCGGTCCTCGGTGGTCCCGATGGGCAGGTTCACCAGGCGAATGCCGCGCTCCAGCACGGGAATGGGCTGGCCGCTCCCCAGGCTCTCCCGGCAATGGGGACAGAATCCGTCGATGTCGTCCGGGTCGCAATGGAAGGGGCACCCGGACACGACGCGTATCGTGGGCAGAAGGCCGGCGAGGGCCCGGACGCCCGTGGACTTGGCCGTGCCGCGCTCCCCCTTGATGAGCACACCGCCGATGGACGGGTCGATGACATTGAGGAGAAGAGCGCGCTTCATCAGATTCTGGCCGACAAGGGCCGAAAAGGGAAATGACTGGATCATGCCGGTGCGGGTGCTCCTCCTGGGCGGGTTCGGTTGTACACCATCTGGCCAATCATCGCGAGGACCAAGGCGGATCATAATGAGCCTGGTGCCAAGAGGCAAGGGCCTTTACCCCCATCACCGGTCGGCGGCCCGGGGGGAATACTGAGGGGCATGCCGACAGGAAGGTTGAGCCCGTTCCCTTGAGCCTGTATCATGAGAACTTATCTTTTGCCAGTGGCTTGGACAACGACCAGGGCGATGTACCGCTGAATGCTTTTTGATCCCGGGCGGTGATGGGACGGGCGGGTGTCATCGTGTCCTCAGCATGGGGGATTCAATGATCGAGCACTTTCGATTCGGCAGCATGACCATCGATGGTCGTCAGTACCAGAGTGATCTGAAGATCGTCGACGGCCAGGTGGTCCCGGATTGGTGGCGTCGGGAAGGACACTGGGCCGATGTGGGGGACATGCAGGATATCCTCGACGCGCGGCCCGAGATTCTGGTGGTGGGAATGGGATCGCCCGGCAGGTTGAACCTTGCCGAAGACCTGAGGCAAGTCCTTGCCGAGAGGAAGATCCGGCTCGTCGAGGAGCCCACGGAGGAGGCCGTGAACAGTTTCAACCGCTTCTGGGAAGCCGGCCGCAAGGTCGCGGGGGCCTTCCACCTCACCTGCTGAAAGTCACTGCTGATGCTGTACTTTGTGGAGACCCGGAGCGCCGAGCAGCGCATGCTCCTTTGCCAGTGGGTGGAGCATTTTTACGAGTCGGGGCGAACAGCCCAGGTTCTTGTGGATTCGACCCTGGCCGCCCAGCACCTGGACCAGATGTTGTGGACCTTTTCCCAGCCCAGCTTCATTCCGCACCGCATCCTGTCATCCGCTGACGCCATTCCGGTGGACGAGCCCGTGATCATCAGTATCGGGGAGGTTGTAATGCCGGAAAGGGAGGCTCTGGTCTGCGACGCTTTGGCAGGGCTGGAGTTTCTGGGACGTTACGGTGTGGTGCTGCATTTTGTCATCCAGGATGAGCCCGAGGGGCTTCAGGCGAGCCGGCTCCTGTGGCAGCAGGTGCGGGACCTGGGTTTGGGTGCTCAGCACGTTCCTTACGCTTTCAATCATCCGCGGTTCGGATGGCCTCCTCGCGATGGGGCGGCGGCCTCCCATCGGCCGCATGGCATCCAACGGGCTGGCGGACAATGAGTCCCGAGGAAAAGGAGAACGCGATGTCTCGAGATTGGTTCCTGGAGGTTCAACCTTCCCTGGATGCAGTGCTCACCCTGCGCCTCACGCTGCGCGGAGAAAAAGGGGGCGAGGGAGGCACGTTGGCGGCATCCTGCGGCTCCGTGGACGAGCTGCGGGAGGAGGTCGCCCGGATGAAGTCCGAGCTGGATGGGGCCATGGACAAGGCCCTGGCCGAGGTGGAGGCTTTTCAGAAAGCGGGTGGAGGCTCACGGGTGGCGGATCCTTCACAGGTCTGGAAGGAGATGGAGGGCCTGCCCAATGAGGGAGAGATGTTCAGCCACTTCAATGAGTTCAGCCTGGCCGATCGCCAGGTCATTGCCGAGTACATCCTGTCCCATGTGAACATGTTCAAGGGACGGGGTCCAGTCTTTTCAGAGCATTACGATTCGGACACCCATCGCCTGGAATAACGGCCTCCTGGCCAAAGAGGCCTCAGGCATCGGGCTCCATGAGGCAAACGTCGGCCAGCTGCCCCGTGTGGAGCCGGATTTCGTGAACCCCCTCGACGTAGGAGCTTTCCACGACATAGCCGAGCTTCTGGAACACTCCGAAGACCCGCTCGTTTCCAGGCGTGATGTACGCCTTGAGCAATCGAATGCACTTGGATTTCGCGATGGAGACGATGTGGTGGAGGAGAAAGCTGGCGATGCCTTTGCGGCCATACTCCGGCTGGACGGCGAAATCGATCTCGGCGGTCAGGGTCTCCTCGTCGAGGACATACTGAGCCACGGCCACGATACGCTCCGTCTCGAGCTCTCCGACGACACCCACGATGGTCATCACTCGATGATAGTCGATGTGCACCATGCGGCGAACGTCGTAATGAGGGAAGACCTTCATGTTGGAAAGGAATCGGATGTAGGATTCCTCACGGGGCAAAGAGTAGAAGAACTCCTTGATGGGCCGTTCGTCCGTGGCCCGGGCGGGCCGAAAAAGCACGCGGGTGTTGTCGCGGAAAACCTGGACGACCTCGAGGTGCGAAGGGTAAAGGGCCATGGGGCCGTGAGCCCCCAGCTCACCCTTGCGAAGATAATTCAGATCGTGAGCCGCCCGCAGGAGCTCTTCCCTGAAGTCGGGGTGGGCGATCTCGATGAGGGCGAGGGTCCGCTCGCGAATGCTCCTGCCCTGGAGCTGGGCCACGCCGTACTCGGTCACCACGTATTGGACGCCGCCCCGGGTCGTGACGACGCCGCCGCCCTCGGCCAGGACGGCCTGGATCCTCGAGCGCTTGCCGTCCACCGTGGTGGATGGAAGCACGACGATGGCCTTGCCGCCTCGCGAGTAACGGGCCCCACGCAGAAAATCGATGGCGCCGCCAACCCCGCTGTAGATTTCATATCCCACCGAGTCGGCACAGACCTGCCCCGTGAGATCCACCTCCAGGGCCGAGTTGATGGAGACCATTCGGTCGTTTTCCGAGATCACCAGGTAGTTGTTGGTGTACTCCACCGGATAAAAGGCCACCATGGGGTTGTTGTGGACGAAGTCGTAGAGCTCCCGGGTGCCGAGGCAGAAGCTGGTCACGATCTTTCCGGGGTGCAGCGTCTTGCGGCTATTGGTGATGACCCCCTTTTTGACCAGGTGAAGGTAGGCGTCGGTCAGCATGTCCGCATGCACACCCAGGTGCTTTTTGTCCTCCATGGCGTGCAAAACGGCGGTGGGAACGCTTCCGACTCCCACGCGAATGGTCGAGCCGTCCTCCACGATTCTGGCGACGTTTCGGCCGATTTCATCGGCGATGGGGCTCGGCGGGGAGGGCGGCAGCTCGAGAATGGGCTCTTCATGCTCCACGAAGGCGGAGATATCGCCGACGTGGACGAAGGAGTCGCCCAGCGTCCGGGGCATCCTGGGATTGACCTGAGCGATGACCTGGCTCGCGCTCCGCGTGGCTGCCCGCACGATGTCCACGGCGACTCCCAGGGAGCAGAACCCGTGTGGGTCGGGTGGGGACACCTGGATCAGGGCCACGTCGATGGGCATGGCGCCACTGCTGAAAAGCTCCGGGACGTCGGCCAGGTTGATGGGCGTGTAGTCGGCGCGGCCCTCGGCCACGGCCTCCCGGCTGGCGGCGGCGACGAAGAATGATTTCAGCCGGCACTTTTCGAAGAACCGATCATCGGTGTAGCGGGCCTTGCCGATGCTCAGGATATGGAGGATCTCCAGGTCCGCCAGCGTAGGGATGACCACTTCCAGGGCCCTCGTCAGCTCCTGAGGCTCTCCACACCCAGACCCGATGAAGACGCGATTGCCCAGCCGGATGGCCTTGAGGGCCTTGGAAGCCGTGGTCCGCCGCGACTCGTACATGGATTGCCAGGGGCGGGGAGAATGGTCCTCCATGGGCAGGGTCGGGGGGGCATCAGAGTCTGTGGTCATGGGTTTGGCTCCACTGGACTGTTTTCCGGCATCCGGGATCCAGCATCACATTCAGGGGTGCAATGACCCTCACCGGAGCCCCCTCAGGGGCGCCGGGAAGCGTTCTGTCGTGGCGTCCCGGCGCCGGGCGGGGCTTCCGGGCTGGGGAGCAGCAGGGCCAGCAGGGCAGCCCCGACGACCATGGCGAGGCAGAGCATCTGGCCCATGGTGAGGAATCCCAGCACCAGGCCGATCTGGGGGTCAGGCTCCCGGTAAAACTCGATGACGAAGCGGAACACTCCGTAGAAGAATACGAAGAAGACCACCATCATGCCGTCCCGGAAACTCCTTTGACGGAGAAACCATAAAAGGCTAAAGAGAACGAGACCTTCAAGGGCGGCTTCATAAAGCTGCGAGGGATGGCGGGGCAGGGGGCCGCCTTCGGGAAAGACCATGGCCCAGGGAACACCGCTGGGGCGGCCGAAAAGCTCCCCGTTGATGAAATTGCCCAGCCGGCCCAGACCGAGGCCGATGGGGGCCGTGACCACGGCGCTGTCAGCGATGGCCCAGAACGGCATCTTTCTCCTTCGGGAGAAAATCCAGCCCGCGAGGACGGCTCCGACGAAACCTCCATGAAAAGACATGCCGCCATGCCAGGTCGCCAGGATCTCCAGAGGATTCTGGAGATAGTGCGCGTAGTTGTTGAACTGATAGAATGCAACGTAGCCCAGGCGCGCCCCGAGGATCAGCCCGAGGGCCAGGTAAAAGATGAGATCCTGCGCAACGGTTCCCTGGAGGCCAATCTCCCTGGATCGCTTCTGGCGCGGTATGAGCCAGTAAGCCCCGAGAAAGCCCAGGACGTACATCACTCCGTACCAGCGGATCTTGATGGGCCCGATGGTGATCAAATCGGGATTGATCTTGGGATAAGGGATCATGCTTTCACCTTCCTTCTCGGCCAAGCAGGCTAACACAGGGGACACGCGAGGGTCAATCACCAGGAGGAGCATCGGACCGTGAGCCATCATGACCACCGTGACGACCATCATCATGACCATCATCACCATCAAGACGACCATCACCACCATGGGAATGAGCACCAGCATCAGCACGGCGATGCCCATTCCCATGGCCACTCGCATGAGCACTCACATGAGCACTCGCATGGCCATGACCATGGAACAGGCCACCCTCACGACCCCCACCACGGGCTCCACCCGGAGCGCGATCATCAGTCGTCGCGGGAATCACGGCCCGAAGGAGGTCCATCCGAAGGCGAGAAGCTGTTGAAGATGGTTCAGCACTGGTTCCACCACAATGAGGATCACGCCCGGTCGTACCGGCAGTGGGCCGAGCGGGCCCGGGGTCTCGGCCAGGCCGAGGTGGGCCGGATTCTCGAGGAGGTCGCCCTGGAGAGCCTGCGGCTCAATGGTGAGATGGAGCGAATACTGACCCTCCTGCGCGGGGATTCCTCCCGGGACGACGGCTGATGGAGCCCGTTCACGAGAGCTTGCGGACGGACTCCGGACTCAGCCGGCCGATTGACAGTGCCGAAGCCGTTGTGACATAGTACCCGGTCTTCGGGGAGTTCAGGGACCGAATCCCAACAGAGGAGCGGGGAGCGGCGTCTTGATGGTTCATCGTTGCTGGATAAACGGGGAGGAGAGGGAGGGGGAGTGGCGTTACCCCCTGGTCGATCCCTCCACCGGGGAGGTCTTTGCCGAGGTGGCCGGAGCCGGGATGGACCTGGTCCATGGGGCCATGGAGGGCGCTGGCAAGGCCTTCCCCGGGTGGCGGTCCCTTTCGGTCCACGAGCGGGCCCGGGTGCTGAGGGCAGTGGCACGGTCCATTCGCTCCGGCGCCGATCGCCTGGCGCGGCTCCTTTCACGCGAAGTGGGAAAGCCGCTTTCTTCCGCTCTGGACGAAGTACTGAGTGCCGCCTCGGTTTTCGACTATTTCGCCGAGGAGGCTTCCCGGATGAGCGGCCGGATTCCGCTCCTCGGCATGGATCGGGAGCACGTCCTGATCCTGCGGGAGCCCATCGGCGTGGTCCTGGCCATCACCCCCTTCAACTACCCCCTGTCGACACTGAGTGCCAAGGTGGCGCCGGCACTGGCCGCGGGCTGCACCGTGGTGGCCAAGCCGGATGAGCACACTCCCGCCAGTACCCTGGAGGTGGCTCGACTGGCTGCCCAGGCCGGACTTCCGCCCGGTGTATTCAATATCGTCCTGGGGGACGGTCCCGTCACGGGACGCGCCGCCGTGAGCCATCCCCTCCCCCGCCTGGTGACTTTCACCGGCAGCACCACGGTGGGCAAGGAGATCCAGAGGGCCTGCGCGGACAGGGTGAAGCGGGTCGTCCTGGAGCTGGGGGGCAACTGCCCGGCCATCGTCTGCGGGGACGCCCCCTGGCGGGATCTCATGCCCCAGCTGGTGGCTCAGTGCTACAAAAACAGTGGCCAGTACTGTTATCGCATCAGCCGCCTGTATGTGGCCGGCGGGATCCTTGAGGCATTCCTCGACGAGCTCGTCCGCCAGTCGGAAGCCCTGAGGCTGGGCCCGCCCCATGAAGCCACCACGGATCTGGGACCGCTCAACAATGCCGAGATCCTCACGCGGGTCGAAAGGCAGGTGCAGGAGGCCGTTTCCGGTGGAGCCGAGCTGAGGTCGGGGGGCGGCGGGGTCCGTCCCCGGACTCCCGGCTTCTATTACCCGCCGACCGTTCTCGTCGACCGGCATCGAAGCTCGGGCATTCGGTTCGAGGAAGTCTTCGGGCCGGTGGTGGTCGTGATCCCCTTCGACGGCCCCGAGGAGGCCCTGGAGGATGCCAACGCCTCGCCCTACGGCCTGGCGGGATACATCTTCACCAGGGATTTGGCTCTCGCCCTTCACCTGGTGGGGAAGCTCGAAGTGGGTAGCATATGGGTCAACCGCATCCATCAGGCCTATCCGGAGGTGCCCTTCGGTGGCATGAAGGAAAGTGGCCTGGGGCGAGAAAAGTCCGGCTATGGGCTCGAGGAGTTCACGGAGCTCAAGTCCGTTTATCTGAGTTATTGAGGCCCGGGATCGCCGGGCCGGGAGGGGAATGGTTTCATGCTGCCTATTCTGTGCATGGTTGGGGCGTCCAATTCAGGGAAGACCACCCACCTGGAGAAGCTCATCCCGGAGCTGAGCCGGCGGGGTCATCGCATCGGAACGGTCAAGCACGACGTCCATGGCTTCGAAATGGACCGCGAGGGGAAGGACACCTGGCGGCATCGCAAAGCCGGCGCGTCCACCGTTGCCATCTCGTCGCCGACCCAGGTGGCCACCATCAGGCAGCTGGACGGAGAAATGGGCCTGGACGAGCTGGCGGGCCGCTACTTCTGGAGCGAGGACCTCCTTCTGACGGAGGGGTTCAAACGGTCGCGCTTTCCCAAGATCGAGGTCTTCCGCAAGGTCATCGAGGCTGCTCCCATCTGCCGTCCCGAGGACAACCTCGTCGCCCTGGTGACTGATGATCCGGTGGAGCTGGATGTCCCCGTTTTCAGGTTCGACCAGGTGGAGGCCCTGGCGGATTTCATCGAGAAGCGGTACCTGACGGACCGAAAGGCTCATCAGGCCACGGTGCTTCTCGACGGGAGGAAGCTTCCCCTGAACGACTTCGTGCGGGATTTTCTGGTGGGCGGTATCCATGGCATGCTTTCGACCCTCCGTGGCTGGAAGGATCCCGACAAGATCGACATCCAGATCCGCCTGAAAGGAAAATGAGTGCTCACCGGGGCGGTTCTGGCGGGGGGGCGGAGCTTGCGCTACGGGCGCAACAAGGCTCTCGAGGTCTTTGAGGGCCAGCGACTGGTGGATCGTGGGGTCGAGGCATTGCGCCGGGTCTGCTCGCCCGTTTTTGTGGTCGCCAATGATTTGACGCCTTATCTGGACGTCCATGCCAGCCTCCTCCGTGATCTCTTGCCCTTCCAGGGCCCCCTGGGCGGTATCTACACCGCCCTGCTTTTCAGCCCCAACGACTGGGTGGTCGTGCGCGCCACGGACATGCCGCTGCTGGTGCCCGAGGCGCTGGAGAGCATGCTGGCGCTGGCCAACCCCGGCGATGCCGATGCCGTGGTGCCGCTTACGGGGGAGAAATACGAGCCCCTTTTCGCCCTCTACCATCGAAGGTGCATTCCCGCCATCGCCGATGTCCTGGCTGGGCCCCGCAGGAACGTCATCAGTTTTTTCACGAAGATACGCCTCAGGCGATTGGAGGAGGATGAATGGCGCCAGGTGGATCCAGGGGGGCTGAGCTTCCGGAACGTGAACACTCCCGAGGACTGGAGCAGTCTGTGATCACGCTCCAGGAGGCGAGGCGCTTCCTGACCCTGGGGCTTCCCGAGCCCGGTTCGGAGTGGGCTCCCCTGGATGAGGCCCTGGGGCGCGTTGTGGCATCGGACCTGGTGGCGCCTTGTCCTCTCCCGGCGGAATCCCGGTCCCGCCTGGATGGCTACGCCATTGCGAGTGGGGACACCCGCCACGCCTCCGAGGACCGGCCGGCCCGCTGCCGCCTGGCTCCGTGGAGTGTCACGGCGGGCCGGGCTCCCACGGAGGGGATCGAGGCCGGATGGTGCGCGAGGGTGATGACCGGTGCGGTCATCCCCAGGGGGGCCGATGCCGTCGTGGCCCTGGAGCGGACCCGTACCGTCGGGGACCACCTGCTCATTGCGCACCCCGTGGAACCTTTGAGCGGAGTGGTACGGGAAGGGAGCGATGCGCTCCAGGGGGAGGTCCTGGCGGTGGCGGGGGAGGTCCTCACTCCCACGAAGCTCGCCATGGTGGCGGCATACGGCTTCCACCGGCTGGAGGTCGCCAGGCAGCCGCGAGTGGCTCTCCTCTCCACGGGTGACGAGGTCCGTGAGCCGGGGGAGGCCCTTTCTGCCGGAGGTATCTACAGTAATCATCGCCACCTTCTCGGCTGGCTCACACGCCTGAACGGTGGGGTGGCGGTGCATCTCGGGGTTTCGGGAGACGACCCGGCTCGAATGGCCGAGAGCTTGGAGCGAGTGGATGCGGATGTTTACGTGACGACGGGCGGCACGGGGCGCGGCGACAGGGATTACGCTTCCGAGGTGTGGCGAGGGCTGGGGGTTCAAGAGGTCTTCAAGGGCGTGCTCGTGTCTCCGGGCAAGGGAGCCATGGCGGGTTTCCGAGATGGTCGGCTGTATCTGGCGCTCCCGGGAAGCCCGTGGGGGGGGCGGATCATCTTTGAGGAGCTGCTCCGGCCCTTTCTCTGGGGATTTCAGGGGCTTTCCCGCCGCTGGCCCCTGACCGTCAAGGCTCTGCTGGGGGAGCAGGTCACCCACGGGGGCGGCATCTGCCGGGTTGTGGCGGGAGTGCTGGACATGACCCAGCCGACGTTGTCGTTCCTGCCGCTCCATGGTAAGGGGGAAACGGTCCTCCAGGAGGCTCGCCGCAGCATTGCTTATATTCTTTTGGAGCCTCATGTGCTAGAAATGGCCGCCGGCAGTGAGGTGGATGCACGGTTGTTCGATCTGCCCCTGCTGGCCGTGGCTCTCCTGGGATCTCCCCCAACGGCTGGGGACTGAACGCTGGGATTGGAAAGAGGTTGCTTATGCTCAAAGGGACTTCCCTTGAGGTCGGGTACTATCGACTCCTCGAGCGCCGTCTGGTGCCCTTTCTGGCAGTGACCGGAATCAAACCGGATCATCTGTCGGTTCTTGGCCTCCTCATCAGCCTGGTGGCCGGTTTCGCTTTTGCTTTCTATCCCCTCATCGGGGGGCTCCTCACGCTCGTCACTGGCCTTCTCGACACCCTGGACGGGAGTCTGGCGCGATCGACGGGGCAGAGCAGGAAGTTCGGGGCTTTTCTGGATTCCGTGCTGGACCGCTACACGGAGCTCGTCATCTACATCGGGGTGTGGTTCTATTTCTACCGCCAGGGAAGCACCTCTCCGGCCTTTTACCTGACATTCCTTCTCATCCTGTTCGGGTCGCTCATGGTGAGCTACACGAGAGCCCGCGCCGAAGGACTGGGCGAGCGATGCATGGGTGGGATTTTCCAGCGAGGGGAGCGGATCATCCTCATCGCGCTGGCAGGCATCTTCAATCCCCTGGTGAACCGTTTGATGGACTCCCATCCTGGGCATTGGATGAGCGACATTGTCCTCGTCGTCGTGCTGATGGTGCTTGCCGTGGGCACGAACCTGACGGCCATCTGGCGGTTCCTGAATGTGCTGCGAAACCTCAAGCCCTAGATATTACAGATCAATCGGGAAAGATCCTCCCGGGAAGAGGAGCAGGGCTCCCCGTCCGGGCCATGGACCCTCGGCAGGATGGAGCGGGGCTGGGCGAGTTGCATGGGCCCTCGCCGTGCAGCGGTGGCTTCGCTCTTTGTGAATGCTTCGGATTTCCATCAGGTCGGGTCACTGTAGGGGCACGTCGCTCTTTTTCAAAATGACGCGATCATCCTCCCGATAAATTTCGAATGAGTCCCCCACTTCGAATCCCAGCTGCTCGATGAGCAGGGCTTTATTGAGCGTCACGCTGCCGCTCTGACCGATCGTTCGGAAATTATTGGTCTTGATGACGATCTGCGGCTTTTGGGGAATCTGTTTCTCGCGCCTTCGCACCAGCGGCCGCTCGGCCACGTCGGGAGACGGTCTGCCGGGAGTCTGCTTGGAGAACCCGACCTGGGGAATCTCTCCCAGCTCCATGAGACCGCGAAGGTACAAATCCTGGACCTCACTCTTGAACTTGATGCCGAACAGTTTCTGCACGGATTCCAGAGATCGGCCGTTTCGGATTTCATTGACCACCAGCTTGGCGTCGATGTTCTTATACTCAACCTGCATGGTATTTCCTTATTGAAGTGTTTTCAACCTGTTCCGTCTCGGTGATCGGATTCTGGGCAGGACAGGCGTTGGAACGCCATCATTCCGCTTTCCGGCAATCCATCGATGAGGCGACGCGGCGGACATGGATGCTCGGGAAGACACACGTGGGCCAGCCACGCGTGGGCGAAAAGCCTCGGAGGCGGCCCCGGCCCCGCCGGCTTCTCACTTGTCTGATCGCCTGGACCTCGAGCGACAATCCTTCGAACAAAGGGTTGAGCCGTGGAGCACGCGGTATGCAAATCAGGACTCGTCAGATAGGACCCAGCGGTCGTACGAATCCCTGCCGAAAATTGTGCATCCGCATGCTCGATAACGGGACTTACCTGGTTCGGGGGTTGGAGCAACGCTCCATCGACGGGCAATAAACAGCCATAGCGTAATGAATCGCGCGAGGATTGTCAAGGCTGCGATTGACGGGATTCATGACCTCCGATTGAGGTCCCGATTGAGTCGGGAACCCCCCGGGCTTTTCTGTTCAATATGTTGGATATAATCATAAAGTGAAGTCCGTGGACGGCCATGGTCCATGGAGGCCCGGGCAGAAGCCCCTCTCCTCCGCTTCGGGGAGAGGGGGAGCCGCGTCAGGCCGGAAGAGCTCCTCTTCCGACGATCTCAACAGCAGAGCGTTCGAACGCATCCGTCAGCTTTCGAACAGGCCAAGCGCCAGCCATGCCCCAGGTCCTCGGCGAAATCGCGGGCGCTGTTCTTCATGAGGTGACCGAGGGCACGGGTCTTCTCATGGATGGGCAGGTCCGCATTGAGGGCGATCCAGTCAACGCCGTTCCTGTTGAAGCGAATGCCATTCCGGGTATCCAGTCCCCTGGCTTCGACGACCTTGAGATTTGACGCCCTTGCCAAATCCAGGAGAGTTGTGTAGTCGGTTCTCTGTAGTGAAGCATTTTCCATGTTGGCAGCTCCTTTTCAGGGTGTATTGGAGATCCGCCGGCTGCGCACTCCGGCTTTTCATCCCTTCAGCGAATTTAATCACCGCATTGCGGTTTTGCCGCTCCGGCAGACAGTTTCGGGGTGCGCCTCCACGGCGGGGCAGAAGGGGGCTTTGCGGGACGAGGGGGGGAGCGGTGGAGCCCTACGGCTCAGCCTGGTGAGCTTCCGTGAAGCGGTTCCATGGTGACCTTGCTGGTCCATTCTGGCATGAGAATTGTCTAAAGAGGTTCTGGCAATGGGATCATGATTGCGGGCAGCTGGTGTCTAACAGAGTGGAGGGTTCCTTTTTCATGAAGTTCAATAGCGCTTCCTTCAAGATCAGCCCCGGGGCGCGATCCCCTCAGGGGGCGGCGGCGGACGGGCGCGGCATCAATTTCAGCCTGTTCAGCCGATATGCGACCGCCATGGAGCTCGTCATCTACGAGGAAGCCGAGAGCTTGAAGCCCCTCCTGCGGATACCGCTGGATCCCGAGGCTCACCGCAGCTACTACACCTGGCATGTCTACGTGGAAGGGCTTCAGCCGCCCGTTCACTACACCTGGCACGTGGACGGCCCCAACGATCCACGCAGGACCGGGTTTCGGTTCGACCGGGACAAGGCTCTGGTGGATCCCTTCGCCGTGGCCGTGACCCATGGGCTGTGGGACCGGGACAGCGGGCGCCGCCCGGGCAAGAACGAAGGTCGAGCCATCAGGGGACTGGTGCCACTTGATGAGGGCTACGACTGGGAAGGGGATGAGCCTTTGAGCCATCCCCTCGAGCAGTCGGTCATTTACGAGATGCATGTGGGCGGGCTCACCCGGCATGGAAGCTCCGGGGTGGCCTGGCCCGGAACCTTTCGGGGGGTCATCGAAAAGATCCCGTATCTCAAGGATCTGGGGATCACCGATGTGGAGCTCATGCCCATCATGGCCTTCGACGAGCAGGACTTGCCCCCCAAAGTGGCGGCCCGGGGGCTGAAGAACTACTGGGGCTACTGCACTCACAGTTTCTTTTCGCCGCATCCAGGGTTTTGTGTCCACCCGGCGCAGGGTGATCACCGCAACGAGTTTCGGGATATGGTCAAAGCTCTCCACCGGGCGGGCATCGGAGTCATCCTGGACGTGGTTTTCAACCATACGGCCGAGGGGGGGCCGGACGGCCCCATCATCAACTTCAAGGGCATCTCCAACTATGGCTTCTATCATCTGGATCGGGAGGACCTGAGCCTATACCGCGATTACACGGGTTGTGGAAACACGGTGAACTGCAACCATCCCGTGGTGACCCGCTTCATCATCAAGTGTCTCGAATACTGGGTGAAAGAGATGCACGTGGACGGCTTCCGCTTCGACCTCGCCAGCGTACTGGTTCGGGGGCAGGACGGCGAGCCCCTCTACTATGCTCCGGTCCCCTGGCACATCGAGCTGTCGGACATTCTGTCCCACGCCCACATCATCGCCGAAGCGTGGGATGCGGGGGGGCTGTACCAGGTGGGGGACTTTCCGGGTTACCGCTGGTCTGAATGGAACGGCCGCTACCGGGACGTCATTCGGCGGTTCGTGAGGGGCGACGGGGGGCTCGTGGGTGAGGTGGCCACGCGCATCGCCGGAAGCAGCGATCTCTACGAATCGAGCGGGCGGCTTCCGAGCAGCAGCATCAACTTCGTGACCTGCCATGATGGATTCACCCTCCACGACCTGGTGAGCTACAACGAGAAGCACAACGAGGCCAACGGAGAGGAGAACCGGGACGGCAGCCACGACAACCTGAGCTGGAACTGCGGCGCCGAAGGGGAGACGGGCGATGCGGGCATTCTGGCCCTGCGGCGTCGGCAGGCCCGAAACCTCATGGCTATCCTCATGCTCAGCCGCGGGGTTCCCATGATCCTTGCGGGTGACGAAGTCCTGAAGACCCAGCGGGGCAACAACAACGCCTACTGCCAGGACAACGCCCTGAGCTGGCTCGACTGGAGCCTGCTGGAAAAAGAAAAGGAAATGCTCCGATTCACCCGCGGGATGATTGGTCTGCGCAGGCGTCACCCAGCCCTCACGAGGAATCGCTTCCTGTCGGGAGCCAGGAAGGACGGAGCAAGGTTTCCCGACGTTTCCTGGCATGGCATCGACCTGGATCGCCCGCCCTGGGACGACCCCGACGCGCGCATCCTGGCCTTCACCCTGGGGGCGGCGGGGCCGGGCGAGGAGGATCTGCACGTCATGCTCAACATGTCGGAAGACTTCGTGAACATGGAGATCCCGCGGCTCCGGGTGGGTAAATGGTTCCGGGCGGTGGATACCTGGCTGGCGAGCCCTCAGGATGTGCTCGAGCCGGCGGATCAGCCGGCCGCCGGCAAAACCCGCTACCGGGCGGCCCCGCGCAGCGTGGTGGTGCTCGAGGCGAGGAATACTCGCTGAGGGTCAGAACCTTCGCTTCCGCAAGCCGTGGGTGCAATGAGCCTTTCGCCCCTGAAAATCGCTGCGGCAGCATCGATCAGCAGGCAAGAACCGTAGGATTAGAGCATTTCAAACACATCGAGCATGAGCACCGTCGGCCGTGCCGATGGGAAGGAGAGGCCATGCGCGTGGCTCGAGCGATCATTTCCTCGGACTGGAACGAATGTCTGGCCCCCTGCGGCCCGTTCGACTTCATCTCCTTCACCCATCCAGGGCTCCGTGACCGCCTGGAGATCATCTTCCGCCAGTACACCACGGGAGGGATGACGCTGGGCACGGCGGTCCAGGCACTGCGGGCATCGCTTCCCGGGCCCTTGACGGTGGAGCAGATGGACGCATACCTGGACGCCTCTTTCGCGACTTACCCGGGATTGCCGGAATGGATCGAATGGTGTCTTTCCCGCGACATCCTGTTCATGATCAATACCACCGGCATGGTGGGGTATTTCCAGCGCATTTTCGCCAGGGGGCTCCTGCCCGTGGTTCCCGTTCTGTCAGCTCATCCCATGATTCGCTTCCGTGACCTGCCGACGGATCCCATATGGATCCTGGACCTCCTCGAAATCCAGGACAAGCCAAGGAATACGGAGGCGGCCCTGAGTGCTTTCGGGGTTGCACCCAGCAAGGTCGTCGTCATGGGGGACAGCGGGGGGGACGGCCCCCATTTCGAGTGGGGTGCCAGGGTCGGGGCGGTCCTGGTGGGCAGCAGGACCAAACCCTCCCTGGCCGCTTTCTGCGCTGAGCGCGGGATCACCATCGACGTCCAGATCGGCGACGCGGGGCAAGGAGATGCGGTGGGGGCGGACAGGCGAATACTGCCCGGGGAAAGCTTCCTGGAGCTGGTCCCCGTCATCGAGCAGCTTTTGAAGCCCTGAAGGCTTCATCTCTTTCAAGAGGCGGCCTTCGGGTCGCGTCTCCCTGTCCCTCCCCCCTCCGTGTCCTTCCTTCAACCGGTCGAAGCCATTGCCCGCATCGCAGGGGTGGGGCGTGACGGTCACTCCCCGGCCTCGACAAACCAGTCGATGAGCCGTCGGGCAATGCTGATCTTCTCTGGGATCCAGGGAAGACCGTCCCGTTTGAACCAGCCGGCGTCGGCGATCTCGGTAGGGTCGGGGCGGATGTCGCCCCCGGCGTGCTCGGCCGTGAAGGCCACCATGAGCGAGTGGGGAAACGGCCACGACTGGCTTCCGAAGTAACGGATGTTCCGAACCTCGATGCCCACCTCCTCCCGGACTTCCCGGGCCACACACTCCTCCAGGGTCTCCCCTGGCTCCACGTAACCCGCCAGGACACTGTAAAAGCCCTGGGGAAAGCGCTGGGCCCGGGCCAGGAGCAGCTCGTCCCCTCGGGTCACGGCGACGATGACGGCCGGGGAGAGGCGCGGAAAGCTGGCCAGGCCGCAGCTGGGACAGGTTCTGGCCCGCTCGTCTTCCATGCTCAGGGTGGAGATTCCGCACTGACCGCAGTACTGGTGGGTCCGGTCCCAGAAAACGATCTGTTTGGCGCGGACGGCGACGCTGTAAAGATCGTCCTCCAGCACCCCGAAGAGCCTTCTCAGCCCTTGGAACGTCCACCCTTCGGGAGGCACTGTGTCGTCGGGCAGCTCGGCCGAAAAGCAGGGCCTCTGATCCAGCCAGCCCAGAAACTGGGTGCGGACGGGGTGAAGCCCGAAAGCTTCCAATCCATCCGTCAGGAGGGGAACCGTCGCTGACGAAGGGGCCAGCCGCGCGAGTAATCTTTCGCCGGAAAAGGCAAGCCACCAGGCAGGACCGCCGGGCTCGCGCCGGGGGGCTACCGCGGGCAGGAATGACATGGAGACAGTGTCCTTTCTCTGCGTCTGAAGTATTGAGCATTTAAGAGCTCGTTCCTCAATAACCCAGGATGGGATTTCATGGTAGTCCGATGGACGCTTCGCCGGGTGCTCGGGCATGGGCTACTGCCTCCATTCCTCTCAAACGGGGTTTTGTACCTAGGTAAACATGATTAGTTGTGCTCATTGACCCGTGAGCTTCCCTTGAGTAGCTTCATTTCTGAGGGAAGGGGTGAACGGTGAGGGTGAGCCTGCCTTCGGGGGGATGGGATGCAGGCTTTGGGATTCTGGATGGGGGAGGATGAAAGGAGGCGGCGGGTGATGAAAGATACTGGCATGCCGAGTCCAAGATAGCCTGACAGGGAAGCCCAAGCGTAAAGAAAAAAATAGACCTCTCATTCTCAAGGGGTGTGGACATGACGACTACGAAAACAAGATTATCGATGTTGATGGTGATGGCGGCACTGGCCGTTGTGATGGGTTTTTCACAACCGGGCCACGCGACTTTAACGGCGGTCGGGCCTGTGAACCCGGCCAACGGATATCCCCAGTTCTACACGGACAACGCGGGGCTCAGCCTGGCGCCTTGTCTGGATGTTTTTGAC
This sequence comes from Syntrophobacteraceae bacterium, assembly GCA_025453975.1. Taxonomy (GTDB): domain Bacteria; phylum Desulfobacterota; class Syntrophobacteria; order Syntrophobacterales; family Syntrophobacteraceae; genus JALOOX01. The sequence continues at coordinate 53,193 of JALOPI010000012.1, forward strand.
GTCAACGCGGTGGCGGCGGGGTGCGTCCCCTTCGATGCGGAGCCCACTTTCAACCCATTGAATCCGGTGGTGTTTCCGACGAACTTCCCGTCGGAGTTCTTCTACTGGATCGCCGAGCCTGACTTTGGGGCTGCCACCAATCTGTTCGCTCGATTCGCCTTGGAGGGTGCTTTCGCCAACGAGGTGCCCGCGGCCAACGACCAGATCGTGTTCGCTCGCAAGCGCTTCCGCATCGAGGGCTTCACTCCCGGTGCCACGATCACCATCACCCATCCGTTCGGCACCGATATCATTCTCGATGGCAACGCTGACCAGGATGGCGATGGACTCGTCAACGGCATCATCAATGTCACCATCGATGAGCCAGCAGGCATTCCCCTGGATTTCGCCGGTGTGCTGGCCAGTAATCTGATCGGTCCCCGCCTCTTCGTGGGCAATCCGCTGCCCGCCGCTCTTCCCGGCTACATCGGTGACTTCGCGGCCTCGCAGCTGGTTACGGGCGGGCCGGTTCGGAACAACATCACCATATCCGGAGGCGGACTCAATGCGACGACGGCCCTATGGTTCGTGGCGGGCAAGATCTTTGCCAACGCTCCAGGAGCCGTCTCCATCGACCGCGCCACTTACAGCGCCAGCGGCACGGCCATCAACCTGGATGTCTTCGCCACCTCGACGGTAGGTGCGGCGGTCACCGTGGTGGGTACTCCCGTTCCCACCCCGGCGGTTCCTCTGCTGGAAGGCGCTCTTGGGAAATTCTTCATCAGCACGCCGGTGGCCTCGGTGCCGACAGCCATCACGGTTTCCGCCACTCCGGCGGGCGGTGGCGCGGCCTCCCTGGTGGGTGCGTCACCCATTCCCGACCTCGTGGTGATCAGCCGGGTCGAATACAGTACGTCGACGAGGGTGCTCAGCATCAACGCGGCTTCGAGCGACCAGAGGACCCCTGGACCCAGCCTCACGGCGGTGGGCTTTGGAGCCCTCACCGGGGGCGTGGGAACCTTTCCTCTGCCCCCTGGCGCCATCCCTCCGGCGACGGTAACGGTCAATTCCAGCGCCGGCGGATCCCACACTCAGGATGTGAACATCGTGGCGGGTGGAGTCCCGGCTCCCAATCCTCCCGCGGGTGACACGGTCACCGTCACACAGGCGGTCTTCAACTCTCGCCTGGCTGCCTGGACTTTGGCCGGAAGGGCGGGTGCCCGCGCGAGGGTGACCGTCTCCTTGAACGGTGTCACGGTGGGTCAGGCCACCGCTGGAGCGACGGGCATATGGCGGCTGGTGGTACGCAACTCTCCCGTTATCCCCGGTGTGGGCGCTTCCGTGAGTGCCATCTCGAGTCTGGGCGGCTCCGCTTCCCGAGCCGTCACGATCCGGTAAGGATGCAGTCCTTCCGGAAGCCACTCCGCGTTAACCTCCAGGCACGGTCGGGAAATCCCCCGGCCGTGCCTGTTTCATGCCGGTCGGGTGCTTTCCATTGATTTTGGGCCTGCGAGGCATTATAGGGTGCTGAACAACTCAACCGATACAGAGGGAGGCTTGGAAACCTATGCGTGAAGAAGTGGAAAAGGCCTTGGCGAAGATTCGACCGATGCTGGAGCGTGACGGCGGCAGCGTAGAGCTTGTGGACGTGGACGGAACGACGGTCAAGGTGCGCCTGACGGGGGCGTGCAAAGGCTGCCCCATGAGCCAGATGACCCTCAAGGCGGGCATCGAGCGCATCGTCAAACAGGACGTCCCCGAAGTGACGGAAGTGGTGGCCGTGATGTGAGCGGTCGCAAGCCTTGACGGTGGTTGAAGGCATTTTCGTCCGTGGCGGACTCCTCGGGCTCTCGGATGTGCGGCCGGGCTCGAGAGCCGTCGCCGGAAAGCGCGGCGCGGCCTGAAGCTCAACGATGATAGGGCTCGCCCTTGAGGATGGTGAAGGCCCGGTAGAGCTGCTCCACCAGAATCAGGCGGGTGAGGTCGTGAGGAAAAGTCATCCTGGACAGGGCCAGGGTACGGTTGGCCCGCTCCAGGATTTTTTTTGAGTGTCCCACCGGCCCCCCGATGGCCATCCACACTTCCGGGCTGCCATCTCTTTTCAGCTGCTCCAGGTAAGCCGCCAGCCCTTCCGAATCGAGCTGGGCCCCATGACGGTCCAGGGCGACGAGCACATCCCGGCTCCCCACCAGTTTGAGGATTCTCTCCCCCTCGCGATCCATGACTGTCTTCTCCCGGCTTCTTTCCGCAATCTTTTCGGCCCTGACCAGGTGGACTTCCACCGAGGCGTAGTGGCGCAGCCGATCCAGGTAGCGCTGGATGGCCTGGTCCATTTCCGGAAAAGCGGTTTTGCCGACAAAGACGAGATGGAGATGAATCATGGGGAGTCGACCCGAGCCGGGGACCGATGGCGGATGGCCGCCAGGAGGAACTCGCGGTTTCCCTTGGGGCCCAGGATGGGGGAGGGAGTGACGCCGAGAACCACGCAGCCGAGGGATTCGGCGAGGTCGACGGCGGCGCGGCACACCTCGTCGTGGACCGCCGGGTCGCGAACCACGCCCCCCTTGCCCACATGAAGCCGCCCGGCCTCGAACTGGGGCTTCACGAGGGCTACCAGGGTGGCTCCGTCGGCGAGGAAAGGCACGGCGGCTGGCAAAACGAGCCTGAGGGAGATGAAGGATGTGTCCACGGTGGCCACCTGGATGGGCTCGGGAATCCGGTCGGCCGGCAGGGAGCGAATATTCTGACGCTCGATGACCACCACCCTCGGATCCTGCCTCAGGCTCCAGGCCAGCTGACCGTAGCCCACATCGACGGCGTAAACCCGAGCCGCGCCCCGCTGCAGCAGGCAGTCCGTGAACCCTCCCGTGGAAGCCCCCACGTCCATGGCCACACGACCTTCCACGGAGATGGCGAATGCTTCCAGGGCGTGCTCGAGCTTCAGGCCGCCCCGGCTCACATAGGGAAGATCCGCACCGGTGAGGGTGATGGCGCCCCCGGAGGACACCAGCCGCCCGGCCTTGGTGATCTTCTCCCCGTCCACCAGGACCTTGCCCGCCAGGATGAGCGCCTGGGCCCGCTCGCGGCTAGGCGCCAATCCCAGGTCAACAAGCAGCTTGTCCAATCGCGCGGAGGTGCTGGCCATGGTGGACATTCATCAGGGCCATTGCGGCCCGCTCGATGCCTTCGGCATCGATGCCGTGAAGGTTTCTCAGGACGGCCTGGCCGCCGTGGGGAACAAAGGTATCCGGAATGCCGAGCCTCATGAAGCCGCTGGGAGTGAAGAGCGACTCCTGAAGCATCTCGAGCACGGCGCTCCCGAATCCGCCCTGGAGGACATTTTCCTCGATGGTGATGACTCGGCCGGTCTTCCTGGCCCAGTGGAGAATCAGCTCCTGGTCCAGCGGTTTGACGAAGCGAGCGTTGATGACAGCCGCCTGAACACCCATCTGGTCCAGGCGCTCCGCGGCTTCCATGGCCGTCGCCACGGTCTGGCCGATGCCGACGAGCACCATGTCGCTCCCCTCGCGAAGGACCTCCCCCTTGCCGATGGGGAGGGAATGGAGTGATTCGTCCATTTGAATCCCGAGACCATTTCCCCTGGGGTAGCGCAGGGCGGCGGGGCCGTTGTGCTCCACGGCCGTTTTCAGCATGTGCTGCAGCTCGTTTTCGTCCTTGGGAGCCATGAGGATCATGTTGGGAATGGGACGCAGGAACGACAGATCGAAAAGCCCGTGGTGAGTCGGACCGTCCTCACCCACGATGCCGCCGCGATCCATGGCGAAAACCACCGGCAGGTTCTGGAGGCAGACATCGTGGATGATCTGGTCATAGGCGCGCTGAATGAACGTGGAGTAAACCGCCACCACCGGTTGGAAGCCCTCGGTGGCCAGGCCCGCCGCGAAGGTGACGGCATGCTGCTCGGCGATGCCCACATCGAAGAACCGATCGGGGAACCTGGTGGAGAAGGCATCGAGACCCGTTCCCTGGGGCATGGCGGCGGTGATGCCGATAACCTTGGAGTTTTCCTCGCCCAGCCGGACCATGGTCTGGCCGAAGACCTGGGTGTAGGAAGGCGGGCACGGCTTGCCGGAATCGGCCCCGCAGCTCTTCCCCGTGGCGATGTCGAAGGAGCCCACGCCGTGGAAGCTCGTGGGGTCGGACTCCGCGGGCTTGTAACCGCGCCCTTTCTGGGTCATGACGTGGACCAGGACAGGACCTTCCAGCTGCTTGGCCCTCTCGAAGGTCTCGATGAGCCGGTCCAGCCGATGCCCCTTGATGGGGCCTATGTAATGAAAGTCGAGGGCCTGAAAGAGCATGCCGGGCGTGAAGAAACTGACCAGGGAATCCTCGCTGCGCTTGAGGATCTGGATGATATTGGGACCCAGGCCTGGGATCGAGCGCAGGACGCTCTCGACTTCTTTCTTGAGGTTCATGAGGGTCCGGTTGGAGAGCTTGCGGCTCAGGAATGACGAGAGAGCCCCGACATTGGGGGAGATGGACATCTCGTTGTCGTTGAGGACCACGATGAGATTCCGGTTGAGATCCCCGGCCTGATTCAGGGCTTCGAAGGCCAGCCCCCCCGTCATGCTTCCATCCCCAATGACCGCGATGGCCCGGTGAGGGACGTTCTTGAGGGAATTGGCCACGGTGATGCCGAGAGCCGCGGAGATGGACGTGCTGGAGTGGCCGGTCCCGAAGGCGTCGAACTTGCTCTCGGACCGCTTGGGAAACCCGCTCAGCCCTCCATGCTGGCGAATGGTGTGAAACTGGGACTGGCGTCCCGTCAGGAGCTTGTGGGCGTAGGCCTGATGGCCCACATCCCAGATGATGCGATCGAGGGGTGCCTCGAAAACATGATGAAGGGCCAGAGTGAGCTCCACAACCCCGAGGTTGGGGGCCAGGTGTCCACCGTTCTTGGCCACGGTGCGGATGATCGTGTCGCGGATTTCCTCGGCGAGCTGCTGAAGCTGGGGAAGAGTGAAAGTCTTGAGCTGGCCTGGGCCGTCGATTTGGGGCAGGAGCGATTTGTCCGTGTTTTCTTTCAATGCTCAACCTCTCGGAGGAAGCAAAATGGTTTCGATGGCACACGTTTTCGTTGGGCTAGGCCCGCCGGACGAGCAGGTACCGTGCGAGGGCCCGAAGGGGCTCCGCGGCCGCTCCAAAGGCCGCAAGCTCTTGCAATGCCTGTTCCACGTGCTCGCGGGCTGATTCCTTCGAGCGGACCATGCCCAGAAGCGCGGGGTAGGTCTTCTTGTTCCTGGCTGCGTCCGATCCAGGCTTCTTGCCCATCTCCACGGCGTCCCCTTCGATGTCCAGGAGATCGTCGGTGATCTGAAAAGCGAGGCCGAAATGGTGTCCGTATCGCCTGAGTCGCGCGGTATCCTCGGGCGAGCCGCCTCCCAGCAGCGCTCCCATTTCAAGGGAGGCCGACAGGAGGGCACCCGTCTTGTGGACGTGCATGTATTCGACCGTGGCGATGTCCGTCTCCAGGTTTTCGCACTCCAGGTCGATGGCCTGGCCGCCGATCATGCCCCGGTATCCCGCCGCCTTCACCAGGATGCGGATGGCCCTGAGGATTCGGTCCGGTGACTGCCCGGGAGCGTCCTGCAGCCGGGCCACCAGCTCGAAGGCTTCCGTCATGAGGGCATCCCCGGCCAGGATGGCGATGGCTTCACCGTACACCTTGTGGTTGGTGAGCTGTCCCCTCCGGTAGTCGTCGTTGTCCATGGCCGGAAGGTCGTCGTGAATGAGGGAATAGGTGTGGATCATTTCCAGCGCGCAGGCCGCCGGCATGATGGGCCGGGAGTCCCCGCCCACGACCTCCGCGGCGGTCAGGCACAGAATGGGCCGCAGGCGCTTGCCTCCGGCGAAAAGGCTGTAACGGGCCGCTTCGATGATACTTCTCTGAAGGCCCGTGGGGGGTGGCAGGGACGTCTCGAGGGCCGCTTCCACCTCTCGTTTTCGCTCGGCCAGGTAAAGCTTGAGATCGAAGACTTCGTGCATAAGCCTCCCATGAAATGGTGCAGGGCTCGCCCCCGCCGTTTATGGCATCGTGCGTCATGGAAGCCGGGCGGGCTCCACGAGGCCGAGCCTCCAACGTGACCGCTTCAGCTCGCGCCTGTACGATTCATGTGAACCCAGCTGTGCTCAGGGAGTTTTATGGCGTCTGCAAGCAATCATCTGTTTTTTATACCACTCAGAAGATCCCAGTACCATCGTTTTGATATGGAGGTGCCAGGAGCAGCCCCTCCACGCTATTCCTCCTCCGTCGAGCCGCCGGTGGGGGTATCAAAAGGCATGGTCTGCCATTCCCCCTCGGAATCTTTCATGAGCATCCGCACTTTCGATTCGGCCTCCTCGAGCTTCTGGTGACAGGCCTGGGCCAGCCTCATGCCCTCGGTGTAGGACTCCACCGCTTCTTCCAGGGGGAGATCCCCGCGCTCCATCTTTTCCACAAGGGCCTGAAGCTTCTTCAGGGATTCCTCGAACGGGTCGGTCTTCTTCCTTGCCATACGCATCCTTTTGCAAATCCCCGCCAGGCAGCCCCTCGGGCTGGAGGATGGCCTCGAGGATTCATCTGTCAACACAGCCTTTGCCATGGAGCCTGGTCAGGCGCCCCCCGAGTCGTCCTCCTTCGCGGTGACCCGGCATTCCAGCGCTCCCTGTCCCAGACGTACGCGCACGGGGTCTCCCACCTCGACCTGCGAGCTTCCTCGAATGATCCGTCCATCCGTCACGCTGTAGGCAATGGCATATCCGCGGATCAGGACCGCCAGGGGGCTGAGCATGTCCAGCTGGCTTGCGGCACGGTCCAGCCGGAGCCGCAGGAGGCTCATCTGGCTCAGGAACCGCTGGGTGAGCTCCTTCCCGAGCTGGGCCACCCTTTGGCGCAGGGGCTCGATCTGCCTGGCCGGGTGGCACTGCCCCAGACGCCCGGTCAGATGACCGTGGAAGGTCCGACGCCGCTCCAGGTCCCGGTGCCAGGCCATCTGCAACCGATCCATCCGGTCATCCAGCATGAGTCTCAGGTCCTCCAGGCGGCGCCTGGGATCCTTGAGCCCCTTTTCCAACAGGCCAAGCCGATGGCCGTAACGCTCCAGCAGACTCCGCATGCGCTCGGTGACCTGCTCCCGGGAGCGCTCCAGCTCGCGTTCCAACGATTCCAGGCGCGCCACGACCCACTCGGCGGCGGCCGTCGGGGTGGGGGCACGCAGGTCCGCCACCAGGTCGGAGATGCAGAAATCAATCTCGTGGCCGACGGCTGAAACGGTGGGCACCCTGCAGGAGGCCAGGGATCTGGCCACCGTCTCTTCGTTGAAGGGCCAGAGATCCTCCATGCTGCCACCCCCGCGCCCGACGATGACCAGGTCCCAGCCAAAGCGCTCACACAGCGCATCGACGGCACCAAGGGCCGCGGAAATCTCTCCCGCGGCGTCCCTGCCCTGGACCCGCACAGGCAGGAGGGTCACCGCCAGCGGATAGGGGCTGCGCTGGAGCATCTTGAGCATGTCTCGAACGGCGGCTCCCGTGGGCGAGGTCACAATGGCGATCCGACGGGGACAAACGGGGAGGGGCCGCTTTCGGGACGTCGAGAACAGCCCTTCAGCCTCCAGCCGCTTCTTGAGCTGCTCGAAGGCGAGCTGCAGCGCCCCCAGTCCCGCGGGCTCCATCACTTCCACGATGAGCTGATACTCCCCCCGCGGCTCGTAGACGCTCACCCGTCCCTGGCAGACCACCTGGAGCCCATCCTCGGGAACGAACTTCAGCCGCCGATTCTGGGCTCGAAAAAAAACCGCTCGCACCTGGCTCTGGGAATCCTTGAGGGTGAAATACTGGTGGCCTGAGGCCGGTATCTTGAAATTGGAGATCTCTCCCTTGACCCAGACGAAAGGGAGGCTGCCTTCCAGAATGGAGCGGATGCGGGAGTTGAGCTCCGATACGGAGAACACCCCCGTTTCATCGCCGGGAATGGGGTGAAGCAAGGAAACGCTCATAGGCATCCATCCTGTTGTCCATGCACCCCTTGGGTCAGCCCCCGAGCCTGGTAGCCCGAGCACTGAGCCCGCGATGCGCTCGATTCCCGCTCCGTCAAGCTCTCTCGGAACAGCTTCGGGTCCATGGCGTCGCGCAGACCTTTGCCCACGAAACTGTGGGCCGTGATGCTTGGGAAAATGGCGGCCCCTGGAAAAACGGTCAGCCACCAGGCGAGCTCGATGCAGTCCCGGCTCCGGGACAGCATATCACCCCATCCAGGGGACGTGCCGAAATCGAAGGTGATCACCCGTTTCACCCGGAGTTCATACCGGGGGTGCAGCGGTTCGTCCAGGGCGTAAAGCTGCCTGGTCTGCTCAATGAACTGCTTGGAGATGGCCTTTTCGGCCACCTGGCCTCCGCCCGCCATGCGGAGCTTGCAAAGGGCGGGGTTGCCGGGGGCGAGCTGGATGATCAGAAATGTGATGAGGGTGATGCCGAGGAGGGTGAGAATGATCTGGAGGAGTCGTTTGATCAGGGTGGCCTTCATCGTGGATTTCGAATCTCCCTTCCGCGGAAGCCCGCTTCCCTTGAGCCCCTTCCGCCACGCAAGCCACCGTCCCGGGTTGAAGGCTTCACCGTTCATGGTGCCGGAAACCATTCTAGCGCTTCCATCGCCCCAGGACCACAAGTTTTGGAAGAGGAAAAGGGGTTGACGCCTGTGATCCGTCGGCCATACTGAATCCGTCATGATGTGTGACGATGCGGCCATGGCTTCACGGTGAGCGGCCCCGAAAGGGTGGGGCGGAGCCCGCCAGTGATGGTTGACATGCTCGCGCGGGATATTCTTGGAGAGGGGAGCCCCAGGAGCTCTGGAAAGCCTGGCCGACGGGCGAGGCGCCGTGAGCAAAGGGCTTGCCTTCACACTGGAGAGGATGAGCAGGTGTCAGACATTGAGCATTCCAGCGATGAAGAATGGGAAAGACTGCCTCCCCTGGAGATCGGACGGAGGCTCATGTCGCTTCCTGCCCGACGAAGGCTGGAGATCATCCTGAGCCGTCCGGACCCTGAGCAGGTCGTTTCCCGCATGGCGGAGCAGGATTTCTTTCTGACGGTCAAGGAGATCGGCCGTGAGGATTCCCTTCCTCTCCTCGCCCTGGGGACCATGGATCAGCTCGGCCATCTGTTCGATATTGAATGGTGGAGGAAGGATACCGTTGTCATAGGCTCCGCCCTGGAGTGGCTGGATCTCCTCCGCCGCGCGGGAGAGGGGAGGCTCCTTGCCTGGCTGTACCAGGTCGATTTCGAGCTCCTCACGCTGCTGTTCAAGCGTTGGATCCAGGTCGTCATGATTCCGGAGGATGTGGACCTGGTCGAAGCCCGGGGCGATCTCCCGCCCCACACCATCGACGACCAGTTCTTCTGGGAGTGCAGCTACCCACAGTATGAAAGCCTGGCGCACCATGTGCTCGGTCTCCTGTTTGAAGCTCACCAGGGCTTCTACCTTGAGCTCATGAACCACATCCTGTGGCTTCCGGATGCCGAGTGCGAGGAGGCGGCCTACCGGTTTCACCGGGGCCGTCTCGAAGACCTCGGGGTGCCGGATTTCTATGATTCACTGGCCATCTACCGCTCGCCCCGTCCCCAGGAGCTCGGGCGAGGAAGGTTCGCCGCGGAGCCCCCCGTCGAGGGGGCTGCCCCATCTTTTGCCCTGACCGTGACCGGCGAAGGGGATCTGTTCAGACGCTGTCTCGCGGAGATCGACGACAGGCGTCTTCTCGACACGCTGGGGATGGAGCTGGCCAGTCTGGCCAACAAAGTGCTGGTGGCCGACGAGATGCCTCCCGATGACCCTCGGGCTCTGCCGCGCGCCGCCGAAAAGGCTGCGGCGTATGTCAACCTGGGGCTGACGGAGCGAAGTCAGGACAGCCCGACAGCGGCCCAGGCTCTGCTGAGGGAGATCTACCTTGAAGATCTGTTTCGGCTGGGGAGCGGGATGGTCTCCAGGGTCCAGCGCCGGGTCGTCGGCCTGATCGAGGGCGGCTGGATCTCCGGCTGGCCGCACAGAATCCAGTGCCTGGATCCGGAATGGCATGAATGGGTCGAGAGGATCCTTCAACGGACGCCTCAGCTCCGCCGTGAAGGGGAGAGGTTCGTTGTGGGAGGCCGGGAGGATGTCTTCAGGACCCCCCGAGATGTTGCAGAAGCTGAGCGCCGGATCGATGTGCTGGTCGTCATGGGGCGTCTCCTGAATTCCCTGCTGGACCAGGAGGGGCCGCCCGACTGGGATCTATGGTCCGAAAGCCTGATTTCACGGATGGAGAATGTCACCCTGGGCTCAATGATCTGGACGGCCGCCTCCCGGGCCATCCTCGAAGGCGAATGGCGGCTGGCGCCGCTTCCGGCTTCCCAATGGGCCGCTGCATGGCCCGCCCTGCATCCCGCCGATTTCGAGGGCGTCATTGGGAACTGGGTGGTCTCCGTTTTGAGGGAGCCGGATCAGATCGAGCTGACTCAAACCTACCTGGGCCCCATCCATGACGAGTATGCCCGGCAGAGGCGCTCGATCCTGGAGGCGGGAAGTGCGGTGCCGGACCCCCGGCTCATGGGCTTTTTCCTCTTCACCGATGGATGAGGCCGCCCGGCGGTTTGATGGCCTCGGGACGCTCATGGATCTTGACTTTGGCGGCATGCTTTTTGATAATGTCGATGAATTTTCAGGCCGTGCTTGCGCCTGGCCCTCGACTGGAGTCGAGGCTTCTGACAAGGGCTCCCGAGATGTGGGAGCGTCCGCAGCGTGATCCGTTCAAATGACTGTATTCCATCGTTCCAAACCGCGTCCTCACTGAATTTTCGATGTGCCGCCCATCGCCCCCGGGCGAGGGTCGATGACGGCGGCGCGCGCAGAGGACCGGGGAGCGTTCCGGTAAAGGTCATCAATCGTTTGCAGAGGTGGGACCCCCATGCTTCACCCCAGCGATCTCATCGGAAAACAGATCGACCAGTTCAGGCTCGACGATTTCATCGCCAAGGGCGCCATGGGCATGGTGTTCAAGGCATTCGACACCGTGCTGGTGAGAACGGTAGCGCTCAAGCTCATCTCCAGGCAGCTCCTCGAGGAGCTGACGCAAGAGGAAGTCTCCATCCGCAAGGAGGCTCGGAACCAGCTGATTCAGGAGGCGAAGACAGCCGGTCGGCTGAATCATCCCAATATCTTGACGATTTACTCTTATGGGGAAACGGACGATTTCGAATACATCTGCATGGAGTATCTTAAGGGCAGAACGCTGAGCCAGGTCCTGTCCGAAAAGAAGGTCATCGATGTCGATCATTCCATCCCCATTCTCGAGCAAATCCTCCTCGCCCTGGAAGCAGCCAGCAAGGAGGGGATCGTCCACCGTGACATCAAGCCTTCGAACATCATGATCACCGAAGACGGGCGGGTGAAGGTCATGGATTTCGGGATCGCCAAACTGCCGTCCTTTTCCATGACCACCACGGGAACCGTCCTGGGTACGCCTTACTACATGTCTCCGGAGCAGATAACGGGGCATAGGGTGGACATCCGGTCGGACATCTTTTCGGTGGGTGCGGTGCTGTATCAGATGGTCACGGGGGAGCGTCCCTTCGAGGCCACCAATACAGCCACTCTGGCCTACAAGATCGTCCAGGTGGATCCCATCCCCCCCGACGTGATCAATGTCCACGTCCCCTACGCCCTGAGCCTGATCCTCAAGAAAGCCCTGGCCAAGGCCCCCTCCGAGCGCTACCAGATCCCGTTCGAGATGATGCAGGACTTGAAGGCTTTTAAGGAGAAAAAGCCGCTGCCGAGCCAGGTGGGCTCCAGTGCTTCGTCCTCCCATGCGAAGGGCTGGAACGGCTCCATCATCAAGGATGCGAGGATGGCCTCGGCATCGGCGGGCATCCAGGGATCTCCCGATGGATATGAGGCCGCCGTGACGGGGGAAGTATCGTCGCCCAGGATTCGCGTCGTCGAATTCCGCCGTCCAGGTGGGGCCGGGGGAACCGGTGAGGCTCCGCAGCCGCCGGTCCATGGGGAAGATGACTGCTGGATATCGCCCGAAGGCGAAGATCCCACCCTGCAGGCCACCCTGGATGGGGAGCAGCTTCCCTCAACGAGGCATGTGGCCCAACTGGTTCCCAGCCTCATCGGGAGTGAACGGTATCCAGCCCACGACCACAAGCGCTATCGGTTCGTCGGCATCCTCTTCGTCCTTGTCGTCGTGGCCGGCTTCTGGTACGTGGCCTTCAATGCCTTTCGCGAGATCCGGGGAGTGGGCAAGTCACCTGTCGGTTCCGGCGGCACCCTTCCGGATGTGAAGACCCAGCTGCCCGCCTCCGCGGCCCTCTCACCTCCGGCGACGAGTCAGGGCGATGCTTCTCCCGGGACTCACGCAGCCTCGTCGTCTGATGAGTCCTCGGGGTCGGCTTCCGTTGAGCGGCTCATCCAGGAGGCCAAGAGCCTGTGGCCGTCCGATCCCGCAAAGGCCCAGAAGCTTTTGGAAAAAGCCGTCTCGCTGCAGCCGGATCATTTCGAGGCGTCGTTTCAGCTGGCCCGGCTCCTGGCCCACCGCATGGACTATGCCGCAGCCAGACAGCAGTATGAAAAGACTCTGCTCCTCAATAAGTCAAACCCGGAAGTCTACTTCAATCTCGGGCACATTCATCTCACGCAGGGAGATTACGACGCGGCCATCAAGAATCTCGAAGCCTGTCTGGCTCTCCATCCGAGCTACAAGGACGAGGTTCTCGCCAACCTGGGGATCGCCTATTTGAAGACAGACCGCCTCGATCAAGCCAGGGAGGCTTTCAGGAAGGCCGTGGAGCTCAATGCGGCCAACGCCGTCGCCAAGGCGCACCTGGCCGCCCTCTCGTCAGAGGAGGCCGGGGGGAGCGCTCCAAAGCCGACCGAGGAAGGGAAGGCAGCTTCGAGTGTGGATCTGCTGGTGGCTCAGGCCAAGAACCTGATGGAGGATGACCCGTCCCAGGCCAGGAAGCTTCTGGATGAAGCCATCCAGAGGGATCCCAACGGCTTTGAAGCGATCTTCCAGCTGGGCCGGCTTCTGACTTTTCAGAAGGATTATCCAGCCGCTATCCAGAACTATGAAAGGGCTCTTTCCCTCAACCCCGCGTCAGCGGACGCCCTTTTCAATCTGGGATATATCCATCTGGTGTCCAGGAATTACGACCAGGCCATCCAGTATTACGAATCGTGCCTGGCCCTCGGTCCTCCTTACCGCGACGAGGTCCTCACCAACCTGGGTCTCAGCCATCTCAAGAAGGCCAATCCGGCCAGGGCACGGAAGCTCTTTGAAGAAGCCCTGGAGATCAACCCGGAGAATCGAGTGGCTCAGGGATATCTGCGCAATATGGATAAGCCGCGGCAAAGCCGGTTGGACATTCAGTTGCCGGGAGCGCCAGGCGAGGTCGGGAGCCGCCAGGCGCCATCGTTGAGCGCTGCGGACCCGAAGCCTGCCGAAGCGAAGCCCGCCACTCCGCAGCCGCTGGAGGGGGATTATCTCGTGGAGGGTGTGAATCCGAGCGGCAGCACCTACAAGGGCAAGGCTTCCTTGAAGCGTGAAGGAAACGGCTTCATCGTCACCTGGGTCATCGCCAACGTCAAGTTCTCGGGAAAGGGCAGCATGAACGGAGACATTCTGGCGGTGAACTGGCAGACCTCCACGGGTCAGTCCGGCTCCGTGAGCTATCAGCTCGGCCAGGACGGGACCCTGAGGGGAAGCTGGGCCGATGGCATGGGTGGAGAAACCCTGGTTCCCGTGCGTCGCTGACAGGGGCAAACAGCACGGATTTCTGGCTCTCGTTGCGAACCCTCGGAATGGAGACCACCCGAAACGGAAGGATGTGGTGAATGAGACCAATGGTTGAGAAGGCTCTCTGGGCTGTGCTGGGGATGACCCTTCTGGCGAGCTGCGGCTTCACGTCCGGGACCCAGGTCCAGAGGACCATGCTGACATCCCCACCCACGGTGGAACGGCCCGCATTCATTTTCCATCGCGTGGTGGCCGGCGAGACCATGGGTACCATTGCTCGCTATTATTCCGGAAAGGAAAGTGCCTGGCGTGAGATCGCCGATGCCAATCCCGGCCTGAGCCCGTTCAAATTGAAGGCGGATGAGATCGTCAAGGTGCCCGTGGCCGTTGCCACGGTGAACCAGGAGCAGCCCGCCACCTCCACGGCGGCCAGAAAGCCCAGGAAGCCCCCGACCAAGTCGGGAGCCTCCGCGGCGGACCCCACGGAGCTGGATGAGGAGGTGGAGGAGAATTTCGAGCCCATATTCGGTCCCAGGTGATCTTCGGGCCCCCCTCCGGAACGTAGCCGGCAGGACTTTCAAGACCCGAGGCCGTCATTCATCCAGGTCTCAATCACTTTTCCAGACCTGTTTCTTCTCTTCGCTGGAGACGATCGCTCCCCTGGAGTCATAGAACACCCGCTTGACCGGATTCCCACGCGCGTAGAGCACCTCGACTCTTGCATAGTTCCTGCGCGCCGCGAATGCGTCGGTATACCAGATCTCCTCCCTCTGCTTATGGCCCTTTGGGTCATAGTGGACCTCAATCCGGCTCAATCCCTGAGCTTCGGAATAGGCCTCGGTATAGAAGAACGAAGCCTTCCTCAAAATGGGACCCTTGAAGGTGCCAGGCTCGTAGTGCTGCTCTCTGCTGCCGATGCCGTCCCGTCGTGCCCGCTCTTCTGTGTAGTGATGCTCTATTTTGCGGATGCGCCCGAAGTGATCGTAATGTGTGACGGAGCGGACGATGCCTTCCTTGTAAGCCTGGTCGTCGGGTCCAGGGACTTCCTCCATGGTTTTGCCTTTGAACTCATTCCTGGGATTGACGATCCTTTCTTCTTTCGAGAAGCAGACCTCCGCGACACAATACGGGACCATCAGAATGGCCAAAATGCATACCAGTCGCTTCATATCACTCTCCTTTCGCTCATCGGGGATCGGCAGTGCCTGTCAATGCCGTGGATTCAAGGGTCGGCACGGCTCAAAGAGAGCCTGAACCGTGGTTGTCCGAGTAAGCCTGCTGGCCGGGCCTTCTTTCGCTCAAGGCACGCTCCCGGGCTTCGTGACCATGAGCTGATGCATCCATGCCGCCGATGGCCCCTGGGAGTCGATCTATGCTGCGGCAATGGCGTCGCGCGTTGACTCCTTGACTCTGTACATGGCAATGTCCGCGTACCCCAGGAGACCGACCTGGTCGGATGCATCCCCGGGGTAGGACGCCACACCAAAGGACGCGGTGATGTGAAGGTCGATGCCCTCATCCGCCAGGAAGGTGGTTTCATTGATGAGCCGGCGCAGGTTTCCAGCGAATGCCAAGCCTTCATCCTTGCTCGACCCTGGCAGCAGGACGACGAACTCGTCTCCGCCATAGCGGAAAGGGATCACACCGGGCCTCTCCTGGCGGCGCAGCAGGTGACCAACTTCTCGAAGGACCTTGCTTCCCCGGAGGTGGCCGTGAGTGTCGTTGACACGCTTGAAGTGGTCGAGGTCGAAAAAGACCATGGCGACCTCGTGCCCGCTCAGCCGCGCGCGGGCCAGTTCCTGATCGAGGGTATCATAGAGGTGCCGACAGTTGTAAAGCGATGTGTGGTCGTCGGTGATCACCAGACGCTGGGCGCGGTCAAAAAGGGCCGCGTTCTGGATGGCGATGGCGCCATATTCGGCCAGGGTTTCGAGGGCGCGCATGTCGAGGTCCGTGAACGCTGTCTCCTCCATGCGGTTGATGAGCTCAATGACGCCGACGACCCGCTCACCGATCTTCATGGGCACGCAGATGATGGAGCGCGTGGTGAAACGGGAGGCTTCGTCGAAGCGGCTGCAGAAGCGCTCGTCCGCGCTGGCGTCCTCCAGGAGCACGCTCCTTCCGTTTTGGGCGACCCAGCCGGCAATGCCTTCCCCCACGCTGAGGCGGCTTCCGGCAAGGGTCTGGGCCGACGGCCCGACGGCGATCTCGAAGTGCAGGTGACGTCCGTCCTCTTCCATGAGGAGGAGGGACCAGCTCCGCGGCTTCAGGAGGGTCTCCACCTTCTCCATGATGATCCGCAGCACTTCCGACAGATCGAGGGTGGATGTGAGGGTCCTGGCCAGATCGGAATATATCTGGTGCTCCTGCTTGAGTCTTTCATAATCACTGCCCGAGCACGGCATGGCATCCTTCCTTAAACAGTCTAAACAGGCGCGCGAGGGGCCGCTCCACGCTCAACCGGGGTATACGCCTCCCGGCGCATGTTACACGACCTTCGATCTGCTGCAAGAAGCTTCTCCTCGCTCGCCGCTCGGCTCCGAGCTTCCTGCCGAGAAGGTGTCAAGCCTGCCGGCACGGGCTCCTCCGAGGATGCTCCGGGTCGGCAGGTCATCCACGAGGTCTCGGGGGGATCGGGATGGGATCTGGGGGTCATCCTCCAGACCGTCCATGGACCATCTCGCCCCGGAGCCCTCCCGGAGTGATGTCCAAGGGGCGAACCCGCACCTTCTCCCCCGGTGTCAGGTCCCTGGGGCCATGGAAATCGATCTTGAGATAGTTGGGGGTTGTTCCCCTCCAAAGAGGCGTTCCAGCCTCATGCTTTTCGACCAGCACCTCGAGGATCCGCCCTGTGAAGGATGCGGCGAACGCCTGCCGTTTCCGGACGCTCAGGTCCCTGAGTGCTGCGCACCTGGCTTTGAGGGTGGAGCCGTCGATTCTGTCCTTGAGGCTGAAAGCCGGGGTGCCGGGGCGGGGCGAGAACGGAAACACATGCAGGTAGGTGACGGGAATTTCCTGAAGGAGATGCAGGGTATTCTCGAAGCGGGAAGGGCTCTCGCCGGGAAAGCCCACCAGCACATCGGCGCCGAGGGCCGAGTCGGGGAAGGCCTGGCGAAGCGACTGGATCAGGTCTCGATAGAGTCTGGCCCCATAAGGACGGCCCATGGCTTTCAAAACATCGTCGTCGCCGCTCTGGAGAGGGATGTGGAAGTGAGGGCAGATCTCGGGAATGGCTCGAAGCTCCCGCAGCAGTTCCTCGGTCCATTCCAGAGGCTCGAGAGAGCTGAGCCGCAGGCGGCCGGGGAGCCTGCCGACCTTCAGGCGCCGGAGGAGTGAGGCCAGGCTGTTGGCAGGTCCAAGATCGCGACCCCACTGCCCCAGATGGATCCCCGATAAGACGACTTCATGGAAGCCTTGCGAGAGGTATCGGTCCAGCTGGCTCCGGATGGCCGGCCCCGGCAGACTGCGGCTGCAGCCGCGGGTGTGCGGGACGATGCAGTAGGTGCAGAAGGCATCGCAGCCGTCCTGGATCTTCAGAACCGCGCGGGACCGTCCCAGAGCCATCCGATGGACGCGGATCTCACGGAGTCCTCGAAGGGACCTGGGAGGAGTCACGGCGACGCAAGGCATTTGAAATGTGCCGGGCTCCCCCAGCCATTGGAGGATGTCGAGCTTTTCTCCATTTCCCAGAATATGGGTGGCCAGTGCTTCCGAGGTCATGCGATGGAGCTCCACGTGCACGTCACACCCCACGGCGACAACAGGTCCCGCCGGATTCGCCCGCCGGGCCCTGCGAAGGAGCTGTCTGGTCTCGAAGCTGGCCCGGGAGGTCACGGCACAGCTGTGAACGATGGTGAGATCCGGGGCCTCTCCCCGCCCGGCGATGGTGTATCCGGCTTCGGTGAGAACCTCGAGGAAGAATGAGGATTCGAGCTGATTGACTTTGCAGCCCAGGGTGTGGATGGCGACTTTTTGGACGGTCAAAGCGGACTCCGGATAGCTTGGGCTCTTGTATGAACCGTTAGGGGCTCTTCGATGATTCCCCCGCCCAGCAGCACTTCGCCGTCATAGAATACCGCCGCCTGTCCGGGTGTAACGGCACGCTGAGGCACATCGAAAACGACCTGAGCCCGGTCCGCGGAGAGGGGCGTGACCAGCGCCGGGGCGGACTCGTGCCGATATCGTATCTTCACCGAGCACCGCAGCGGCGCCAGGGGGGCGTCGATGGAAACCCAGTTGAGTCCGACGGCCGTGAGCCCGGGGCAGTCCAGGTCCTGGGCTCCGCCCACCCGCAGGGTGTTGTTGGGCAGATCCAGCTCGACGACGTAAAGGGGCGCGGACGAGGAAATGCCCAGCCCGCGCCTCTGCCCGATGGTGTAGGCGAAAAGTCCCTGGTGCTCTCCCAGCACCTTCCCCTGGCGATCCACAATGGGCCCCCTCGCCGTGGCACGGTCCCCGGGATACCGCTCCAGGAAGAAGTCCTGATAACCACCCTGGGGGATGAAGCAGATCTCCTGGCTCTCCCTGGGAATCTCCCGCTCCAGCCCCACGGAGCGGGCCCACTGACGGGTCTGCCCCTTGCTGGAGCCCCCGAGGGGAAAGAGGGCTCGGGCCAGCTGCTCCTGCGTCAGGCCGAACAGGAAGTAGGACTGGTCCTTGCCAGCGTCCACACCGCGGAGTATTCCATGGCGGCCGGCCCATGAAGGGGCGGGGGAGATTCTCGCATAATGACCCGTGGCCATGATGTCGGCCCCAAGTTTCAGGGCTTCCCGAAGGATGATGGCAAACTTGACCCGGGGATTGCATTGAACGCAGGGGTTGGGGGTGATCCCCCTTCGATAGGCGTCGAGAAAAGGCTGGATCACGAGCTGCTCGAAAACGTCCCTGCAGTCGATGATGGACACGGTGATGCCAAAGCGCGACGCCACCTGGCGCAGCGCTTCCTCGCGAGCCTCCAGGGTCTCCTCGGCCGCCCATCGCCCTGCGGGGGAAGGGGGCGGCAGCCGCATGTGAAGGCCCAGGACTTCATGTCCGCCCTCCTTCAGCAGCGTGGCCGCCCGAAAGCTGTCCACACCGCCGCTCAAAGCCACGGCGACGCGCGGTTTCATATGGAGATCATCGCGGGAAACGGGAAGCGGCGGATCACCGAAGCCCCTTCCACGGGCGGTCGGCGTGAAAGGCCGGGGCGACGCTCATGCCACGAGATGACGATCGAACGTCACGATCATGGCCCTGGCCGGACAGGCCTTGACGCACAGCTCGCAGGCGCTGCAGCGCTCGGATTCGAAGAGCACCTCCATCTCCGGGCGCCGGATGTGGAGTGCGTGAGTGGGGCATACGGCCGTGCACGCTCCGCACTGGTAGCAGAGGTCGTTGTCCCGACGGATCCCATGAGCGACGGGCTCGATTTCAACCCCGGTCTCCTTCAGGTAGGCCAACCCCCTGTCGTAATCCTCCTTGGTTCCCTGGAGCTCGAGGACCACGATTCCTTCCCGTTGAGGATAAATCTGTGCCTTGAGTATGTTGAAGCTGAGGTTGTAGTCTCGCACCAGATTCGTGATGATGGGTTGATCCACGATCTGCTTGGGGAATCTGAGCACCAGCATCCTGGCAAACATGGCAGATGGACTCCTCGGGTCAGCGACACAATGGGCTCACACGACAGGGATGATGTCCTGTCCCCGGTACCCGGGGCTCCTGGGCAGCATCGGTCATGCTTTCGCATGGAAGTGAACCAACATAGGTTCATAACATGTCAATGGCAAAAGCCAAACGCCTTTTCATGACGGCAGGGGAGCCGCGAGGATGGGGCGACGCGCTTCCATTGCTGTAGCGCGTCATGAGATGAGGGACCGCTCCTCGCACACGCCTCGGGTGGATCAACCCCCAAGTCGAAACGGCTCGCCAAGGACGCTCTTCAGTCTTATGATAGGTGCTAGGGGAACGCTGAGCCGCATGCGGGGCGCGAGCCAGATCAAGGGTAAATGTTGATCTTCGGGCTCAAGTGAGCTTTCATCGTCGAGGGATATCATCTAAAAGGGGGGAAGCCTTATGGGGCGGGAGATCTTTTCCGCGCGACTGGGCCGATTTCGCGAGCTGCTCGTCCGGGAAGACCTGGATGCCTTTCTCGTAGCCGTACCTGAAAATCGATACTATCTGAGTGGTTACAAGGCAGGGGATTTGGCTTTGATCGAAAGTTCGGGCTATCTTCTGATCACCGCGGATCGCCAGTTCCTGCTGACGGATTTCCGATACCAGGAGGAAGCCAAAACCGAGGCGCCTGACTTCGAGCTGCTCATCTACACCGAGGGACTGGGTCAGACGCTCCCCGAGGTCTTCGTTTCCCTGGGTACCCGACGACTGGGGTTCGAAAAGGACTACCTCACCGTCAAGCGTTGTCAGGATGTGGAGGAAGCATTGGCTTCAGCCCGTCCGGCGGCGGGGATGGTGCCTTCGGAGGATCTTGCCCAGGAGCTTCGCGTCATCAAGGATGCCGTGGAGATCGAGCAGATCCGGAAATCCCTCCAATTGACCGAATCCGTGCTGGAAACCGTCTGGACCGACCTCCGCGTGGGACAGAGGGAGATGGACGTGGCCTGGGAAATAGAAAAGGGCATCCGCCAGGGGGGTGCCGAGTCGGTTTCGTTTCCGCCCATCGTAGCCAGCGGACCCAATGCGGCCCTGCCTCACGCGGTTCCGGGGGATCGCGCCATCCGGGATGGGGAAGCTGTCATTCTGGACCTGGGGTCCAGAATGGACCAGTATTGCTCGGACATGACGAGAACCTGGGTGGCGGGCAGACCCGAGCGTCGCCTGGCGGAGATTTATCGCATCGTTCGAGAGGCCCAGCTGGCGGCCCAGGATGCGATACGCCCCGGCGAGGATTCGGTGGCGGTGGATGGCGTGGCACGCGGCGTCATCGAGAAAGCGGGATACGGCGACCTGTTCGGTCACGGGCTTGGGCACGGGGTCGGGCTGGCGGTGCATGAGAAGCCGGGACTCCGCAAGCGTCAGCCCACGGTGCTTCAGGCCGGCATGGTCGTGACCGTCGAGCCTGGAATCTATATCCCTGGATTTGGAGGGGTCAGGCTGGAGAACATGGTCTGTGTCACGGAGCGCGGCTGCGAGGTGCTCAACCGGCTGGACCTCTTCTACGATCTCTGACAAGCTCTGTTCGGGAGGATGAGGATGCGGTTCCTGAAGCTCGACTTTCGCAGCGCCCAGGGGGATCGGCTCTCGGCAAGGCTCGATCTGCCCCTTGACGAGAAGCCGTCAGCCTATGCTCTGTTCGCTCACTGCTTCACGTGCAATAAGAACTTCAACGCGGTGTTCAACATCAATCGCGCCCTGGCGAGCCAGGGTATCGCCGTCCTGCGATTCGACTTCACGGGGCTGGGGGAGAGCGAGGGCGATTTTTCCCAGACCAGCTTTCGGTCGAACGTGGAGGACCTTGTCACGGCGGCGGAGTTTCTGGCATCGGAATTCGAGGCGCCCCGGCTGCTCATCGGCCACTCCCTCGGCGGGGCCGCCGTCTTGCAGGCTGCTTCCCGGATTCCATCGGTGAGGGCCGTGTCCACCATTGCGGCGCCGTTCGACCCGTCGGACCTTGGACGCTTTCTGGGCAGCACCCGGGAGCAGATCCTGGAGCGGGGCGAGGCGGAAATCACTCTGGCGGGTCGGACTTTCCTGATTCGAAAGCAGTTTCTGGACGATCTGGAGCAGGTGCGGATGGACGAGGTCATCCAGCACCTCGACAGGGCTCTCTTGATCTTTCACTCGCCCCGGGACACGATCGTCTCCCTCGACAATGCCGGCAAAATCTTTCAGGCCGCGAAACACCCCAAGAGCTTCGTCTCCCTGGACGATGCCGACCACCTGCTCTCCAACCGCAGGGATTCCATTTACGCCGGCACGGTGCTCGCCGCCTGGGCCGGGCGATACCTGGATCTCCCGCGCCGGGAGGCCGTGGATCGGGACCTGACCGACAACCGGGTGGTCGCGCGCACGGGCAAGCGGGGGTTTCAGACGGAGATCATTGCGGGCGGACATCGGCTCATGGCCGATGAGCCCCTTTCCCTGGGGGGGTCCGATACGGGCCCCAACCCATACGACTATCTGGCGGCCAGCCTGGGGGCCTGCACCTCCATGACGCTCCGGATGTATGCGGACCGGAAGGGATGGCCCCTCGATGCGGCCACGGTCCGCCTGCGGCACCGGAAGGTTCATGCCGAGGATTGCGAAGATTGCGAGACAAGGACGGGCACCGTGGATCTCATCGAAAGGGAGATCGAGATCGAGGGCGATCTGGAGCAGCTCCAGCGCCAGCGTCTGCTGGAGATCGCGGATCGGTGCCCCGTTCACAGAACGCTCCATTCCAAAATCGAGGTCATCACCAGGCTCAGGGACTGAGCCACGCGCGCCACCGTTGTGACTGACGAAGGTGTGCTTTCTGTCGTGTCATTCCAGCAAGAGGAGGAGGTTGGCAATGAAGGGACCTGTGGAGATCAGCTCGAGGAACGTTGAACTGCCTGAGGAAATGGTTGGTCTGATTCAGGAGAAAGCGGGCAAGCTGAACAATTTCCACGACGGCATCATGTCCTGCCGTGTCATGGTCGAAGTGCCTCACCGAAGCCAGAGGAAAGGTGTTTCCTATAATGTTCGCATCGACATCAGCGTTCCCGGTAGCGATGTCATCGTCAAACGGGAGCCAGGAGAGGATCTTTACGTCTCCGTATGCAACGCTTTCGATGTGGCGGAGCGGCAGCTCAAGGAGCACATCGACAGGCAGCGTGGGGATATCAAGCGGCGGGAAGTGAAGCCCGTGGGGCGGGTGGTGAGGATCTTCCCGGAAGACGGATATGGATTCATCGAGAATCTTGAAGGACGCGAGGTCTATTTTCACGAGAATGCCGTTTTAGGAGGTAAATTCAAGGATCTCGCCGTTGGCAGCCTGGTCACGTTCGTCGAGCGAGAGGGCGACGAGGGGGCCCAGGCCAGCAGTGTCAGCCTGTCTTGAGCATGCCGTGCTTCGCGCTATGCCAGGGCCTGGAATTCCTCCATGGCTTGTGAGCCCCGTTCACTCATCCTTCAGTGGCCGCGGCGGACCCTTCGGGTCTCCACCGGCCGCTGGAGCACAACGCAGTGGCGTCGCCTTCAATCGCCTTTTTGAATGACCTGGAGCGATGGCGGCCTGAGCACATCATGACTTTGGAAATAGTCATCCTGATCATACTGATTCTGCTCAACGGGCTCTTCTCCATGTCCGAAATCGCCATCATCTCGGCGCGCAAGGCACGTTTGCTCCAGAAAGCCGAGGAAGGCGACGAGCGGGCCCGCGTGGCTCTGGACCTCGCCAACCAGCCCAACATGCTCCTTTCCACGGTCCAGATCGGGATCACCCTGGTGGGGGTCCTGAGCGGTGCCTTAGGCGGTGCTACCCTCGCCCGGGAATTGGCTCACGTTTTCAACCAGGTCGCATGGATCTACCCTTATGGGCAAAGCGTGGCCCTGGGGCTGATCGTTCTCTGCATCACCTATCTGTCCCTGGTCGTCGGCGAGCTGGTGCCCAAGCGCATCGCCTTGAATCATCCGGAGCGCATCGCCATCCGGGCGGGAAGTCCCATGCGCGCCCTGGCATCCATCGCTGCTCCCGCGGTCCATTTGCTCAGCGCATCCACCAACCTGGTCCTGGGACTCCTCAGGCTCAAACCGTCGGAGGAGCCACCCGTGACCGAGGAGGAGATCAAGATCCTCCTCGAGCAGGGGACCCTCGCCGGGGTATTTCACGAGGCCGAGCAGGAGATGATGGGCCGGATCATGAGGCTGGGCGATCGCAGGGTTGGCGCGCTCATGACTCCCAGAAAGCGGATCGTCTGGCTGGATGTGAATGATTCGGCGGAGAAGAACCGCCGAAAAATCGCCAAGAGCCTCCGGTCTCGATTTCCCGTGTGCCAGGGACGGCTCAGCAACGTGCTCGGGGTCATCGACGTCAGGGATCTTCTGACCAGATGCCTGGCCGGGAAAATCCTGGACATCCGTTCGGGTCTCCAGCAACCGCTGTTCGTGCTGGAAAGCACTCATGTGCTCCGGGTCATGGAGCTGTTCAAGGAATCTGGAACTCAGGTGGCGCTGGTGGTGGACGAATATGGGACCATCGAGGGACTGGTCAGCCTCACCGATCTCCTGGAATCCATCATCGGCGACATCCCGTCCATGGACGCGTCGGAGGAGCCTCCCGTGGTGCTGCGGGAGGACGGCTCCTGGCTGGTTGAAGGCATGATTCCCGTGGACGAGCTGCGGGAGCTTCTCAACGTCCCGAAATTTCCCGACCGGGCGAGCGGCGACTATGAGACCCTGGGGGGGTTCATCATGAACAGCCTCAAGCGCATCCCCCATGCGGGGGACCGCTTCCAGTGCTGCGGGTTCGAGTTTGAGGTCATGGACATGGATGGGCACCGGGTTGACAAAGTTCTGATCAGCCGACGCGAGCCTTCGGATACCTCTCTGTGAGCGGATCGATGCTTTCCGGCCGCATCGATCACCCCGTGACTTTCTCCCTTGCTCGACCCTATAGGGGATAGGCTCCCTATTGAAGCCGACTCGAGGTGTCCCTCCCTCCCCCGTGGCGCGAGGGAGGACCATGTGCCCGCGCCCACACCCGGGCCTGGTCCGTTTTTTGCCTCGGTCAGCTCCTGTGAGCTTGGATGACAAGACGGGAAGCAGGGAGGCGAGGGAGGTCCATGAAGCTGCGAAGACTGTGGATGATGACCGCGATGATGGCGGCGACGTTTTTCGTCGTGCCGCCCGGCTCCAGTGCACAAAACCATCGAGCCTCCCTGGAGCTCGATCTCCTGAGGATGAGCGACGGGCGGGGCCGCATCTCCAGGGATGCCCACGACGGCCGCGTGCGGTTTTTCGGGGCCGACCGGAAGGGTGCCGTGCCACCCGAGGGGAAAGCCAGGCCGTCGTCGGCCGTGGAGGCCGGCGAAGGATTCCTGTCCCGCTACGGGAGGCTCTTTGGCCTGCGTGAGCCGTCCCGTGAGCTTCGAGCCGATCAGGTGAGGAAGACGAGGGATGACCGGTCCATCATCCGCTATCAGCAGCACCACGAAGGAGTGCCGGTGGTCGGAGGGGAGCTGATCGTGCAGACCACGGGACCTGATAACCGTGTGCTTTTGGCGGGAGGCAAAATCGCGGCGGACCTCGGTTTGAATGTGGTTCCCAGGATCACGCCCTTCGATGCCCAGGCGACGGCCCTTGCGGGGGTGGCCAAGCATCATGGGATGGAGGAGGACCGTTTTTCGGTGACGGAGCCGGAATTGTGGGTGTACGATCCGAAGGTCCTCGGAGGGCCTGGAGGAACACCCTGTCTGGTTTGGAAGATGGAAGTCCTGCCCCGGGAGACCTTGCCCATTCGGGAATGGGTGCTGGTCGATGCCCTCCGTGGAGGTCTGGCCCTCCATTTCAACCAGTCGACCCTGGCCCTGAGTCGCAGGGTGTATGATGCCCGAGGTCTGGAGACCCTTCCCGGAGAGCTGGTCCGGTCCGAAAGCCAGCCCGCGACCGGCGATGGCGATGCCGACGACGCGTACCGCTTCATGGGGAGCACCTACGACTTCTATTTCGATCAGCACCACCGCGACAGCATCAACAACGCCGGAATGATCCTGCAGGCGACCGTCAACTATGGTGTCGGCTATGCCAATGCGTTCTGGGACGGCACGCGGATGGTTTTCGGACAGGGCTTCGTGGCCGATGACGTGGTCGCCCACGAGCTGACCCACGGGGTGACGGAGCACGAATCCCGCCTCTTCTACTATTACCAGTCGGGTGCCATCAACGAGGCCCTTTCGGACATTTGGGGAGAATTCGTCGATCTGACCAACGGCGCCGGAAACGACTCCGACGCCGCGCGCTGGCTGGTGGGTGAGGATCTCCCCATGGGACCCATCCGAAACATGAGGAGCCCGAGCCAGTTCGGCCAGCCCGAAAGGATGGGGGATTCAAGCTCCTACTACTGTGGAACGGGAGACAACGGCGGGGTCCACGTCAACTCCAGCATAGCCGCCAAGGTTGCGGTGCTCTTGACGGACGGAGGAGCTTTCAATGGTTACTCGATCCAGAAGCTTTCGGGCGGCATCCCCATGGTGGCGGGCCTGTTCTACGAAGTGCAGGCCAACCTGCTGACTTCGGCCTCGGACTACCAGGATCTCGCCAACGCGCTGATCCAGGCGGCGGACAACCTGGGACTTGGCGTCTCGGACCGGCAGGCGGTGCTGAATGCGGTCGACGCCGTGGAGATGGGCCTGCAGCCCGCGGGATGCCCCAGTACGGATGCCCCGGACCCCATCTGCTCCGCGGGTGACACGAAGGTTCTCTTTGACGACAACCTCGAGAATCCCGCCGCTGGCAACTGGCGGGCTTCCTCGTCCCAGGCGCCCTGGTACTACCCCCCCCGCGACAACCCCTATGCTTTTGACGCCACCTACGCCACCAGCGGCATCCACAATCTTTGGGGGGACAACGTCGACCGTGTCGGCGATTACTCGATGGCCATGAGCCGCAGCGTGGTCCTCCCGACCAGGGGCTCATTCTACCTGCAGTTCAATCATGCCTATGGATTCGAGGCCAGTTCCACGCCCGGCGTCGGCTTCGACGGGGGTGTCGTGGAGTACAGCGTGGACGGCGGGATCAAATGGGCCGATGCGGGGCCGTTCTTCACTCACAACGGCTACACCCGTACCCTGTCCTCAGGCTATGATAATCCCCTGAAGGGGCGGATGGCTTTTTCCGGGGCCAGTCGCGGCTACCTCACCTCCCGGCTGGATGTCTCGTCCCTGGCGGGGCAGAGCGTGCGTTTCCGCTTCAGGATCGGCACCGACAGCTACGTGGGAGACTGGGGCTGGTTCATCGACGACATCCGGATCTTCGCCTGCGGCAGTGAAGGTCCATCCGGACAAATCTCCATCACCGCCCCAGCGGGAGGAGGGGCCTGGATGGCGGGAAAACGGCAGACCCTCTCCTGGACTGGTGCCCCTGAGTTCGGGAGGACCGTCCGCATTGAGCTCTGGAAAGGAAACAGCCTGGCCCGCCTCATTCGACGAGTGGCCCGCGTCAGGGCCGATGGAAGCGGCTCCATCGTCTGGGTGATCCCACGAAGGCAGCAGCCTGGAGACGACTACGGTATTCGCATCACAGGAAGGACGGGTGGTGTCGGGGTGAGCGAAGCGCCTTTTTCCATCGTGCCTTATTCGCGCTGATCTCTTTCCGCGCAATGGGAGTCCCAGACTGCCCGGCGCGTGAAGGGGAGTCTCGCGACCTGTCCCGTCGGGGGCGGCCCGTC
Source organism: Syntrophobacteraceae bacterium (assembly GCA_025453975.1). Taxonomy (GTDB): domain Bacteria; phylum Desulfobacterota; class Syntrophobacteria; order Syntrophobacterales; family Syntrophobacteraceae; genus JALOOX01. Next base: position 80,280 of record JALOPI010000012.1, read on the forward strand.
ATTTGCCCAAGGCCGTCCCGCCCGCCGTGGCGCGATCTGGTGGAAGACATCACTCCGATGGATGCGATGCGGGATTGGAGATGCTGGGCGCGGGATCCCGTCGGCAGGTGTCTTGAAGAGGGAGCATCCCGCTCCCATTTCAGACCGGTGCTGCCCTTATCCCACCCGGCCCGGCGTGCAGCGAATCAGATCCAGCCGCCCAGCATGAGGGCCGCCGCCAGGACGGCGATGCCGATTCTGTAGTACCCGAAAACCTCGAGCCCATGGCGGTTCAAATAACCCACCATCCATTTCACGGATATCACGGCGGAGAGGAAGGCCGTTACCAGGCCCAGGAGGAGAGCGAGGCTGCTGAAGGCTTCCAGCATCTCCCGCCCGTGCTTCAGGGCATCGAAGACGGTGGCGGCCCCCAGTGTCAGCACGCCCAGCAGGAAGCTGAACTCCACGGCAGCGGGCGTCGAGAGCCCCACCAGGACCCCTCCCAGAATGGTGGCCAGGCTGCGGCTCACCCCGGGCCACATGGCCAGGCATTGAATGAAGCCAATGACCAGAGCCATCCGCACGTTCAGGGCGGAGAGGCCTGCGCCCCCGGAGGCGCGGGAGCGGCCCGACCGCCGCATGCGCTCAATCCAGAGGATCGCGACTCCACCTGCCAGCCAGGCGAAGATGATGGGCCAGGGACCGAAAAGGTGTGCTTTGATGGTTTTGTGGAGGAGAAAGCCCAGGGCAGCCGCCGGCAGGAAAGCCGCCATCAGGTTGACGACCAGCCGAAGGCCCGGGGGGTCCCGCCCCAGGACGCCCAGGCACATCTGCCGGACTCGCTTGAGGTAAAGCCCGAGCACGGCGACGATGGCGCCAGCCTGGATACATATGGCGTAGGCGTCGGCGGCATCCTTGTCGTTTTGGGAGTGAGGATTCGAGGGGGTGCCGCCGGTGCCGATCCCCATGATGCGCTGGGCCAGGAGCAGGTGCCCCGTCGAGCTCACGGGCAGGTATTCGGTCACTCCCTCGACGATCCCAAGCACCGCGGCCTGGAAATAGGTCATGCCTCCAGGGTCTCTGGCGACCTCCTGGGGAGGGGCCTGGGCAGCCGGCGGTTGAAGGCTCGGGACGCCCGTAGCCAGAAGGATCGACAGCCCGAGCAGAGCGATGTGCATTCGGCGAGGTGATGACATTTCGTGTCCTGAGCAGGGTATCGATTGAAGGCGGAGGGGCGGCTTGAGCCTGCACCCGTGCGCGGCTCCGCCATGCCATCCCGGTCCCCTCGGCGAACGAGAACAGCTTATAGCCTCATTGTGCTGCCGTGTCCATGGGCTCTCTACACCGAGATCGGCCCCCCTCGCCCCGGGATCGTGCAAAGGTCGGGGTTCCCATCCGGGAGGCAGGCTCTTATAAAGAGAGACTGATCGGTCGGAATGCTCCCGAGGATGTACAAGTGGCGCCTTTCACTTCGTGTCCTCCCTTCGGCGCTCACAAACGGACTGCCAAGGAGGCTCCCCTGGTCATCGGCGCCGGCAGACCCGGGATGGGAGTCACGGGCCGGATGGTGGAGGGTGCCATGGGGTGTGCCAGCGAGAATCCGCATTCTAATGAGGCAAAGGTAACGATGAAGAGCGTGCTGAGATTGTACAACACCATGTCACGAAGCAAGGAAGTGTTCGTGCCGCGCAGCTCGACCGGAGTCAAGATGTTCACCTGTGGACCTTCCGTTTACCGCAGACCGCACGTGGGCAACTATCGGACCTTCGTCTGGGAGGACCTGCTGCTCCGATACCTGCGTCATCTGGGCTACTCCGTGGAGAGGGTGATCAACCTGACGGACATCGAGGACAAAGCCATCGCCGAAGCGGGACGACATGAAGTGAACGTCGGGCAGCTCACCGGCGAAGTGGTGGATCGTTTCCTGGATGAGTGCCGCCGGCTGCGGATCGATCTCCCTGGCATCATTCCCCGCTCTTCGACATCGGTGGACCAGGCTGTCGAGCTGATCAAAGTTCTGCTCCACAAGGGTTATGCCTACCGGCATGGCGGGGATATCTTCTTCGATCCCCTCAAATACGACGGGTTTGGAAGACTGTTCGGACTGGACATGAGCCGCTGGCCCAGCCAGAAGCGACGGTTCAGGCGCGACACCTATCCCGGGAGGCGCTGGAACCTGGGGGACTTCATCCTTTGGCATGGGGAGAAGAAAGGGGTGGAACCGGTCTGGAGCACCGAGATCGGCCGGGGGAGACCCGCCTGGAACATACAGGATCCTGCCATGATCACCAAGCACCTTGGCTTCTCCCTCGACATCTGCTGCGGGGGGATCGACAATCTCTATCGCCACCACGATTACAACCTGGCAGTGGTCGAAGCCTCGTCGGGAGTCGATTTGGCCCGCTTCTGGATTCATGGTGAGCACCTCCTGTCCCGCGGCAGGAAAATGTCCAAAAGTATCGGCAACATTGTCTATGTGGAGGATCTGGTCCAGGGAGACTTCACCGCGGATCACCTGAGATTTTTCCTGCTTTACGGACACCATCGCAAGAGGGTCAATCTGCTGCCCTCCAGCTTCGAGAAGACCGCGGCACGGCTCGACGATCTGAGACGCCGGGTGGATCTGCTGCTTTCGGACACCTTGCCGATGGGCCTGGAAGCCCTGCCTCAGGGGGATCCGGCCGGGTCCCTCATCGATGATTTCAACGATCGAATGAACGATGACCTGGATGCGCGGTCCGCCATCGACTCCCTGTTCTGCAATCTGGATCGCCTGGAGACCATGCGGAGCAATGGTCTTCTGGCGGCTCGGGGGCGCGATGGGGTCAGGGCGGCCCTGGAGCGCATCGACGAGGTGATTCAATGCATTTTTGAGGTGCGGGAATGAGAATGCCAGGGGTGGACCGATGATGGACGAGGGTAGGGGGGATGCCCGGCTGCCAGGGGGCCTGGTGCAGGTGGCGGGCATTCTGGACATGGGCGAAGCCCGTCTGCTTCTGGAGGCGGGGGCGCACCTTCTGGGTTTTCCCCTCGGTCTGGACTTCCACGAAGAGGACATCCCCTGGGTCGAGGTGGCGCGAATCGTGAGGGTTTTGGGGCTGGAGCGGAGCGGGGTCCTGATCACGTACCTGAGTTGGCCGGGGGACATTCTTGAGCTGGTACGGCGGATTGGGGTCCGAACGGTGCAGCTCCACGGAGCCGTGAGCGTGGAGTGTGTCCGTGAGCTGCGGCGGCTCATGCCGGAGCTGGTGGTCATCAAGAGTCTCATCGTGCGCGAGGGCGGCCTGGGCGGCTTGCTGGATGAGATGAGAGCGCTCGAATCTCGGGTGGATGCCTTCATCACGGATACCTTCGATCCCGAGACGGGGGCTTCCGGAGCCACGGGAATGACCCACGACTGGCAGGTCAGCCGGAGGCTGCGGGAGGCCACCTCAAAGCCCTTGATTCTCGCCGGGGGGCTGACCCCGCAAAACGTGCGCGAGGCGATCCTCGCCGTCGAGCCGCATGGCGTCGACGCTCACACAGGGCTGGAAGGCCCTGGCGGCCGAAAGGATCCTTGGAAAGTGAAAGCCTTCGTCGCCCAGGCGAAGCGAGGCTTTGCAGAATTACGGGCTTCCATGGAGGCTCATGTCCCCGAACCCTCATCGTAACCCCCACCGGTCCGGGGCCGGATCCGACAAAAGAGGTGCGCGACGAGCGCCGGCGCTTCCGCCATTAACGGACGTCTCTCGCCGGGTTTGCCGCGCGGTGCATGCATGAAGTCGCCTGGATGCCTTCTCCGCTGCATTCGGACCCCGGCTGAGTTGAAATGTGCCGGCGGAAACGGGCTTGAGCCCCTGCCACATGCTCTTCGAGCGGGTTGTCATGCCAGTTGCGGCCGACCCTGGCGGGCCAGCAGCTTTTCCACCTCCGGAATGTCCTCCGGGGTGTCCACTCCGTGGGTCTCGTGGGCCGTGAGCCCCACCCGGATGGCGTAGCCGTGCTCCAGGGCGCGGAGCTGCTCGAGCTTTTCGGCGTTTTCCAGGACCCCGGGGGAGAGCCTGGCAAAGACCCCCAGGAATCCGCGGCGATAGGCGTAAAACCCCAGGTGCTTCAGGAACGCCGGCGGCGCGCCCGAGGGATCCCTCCAGAAGGGAAGGGGGGAGCGGGAGAAGTACAGGGCGAGCCCCTTCCCGTCGACCACCGCCTTCACCACATTGGGGTCCCTGTACTGAGCTTCGTCGCTGCTCGCAAAAGCCAGGGTGGCCATGGGACACGGGGGCGCCTCGAGGAGCGTCCGAACCAGGCCCTGGATCATGTCGGGGTGGACGAGGGGCTCATCCCCCTGGATGTTGACGACCACGTCGTCATCTTCCAGGCCCAGGATCCGGCAGGCCTCCTCCAGCCGGTCCGTGCCGCTGGCGTGGTGGGCTCCCGTCATGATGGCCCGGCCGCCGAACCGGCCCACGGCCGCCTCAATCCGACTGTCGTCCGTGGCCACGTAGACGGCGTCGAGGCAGGTCGCCAGAATGCAGCGTTCCTGAACGTGCTGGATCATGGGCCTGCCGGCGATCTCGGCCAGGGGTTTTCCCGGGAAACGGCTCGACGCATAGCGAGCCGGAATGATTCCAATGGTCCGCATGGGGCTCCCTCCCATCCTGATGTTCAGGGTTGCCGGGGCCATTGAAGCCCCTCGGCCGTACATCCTATAGCAATCGTTCCCCGCTGTGAAACACTCCCTGCGAGGGCATGGATGCCATGGCCTGATTCAGAGACGCCAGGGGGACTTCCGAAAATTTCTCCTTGTCATTTCGTACGGAGCATGGCGAAGAGAGAAATTTCCAAGAGCCAATCACTTGCGAAGATCGAGAGTTTTCGTTTTCGGTCGAGACGACGGTCCAGGAGAGCCTCCTGGACGGGCTCCCATGGGTGCGTGAATTCAATCGCAACGCGCCGGGGCTGGAACCCCACCCGGGAGCAGCACTTCCGCGCGGCTGGAGTGCGCCAATCGTGTCTGAAGAAAGGTCTCCGGAGACAGCGAGGATGTTTACCCCCGGCCCCTTTCCATCCGGCCCGAGGAAAACGGCCCGTCGGGATTCGCGGCTGGAAAAGAAAATTTGAGTCCCACTGCTGCGAAAGGGTATAAATGAATCCAGAAGGTTGGCATGACTTCAGCCGAGGAAGCTCACCCCGGTCGGGGGCGGCACCCCGTGAAGCCTCCTGCGGTCCCCCCTGGAGGAGGACACGAGGATTCGGCTGAACCGTGACGTCGACCTCAGATGGCGGGAGTGAGGATTTGCGCCCAGCCGTAACGGGAAGGTGATGATGTTGTTGGCTTGAGGTCTCGCCATATCCCACTCTCCAATGTTTTTGGAGGGAGACGGAACCTTGATCGACAGCATGGGAACAGGAGGAAGGGAGATGCCGAACGGTCAGTTGGCACAGCGCGTGGGCACCCTCGAGGAATACATGAAGGACCTGAGCTTCCAGGCGCTCCGGACCGAGCGCGAGCTTGCGCGCCTGAGCCAGGAGATGCGGGACTTCAAGGACGAGATGAAGGACTTCAAGAATGAGATGAAGGACTTCAAGGACGAAATGCTCGAGTTCAAGGGTGAGATGAAGGACTTCAAGAACGAGATGAAGGACTTCAAGGATGAAATGAAGGACTTCAAGGACGAGATGCTCGAGTTCAAAGGGGAGATGAAGGACTTCAAGGACGAAATGAAGGACTTCAAGGACCAGGCCGAGCGGGACCGCCGGGATATGAATCGGAAGTGGGGCGAGCTGGCCAACAAGATGGGCACCATGGTGGAAGACATCGTGGCCCCCAACCTTCCCCGGGTGGCTCGCGAGCTGTTTGGCTGCGGCGAGCCCGAATGGTCGGGCATTCGCATGGTGCGGCGGCGTGGCGCCGACACCGTGGAAATCGATGCGCTGGTGGTGTGCGAGGGGCTGGTCCTCTTCAACGAGACCAAGAGCACCGTGTACAGCCGCGATGTGGACGATCTCCTGGTCAAGCTGGACCGCTTCGGCGATTTTTTTCCGGAATTCGCCCAGCGCAGGAGGGTCGGCGTTCTGGCCTCCCTGTACATCCCCGAAAGTATCGTGATCGCCGCCACCAGCCGGGGGATCCTGACCATGGGGATGAAAGACGACACCATGCAGATCCTCAACCCGGAGGCCGCCGCCCCGTGAGCCGCCGCAAGCCGCCAACCTGTCATCCCACGGGGTCCTGAATGTCTCACGGTGATCTGGATACCATTCGATTCGCCTCCCAGTATTTCGCAACCCTCCTGAGAAGTCATCCCGAGCATGCGAGCTGGCTCTGGGACCAGAGAAACCTCCACCGGCGCTGGCCCGTGGCCGAGCTGCACCAGGAGCTGGTGGGAGCCGCCTCCCTGGCCGACGACTGGAGCTGTCTCATGACGGAGATGCGGGCATTCAAGCAGCGTCACTTCCTTCGCATCGGCGGCCGGGATTTCCTGGGACTGGCTGATCTGGTGGAAACCACGGCCCAGGTCAGCGACCTGGCCAGCGTGGCGCTCCAGGTGGGGATCCATGCCCTGGGGGAGCACCCCGACTGGTGGCTTGAGAACGGCGAGCACCAGCGCTGGGCGGCTGTTGAGAGTCAGGCCGCCCTGACCGTCATCGGCCTCGGCAAGCTCGGTGGGCAGGAGCTCAATTATGTCTCCGACATTGACATACTGTTTCTCTACGAAGCCCGGTCGGGCGGGATCACCGGCGAGGTGGTGCCGGTTCTGAACCGCTTCTGCCAATCCCTTTGCCGGCTGATCGGGGACAACCACGAGGGGGACCGGGTCTTCGTGGTGGACCTGCGGCTGCGTCCCCAGGGCAAGGACGGTCCACTGGTCCCTTCGGTGGGGGCGGCTTCGGACCACTATCTGCAGTTCGGCCGCCCGTGGGAGCGGCAGATGCTCCTCAAAGCCCGTCCCGCCGCCGGGGATCGGATGGTGGGGAGGGCCTTCATTCAGCAGGTCCGACCCTTCGTATTCCGGCGTTTCCTGGACTTCCAGGCACTGGACGAGCTCCGGAGCATGAGGGACCGGATCCTGGCGGAAGCGGCCAGGCCAAAGCCGGGGCATGATCTGTTCGACGTCAAGCTCGGCATCGGGGGGATCCGGGAAGTCGAATTTCTCGTGCAGTCCCTCCAGCTCATCTACGGGGGGCGGGAGCCCGAGCTGGACGAGCCGGGAACCCTCCGCTGCCTGGACAAGCTGGCTCGTCTGGGGATCCTGGCCCAGGACGTGAGAGACCGGCTGCGTGATGCGTACATCTTTCTGCGAAGGGTCGAGCACTGGGTGCAGCTGGATCAGAACCGTCAGACCCAGAAGCTGCCCAAATCCGAGGAGGCTCTGGGCAGGATGGCGACGGTCCTCGGCTTCGGGGGGGATGCCGGGCGGTTCCGAGCCGCCCTGGCCGAGCACTGCGGCGGGGTCCACGAACAGTTCACGTCCCTCTTCCAGTCCGGTCAATCCCGGCAGCCGGAGCCGGTGGCGCCCGGTGACGACCGCTCGCTGGAAGATCCCCTGGCCGACCTGCCCGGTCTGGCTCCCGACCTCCTGCGGAGACTCCGCGGGAAGCTGGAGGCGGTGCCCGAAGGACTGCGCCGGGAGTCGCCGCGGGTGCTGAGACGGCTGGCCCCCGCGGCTCCGCCCGATCTCCTGGAAAAGGCCTGCAACCGCCTCGACCTTTACCTGGCCAAGATCTCCAGGCGGCCAGGTCTCCTCAAGGTCTTCGAGACCCCTGGATCGTGGCTGGCCTCTTTCCTGGAAGGACTGATGACCAGCGAGCTCCTGGCTGCTCTTCTCTCTCATGGCCCGGCCCTGGTGGAGGGTGTGGCGACTTCGGGGGGGCAATGCCCCTCCCACGACCATTGGACGCGGCGCGGCGAGGAGGTGCTGGCCCGTGCCGGGGGCTATGAGGAGGGGTTCGAGTGGCTCCGCCGACTCAAGAACGAGCGGACCCTGCAGCTGGCCCTGGCCCTGCTCGGCGGAGGGCTCGGACATGGCGCCGTTGAGGGCGAGCTGACCCGGCTGGCCGACTTCGTCATCCGACATTCGCTGCGGCGCGTGCTCCAGGAGCTGGGCCTGACTCCGGACCTGCCCCTGGCGATCCTGGGCCTGGGGAAGCTCGGCAGCGGGGAGATGGGACTCCTTTCGGACCTGGACCTGGTCTTCGTGTACGATCCCCTGCCCGGCGAGTCTTCCGAGACCATCCCCGAGGCGTGCTTCCGGCTCATTCAGCGCCTCATGCGCATGCTCTCGACGCCCCTGCAGGAGGGGCCGGGCTATCCCGTGGATGCCCGGCTGAGGCCCACGGGAACCTACGGCCCCCTGGTGGTCACGCGCGGAAGCTGGCTTGAGTATTACATGCACCAGGCGGACCTGTGGGAGATCCAGGCCCTCATCCGCATGCGGTGCGTGGCGGGACACGCGGCGCTGGGGCGGGCCATCGAGGACGACGCCCGCCGCATCTGTTACCAGGAGCGCGACCCCCGGGCGGTCTGGGAGCGGTTGTGTCACCTGAGGCAGCGCATGCAGCGCGAAAGGGCCGACGAAAGGGAAGGGGCCGTCGATATCAAATTGGGAGAAGGTGGGCTCACGGATTTCGAGTTCCTGGTTCAGGGCATCCAGATGACGCAAGGGTTCCGGCAGGAGGCTCTGAGAGCCCGGTCGGTACGGGATGCCCTGGAGCCCGCCCTGGCCTGCCTGGACCCGGCTCCGGCGGTGATCAGGGATGCGGTGCTGGCTTTTCGGACCTTGAGGGCCCTGGAGCATCGGCTGCGGCTCCACTCGGGGCAGGCCTCCTCCCGGATCCAGGAGTCGACCTTCATGGAGATGAAGGCCAGCGGACACTGGCCTCCCTCCCCAGAGGAGACTCGTCTCGAGGAATGGCAGGACCTGCTGGTGATGCGCCGACGGGTGCGGGCACTCTTCAGGTCCTGCTGCCCGGAGCTCCAGTGAGCGGGG